>NZ_ABIC01000046.1 GCF_000172075.1 Shewanella benthica KT99
AGCACCAACTCTACTTGGGGTTACTGGTTCAGGTAAAACATTTACTATTGCCAATGTTATCAAACAGATAGGTAGGCCTACGATCATTATGGCCCCGAACAAAACGTTGGCGGCGCAGCTGTACGGAGAGATGAAAGAATTTTTCCCGCACAATGCTGTAGAATATTTTGTCTCTTACTATGATTATTATCAACCCGAGGCCTACGTCCCCTCCACCAACACCTTCATAGAGAAAGATGCGTCGGTGAATGCACATATCGAACAGATGCGTCTTTCTGCAACGAAAGCGCTCCTAGAGCGAAAGGATGTGGTCTTAATCGCTTCGGTATCTGCTATTTATGGTCTAGGTGACCCCAAATCTTATTTGAAGATGTTGTTACATCTTAGGCAGGGTGACTTCATGGGGCAAAGGGATATTCTCTTGCGTCTCAGCGAACTCCAATACACACGTAACGACATTTCGTTAGAACGTGGTACTTTTCGAGTCCGGGGGGAAGTGATTGATATATTTCCGGCAGATTCTGATAAGCATGCGATACGTGTAGAGCTTTTTGATGACGAGATTGAGCGGTTAAGCATGTTCGATCCTCTCACTGGCCGTATCATAAAGCGTATCGCCAGAATATCTGTGTACCCCAAGAGCCATTATGTGACTCCCAGAGAAAAAATTGTAGCCGCTACAGAAGAGATAAAAAAGGAGCTCATAGAGCGCAAGCAGCAATTACTGGACAATAATAAATTAGTAGAAGCCCAGCGAATATCTGAGCGAGTTCAATACGACCTGGAAATGATGGTGGAATTAGGTTATTGCTCAGGTATAGAAAACTATTCACGCTACCTATCCGGCAGAGCCACCGGAAAGGGACCGCCGACATTGCTGGACTATTTACCCGATGATGGCTTGCTGATCATCGATGAATCTCATGTCACAGTGCCTCAAATTGGTGCCATGTATAAAGGTGACCGCTCCAGAAAGTTAAATCTGGTGGAATATGGTTTCCGCCTACCTTCTGCGCTCGATAACCGTCCGCTTAAGTTTGAAGAGTTTGAAGATTTGATGCCTCAAACGATTTTTGTTTCCGCGACTCCGAGTCAATATGAGATCGATAAGTGCGATGGAGAGATTGCCGAGCAAGTGGTTAGACCTACTGGCTTACTGGATCCTGAAGTCGAAGTCAGACCCGTGGGGACTCAGATCGATGATCTGCTTTCTCAGATAGGCAAAAGGATTAAGGTCAATGAGCGGGTGTTGGTCACGACACTCACAAAACGCATGTCGGAAGACTTAAGTGAATATCTAGACGAACATGGCATCAAGGTCAGGTATCTGCACTCAGATATAGATACGGTTGAAAGAGTAGAGATTATTCGAGATCTTCGTTTGGGCGTCTTCGATGTCCTGGTTGGCATTAACTTACTGCGTGAAGGCTTGGATATGCCGGAAGTCTCCCTGGTGTGTATTCTCGATGCTGATAAAGAGGGCTTCTTACGTTCCGAACGTTCGTTAATTCAGACTATGGGCCGCGCTGCCCGAAATATTAATGGCAAGGTCATATTGTATGCAGACCGCATCACTAAATCCATGGCGGCAGCCATGGGGGAAACGGATCGGCGGCGTAAAATGCAGCATCAATATAATCTCGATAACGGTATAACGCCTACAGGAGTCGTGAAAAAAATTACCGATGTGATGGATGTGGGCGAGAGAGACAAGGGGATATTAGGGGATTACAGCAGTCTTAATGTTGCAGAAAATAGGGCTAAGTATGTCGTCCAGGATGCGGCAAGTATAAGCCATCAAATCGATGCGCTTGAGAAGCAGATGCATGAACATGCGAAGAACTTAGAGTTTGAACAAGCCGCGGCGGTCAGGGATCAGGTGCTGAAGCTCAGAGATGCCTTTATTAAAGCTTAATAATAGAGATGACATGGTTAAGCTTGATGTAGAGATGGCATGGTTAAAGCTTGATAATAGAACTTAGCATTAAGCAGCAATACTCTGACCGGTATTGCTGCTTTCTTTTGCTACACATTCAATGCTCAAAGCTATCAACAGGCTTGTCTACCCTGTGTCTGCACCTAGCCTTCGCAAAGCGCTGATAGCGTAAAGTATGAAGAAGATGATTATGCCGCTGATAACGCCAACCAGATGTGCCTCTGTCGCGACTCTTGCACCTATCATCTCAGTGACCTCCTGACTGGCACCATAAACCTGCTCATAAGCAACTTTGATGATGACACCAAACAACAATAGGTAACCTGACTTTAATCCTGTGGTAATGTCTTTTATCGCGCCATAGGTAAACAATCCATGCAGCATGCCACTCAGGCCTACATATCCGATCAACCCTGGATAAAATAGGTATAGACCTATGCCTTGAAGTAGACAACAGAGTCCGAAGAGCGAAGTGAACAGCAATAAACGATAATGGCTGTGGTGGAGCAGCACTATGACCCAGAGGCCCACCAGATTCATGAGTAAATGCCAGATATTGGTATGAAGCAAGTTGCCGCTCAGTAGTCGCCAATACTCGCCGTCACCTATCTCTACTCTTCTATAAGCGAGGGAGTCAGCCAAGTTTAACCAATAGAGCCCTATGCATAGGATAGTGATCAGAGTGAGTAGGCAATAACTCGAAGATAACCACTGCCTGATTTTTGTGGGGGCGATAAGCGTCATGGTTTCGGCGCTATTTTTGCGGCTAAATCTAACTGTACTTGCGCCTTGTTATTCAAGTAATCATCTAATCCTGTTTGTCTTAATAAGCAAGCCGGACAGGTGCCACAGCCTGATCCTATGATATCGTTATAACAGGTCAAGGTCTCATCTCGGACTAAGTCCAGGCTATTATACTTATCGGCAAGTGCCCAGGTTTCGGCCTTATTTAGCCACATCAAAGGAGTAACAAGTTCAAGCTGTCGGTCCATTCCCTGAACGAGCGCCGATGCCATCGCCTTGACAAAATCATCACGACAATCGGGATAGCCTGAATAGTCCGTTTCACATACGCCGGTTATCACAGCCTCCGCACCCAGTTGATAGGCAAAAATTCCGGCTAAAGTGAGAAACAAGATATTACGACCCGGCACAAAAGTATTGGGTAAACCATTGTCCATGAGCGTGTTCGAGACGGCGATATCGTCTCGGGTTAATGCCGAGATGGCTAGCTCGTTTAACATGGTTACATCCAGAACTTTATGACTCGCTAAATCAAGACGTTTACCCAGTTCCTTAGCGACTTCAATTTCCTGACTATGACGTTGTCCATAATCGAAGGTGATACCGTGGACTTCATCATATTGCTCGAGTGCTTGGATTAAACAGGTTGTTGAATCTTGTCCACCACTAAAAACGATGACTGCTTTTGACATAATGATCACTCAAGTAGTTAAATTGTCATCATTTTAACTGACAGACCCTCACTTGTATAATATCACTTGTACGAATATCGGCTTTTTACTCGCTTTTGAGTGATGTTAAAACTTGCCTGCAAACAAAAAATACACTATAAATGCCGGCCATCCTTGTAGAGGTAGATCATGAAGTATCCAGTGAATGAAGTTTTTGAGACCATCCAGGGGGAAGGTGTTTTTACCGGCGTAGCTGCCATCTTTGTCAGGCTTCAGGGTTGCCCGGTTGGGTGTTCATGGTGTGATACTAAACATACATGGGATGTTCTTGAGAAAAATCGAGTCGCCCCTGAATTGGTGATCCAGGTTGATGGAGTGATAGGTCGCTGGTCGGAATTGACTGCTGAAGAACTGATTAACTTTTTTATACGCAAAGGGTTCAATGCTAAGCATGTTGTGATCACGGGCGGAGAGCCATGCATCCACGATCTGACAGAATTAACATCACAATTAAACCGCCAAGGTTATGGGACTCAAATTGAGACCAGTGGTACATTCGAGGTGACCTGTTCAGATAAGACTTGGGTCACAGTGTCCCCTAAGGTGAATATGAAAGCGGGCATGACTGTATTGACTCAGGCACTCGAGCGAGCCGATGAGATTAAGCATCCGGTAGCCAGGTCCAAACATATTGATGATTTGGATGAACTGCTCGAGGGGATCGAAGTCGAGGGTAAAATAATCTGCCTGCAACCCATTAGTCAGAAACCTCGTGCCACAGAGCTGGCAATGAAAATCTGTATCGAGCGTAACTGGCGTTTATCGATACAGACGCATAAATACCTCAATATAGATTAATACCGCCATAGCCCTACAGCCGAGTGAGCTAATTCATTCGGCTAAAGGGAAAATGAGTTAAGCTAGCTTGCCTGTCATATCAAAATTCTTGAGCTTTTTGTCAAACTCGCTGTGATCACCTATGTTTTCCTTAATCCATTCAGGGTTGTAGTAAGTGTCCAGGTAACGTTCGCCTGAATCACATAATAGAGTGACTAGTGAGCCTGTTTCGCCCTTAGCATGCATCCTGGATGCTATCTGTAATACCCCATAAAGGTTGGTTCCGGTCGATGCTCCGGCTTTACGGCCGATCAGCTTCTCTAACCAGTAGATGGTTGCCACTGACGCTGTGTCAGGTATCTTCTCCATATGATCGATAACCCCAGGTATGAAAGAAGGCTCGACGCGGGGTCTGCCTATGCCTTCAATCTTACTGCCGTTGACCGATGTGATCGAGTTGTCGCCGTTGGTGTAGTATTCATAGAAAACCGAGTTGTCAGGATCGACTACACACAGTTGCGTATCGAGTTGTTGATAACGGATATAACGCCCGATCGTCGCCGATGTGCCACCAGTACCTGGACTCATCACAATCCACTTGGGTATAGGGTGGGGCTCCTTGTTCATCTGCTCAAAGATAGAATTAGCAATATTGTTATTGCCTCGCCAATCCGTCGCCCGTTCAGCATAGGTAAATTGATCCATGTAATGGCCCTTCAATTCACTGGCTAAACGTTCTGATTCTGCGTAGATCTCATTGGAATGATCGACAAAATGACATCGGCCACCATAGAATTCGATTTGTTGCACTTTTTTCTTCGCGGTGGTGCGAGGCATTACTGCGATAAAGGGTAAGCCCAATAGACGGGCAAAATAGGCTTCAGATATCGCCGTGCTGCCCGATGAGGATTCTATGACTGTGGTCCCTTCGCTGATCCAACCATTACATAATGCATAAAGGAAGAGTGAACGAGCCAGTCTATGCTTCAAGCTTCCTGTTGGATGGGTGCTTTCATCTTTCAGGTAGATATCGATACCTGTCAGTATCGGGAGATCTAACTTAATTAAATGTGTGTCAGCACTACGCTGATAATCAGCGTCTATGATTGCGATTGCCTGATTTATCCAAGAAGATGCCATGCTGCCTCTGATTGTTGAAGGTGAATATAACGGAATGCAGTCGATGATAACTAAATTGAATAAATCGTGAAAGTTGAATCTTATACCATTCCATATAAGTATCTAGTCAGTTCAGAGACTCTCAGTTTTTTCAATTCAAGGCACATTGATGAGGAAATGGTTATTCCCTTTTAAGTCAATGTAACGCAGAAGTGGAAACACTGAGAGCCTCACGCAGTGCGGCTGATGTTTAAAGTAAAGGGCAAAGCCCTTTATGCTACGTTGAATGTTTTCGATATACGACTGCATGGTCTATTTTGTTCCATACAAAATAAGACATTTCCCTGACCCATAGGGATATGGGAAATGTCTTGAAAGCGTATGGAACGCTTAAGACCATGGAGGTCAGATGCAGGAGGTACGAGCCCATGGACGGGTGAAGGTAGAATAATGCAGGAGCAATTATCGAGAGCAACGCAGGAGCTTGTTGCCGAGAATAACTATTAGCTTCAAACATCCGCAAGCCACATGGATGTGGTGAATGTCTATATTGCACGACTATAGGGATATAGGAGGTAGAGTAACGCAGGAGCAGTTACCGAGGAGCAAATATAGACCTTGCCTACAGTGCTTTGAACTCCCGCTGAATGATCAGATACTTACTCGGAATGGTATTAGGCTGTAGACGATAGACGTAGGTAGATATGGGCTATAAGTGGGGAAATATACCAATGGAGCTGAGATAACCAAGGGGGATGTACAGGTGAGATAGGCGGTTTATAAGAGAAGTGGTGGAGGGAGAAGGATTCGAACCTTCGAAGGCTGAGCCGTCAGATTTACAGTCTGATCCCTTTGGCCACTCGGGAACCCCTCCACATTGTTCTCTTCTGACTGAATATCATTCTACGGCGAGCCATCACTGCAGGAAAAAATCAGCTTTTACACGTTTAAACTCACTGAATAAAGATGGTGGAGGGAGAAGGATTCGAACCTTCGAAGGCTGAGCCGTCAGATTTACAGTCTGATCCCTTTGGCCACTCGGGAACCCCTCCGGATATCTTTATTTCTTTAGTGCAAATGGTGGAGGGAGAAGGATTCGAACCTTCGAAGGCTGAGCCGTCAGATTTACAGTCTGATCCCTTTGGCCACTCGGGAACCCCTCCTCAATTGCGGCGGCAATAGTAGTCACAAACTACAAGCGTGTAAAGCCTCTATTTGAAAAAAAGCTAAAGTTCTGCTTTAAGCGGTCGATTAACTATCAACGAATTGATTTGGTGATGTTTTTTTATGCGATCTGGTTCAGTATTAGTAAATGAGTCACAATTAGGCACTAGGCTTAATCATGCGATAGATAATGGTCGTCGGGGAGAATTTGCTCTTTTATTGGCCCTGTTATCTACCGATGTTCGTGATATGGCTCAATTTCAAACTGAACAGCTGGGTAAAGACAGTGATGATCTACTGCGAACAAAGTTTGATATCGCAAAACCTCAGCAGTTAATTGCCGATCTGTCAGTGGTTAGCTCGCCGGTAGAACATAGTCGTGTATTTAGAGAGGGCGGTGCTCGCGCCTTTCAATTGGCCCAAGCTATCCAAGCCGAAGCTATGGTTACCCGAGGAAATGAACCCGTGGAGATGCAAGAGGTGCTGACAAATTGTGATCTCTTAACACGAGACAAATTCATCAGGTCAAAATCGAATGACTTGGATCTGGACTATGGCTATTCAACAGGTCTCGAATCCCCTCATTTTGTTGATATTCTTTCTCAGCAAAGACAGATGAGTCGAATCATTGCAACCTGTTAGCCTGCGTTTTTATTGTTGAAGTTTGAGGTATCTGACAATGCCTCAATGACATTGGCGTATAATGTTAAATTATGTTTATTTACGAGAAAAATGTTCCATGAAGAATATTCAGAATGCACAATCTAGGCTAGTTAACGATACCTGTAATGATTGTGGTAGTTATGCCGATATTGGCGCGGTGATCGATGAACACGATAGGCAATTGGTCGTCAACTTTAGCGGGGCAGAGGCCCAGAGTGAATCAGAGTTATTACGAGATAAAGTTCAAGCCAGGTTTGATAATGTCAGCGTCGAATTAATCAGTGTAGAGTCAGGCATTAGCCTAACGATTGATTTTGCTTTTAGTGCAGAAAAAATGATTTTTCAATTAGAAAATTCGATTTAGCATTACCCCCTTATTGCTCAAATGTAATATTGTGTGTAGGCTAAATCGAAAATAGTAATACCAACAATAGTTTCAATAAGTTTTAATACATTAATCATCATTATATGTAGCTTTGAGTGGGCAATCTTGCTTACTTTTTAGGGATATTCGTGAAGATGCGTGAGTATCAAGATTTATTAGAGTGCATCGTTAACTCTACAGAAAAACAAGCAGGTGATTTTCAGAAAACGGCTGAGTTGGCGACAGAATTATTGTGTCAGCAGCTTGCTGTCACCTATGTGGGTGTCTGTATGCTCTCTTGTCAAGAGGACCAAATTAGCTCGATTGCTAATTATGGCCCCTTGCTGCCTGCTATTTATTCACGTCCCACCCCCTCAGATTGTCCCGATTATATTACTGAACTCAAAAACAAGTGTTTGCTAGATGTAAGCGATGTGGATCAGGATCTTAGAGTCACAGAGATTGCTGATGTCTATTTCAAGCCTAAAGGCATCATGTCTTCCCTGGATGTCGCCATAAGAATTAACGGTCACCTCGAAGGTATCTTGTATCTTGAAAGAACATTTGCGGCCTCTTGGACCGATAGTGAAATTCATATTGCGACACATGTGGCCGATCAACTCGCGCTGACTCTGGCGACGCACAACGCTTATGAGAAAGATGAGAGACTCACCTTGCTGCTCAGTGCCGATGAAGAATCAGAGCAGATGAGTATGTTGATTAACTTGAAAACAGATTTAGTCGAATATGTAAACCAAGCTCATGAGTTTATCTCGGGTATCCCTAAACATCAAATCATAGGGCAGTCATTTAAACGACTCAATTTTTTTAAACAAAACCCGGAACAGGCTAATTTTGTCTTAGAAAAGGTGTCAATGGGCTCAGTGGCTAAGGGAGAGAGTCTCATTGTACGAGAAGATGGCAGGCAATACTGGCTTAGGTATTCAATTAAACAGTTTATTACCGAACGAGGTAATCATTACGCTCTGGTTAAAGCTGATGATATCTCAGAAGAAAAGCAGTATCAGGCTAAATTAGAGCATTTAGCCTGGCGTTGTGGTTTGACTGGGCTGTATAACCGCAGTTATTTCAATAAAGAGTTAGAGCACTGTCAATCGGGGCAACTGATCCTTATTGACCTCTGTGGTTTCAAACGTTTCAATGATACCTATGGTCATAAAAGTGGTGATGCATTACTGATCGAAATGGCCCGACGCCTGAAGCATTTCGCTCATGTCAATAAAACCGAACAACTTGCTAGGGTTGGCAGTGATGAGTTTGCGATTATTCTTCCCATGCTGAATCAAATGGATATGGACTACATTATCGCCAGATTATACAGTCAGCTGATTCTGCCTGTCATCATAGGCCGTGAACAGATCCAACCTAAACCGGCTTTGGCTATTGTAGATATTGAGTCTGTCGGGGACAGTTTCGTTCCCTTAGCCTGTGCCGATATCGCGCTGCAATACGCGAAGAAAAAACAGACTGATAAGGTTCAAGTGTTTAATAATGCCTTACTCAACAGTTTCAAAGAAGACACACAGATAGAGCGTGATCTGAAAACTGCACTGAGAGGCAGAGAGTTCGAGCTTTACTATCAACCCATTAAAGACCTTAAGAGTAAAAAATATATTGGTGCCGAGGCCTTGATTCGTTGGCACCACCCTAAGAAGGGAGTGCTGTATCCGGGGGCTTTTATTCATATTGCCGAGCAAACCGGCTTGATAAATGCCATTGGAGCTTGGGTGTTGGAAGCCGCGTGCAGGCAACTTAATTTGTGGCAACATCATCAAGTAAATATCTCTATGCATGTGAATGTGTCTGCTCGGCAGTTCTTCAGCGATAATCTTTTCAAACAGGTGTGGAACTTGATGTCGCGTTATCGACTTCAACCCGGCTCGCTGATTTTGGAGATCACAGAGACAGAACTGATGGAAGACATAGATTATGCGACTAAGCTATGTATTGAGCTCTCTGAACTCGGTGTAGGCTTGGCTATCGATGACTTTGGTACCGGTTACAGTTCGATGCGTTATCTAAAACAGTTTCCCATCAGTAAGCTTAAAATTGACCGTTCGTTTATTTCAGATCTGACCGTAAGCAAAGAGAGTCGTGAGATTGTCAGTGCCATCATAGCGATGGCTTCGGCGCTGAATATATCCATAACAGCTGAGGGAGTAGAGACTAAGGAGCAAGAAGACTTCTTATCGGAACATAGATGTCATCAGGCTCAAGGGTTTCTTTACAGTCCTGCCTTGAGAGAGTCCGATTTTAATCAGTTTTTATTTAAATCTAATCCAGGGATGGTTCATTAAAAGACCAGCTCATCTATCTGTTGTTTAAGTGTTGTGCTTGAAACATCAAAGTTGACGCTTATAGGCAACACTGCTTAAATTTCTTACCACTACCACAAAGGCAAGCTTGGTTACGTTTAGGGAAAATGGCGTCGAACTGCTCTCCCTGAGTATAAAGCCAGTCTCCTTCGATACACTGGAACTCTGAGCGCTCGTGAATCGCATCTATACCTGTTTCATCTTTATACCAAGCTTGAAATTCAACTTGTCCTTGTAAGTCAGTGATTGATGAGGAGATAATTTGCAGTGTTAACCAGTGAATTTCCGGGCTTTGGGCTAGTGTGCTGGCTGTGAGGCCATGTAAGTATTCGGGATGATGAGTCGCTATTAAATAGTCATACAGCTTCATGACGAACGCCGTGTAGCGGCTGCGCATCAATTGCTCAGGACTGGCTGCCTTTAGGGCGTTAGCATGCAATGGTCCACAGCAAGTGTCATATAAAAGCGGGCTGTGTTGGGTGTTCATACCACAAGGGCAGGCAATGTTAGTCTTGTTCGACATGGAGCTCGGCAGTTAGTGGTGAAAATTGACGGCCATAATACAGTTCCGGGGAGGGTTTTGCATTGTAGTAAAATGGCGTTTCTGAACGGTTGTTGGTGTCGACGGTCAGATACCATTTTCCATCGGCATTCTTTCTGGATACATTGACGAATTTCCCCGCAAACTCACTGATAGGTTCTTCGGCATCTTCAGCGGGGTGAAATCGGATCAGGTAGTAGCCTACATCTGTCGCGTTATTGGTTTCTATTTGACGCTTTACTACTCTAAAGTCGACTTCGATACGGGCTTGTTTGTGTTTAATCTTACCAAAAAACGTCTTATAAACCGCTATGATGTTGTCACGGCCCATGGTAACGCCCTTACTTTGATTTTCAGGGACATAGCAGGCATCTTCAGCATAGATATTTTCAACTATTCCTGCATCTAGTTGATTAAATGCCAGTGCAAACTGGGTATATAATTGATTAATGGCTTTATTGTCTTCTGACTGCGCTATCGCCGGCTGTATCATGTACAGCAAAGAGAATAGACCCACTAAGATCACTTTTATTAATGACATAAATGTTTCAAATCCACCATTACTGATGTCACTATAATAGATGACCTTGAACATCTAAAGTTTTAGTTCTTAACAAAGTGTGTCGAGTGGAGGCGAGCGTGGGTTTCTATTGGAAAAAGGGCGCTGTATTAAAGCGCCCTAAATCGTTTATGTCATTAAGTTAAATGATTATCGTTTTTAATTCCTATTGGCTTAATAGCATCACCATCCACATTGGCGGTGAGCCTGAGTGTTTTGCTCATTTAACCACACTTGTAACGGGGCAAAGTAATCGAGCACGGCACTGGCATCCATCTCTGAGCTACCGGTAACCACTTCTAAGGCCTCCGGCCATGGGCGGCTTAGTCCCATCTCCAGCATGGTATTGAGTTTGCTGCCAGCGGCTTTATTGCCATAAATGCTGCATCTGTGTACCGGACCTGTATCACCAGCTGTCTCACACAGCGACTTGTGGAATTGGAACTGTAAAATGTGAGCCAGGAAATAACGTGTATAAGGCACATTGCCCGGTACATGGTATTTAGCGCCAGGATCGAAGTCGTCTTCACTTCTCTCGATGGGAGCCTTGACTCCTTGATACTTCTCTCTGAGATCCCACCAGGCTTGATTGTACTGCTCCGGTGTTATTTCGCCGCTGAACACTTTCCAGCGCCACTGATCGATCATCAAGCCAAATGGCATAAAGGCGACTTTATCTAATGCTTGCTTGAGTAACAGGCCGATATCCTTGGACGCATCCGGGACTTCATCGAGTAGACCTATTTGTTGCAGATAACTCGGAGTGATAGATAACGCAATCGTGTCACCAATCGCCTCATGAAAACCGTCATTTGCACTATTTTTGAAGATAAATGGCTGATTTTTATAGGCACGTTGATAATAGTTGTGACCTAGCTCATGATGGATAACGGTAAAATCTTCCGCTGTTTTCTGAATGCACATTTTTATGCGTATATCATCCAGGTTATCCAGATCCCAAGCAGATGCATGACACACCACATCACGATCTTTTGGTTGGACGAATAATGAGCGCTCCCAGAATGAATCGGGTAGCGGATCGAAACCCAGTGAACTGAAGAAGCTTTCGGCTTGTTTAACCATCTTGATTTCATCATAGCCATGCTCGGCAAGCAGCTGAGTGACATCATAGCCAGGATCTGCATCCTGAGGCGAGACTTTATCGTAGACATTGCCCCAACTTTGCGCCCACATATTACCCAGCAGGTGAGCCGGAATAGGTCCATTGGCCGGTACGACGTCATCGCCATAGGCTTTATTGAGCTCGCCACGGACATAACAGTGCAATGAATCATAGAGGGGTTTAATTTGGCCCCATAGCCTGTCTAATTCATTGGAGAACTCATCGGGCTTCATGTCATATTGGCTGCGCCATAATACCGATAAATTTTCGTAGCCAAGATCTTTGGCACCTTCATTGGCTAATTCCACCTCACGCTCAAATAGAGGACGCATGGGCTTAGCGATTTCACGCCAACCTTTCCATACTTCGAGCAATAATTTTGGGTCGCTGGACTCTGCCATGATGGCTGACAGTTCGGGTTGAGTTAAACAGCGGCCGTCATCGAAACAATATTTTCCCTTGCCGTATAATCCATTGAGTTGTGAACTTATCCTGGCGAGTTCGGCATTTTTTGCCGGATCGAGTGGGGCGGGAAGGATCAATGAGCGGCGTAATATATTGAGTTTACGCAGACTGGCATCATCCAGTGCTAAATTGCTATACTGAGCGGCTTGAGTCGCTAGCCTGACTGAGGTAGCGGTGAGTTTTTCAGCCGCAGACGCTGACAGGGCCGCCGTATCGTCGGTAATGAAGTTACTATAAATCCATTCGGCGCGATTAATCTCGACTGACAGCTCACTCAATATCTGCTCAGATTGTTTTAGAAATTGCTCAACCTCTTCTGTTGTAGATAAATCTGCGTGATTTCCATCATTTTGAGAGGAATTACAGGCGGATATTCCCAGTGAAAGCGCAATAACCAGCGAAAGACGGGAAAACTGTGGCTTAGAAAGTGACATTAATTCAGTTCCTTTGTTGTTTTTGTGTTGAGTATTTTAACCAAAAACCAACGATTTAAAAGTAGAAGGGAGAAAAAGAACAGGAATTGAGTGTAAATCTAGCTGTAGCCTGCAATTGACCAATAATTTTGTTTGACAAAATGTGAACCAATGTTTAATTTAAACGAGTGTTTAAAATAGAGTTAAGGTCACGGAATGGTAAATCGATCCGATACAAAAACAAGAATACTGGATGCTGCAGAAAAGTTATTTGCAGAGAGGGGCTTTTCAGAAACCTCCTTACGTCTGATCACCAGTAAGGCTGAAGTCAATCTTGCTTCAGTAAATTATCATTTTGGTTCAAAAAAAGAGTTAATACGGGCTGTTTTAGCGCGTTATCTCGATGTTTTTATGCCTGCAGCCTCGTCTGAAATAGTGAGTCTACAGAGCTCTAACAAAGATGCATCGCTTAATGATATTTTTTCAACCTTAGTCAAACCTTTGTTAGACCTAAATCAACTAAGGTCGGAGGGTACCCGTACCTTCTTACAACTACTTGGCAGAGGCTATATCGAGAGTCACGGGCATCTCATGTGGTTTATCACCACGCATTACGGTGACCATCTCACTCAATTTGTAAAAGCGGTGGTCGACAGTGCGCCTCATATTCCTCCCGCGGAGATGTTTTGGCGCTTACACTTTACCTTAGGCACTGTGGTCTTCACCATGGCCTCGGCGGATGCATTAACAGAAATCGCGGCTGCTGATTTCGGTGAACATAATGATATCGAAGCCGTTATACGTAAAGTTATTCCTTATATTTCAGCAGGTGTGGCGGTTCCGGTAACGGCTTAGCCTCAATAGAACAAAAGGTAAAATCATGACTCTGTTTATACTTGCACTCTTGATTATTATTGTGCTCTTTGGTGTCAAAAATATCAGGATGCAGTTGGTCACGCGTCCTGTCTTTTCTTTTTTTAAGCAGGTCCTCCCGCCTTTATCCGATACAGAGAAGGAAGCCATGGAGGCCGGCGATGTTTGGTGGGAAGGTGAGCTTTTCAGAGGTAAACCCAACTGGGAAATTTTACATAGTTATGGCAAGCCTACGCTCACTGCAGAAGAACAAGCCTTTCTCGACAATCAGGTAGTGACTGCGCTGACTATGATCGATGATTATGACATAGTACAAAAACGCAAAGATCTGCCACCTGAACTTTGGCAATATTTTAAGGATGAAGGTTTCTTCGCCTTGATCATTCCTAAGCAGTATGGCGGCAAAGCCTTCTCTGCTTATGCTAACTCGACCATAGTCAGTAAGCTCGCCAGTCGCAGCGTCAGTGCTGCTGTTACTGTGATGGTGCCTAACTCTTTAGGTCCAGGCGAACTGCTCACCCATTACGGTACACAGGAACAGAGAGAGCACTGGTTACCTAAACTGGCCAGTGGTGAAGCTATACCCTGTTTTGCCCTGACGGGACCTGAGGCTGGATCCGACGCCGGTGCGATTCCCGATGAAGGTATCGTCTGTCGTCAGGAGTTTGAAGGCGAAGAGGTTCTGGGCCTTAAACTTAACTGGGATAAGCGCTATATCACCTTAGCCCCTGTGGCGACAGTACTTGGTCTGGCCTTCCAGATGCGTGACCCTGACGCCTTGTTAGGTGATAAAGAGGCCCTGGGGATCACCTGCGCCCTGATCCCTACAGATCACGCTGGTGTGAAGATAGGGCAGAGACATAACCCGCTCAACATGGCATTCATGAATGGCACCACTCAAGGGGAAGATGTCTTCATTCCTTTGGATTGGATCATAGGTGGACCTCAATATGCTGGCCGTGGTTGGCGCATGTTGGTGGAATGCTTATCTGCAGGGCGGGGAATATCATTACCTGCACTGGCGACGGCCTCTGGTCACACGGCGACGAAAACAACCACAGCCTATAGCTATGTCAGGCATCAGTTTGGCCTTTCTATTGGTAATTTTGAAGGTGTGCAAGAGGCGCTTGCACGCATCATAGCGAATACCTACCAGTTAGAAGCGGCGAGACGCCTGACGACAACGGGTATCGATCTGAAAGTGAAGCCATCGGTAGTGACGGCGATTGCAAAATATCATATGACGGAGATGAGCCGTGATGTGCTTAATGATGCCATGGATATTCAATCGGGTAAGGGGATTCAACTCGGCCCGAAAAACTATCTGGGTCACCCTTATATGGCGAACCCCATCTCAATTACGGTTGAAGGGGCGAATATTCTGACTCGCAGCCTGATGATATTCGGTCAGGGGGCGACTCGTTGCCATCCATACGTGCTTGCTGAAATGGAAACTGCGGCGATGGACGACAATGAGGCCGCATTGGAACGCTTCGACTCGCTTTTACTCAATCATATCGGCTATGCGGCCCGTAATGCATTCAGTTCGGTGTTTTGTGCGTTAACGGCCAGTCGTTTTAATCCGACTCCGGTGAGTGGTGAGACACAGCAATATTATAAAGATATGTCGAGACTCTCATCGGCGTTAGCCTTTATGACCGATGTCTCTATGTTGATCATGGGGGGGGATCTAAAGCGAAAAGAGATGTTATCGGCCAGGATGGGGGATGTGCTCAGTGAGCTCTATTTAGGCTCTGCCACCCTGAAAATGTTCGAAGATAACGGTCGTCAGCATGATGATCTTCCTGCGGTGCGCTATGTGATGGCGACTCGATTACATAAAGCGGCGAAAGCTTTGGAAGGTGTACTACGTAATTTTCCTAACCGTCTAGTTGCTTGGGTGATGAGAGCACTGATATTCCCTCTGGGCAACCATTTTAAAGGTGTGACTGACAAGATGGCCATCGATCTGGTTCAAGGCATGTTAAAGCCTGGACCGGCACGGGATCGTATTACCTTCTTATGTCCAGAATTCGAGGGGGATACCAGTGGTATTGCCGAAGTTGAAGCCGCTTTTATCGCACAGTTTAACTGTAAGCAGATCCATAAGAAGATCAAAACGGCCCAGAGAAGCGGGGCTTTACCTAAGAAGATGAGTAATCTGCCTCTATTTCAACTCGCCCATGAGACACAAGTTATCGATGCGGTTGAATTGGAGTCGGTACTTGCTGCCGATAAACTGAGGCTGGCTGCAATCAATGTCGATGATTTCAGTTCATTGTAATTGCATCGAATACTAGCCTAAAAACAAAAAAGGGCACGCTTTTGCGTGCCCTTTTGCTGAAGGAGGAGAGATTATGCGACGATCAACACTTTACAGGTATTGGTTCCGCCAATCGTTTCCATCGAATCACCTTTAGTCATCAGCACCATGTCACCGCTCTTGAGGTAACCAGCAGCCGTTAGTGTTTCCAATGCTTTACGAGCTACGTCTTCGGGACTAAAATTGCTAGAGTCGAAATGTACTGCTTGTACACCGCGATATACGGCCATCTTGGCTAATGTCACTTCATGGCGTGATAAAGCAAAAATAGGCAAAGCTGAGCTGATACGAGACATCAATTGAGGAGTCGCACCGGACTCAGTTAACGCAACAATAGCCTTGATACCTTTAAGGTGGTTTGCCGCATACATGGTCGATAGCGCGATAGTTTCTTCAATAGAATCGAAACTTTGATCGAGTCTATGTTTAGATATTTGTACACTTGGGTGTAATTCTGCACCGAGACAGACTTCAGCCATCGCCTTGACGGTTTCTTCCGGGAAGTCACCCGCCGCAGTTTCTGCCGATAACATCACAGCATCTGTACCATCGAGCACCGCGTTAGCCACATCCATGACTTCAGCACGAGTTGGCATTGGGCTGGTGATCATAGACTCCATCATCTGAGTCGCCGTGATCACGCTCTTGTTAAGCTGGCGCGCTCGGCTGATGAGTTTCTTCTGTACGGCAACGAGTGCAGGGTCACCAATTTCGACACCGAGATCACCACGGGCTACCATGACAATGTCGGATGCTCTGATCACATCATCCATAGCTTCGTCTGTCGCAACCGCTTCCGCGCGTTCAACTTTAGACACAATAAGTGCCTTACAGCCGGCTTTAAGGGCGAGTTCACGTGCATAATCAAGATCTGCACCGGTACGAGGGAAAGAAACGGCAAGGTAATCAACTTGAATTTCGGCAGCGGTAATAATATCGCGCTTATCTTTCTCGGTTAGCGCTGCTGCAGATAGACCACCACCTTGCTTATTGATACCCTTGTTATTCGATAATGGTCCGGCAACGGTGACTATAGTGTGTACCTTATTGTCTTCAATACGTTCGACCCTTAGCTGTACACGGCCATCGTCTAACATAAGAATATCACCGTTACTGACATCGTTTGGCAACTCTTTATAGTCGATACCTACGTGATTCTCATCGCCTTCACCCTTAGGTAGATCAGCATCTAGGACAAAGCTTTGACCTAGGTCTAGCTGAACTTTTTTGTTGTCTTTAAAGGTTGAAACACGAATTTTAGGACCTTGAAGATCACCCATAATAGCGACATGAACACCGAGTTCCGCGGCTATTCTGCGTGTATCTTTAGCACGTCTGATGTGATCTTCAGCTGAGCCGTGGGAGAAGTTTAATCGAACTACATTAGCGCCAGCTTTTATGATGCGGCGTAAGTTATCATCGCGGTCGGTAGCGGGACCCAAAGTGGTTACAATTTTGGTTCTGCGGAACATGACATACTCCGTTAAGTTTTAAATAAATTCTGACACTATATTAACAGAGGATTTGATTTTATGTAGGAAACTTACAAACAAAATGATCTAAAACAATATAATGATTTTGTGAACTGAGACTGAAAATGGAGCGTAAAAAGGCAGTAAACAGAAAGTTGTACTGCCGTGGAGGCCAAAGAAAGTCAGTTACAGGAGAGAATCTTTGTCTATCCTTGATTCTTTTAACACCTCTTTGACTCGCTTTAAACTCTCTCTGAAGCGAGGGCCGCGGCGTAAAGTAAAGCCGGTCGCTAATACATCAATGAGGACCAACTGTGCCAAGCGCGATGCCATGGGCAGGTACATATCCGTATCTTCGGGCACTTCCATTGTCAGTGGCAGTGTACATTCATTCGATAGTGGTGAATGTTGGGTTGTTATGCCTATGACGGCTGCGCCATTTTCACGGGCAAGTCTGGCGATATCAATCATAGATTTGGTTCTGCCTGTATGTGAGATAAGCACGAAAACGTCACCCTCTCCACTGTTGATACAGCTCATCCGTTGCATTAAAACGTCATCGAAACAGATGACGGGTACGTTGAATCGAAAAAACTTATTCTGTGCATCATGGGCCACAGAGGCCGAGGCACCAAGACCAAAGAAAGAGATCTTTTTAGCCTGGGTCAGAATATCGACAGCCTTATTGATGGCACAGATATCTATGCTCTGCCTGGCAGTGTCGAGAGAAGCCATTGATGATTCGAATATTTTTGTCGTATAGGCATCAGTAGTGTCATCTTCTTCCACATGACGGCTGACATAGGGCGTCCCATTAGCTAAACTTTGAGCTAGGTGGAGTTTAAAGTCCGGGAAGCCCTTGGTGTCTAAGCGACGACAGAAGCGGTTAACGGTGGGCTCACTCACGTCGGCCATCTTGGCAAGAGTGGCGATACTTGAGTGGATCGCCGTTTGCGGAGAAGCCAAAATAACCTCTGCAACTTTGCGCTCTGATTTACTGAAATTGGTGAGGCTTTTTTGGACCTTTTCTAGGGTATTCATATGCGTATGTCCAATCGAAAAAAAGATGTAATTTTATTATTTCTTTTCTGTCATTTTGGAAAGCTTCTGAAATGAGAAACTTGACCCGTATGACGGATTATAACTTTGCTGTGATTAAAAGTGTCTAGTGTATATAGTAAATTAATCACGAAAAGCATACCAGATTATAGGGTGAGATGCCTAGTGTACTAACTAGGCGTTATTTTGCAAAATTAAGATGCAAAAAACATTTTCTGTTGTTATATTACAACAAATACGTAGAATTCATATCGATTCGATTGAACACAGTGAGATAGGAGGTTGAGAAGCTATGGGCATAACAACACCAGAAGCCAAAGCTTGTGATTTTGTATTATTTGGTACTAAAGGTGATTTAGCGCGGCGTAAATTATTTCCCTCTTTATATCAATTAGACAAAGCTGGGCTACTGAATGTCGACACTAAAGTGATTGGCGTAGCGAAAGATGCCTTTACTCAAGAAGAATTTAAAGAGCTAGTCAACAAGGCTTTGAATGTTTTTGTGAAAGAGGAGCTTTGTGAGGAGACTGTTAAGCGCTTCTTACAACGATGCCATTATATAGGGACTAACTTTACTGAGTCTGAAGGTTACAAAGCTTTCCATGACATACTCGAGCCCGAGAAAAGGGTGATGGTCAGTTATTTTGCCACGCCACCCGCTGTCTTCGGTGATATCTGTCGCTGTCTTAATGAGCAAAACCTGATCTATCCCGATTCACGTGTCGTGTTAGAAAAGCCCATAGGTTACGATCTCGAATCTTCTAAAATCATCAACGACAATGTTTCTGCCTTCTTCAATGAAAATCAAATCTACCGTATCGATCACTATCTAGGTAAAGAAACCGTTCAAAATCTTATCGCATTGCGTTTTGCCAATTCATTGTTTGCCTCAAAATGGGATAACCGCAGTATAGACCATGTACAGATCACCGTTGCCGAAGAGGTAGGTATCGAAGGTCGTTGGGGTTACTTCGATAAGGCGGGTCAGATGCGTGACATGATCCAGAATCATCTGTTGCAGGTACTGACACTGGTCGCCATGGACCCTCCATTAGACTTAGATGCCGACAGCATACGTGATGAAAAAGTGAAAGTGCTCAAATCACTTCGTCCTATCAATTCAGATAATATCTATGAGAATACGGTTCGTGGTCAATATACTTCCGGATTTTTGCAAGGTTCATCTGTCCCCGGCTACCTCGAAGAAGAGGGCGCAAATACTCAGTCTAATGCTGAGACGTTCGTTGCCTTAAGGATTGATATCGATAACTGGCGTTGGGCTGGGGTGCCTTTCTATCTTCGCACTGGTAAACGTATGCCAGCCAAGAGTTCTGAAATTGTGGTTTATTTCAAGAATCCCCCACATAACCTTTATAGTTCCAGCTATAGGAATCTACCACCAAATAAATTGACCATTCGACTTCAGCCTCACGAAGGTATCGAAATTCAGATGATGAACAAGGTTCCGGGTCTGGAGCAAAAGCAGCGACTACAGACGACCAAACTTGATTTAAGCTTCTCTGAAACCTTTAAAAATGAGCGTATCGCAGATGCTTATGAGCGCTTGTTACTCGAAGCTATGTTGGGTAATCAAGCGTTATTTGTGCGTCGTGATGAGGTCGAGCAGGCCTGGACTTGGGTCGATGGAATCATTCAAGCTTGGGAAGATAGCAACGAGAAACCAAAACCCTATCCTGCCGGCAGTTGGGGCCCAGTTGCATCAGTGGCTTTGATAGCGAAAGACGGACGTTCTTGGGATGAGTAAGAGGATATAGTCATGATTAAAGAAAGTGTGTTTAAATCATTTGATGATAAGACTTCATTGGAAAATCAGCTAGCGGAACGTATTGCGAAACAACTGCAGCAAGCGGTGGATAACCGTGGTCAGGCGAGTCTGATTGTTTCTGGTGGTTCGACTCCGGTAAAACTCTTTCAACTGTTAAGTCATAAGAATGTTGAATGGAGTGAGGTGTACATCACCTTGGCGGATGAGCGTTGGGTTGATATCGATTCCGATGCTTCTAATGAAAAGTTGGTCAGGACTCACCTGTTACAAAATAAGGCCCAGACCGCCAAATTCCGCGGTCTTAAAAATATGTTCTCTTCACCGGAAGAGGGTTGTGCAATGACCATTGAACAACTGGCTAATTTCCCTAGTCCATTCGATGTTGTCGTGCTGGGGATGGGTAATGACGGTCATACTTGCTCCTGGTTCCCATGCTCTAAGGAGATAGAAGAAGCGCTATCGACGGAGCAGTTATGCGTGGCGGTCACCCCAGGTTCAGCACCTCACCCGAGGCTGTCTCTGTCAAAAACGGCGATCTTGGCCAGTCGTCAAATATACCTACATATCGTTGGTGAGCAGAAGTTAGCTGTTTATCGTCAAGCGCTTGAAAATGAAGACGCGAACACTATGCCAATCAGAGCCGTATTGGCACAACATAAGACACCAGTCGACGTTTACTGGAGCACTTAAGGAGTTATTATGCACGCAGTTGTACAAGCTGTCACCGATAGGATTATCGAACGCAGTAAAGTGTCGCGGGCTAAATACCTGGCGGCACTCGACGAAGCAAAACAAAAGGGTGTTCATCGCAGCTCTTTGAGTTGTGGTAACTTGGCCCATGGATTTGCCGCCTGTAAGCCCGATGATAAGCAATCAATTAAAGGTTTAACTAAGGCTAATATAGGCATAGTCACGTCGTTCAATGACATGCTCTCGGCTCACCAGCCCTATGAAACCTACCCGGATCTATTGAAGCAAGCTTGCGCCGAAGTCGGTAGCGTGGCTCAGGTTGCCGCTGGCGTGCCAGCCATGTGTGACGGTGTGACTCAAGGCCAGCCCGGCATGGAACTCAGTCTTCTAAGTCGCGAAGTGATCGCCATGTCCACCGCAATAGGCTTGTCGCATAATATGTTCGATGGTGCCTTACTGCTGGGAATTTGCGATAAGATCGTACCTGGTCTGTTGATCGGCGCACTCAGTTTCGGCCATCTACCTATGTTATTCGTGCCAGCCGGCCCGATGAAATCGGGTATCCCCAATAAAGAGAAGGCGCGTATTCGGCAGAAGTTTGCTCAAGGTCAGGTAGACAGAGCTGAGCTACTCGAAGCTGAATCGGCCTCTTATCACAGTGCCGGTACTTGTACTTTCTACGGTACGGCTAATAGTAACCAGTTGATGCTTGAAGTCATGGGACTGCAGTTGCCAGGCTCCTCGTTTGTCAATCCAGACGACCCATTAAGAGAAATATTAAGCAAAACGGCTGCAAAGCAAGTATGTCGCCTGACTGAGATGGGCAAGCAATACTCGCCCATCGGTGAGCTTGTAAACGAGAAATCCATCGTGAACGGCATCGTCGCGTTACTGGCCACAGGCGGTTCGACTAACCTGACCATACATATTGTTGCGGCGGCGCGTGCCGCCGGAGTCATAGTCAACTGGGATGATTTCTCAGAGCTATCAGATGCTGTGCCCCTAATTGCCCGCGTGTATCCAAATGGTCATGCGGACATCAACCATTTCCACGCTGCCGGCGGCATGGCTTTCTTAATCAAAGAGCTACTCGATGCAGGGATGCTCCATGAAGATGTCAACACTGTTGCCGGTCATGGACTTCGTCGTTATACCCAAGAGCCTAGATTGATCGATGGTGAAATCAAGTGGGTAGAAGGTCAAGTCACGAGTCTGGACACTGAAGTATTGACTTCGGTCGCTCAGCCTTTCCAGGCCAACGGTGGTTTGAAACTGTTAAAAGGTAATTTAGGACGAGCTGTCATCAAGGTGTCGGCCGTATCTGAGCAACATAGAGTGGTAGAGGCTCCGGCCGTTGTCATCGATGATCAAAATAAACTCGAAGCCATCTTTAAAGCCGGCGATCTCGACAAGGACTGTGTGGTTGTCGTTAAGGGACAGGGCCCTAAGGCTGTTGGTATGCCTGAGTTACATAAGCTCACTCCAATACTTGGCACACTTCAAGATCGCGGTTTCAAGGTTGCGCTATTGACCGACGGTCGTATGTCTGGTGCTTCGGGGAAAGTCCCCGCTGCCATCCATCTGACGCCAGAAGCACTCGATGGTGGTTTGATAGCCAAGGTGAAATCCGGTGATATGATCCGTGTCGATGCGCTGACTGGCGAGCTAACTCTGTTAGTCAGTGACGCCGAATTGGCGACGCGCGAGGCGGAAAAAGTAGAGCTTCGTAAAACAAGTTATGGTATGGGCCGAGAATTATTCGGTGCATTAAGATCAAATTTAAGTAGTCCTGAAACGGGTGCTCGCTGTACCAGTGCCATCGATGAAATCTATTAAAAGGAAGAGTAAATAATGCCTGAGAATAACTGGTCATTACAACCACAAGATATTTTTAAACGTAGTCCAATTGTTCCTGTCATGGTGATCAATAAGATAGAAGATGCAGTTCCATTGGCTAATGCGCTTGTTGCCGGTGGGATCAGTGTACTGGAAGTGACCTTACGCACCCCTTGTGCGCTAGAAGCTATCACAAAAATTGCTAAGGAAGTTCCTGATGCACTTGTCGGTGCGGGCACTATCTTAAATGAAGAACAACTACAGCAAGCTGTCGATGCAGGTGCTCAATTTATTATCACACCCGGTGCGACACCTAGTCTACTTAAAGCGGCAATGGCAGGGAGTATTCCCTTGATACCGGGTGTTGCCAGTATCTCTGAAGTGATGGTGGGTATGTCATTTGGTTATACCAATTTCAAGTTCTTCCCGGCCGAAGCATCGGGCGGAGTCAATGCCCTCAAGGCCTTCTCTGGTCCACTTGCAGATATTCGTTTCTGCCCGACAGGTGGGATCACGCCGAGCAGTTACCGTGATTACCTGGCGCTTAAGAATGTTGATTGTATTGGTGGTAGCTGGATAGCGCCAACGGATGCGATGGAGCAGGGTGATTGGGCTCGTATAACCGCTCTCTGTAAAGAAGCCATTAGCGGCATAAAGCCTAGCTAGATAATAAGCCACTAGTGGCTTATAGCAGAAATAAGCTAAAGGCTCATTCCTAGCGTGTAAATCAATGATGAAAGGCTGCCTAAATGGCAGCTTTTTTTATACTTAATGCAAATGAAATAAACAATATTGTTGTACTTCACAAGTTAAAATAAAAGAGAATAAGCCTATATACCTTGATAGGCAAACTATACTAAAATAATTATGTTTGATTATCAAAGTATTTTACCGGACGCTCGGTCTGTACAAATTAACATCAGGTTGGTTGTGCATGCAAGGTCGTTTGCGATAGACCCGGTTATTTTCATTTAATTTTCCATCTGATTAAGGTTTAAGATGAATAAAATAAGTCAGGCTTCAGAAAAATGGCAACACACACATAATTTTTCTTCGGTCAGTGATGCCGGAGAGCGTAATACTCGATATGTGCTCTACTTGACTGTGGTGACCATGGTTGTAGAAATCGTTGCAGGAACCGTTTATGGCTCGATGGCATTACTGGCCGATGGCTGGCATATGGGTACCCATGCAGCCGCATTTACAATCGCGCTTTTTGCTTATCATTATGCAAGAAAACATGCCAATAACCCGGAATTTTCCTTTGGTACGGGGAAAGTTAGTGTATTAGGTGGCTTTACTAGCGCCATTGCCCTAGGAATGGTGGCGCTCATCATATTAGTTGAGTCGGTTATGCGAGTCTTTAATCCACATCAGATTCACTTTAACGAAGCTATCTTGGTTGCCATTATTGGACTTACCGTGAATGTGATCAGTGTTTTCTTATTAAAAGACCATCACACACACGATCATTCACATGAGGATTCTCATAATCACAGCGCTGAGGATGCTCATGAACATACTCAGACTCATGATCATAATTTAAAAGCAGCGTATTTTCATGTACTTGCGGATGCGCTGACGTCGATACTCGCCATTGGAGCCTTATTACTGGGTAAATTTTATGGATTGAACTGGCTTGATCCTATTATGGGGATCGTCGGCTCGATTATCATCACCAGGTGGGCCTGGCAGTTATTAAAACAAACGGCACCGATACTGTTAGATGCAAGTATTGAAAATGACTACAAACAGGAGATAGTCCAGGCTATCGAGTCTGATACTCAAGATGAAATTTCGGATATTCATGTATGGCGGATCAGCGCCGATCACTATGCTGCAGAAATTGCCATAGTAACAACAGCGCCCCAAGATACCGTTTTTTACAAAGATAAATTGAGTTCGTTTACCCGTCTTAACCATTTGACCATTGAAGTTAATGCCTCAAATCAGGCAGAATGTAGCGGGTGAAGTTAATATGTGCTTATGGCGGATCGTCATAAGCACATACATAGTGCAGTGATCATATTAAGAGAAGCAAATGAAGTCTACTGAAGATCAGTTAAATCATGTCATGGTTGAATTCTATGAAAAACTTTCTTCCTGGGAGCAGGCCGTGGTGAAAGATAATGGCTACAGTCTGCCACAAATACATACGGTAGAGATCTTAGGCGGCCATGGTCCTTTGAGGATGAAGGAGCTGGCAGAGAAACTTGGGGTAACCACAGGTACACTGACGGTACAAATAGATAAGATGGTTAAATCTGATCTGGTGACTCGTATGCCCCACGAGTCAGATCGACGCTCAATTTTAGTTGCACTCACGGAGCAAGGACAAGAGTTGTATCTAGAACATGATGCTTTACATCTGCAACTTACGGGAGAGCTTACGGCTGAGTTTTCTGATGCAGAGAGAATACAACTGCTTAGCTTTATGAAGCGTATTAATGCCGAATTTTAGTATCCTCCTTGATAGTCGATGTAACTTCTCGTTAAGCTAAAACTCCTCCGCTTCTTCGTGGACAAGGTTATTTGTATTTACACACATTTTTTTCACAGCGCTAGAGCTAAACTTAATTATTGTTTAGCTTAGTGTCGTCTTTGATGGCTTGCACTAAGCATTAGGCTGCAATTTTTACTAACTGCATTCTTGTCTTTATCATCTAGTGAGTGAGAATCTGTGTGCTAATTCGTTTAAAAAACCCAACAGTCATTCAATTTACCCTATTTATCTCCATTTTCTATGTTGCTGTATTTAACATTCCATTTTTTAGAATTGTACAAATAGGCATAGAAAAACAGGGGGAAGTGGATCCTCTGTTCATTGCAACGATTCCTATTTTTTTAATTTTTTCCTTGAGTTTTATCTTCTCATTATTTAGCGTTAAATATCTGTTAAAGCCTTTCTTTATTGGTGTCACCTTGCTCTCCTCCTGTGTATTTTTCGCGGCGCTGCAATACGGTGTCGTGTTTGATTATGGGATGATTGAAAACACGCTGCAGACAAATTCTGCTGAGGCATTTACCTATATTAATTTTTCCTCTGTGGTTAACTTTTTATTAACAGGTTTATTGCCTTCCTACTTGATATTAAAACTGAATATCAGGTATAAACCTGTGTTAGTGGAGCTATTATACAAATTTGCATTCATGTTGTTAATGCTCATTGGAATAGGGGTTATAGGTTTCTTTTATTATCAAAATTATGTGTCTTTTGGTCGAAATAACGATGAGCTGAAACGTTTCATCATACCGACTTATGTACTCGGTTCGATAGCTAAATATACTAATATGAACTATCTACAGACTCCTCTAGAGTATAAGCAGATAGGTTTAGATGCGGTTAACGAGACTCAAGACACTAACAAGAAACCTAACCTAGTGGTGATGGTTCTTGGTGAAACGGCCAGATCGATGAACTATGAATATTACGGTTATGATAAATCCACTAACACGTACACAAAACCATACGGCCTAACAGCATTTATGAATACCACGTCGTGTGGGACGGCCACCGCAGTTTCTGTGCCTTGTATGTTTTCTAATATGAGTCGTAAAGACTATGACGCCCGGGAAGCCAAGGCACAAGACGGTGTCATGGATGTATTACAACATGGCGGCATACAACTGCTTTGGCTCGATAATGACAGTGGCTGTAAAGGGGTATGCGATAGAGTGCCGCATCTGATCGTTAAGTTAGACAATGATTCTAAGCTTTGTAATGGACAGTACTGTTTTGATCAGGTGCTGTTAAATGAATTGGATAAAGCACTGGCAGAGCTTAAGCACAAGGATAGCTTACTGGTATTACATATCATAGGCTCTCATGGGCCGACATATTACTTACGCTATCCGGAGGAGCACAGACAGTTTTCCTCGGATTGTCAAAGAAGTGATATTCAAAACTGCAGTGATGAAGAGTTGATGAACACCTATGATAATACCATTCTTTATACCGACTATATTGTTGCCCAAGTCATCGAGAAGCTCATGTCTGAGCAGGAGAGATACGATACTGGGATGATCTATGTGTCGGACCATGGGGAATCTCTGGGTGAAAAAGGCATGTACCTCCATGGCGCACCTTATGCTATAGCCCCCGATGAACAGATACATATCCCTATGTTGACCTGGTTTTCTGATGACTTTGCCGCTGAAAATAATTTAGACCTAACATGTCTCAAGGCTAAGGCTCGAGTAGGTGGTTTTTCCCATGACAATATTTTTGATTCTTTACTCGGGATAATGAACATAAAATCAGTTGTATACGATAAAAGATTGGATATATTCAGCTCATGTAGGCTGCCTAAGTAAGTAGTTAACAAAGAGGATGGCAATATCCTCTTTGTTGTTTATCGTAATGCTACCCTTGCTTTATTGTGAACTTATTTCAGTTGCATATCCATCTTGATCAAGCGCTCTTCCATATCGAACGTCACGGTAAAACCAAGGCGTTTGGCCAGATTTGCCATGCTACGATTCTCAAACATGGTAAATCCTGTGAGTACTTGAGTATCATTAGTCTTGTAATAAGCGATCAGTTTTTCCAATAATAGCTTACCTAAACCTTGTCCTTGATGATCACTCCTTACCGCCATGGCAAATTCAGCTTGGGTATTATCCGGATCGATCGAGGCTCGTATCGCACCTAAGGTTATCTCTTCGCCATCTTCGCCACTGGAGGTTGCAATAAAGGCCATCTCACGGGCGTAATCGATTTGAGTTAACACCGCCATCTCTTCGTGAGTCATTTTTGAGCGTACACCGAAGTAGCGTTTATACCTGTCTTCATCTGACAGCGAGTTGTCGAACGCCAGATGCTTAGGTTCATCTTCGGGTAAAATAGGCCTCAACATCACTTCTTGACCGTTTTTTAATGTAGCGACTTGTTCAAGCTCCTTAGGGTAGGGGGAAATGGCGAGACGAGAGGTGTTATCGAGAGGGTGCTCATTGAGCTGTATGCTCACGTCCAGCATAGTAATATTGTCCCCGGCACATAGCACAGGGTTAAGGTCCATACTGGCGATTTCGGGACAATCGATCACCAGATGAGATATTTGTGTCAACATCACACAGAGTGCATTCATATCCAGCCCCAAAGGAAGATGACGATCTTTAAGTTTCTTAGTCTTCAATGCTTGGATCACCATGTATCTTGCTAAGGTCATATTCAAGGGGGGCAGAGCAACCACGGCATCGGTTGCGGGATCCCACTCAGAGCCTCCTTCGCCGAGTAAGATGGCTGGTCCAAAAACAGGATCATTGATGACCGCAACACGGATCTCCTGTGCTCCGGCCGTTAATGCCATCTTCTGCACTAACAGGCCTTCGATACGAGCATCTGGATGGCTTGATAACACACGCTCTTTAATGGCAATTGCAGCCTGTATCACCTCTTCTTTACTGCTTAAGTTGAGCATGACTCCATGGACATCGGATTTATGACGAATATCGGGCGATTGCACCTTTAAGGCCACAGGATAGCCAATATTTTGTGCTATCTCAGCTGCTGAGTGAGGATCTTGGGCGACATAGGTGTCGATGGTTTTTAAGCCATAGGCACTTAAGATCTCTTGAGACTCATGGGTCTCTAAGGTTTTTCGCCCCCGTTCTTTGGCTTTAGCGAGTGCTGCTTTCGCCTTACATGCATCTGTTGGAATATTGTCAGGTATCGATTGAGGCACTTCTTGCAGGAGCTTTTGGTTTCTGCGGTACTCGACCATATGCATAAAGGCGCCAACGGCTCCTTCAGGTGTGCGGTATGTGGGCAGCCCGGCTTTATTAAAATGTTTACGTGCCTGATAAGCGGCGTCTTCGCCACTCCAGTTGGTGAGGATGTTGATCCTTTTTCTATTAGGGTGCTTAGCCACCATCTTAGTTAATTGTTCGGCTATTTCGACGCTATCTCCCAGTGCCGAAGGCGAGTGCAGTACCAAGATGGCATCGGCTAAATTGCTGTTCATCATGATTTCAACCGTCTTAGTATAACGCTCTGCGTCGGCGTCTCCGCCAATGTCTATCGGGTTTTGCCCTGACCAGGTAGAGGGCAGCAGTTGGTTGAGGGCTTGGAAAGACTCATCATCAAGTTGCACCGACTTCCCCCCCCTTAGCATGAGTTGATCTAAGGCGAGTACCGCAGGTCCGCCTCCATTAGTGATAATGGCCAACCGCTCACCGAGAAGAGGGGAGGAGTGGGCTAAGGTTTCTACGGCGGCAAAGAGTTCGATTAAGTCATTGACTCTTAGCATACCGGCGCGCCTAAACGCGGCTTCATAAACTGCATCGTTGCCCGTGCGTCCGCCAGTGTGAAGTCTGGCGGCGTTGGTCCCCTCCAGGCTACGCCCAGATTTTATCACCAATATGGGTTTGTTACGCGACGCTGCGCGTGCGGCTGAGAGGAAATGACGCTTCTCGCTGATGGAATCGATATAAAGCATGATTGCACTGGTGCGCGAGTCTCTGCCTAGATAATCGAGCAGTTCATCAAAATCGATATCTGTGGTATCACCCAGAGAAATAAAAGAGGAGAAGCCGATACCCTTATTATTGGCCCAATCGAGTACCGTCGTGCATATTGCCGCGGATTGTGACACGAAGGCTATTTTCCCTGGTAGTGCACAGGTATGGGCCAAACTGGCATTTAATCCTAAATTTGGCAGCATCATACCTAAGCTGTTTGGTCCAAGGATCCGCATGCCGTAACGCTGAGCATTATTTTTGGCCAGCGTTAGCAGATTGATGCCCATATCATTGACCTGTTGACCCATACCAGAAGCATTGATAATGGCCGTCTTACAACCAAACTGAGCTAAGGTTGCGACTATGCTTGGTACTTTGTCTGCGGCGGTACAGATAATGGCTAAATCGGGTTTCAATGGCAGAGCTTCAATATTGGGGTAGGCGAGGACACCGAGTACAGCTTGATATTTTGGGGTTACCGGCATGATAGGACCGGAAAAACCGCCCGCGAGCAAGTTCTTCATGATGATGTTACCGGCACGTTTTTCTTTATTCGATGCACCAATAATGGCTACTGATTTAGGGTTAAAGAGGCTATGTAACGTACGCTGGCTCATTAGTACTTCCTTTTATCACGGCGCGACTCACTTTCACATCAGTCACTTAAAAAATCACCTCGATAATCACATATTTAAGCAATTAGGTCTAATACCATAACGGGTCAAATTTAAAATTCATTGTGGTGATTTTGTGGTTCTCGTTTTGACTTTTATTCTATGATATTAGGCGACAATTAACTTGGCCAGTTCGCGACAATTAGCTTGTCCGGTTTTGGTCATCTTTAGGCATACATAATTCTTGAGAGATTTATATGCCTGGAAAACCCATAAACCAACTACAGGTTAACCTATATATGTCTTATCGTAATAAACCTAAACAGACTCAATCATCTGCTGCGGCAAAGGCGGGGTTTTCTTCCCGTTCAGCTAGACGAATTGATGCTGGCCAACACAACACCAGCAAATTACCACGTCAATACGCGACCAGAAAAGATCCTCTTAATGGTCTTTTCGAGCAGCATGTTGTGCCGTTGCTTGAAAAAGAACCCTCACTGCAGCCCATTACATTATTCGAAAAACTAGAGGAAATCGCACCGGGGCAATTGGAGCGCTCACAGCTACGCACTTTACAACGCCGAATTAAGACATGGCGCGTCATACACGGGCCTGAGCAAGACGTCATTTTCAGGCAGAAACATACGCCGGGGGCAATGGGCATTTCTGACTACACTTGGGCCAACGAGCTAAATATAACCCTCGCTGGCAACACATTTAAGCACAAGCTTTATCATTACCGTTTGGTGTTCAGTGGCTGGACCTATGTCGAGGTTGTACTCGGTGGTGAAAGTTTTGAGTCACTGTCATCAGGGCTTCAAAATGCTTTTTGGCAGAGTGGTGGCGTGCCACTCACCCACCGTACAGACAGCTTAAGCGCTGCATTTAAAAACCACACCGAAGCTGAAGTTCTGACAGAACGCTACACCAAGTTATGCACACATTACGGGGTAAAAGCCACTCGAAACAACAA
>NZ_ABIC01000045.1 GCF_000172075.1 Shewanella benthica KT99
GCTACGCACGGGCTTTTTTCGTTTTAGTCTGGAAAATGACCGAACGAACATGGGGAATATAGATAGCGCATGCGAAGCATGCATCCTTTCATGTGATAGTAGGGTGCAGACCTTGCGCTTATCAAGCGTAGCTTGATGCTGGGTCTGAACGCGGAGGATTTATCCGAAGCCGGGCCATTGGAAGGCGCCTCCGCTTTTTGTTCCATGACTGGCGCAGTCCTGATTTTACAGTGAAAAAGCCACCTGAATAAGGTGGCTTTTTGTACAGGAAGTACTTATCCTTGAACGCCAAGGATGGCGTAGGAAAGGGTTTGCGTCTGGGATTTATACCATTCTAAGTAAAAATATGATCTAATTGTGATCATCATATCTTCTTCATTTGTATTCATGGATAATTTTAAAAATACAGATTTCAATGCTCTTGCTCGTAGCCAGACATCCATTCAAATGAAGATGCGCTTGCTTGCACTCGCTCATTTTCAAGATGGAAAGTCTCGGACTCAAATTTCTCAATTTTTAAAAGTGAGTAGAACCAGTGTCAACAAGTGGGTACATGTCTATTTAACAGAAGGCCTAGCAGGCTTACAAGAGAAACCACGTACTGGTAGCCCCACATTTATTAGCACTAAACAACGAGCGCAACTGGCTGACTACATAGAAAAAAGAGCAAGTAGCGCTCAAGGTGGTAGATTAACTGGGGCACATATTCATACCTATTTGGTTCAGTATGCCCAAGCAGAGGTATAGGCCAAGCAATAGTGGTTCCATGGACGAGTAAAGAAGCCATGATCCTGCACTTGAGACAGATCTCGGAAGTCACAGAAGCAGACAGACATGCAGTCGTTATTATGGATGGAGCTGGCTGGCATACCGATGGCATTGCAGATGAATTCAATAATGTCAGCCTCATCAAATTACCCCCTTATTCACCTGAGCTTAATTCGATCGAACAAGTGTGGAGCTGGATGCGCCAGCACTGCCTTGCCAATCGAGTTTTCAAAAATTATGAAGATATTGTTGATAGTGTTTGTGAAGCCTGGAACACTTTCACCGAGAGTGCTGAAAGAGTGACAAAAATGTGTTCTAGGGATTGGGCGAATATGACCAGTTAATTTTCCAGATTGGTATAATACACGAAAAAGCCCGTTGCTAACGCAACGGGCTTTTTTCGTTTTTAGTCTGGAAAGATGACCACTCGAAGATGGGGAATATAAAGAGCCCGAACGCAGTGAGGTTCATTCCATGTGATAGGTAGAGATTTGCTCCTGCAATCTCGACACTTCCCACATCCTTGTGGGTCGTAGGGTGAAACGGGCGTTATTAGCGAAGCGCAGCTTTGCGCCCGTTGAACGCGGAGGGCTTGCCCGAAGCTGGGCCATTGGAAGGCGCTTTGGTTGCAGACTACAAAACCACTACCCCTCGATGTCGCCCCGCTGCTGAGCGGGGTCCCCAGTTCAGCGACTGCGTCGCTTCTCGCTACAAAACAGTTGAATTCTGCGCATTCAAAGCACTGATTTTTCGCCCCCATGTGTCCACTTCGCGGACTAGGAAAGGTCACTGATTTGCTCCTCGGTAACTGCTCCTGCGTTATTCTACTTACCGCCATCCTTGGCGGCATATCCGCAGCCGGGCCATTGGAAGGTGCCTCCGTTTTTTGCGTTTGGGTATTTTTTAAATATAGATGCTATATCCCATATCCAATTTCAAGGTAGGCAGGTGGCTTATCCACTTAAGCACGTACGTGCAGTGCCTACTGCCGATGTCGGTCGATAAATGCTCCTCGGTAACAGCTCCTGCGTTACTCTACCGCTTATATCCATATAGTCGTTCAATTTCGACACTTCCACCAACAGCCCTTAGGGATATGAAGAATGCTTTGAAGCGTAGGGAAGGCTTAATATCAAGTGGAATAAGTTTATTCGGATAAAAGATCTACAAAGCCATTGACGGCGATCTTGCTTAAACAAGAATGTACCAGAGCTTTCGCTATTTCGACGCTATCAGCTTCAGCGTAGCATCTGAGTTCAGGCGCATTTCCGGAGGGACGTAAGTGGATTATTCTGCCGTCTTTGAGGCTCATTCGTAAGCCATCGGTACAATCAAGAGTCTGAATTGATACCCCTTCAAAACCTAAGGCCTTGAGTAGTCGGTTTGGATTTTCTTGGCCTAGAGTCAGAATGATTTGGCTACGCTCCGTGGCGAAGTTTTTTATACGGTTGCTATATGTCACTCTTTTGGGGAGTGAGTCGACTACGGCTGAAATAGTTTTGTGCTTAGCCTCTGCAAAAAGCATTAATGCTGGTAAGACAGCATCTCGAGTCGGCAGGGCTTTAAGTGTGTGCTGCTTGAACCTCACATCACTGCCGAGCAAGAAGCCTCCGTTTGCTTCAAAACCTGCGATTGTTTCATAATTTTCTGCCAGAGCAGAAAATTCAGCAATGACATAGGGTGAGCCAATTCTTGTTCGTTTCACATGAGAGAAGTATGCGCAGCTCTCGATGGCCGTATTGCTATTAACCGGTATTGCGATCGCCTCTATGTGCAGCGCATTGGCACAGAGTAAGCCTAAAATATCACCCCGCAGCCAAGTGCCATTTTCATCGGCAACGAGGGGGCGATCGCCATCACCATCGGTTGAGAATATGGCATCGAGAGCATATTGTTTTGACCAGTTTCTCGCTTTAGCTATGTCCTCATCGGCTACAGCCTCGGTATCGATAGGCACAAACTCATCACTTCTCTCTAAAGCTATGACTTCGGCGCCCAGGGCCGAGAATATCTTAGAATATAAGTCTCGCCCAGCACTCGAGTGCTCATAAATACCAATACGCTTGCCTGTGAGAAATGTAGCATTAAACAATGATGTGTAGCGTTGGATATAAAGTCTTGCAGCATGCGGGTTCACAGTAAGGTTAGGAATGCCATCGAAGGGGGGGAACTCTGCCCGAGTACACAAGATCTCTTGTTCATCAGCTTTGCTTATTTCTCCATCGGGGCGATAGAACTTCAAGCCATTACGGTCAAATGGAATGTGGCTTCCGGTGACCATGATACTAGGTATGTTATCTTGCATTGCGGCATATGCTAGTGCGGGTGTTGGAACTACGCCATAGTAAATCGCTTCGATACCTAAGTGTTCCAATGCCTTGGCACAGGTCATTGCCATCCGAAAACTACTAGGGCGATTATCAATCGCGATGGCGATATGGTTGAAAGTGAAGTGTTGTCGCTGAGTCGCGACAAATGAGAGGGTAAAAGCCGCACAAACCTCATTGGTAAATTGAGTGACCAGCCCACGAGCACCGCTGGTGCCAAAGCCTATACCACTACTTTTAATCACATCTGAACTCAATAACATCAACAATCCTATAGGTGCAGTAAGCACTCTCCCGTGAAGATGGTATGACTATTTCCCTTACTTAGCTTCAATACTAGAGGCTCAAATATCGAAGCTAAAGCTTATAAAGTAGGCCTGTCGTCTATACCTGCTCATCTTTGCGGCCGTAGCGGTCTTCAAGGCGTACAATATCATCCTCACCCAGATAGGACCCCGACTGCACTTCGATCAGCTCTAACGGGATTTTTCCCGGGTTTTCAAGGGCGTGGATAGTGCCAATGGGTATATATGTTGACTGGTTTTCTGTTAATAAGATTTCTTGATCACCGTTAGTCACTCTTGCGGTGCCGGACACCACGATCCAATGTTCGGCCCTGTGATGGTGCATCTGAACTGACAGTTTAGCGCCAGGGTTTACCGTGATATGTTTCACCTGAAAGCGCTGGCCGTAGTCGATAGAGTCATATTTCCCCCAGGGACGATATACTTCACGATGATGCTGCCATTCACTGCGTTGGTTTGCTTTTAATTGCTCAACAATTTTTTTAACCTGCTGAACTTCGCTCTTTTTTGAAACTAAAATCGCATCTTTCGTTTCAACGATTATCATATCTTCGAGGCCTATGGTAGCCACTAGCTTGTCACTAGCGTGAACATAGGAATTTCTGGTGTCTATGCTTATCACATCGCCTTGAAAGGCATTGCCGTTACTGTCCTTGTCTTTCACTTCCCAAAGCGCAGACCAGCTACCTACGTCACTCCAGCCACAATCCATGGGAACGACCACCACTTTATCTGAATCTTGGCTACTGCACAGAGGCTCCATTATTGCGTAATCGATAGAGTTATCCGGGCATGCCTCAAATGCGGCCTTATCCACTCGTAAAAAGTCGAAGTCCTGGGCAGTATTGGAGATAGCTTTTTCACATGCTGTATAGATCTCCGGGCTATGAGTTTTAAGCTCATCTAAGTAGCGACTGGCTTTAAACAGGAACATGCCACTGTTCCAATAGTAGTTCTTGCTATCCAGATAGGCTTGAGCCGTTGCCAGGTTGGGTTTCTCCACAAACTCTGCCACACAATAGCCTTTCTCATAGGTATCGCCGCGTTTTATGTAGCCATAACCGGTTTCTGGTGCCGTGGGCACAATACCGAATGTAACCAGCTTGCCAGCTTGAGCAAATTCAGTGGCCGTTTTAACGGACTGACGAAATGCTTGTTCATCTTTAATCAGGTGATCGGCCGCTAGCACTAACAATAAGGGATCATCATTATTTTTAACCGCGGTGAATGCTGCCAAGGCGATAGCCGGAGCCGTGTTGCGCCCTACAGGCTCAAGAATAATTCCGCTATTGGGGATCTTGTTGGCTCGAAACTGCTCTGCAACTGAAAACCTATGTTCTTCATTACAGATCACTAGGGCTGGAGCATGTTCGATCCCCTTGAGGCGCATAGCCGTGCTTTGTAGCATAGAGCTATCACCATTCAAGGTGAGAAACTGTTTGGGGAACATTTGTCGCGACAAGGGCCAGAGCCGTGAACCTGCTCCACCTGCCATTATTACAGGTAAAATCATTCTTTCTCCGAAAATAATAATTAAATCTGTTTAATTAGAGTCACATGTTAAATTTATTATAGTTGCAGCATATTTTTTTTAGCATGCTTATTTCCATTTTTCGTCGCTAAAATCTTATCAAGTAAGAAGCCGCAGTGATTATTCATGAGAAGTTTGAAGAAACCGCTATGCGGCTGGGTATGTCAAAGGATGTGATCGATAAGCTGTGTGACTCATATTTAGGTGGAGTCAGTAAGCTGTGACTATGAAATATTGATCCTAAAAACGGGTCTCATGGCTAGCACAAAACTCTTACCGAATTTTGGTGTAACTCGGCTGATTAAACTTTGGTGTCTTGTCGTTTAAGCTAGGCACTTCGCATTATGGATTTCTGTTAATCGTGTAGGCCTCTATCTTGTCTTCCTTGAGAAGGCGGTTGTAATCATTGAGAGGTAATAAAAAAGCCGGCCACAGAGCGGCCGAAAAATTGACAGGAAACCTTGCCATTGCTTATGGTGAGTTCCAACACGGCGACATCATCGCTTATTACATCGGGCAGTATCAGGTCGATTTCGGCCAGGCTATTATCTTCTATGCTCAGTGAGGGACCCGAAACCTGAGTCCAGATGTAAGTCGCGACATCATCGCTGTTGGGCACTGTACTAGAGGCTCCAGAAAGAGATAATGTGGTTTGCTCATTGGCCGTTAGTTCAACTTCACTCTCACCGTTTATTAGTGCAACGGGGATCCCTTCCAGGTACACAGGTTCAAGCGTTTCGCTCTGTTGGTTCTCATTGACGGTATGAGAGACTTCAAATAGCAACTCTTCAGACATTATCATGTTGGTGGTACTTAAATTTAGGATGATAGTTTGCACCTCACTCTGGGGAGCTTGAGTCAGCTGCCAGGTGAGGACTTGACCATCCTGAGTGCCTTCATGACTGTCACTTACGATAACAATTCCTTCAGGTAGCGTCGCCTGAATATCGAAGAGCACTGGTATCGCCAAAGTTGTGTACCGCGACATAGTAGCTACCTGGTTGTGGATCATTCACTTCACACACCTCGAAGGCGGTTTCGGTGGCGCTCTGACATAGTAAGTTTGCCATCTCCGCAAAATTGTCTGGCTTACCATTGTAGTTGGCGTCGCGGCCGATATAGAGGTCCAGATCCGGTGAGCTGGTATCCTTGATGCGGACGACAATATGCTTGGTCGATGGCGTGACGTTGATCAGCTGAGTTGCTATCATTCCAGACATTGGTCGGCCAGCTGGCGGTATCGCTATCGTCGCGGGGAATCGTAGTTGTGATAACTTCGACTTCGGCTAACTCGAATACGCCTACCTGGACATTATTGGATCCTATGGTAGTGATGCCTTCGATTGGTGCACTATCCTTGCTCTTGTTGGTCTCGATCGAGGTGCTGGCAGGGTAGCTGCCAGCGACGAACGTACCGATCACTGGCATGGCAGAAGGAGTCAGGTTAGTGTCTGATGGCGTGAGTAGCAAGCGGCCCATACCGAATTCAGCATTGTAGCCTTCCGAGATCGTCGCCGTAACCATTAGCTCAATACTCTCACCGGCGGCCAGAGTAAAGCTGCTGGGTGTCGAGGCCACACTCATTCCTACCACGCTGGCGTCACCGCTGGTGGTCCATGTGGAGGCCGCAGTCCAAGTCATCATACAGTCACGCTGGACTGCGGAAGGCATGTTCATCGATTCTGGCTTGCCACCAAGATCTGGGTTGGCATCGACATATTCTTGATATGACACATTCATTATCAAGCCGGTATTTAGGGCGCGATCGATGCGAATGCTACCCGCGACGGAATCGAAGAAGTCCGATGGAGTGATTCCGTCGTCCTTATGGGTATTGAATTCGGCACTCAGCATCAAGGCAGACTGTAACTCGGCAGGCGTCCACTCAGGCTTGATTGCGGTGATCAATGCCATGGCGCCCGCAACGTGCGGGCTGGCCATGGAGGTGCCAGACATAAAGGTATACGGCGATTCGCTCTTGGTTTCACGCCACGGCTGGTACTCTGAGTTAGCCGCGTATATTGCCACTCCAGGTGCTGCTACATGCGGGGTTAACCAGCGGTTCATGATGGGTTCAGGGCCGCGAGAGGTAAATTCCGCTGCGATATCGGCCTTGTCTGGATTGCTCTCCATCACGGATGCCGAAATGGTGGCAGCGTGATCGCTACCCGAGGCCAGCCAAGTGGTTAGCTCACTGCCCTGGGCAGCATCTATATGAATCGAGGGTAATACATGAAAATCGGCATCGACGGTTTCAGAGCCGCCTTCGACATTGATTAATATCATGCCACCGGCGGTCGCCCCTTCGCCATGAAGAGGCGATAGGCTAGTGTCCCCGCCACTGAAGATGCTCTCTTTCTCCGTGAAGCTACGGTCGTGGGTATAGGCGGCAACAGTGGTTAGCCAGGGGGCGTTGCCCAGGGAGCCAACTGTTTCTGGTTCTGGGCCTGAGTTACCTGCCGAGGTCGCCACATGGATCCCGGCCTCACGTGCCGATAGGAAGGCTTGTGCATCTGTGTCATACCAAGGATTACTCGCGCCGCCCCCGACGGAATAGTTTAATACTTGGACGCCATTCTCGATGGCATGCTCCACGGCTAGGGCGGTGATATCAGACCAACAGCCAGCATCGGCGGCACAGACCTGATATGAGACGATATTGGCGTGGGGAGCTACGCCGCTTATCTGGCCGAAGGTGAATTCGGCGACATCGCCCATCGCATTGTAGATAGGCACATTGTTAACGACGTTACCCGCCGTTGTCGATGCTGTGTGTGAGCCATGGCCGTTGTGATCGATACCGATTCGGTCATCGCCTTCGGGTATATAGTCATCCATCACCCCTTCGTGGGCCCAAATACCGATCAGTTTATCGTTGCAGTAGTGAGCGAGTTCAGCCTCGGCGCAGTGCCCCAGATATATTCCTTCGCCAAGGGGATTAGTATGATCGTATTCGTCACCCCCGATATCGGCGAATGAGGGATTGAATGCACTGATACCAGTATCTATGATGCCGACGATGATGCCTTCGCCCTTAGTGGAGATGCCGGTGGCACTGCCGTCCCAAGCAGCCTGGATGTGTCTAGGGCCTGAGTCGGTGGTAAGGTGGCGTCGCTGTACCTTCTGCACCAGCTTGATGCCTGCGACCGAGGCCAGTTGCTCGGCTTCCTGCTCGGTTAAGTCGGTGCTGAAACCGTTGAGGGTAATTCGATACTGGCTCTTGATGTCGAGTCGTCGATTCAGGCTAGCCTGGACACGCTTGAGCGTCGAGTCTGTCTGCCTGGCCAGATAACTTAGGTAGTTTTGGCTGGCTGCGCTGTGAACGTTAAGGGTGCCGCGGTCTTGGCGGGTGTTGGCGGTGTTACTCAATACGCTGGTAGCCTGCAAGTCGGCGATATCGCCTCTGTAGGTGTCCAGAGGTTGATCATCAAGCAGGACCATATAGAGGTTATCGGTATTTCGTTTACTCGCCTTGAGCTCACTGGTACGCTGGCTGCTGTTATTGTAGATACCACGACTATCGACCATATTGGCCTGAATGACAGGGCTTAATATTATGCTTAGTGCGGCTGCGATCAGACTTTTTTTATAGGTTAACTTCACCTGGTCTTTCTCATTTTTAGTTATTCTTGAGTCCATCTACCTCAGATATTGATCAATCTGAGAAGGCAGTTGTTCGGTATTTGTTACTCCAACCTAAACTTGATAACCCAAGGCGATCGATCTGAGCAAATCTAGCGCTACTATTTGGTGTCACTTATGTTTCAGTTAATTTTCAATTCCTTTAAATACAACGATTTGTAGCGATACCCTGTATCTAGATGTATCCTAATTTTCTATTGTCAGGGTTCGGTTGGCCAAATCCTAATTGCAACTAGAACGTTGGCTATATTGAATTCCAGTTGAATTCCCGCTCAACATAAACCACTCTAAAACTAAAATTAAGCTATTGATTTAGCAAAGATTGAAGAGTAATCGAAACAGAAAAGAAACAAAATAAACGCCTGAAAGCTTGTTGTTTGAGGCTATTTGACAGAAAACCATAGGGGTGAGCGTTAACAGGCCGTTAACCGACGGTAGCGGTTTCACTGATTAGCCTAAAAAGATAAGGGCTAAAAAAATAACAAGATTATCGCAACTTCTTAGGGAAATAATATGTCATTTAAAAAAAGTAAATTAGCTAGCTGTATGGAACTCGCGGCTATGATGCCGGGCGCAGTTGCTATCGCGCAGACCGACGATACCTTGTCCGCATACTCTTCCTCAGTCAATCAAGAGCAGACCTTGACCTATTTCGTGTACCTGTCCGAAGTCGGCTCACTCACCAAGGCCACGGTGAACAATAAGAAGAAACTGGCCGTGAGTCTAAAGCGAGTGGAAGCGGCGCAGCAGATAGTGGTGAGTGCAATCCTGGCTCTCGATGGCAATATCGAACACTTACCGGGTGTTAAGCTGCTGGGCAACTTCATCCGCATCAGGGCCGATGCTGGCTATGCTGCATAAATCGAGAAAATTGCTGGCGTCAAGGCGGTCTTTACCGAGATGGCCGCAGTAAGAATTCCTGCGAATGCCATATCTAAGCCACTTGCCCACTTACCTGGTATCGACGGTGATGTCAGAAACCCGTCATTTTCCCGAGATGGTACTCAAGTGTATTTCTCATCGAACATGGCTGGGCAGTGGGGAATATACCGCTATACCTTAGCCAGTGAGGAGGTTGAAGTGATCGCTGAAAATGGAAAGTTTGCCATCGAAGATGAACATGGTGGACTCTATTACAGCAAAGATAATCTTGCGGGCATATTCTATCTTCCCGCCGATGGAAATGGCGAATACTTAGCTACTGCAGAATTAGCGGCCACAGATTGGGGCAGTTTCTTTTATCATGATGCTGAATTATATTTTCTAAAGCGAACGGATGATGAAGATATACTCGTTCGTTTAGATAAAGAAGGACGAGAGCATGTTGCCTTTAGCTTGCCGGCACTGTCTATCAGAAATGAACGTGCCTTATCAATGTCTAACAATAATCGAGTCGTTGTGAGCATGTTAGGTATCAATGATGCAGATATATATAGCGTACCCTTGAGAAGCTTGTGATGAAATTTAGAAACGGTTTCTTACCTGGAAGCGCCATTCCCAGCTGTTTACTTCTACTCCTGAGGTGAAAGGGAGGCTGAGGTCTATGTGAGCCACATTACCGTAACTCGAGCGAGATGAATAGATTCTTGCGCCTATGCCTATGCTGCCTATTGGGCCCGATACTTCATTATTTTCATCGGGCCCGCCATAGGCTTGCCCTATATCGACAAAAGCAGCCCAGCCGAGTTCGGCGAGCTGGTATAGGTTAATATTCGGGTAGTTGCGGATCTCTGCGGTAAATATCCATTGATTATCACCATGTTGGTAATCGTTAGGGTAGCCACGTATGCCCGTGTCATCGCCCAGGGAAAAGGTCTTATCTAAATAGTTATTCTTAGATGTACTGAGTCTGGTCTTAGCGTAAGCCGTCCACTTGGGACTTATCTGATAGAAGTATTCCGCCATCATATTTAACTTATAGAAGTCTTTTTGGCAGGTGGAAAACACACCCGAACCGTCGAACTCCAGCAAGAGAAGCTCTGCATCGGCCCGATAGCCACGAGTTGTTTTCCAGTTAAGGTGGTAGCCAAAGGGAGAGCCGCCCTCGGTATCTTGGGTTTCCAGGCCGAATTTAAAGTAATGATGCCAGCCTAAGTTAAAGTCTTCGTTATAGTCGATGAGGTGGACATTGTTCAATACCTTGAAGTCATCTTGCAAATACTCATAGGCGAGCCAGGGATAGAGGAAGTCCCGGTCTTGGGGCAGCTCTGAGTCAGAATATTTCTCAACCTTGGAAAACTGGCTTTTATCTTGGGTGATACCTGTGATGATACGAGTGCGCAAGTTGTCACTCTGACTCACCCGCCAGCCATATGTCAGGCTATTAAAATTATCATGCTGTTCAAACTCATTGATGTCCATGCCATTTTGCCTAAGGGTATCGATTCTGAGGTCGTCGCTGTACATGGCCGAATATATATCTTTAGTGTCTAAGGTATAGAAGGGTTTGTTGAAGTAAAATTGTGTCGCCTCTCCGTCGCTATTGTCTTGATAGTTGAAGGCGACTTTTGAGTGCTTGATAAAACTATCAAGGGGGGCTTCCAGTGAGATTTTATAGCCGCTTCTATCGGCGTTTGATTGGTACTTAATCCGCGTACGTATGCCGTAGCCAAGTAAGTTATCTTCTTTGATGCCAATGGCGTATTTACTCTCACCGCCGCTATGACTCAGACTGAATGTCGGTAACAGTGACCAGTTATCCCAAGTTTCAACCAAGAGTGTATCCCCCTCTTGAGTAATATCTGCATCGGGCGCTTTTTCTACCAGACTGACTTTTGCGTCGCGTATGTAGGGCTCGTATCTCAGTAGCCTTTGGGCTTCATCGAGATCTTTCTGTGTGACTCGATCGCCAGCCTCTAAGTTTAATTTATTGAGAATGACAGGTTCTCGGGTATTGATATGCAGGTAGTTGGCCCAGTGATGGATAAAGAAGGCATCGGGATCAGACTCGTCGAAGATGGGATTACTGGAGACCACTATTTTGCGGATGAGTTTCTTCTGGGTGATCTTTGGGCTGGTGTCCTCTCGAGAAAAAGCCTCATCGTCAGTCAGCATCGAAGGTTCGTCTGATGATGTTGCAGTTAACCTTGAATCGTCTCCTCTACCAGGCATGCTGGCTATAAAGCAGACAATAAACAGAGATAAATTCGACGTACATCTCATCATATTAGAGGCCTTTATAATGCCTGAGTGTGCTGGGGTATCCTAATCAACGCTTTTTGGTTACAAGTTAATAACACACGCCAGATAGGAGTAAGTCAAGGTCAAATATGAAATACTGGCGTTACGCAGAGCATGATTAGGCGTCGAACGCGAATAGATCTCTAGAGCGTTCTTCGCGGAGGCACGGCAACATTGGCGAACATGAGTCCGGCAATGAGCGACATAAAGATCAGAAAGACCTGGCTACCTATGTGTGATTGATTAAGCATGGTTTCACCTAAGATAAGTGTATTCAGGCCTATGTAAGTTTTACTGCCGGGCACTAAGATCACTATGCCTTGTAGCAGGGCAATAGAGGCCGGTGCCTTCATCCAGCGGGCAAATAAATTGGAATAGACACCAACCGCGAATGCGCCGAAGAAGATGCCGAGGGAATCCCCGAGGTATATAGCACCTAACATGGATGAGAAGAATGCGACTATGCCGGCGAGTATGCCCCAGGGGGCATCTTTCATGCGGGCCTTAAAGATGATCACCAATGCCATAGAAAGAATTGGCACTGCCGACCAAATAGCCCATTTGGGTAAAGGGGCTGGCTCGAAGTTGATGGCGTCGCCGAAGATAGCTGAGCCTACCACCATGCCCAATATCGTGCCGAAATAGAGTTTAAACAGTAACATGCAGGCATCCATGATACGCGCGGTACCCGAGATCAGATCCCTGGCGGCGAGTTCTGCCATGCCTAATGTCAGTGCCAATCCTGGGATAAAGATGATGATGCCCGAGAGGATCACCACTGGGATATTAATATTCGGGTCGAAGTGTGAGATAGCTGTCGCCGAGATGGCACAGAGAATGGCCGCTAAGGGTTCAAGCATTTCTGCCATACGCTTGGAGCGTTCGGCGCGGTAGACCAAACCGTAGACCATGAGTCCTAGCATTGCCGACCAGAATACATCATTCCAACTGGTACCCATTAACATAGCAAAGGCGCCGGCTGAGCTGCCGAAGGCCAGTAAGGTTTGCTTGGTGCCGTAGGGATTTGGCTTATTGGCGATCTCTTCGAGGCGTTCTAATGCCTCGGTTAGCGTACGCTTTCCTGAGACTAATTCTTCGACCAGCTCATCGGTACGAGCCAGAGAGCCAAGATCTAATTCACCGGGATTGACTCGGGCGACATGGTGATACTCTTGATCTGTATCGTGCTGCAGCACAAAGGTCATCGCCGTTGGCGAAATAAGAAAATATCCCTCTATGCCAAGCAAGCTCGAAACGGCTTGAAGATGGGCTTCCAGTCGATAGGCCGGAGTACCAAACTTATGCAACGACTTACCTAACTTGATAATAAAACGTCGTTTCTCAAGAAATTCTGCGTTGTCCACTAGCTAGGTCCATTTGTGAGTTTTATATTGGGGTGTTCAGGCGAGCGCATATTAACCTAGTTTGTGTAAAAAAGGTTAATCGACTGGAAAATATTTGCTTAGGCTCAAATTAGTTGTAATGCTGGTTTATCAAAAGCAATAGTGCAAGCAAAATGACGGCATATGTCAGTGGTTATTTCGGGTCTGTATCCTATTTCCTTACCAAGTCTGGGGTTAATGACTTTTTCTTTTCAAGCCTAATTATCTTTACATTTGTTCGTTTTTTGTTCGCCCAGATGGTCTATCCCCTGCTATACTCCGCGTCCCGTTAGTGGGCGCGAATACTCTATTTTCACCGTTTGATAGTCAGGCTTTATTACTCATGCAAGTTGAATCTACCCTATTTACTCATCCCAAATATCGCTCTGAGCAAACGGAGGCGGCACCATTTCTGCCTATGTCTCGCAAAGAGATGAAGAAACTGGGCTGGGACAGCTGTGACATCATCATTGTGACCGGGGATGCCTATGTGGATCATCCCAGCTTCGGTATGGCCGTGATTGGACGCATGCTCGAGTCTCAAGGTTTCAGGGTCGGTATCATCTCTCAGCCAGACTGGTCTAATAAAGAAGACTTCATGAAGCTGGGTAAGCCAAACCTCTATTTCGGGGTGACTTCGGGTAACATGGACTCGATGATCAACCGTTATACCGCCGAGCGTCGTATGCGTCACGACGATGCTTATACGGCAGGAAATATCGGTGGTAAGCGCCCGGATCGCGCGGTAACCGTTTATACCCAGAGGTGTAAGGAAGCTTACAAGCAGGTGCCGGTTGTCATAGGTGGCATAGAGGCCAGCCTGCGCCGCATGGCCCACTACGATTATTGGTCTGATAAGGTGCGCCGCAGTGTGATCTTAGATGCCAAAGCCGACATTCTGGCTTATGGTAATGCCGAGCGCCCCCTGGTGGAGATCTCCCATCGACTGGCGGCGGGTGAGTCCATCTCTGACATGCACGATATTCGCGGCACCACAGTGATACGTAAAGAGCCACTTGCCGAATGGAAGGGCATGGACTCACGCAAAATAGATCAGCTACATAAGATAGACCCTATTCCTCATCCTTACGGCGCCGATGATGTGGGTTGTAAGAACATGTCCGGCCCGTCGGATGTGAAGATATTCGACAATGAAGCTCCCAAGGCCATCAGCGTACAGGCTCCGAGGCCTAAACCTTGGGAGAAGACCTATGTGTTATTGCCTAGCTTCGAGAAAGTCTCGACAGACAAATACCTCTATGCTCACGCGTCTAGAATTTTGCATCAGGAGCAGAATCCGGGCTGTGCCCGTGCCCTGTTTCAGCGTCATGCCGAGCGTGCTATCTGGATTAATCCTCCTGCTTGGCCGTTAAATACCGACGAGATGGACGGCGTGTTTGGCCTGCCCTATAAGCGGGTACCACACCCATCATATGGTGACGACAAGATCCCCGCCTATGACATGATCAAGACCTCGATCAACATAATGCGTGGTTGTTTCGGTGGTTGTTCATTCTGTTCCATTACCGAGCATGAAGGGCGTATCATTCAGAGTCGCTCCCAGGAGTCGATCCTGAATGAGATCAAAGATATTCAGGATAAGGTACCAGGCTTCACCGGCGTCATCTCAGATCTTGGTGGCCCGACGGCTAACATGTATCGTCTGGGCTGTAAGAGCGTCAAGGCCGAGAAAACCTGTCGACGACTCTCCTGTGTATTCCCCTCTATCTGCGGTCACTTAGATACGGATCATTCGGCGACGATCGATCTCTATCGTGCGGCAAGAAATGTACCCGGGATCAAGAAGGTACTCATCGCCTCGGGTGTCCGTTACGATTTGGCCACCGAAGATCCCCGTTATGTGAAAGAGCTGGCGAGCCATCATGTGGGCGGCTATCTCAAGATTGCTCCAGAGCATACCGAAGATGGTCCACTGAACAAGATGATGAAGCCTGGCATGGGCAGCTATGAAAAGTTTAAGGAGTTGTTCGACAAGTACTCCAAGGAAGCGGGTAAGAAGCAGTATCTGATCCCCTACTTTATCTCGGCGCATCCCGGCACGACCAACGAAGACATGGTCAACCTGGCACTATGGCTCAAGGGAGAGAAGTTTAAGCTGGATCAGGTGCAGAATTTCTATCCATCGCCGATGGCGAACGCGACCACTATGTACCATACCGGACTCAACTCGCTGAAGAATGTGAAACACACCAGTGAAAAGGTGACTGTGCCGAAGAAGGGGCGTCAACGTAAGCTGCACAAGGCCTTGCTGCGCTACCACGATCCTGCTGGTTGGCCTATGATCCGCGAAGCCCTAATCGAGATGGGTAGAGAGGAGTTGATAGGCAACAGTTCCAGCTGCCTGGTGCCGACCGAGTCCCGCCATGAACGTGAAGCCATACGTAATAAGGGCAAGGGCGGAGCTAATAAAGCTGACAATAAACCGTCTTCCGCTGGCAAGAAGGCCTTTACCCGTTTCTCTGAAGATCAGTTTGCCGACAGAAAGCCCAAGAGTAAGGCTGGCAGCACGTCGAATAAGAAGGGTGGGAAAGCATCTGGCACTCAAGAGGGGAGCGTCAATGGCCAAAGGCAACGTCCGGCGAAGAAAAATGTTTGGGGCACCACGCCTAAGCATCAAAGGTAGCGCTGCTCTAGTCAGTTCTAGCTAAATAAGCCGAAATAAGGGAATATCATGGATATTCCCTTATTTATATTCAGGAGGTAATACCAGTTCCATTAAGTAAGTGGTCATTCAGCGGGAGTTAAAAATGCTGTAGGCCAGTAAGGGGATTGAAGCTAATAGTTATTCTATATCGAAAGCCACTTGCGCAGCATAAAGGTTTTTTAAACCCGCACTACGTGAGCTTCTCAGGACTTCTACTTCAGTGTTGCATTGTCTCAAAAGGGAATAACCATTTTCTCAACAATGCGCCGTGAATTAACAGCCCTGAGAGAGCTCTGAATTGATCATAAATTTAATGGAATTGGTATGATGTCCGATAATTCAAACCATGGTGAGCATGTATATCGATGATTCGGTAAAGAGTCAGGCGGCAGAAAAGTCCGCCGCCTGGTTCGATTAGCAATTTTCGGTTAACCAGGCCTGACTGGTCTTCATCTGCGCTGACGATAACCAGCTTATATATGCCCAGTTCAACCGAAGTCTACTCCAGAGCCGTATTGATGAAGCTGTCTATTTGATGCTTGACGATGACAGGCTCCCCCTCAATCGGTGCGACCCTGCTTTCTATCTCTATGCCTTGCACTCCTATCAGCAACAACTACCGCCAGTGTTAAGGCGATTTATTGATAAGTTGAAACTGGTACTGAATCGGGTCAGTTGACGAAGGTCGCCCTATCTTAAGCTGGACGACCCGCTGACAGCTATTGTTAAGACAGCTTGAACTGTTCCACTATCAACCTGAGCTGATGGTTTGCGGTTGCTAGATTTACGGTTTCATTGCTGGTGGTTTCACTCATCTCTTCGATAGCGGCGACGATTTTCTCGGTTTCTGTGGCGTGTGCGGCAAGGATATGGTTGTTGGCTTCGGTTTCTGACTTCAGTCGTTCTACGCTGCTATCTATATGTGTCGATGATTGCAACACTTCTAACATCATAGATTGCAAATTGGCAATAAACTGGTTGATGCCTTGAGATATCTGTCCCAGGTCATCCTGGTTTTTGACCTCTAGTCTGCGGGTCAGATCGCCATTACCTTTAGACAGATCCATCACTATCTCTTTAAGTAGCAAAATGGGTTTATAGATCACATATAACACGCTGATAGCCAGCGCCAACATGATAATAGATGAGACTACGGCGTTTGTAAGCGCCTTATCCACCGCGGCATAAGCGACAGACTTGTTCAGTCCAATGAACAGGTACCACTTCTTGTCGTTGACCAGATTGTTCGCCTTGGAAAAGGCGATTTTTATCTACTCCGTCTAAGGTGTACTCCTGCATTACCTCATCTTGTGACAGCATATTTCGTTCGACCTCAGGTAGACCAAAGTCGGAGAAGTGACTGCCAGAGATGAGGCGTTCGGATTCAGATGCTTATACTTTACCCGTTTGGTCGGTAATTAATAACACAGCGCCAGGGTAATCCACGGTCTTAATGGTATCAGCCAGAAAGGTGAGCTCGATATCACCGAGGACGACACCGTCACCGAGATTTTTTAATATGGAAATCACATTGTGGCCGGTGCCATCGTCGACATAGATATCGGTGACATCCAGGGCTGTGGTGGCCTTACCTTTGCCGGTACCAGGGACGGGCGCGTGGGTCGTATTTTTCCGGTATGGCCTTACCGTCAATCCATTTGCTACTGGTTTCCGTCGAGTAGGCCGAGCCATCGGTAGAGAGTCTGGCTGCCTGGGCATAATTGCCTTTATAGTTGCCTTGTCGGTAGTGAGTGGCTAGTGCATCGATGGATTTGGCTTTTTAGCTAAACCACTGCTCGATGTTGTTTGATTCATATTTAACGACGCTGGTGAGTTTTTCATTAGTATTAGCAATGGTGCTCTCTTTTAATTCCATATATGAGAGCCAGTTTGAGATTAACAGGCTGAGGGCGACCAGAGTCACCATTGACGCTATTAGCGATTTTATAAATCCTAACAATTACTTATCTCTACAATAGTGACATAAATGAAAAGAGGCCACTAGTAGGCCTCTTTATTGGGGTTAGCTCTTTTGCTTTACAGCTCGCTCAATAGCGACTTAGCCTTTCCAGTTAAGGTTGAAGTCGTATCTGAAGCCCAGAGTCAATGCTTGATCATCGGCGCGGTGATCAGAGTTCTTGGCTAAGTACTCTAAGTGAACTCGTACATTTGAGATTGGGTTCCACTCAAGGGTCGTGTTGAAGCCATCATAATCGGCTGATGTGTTGCCTTCGATGCCATCTTTAAACAGGAAGTAACCCAATTTAATCTTGTAGTTTTTAGCAATAGGGTAGGCCAGCGCGCTGTCTAGTGTGCTGCCACTACGGTCTTGGCTGAAAGCATCAAGGTTATATTGCTTATCTTGATAGCTGACAGCCGCATAGAGATCGTTGCTGAAGGTATAAGCGACAACGCCGCCAATAGTCTGGTCATCGCCTTCGATGCCGGCATCAGTTTGTGTATTTTGGCTGACATAACCTAAGCCAACGTGTAGTTGGCCTAAATCGTAACCGACACCTAAGTTGACCATATCGGCACCAGTGTCACCGCTATTGCCATCGACTTGTGCACCTGCCATAAAGGTGAAACCACCAGTGGCCAGCTTATAAGTCACGAAGTTATCGACGAAGAATGGGCTCTCATGGTCATAAGCGTATGGGCTGTTGCCATGGTTAAAGATATCGACGTACTCGGCAACTAAGGTGTATTGCGCCGGACGCTGTTTACCAATACCCACTTGTCCGTAAGGTGAAGCGATAGCGGCATAGGCCAGACGTGCCTTACCGAAGTTACCCGAGTTGGCAATATCTACGCTCCACTCACCGTGAGCGATAGCGCTCCAGCCATCGGCAAATTCAGTGCTGGCCTTGATGCCGACGCGAGACAGAGCGTCACGGACATCCCAGGTTTTATCCTGATCATCATCAAGATAGCTAAGGGTTGGACGGATTGAACCGTACAGGCTGACCTGGCTGTTTTTAAACTGTGATGGTGCGGCGTTGTTTTCGAGATTCGCAATGCGTTGCTCTAAAGATTGTGCATCATCGGCATAGGCGTTATAGCAGCAAAGGGTAACGGCAATTGCCACGAGTGATTTTAGTGTATTCATCGTATTCATCTTCTCTATTTTTATGATTCAGGATGCAAGCAGCCGCCATCCTCTTGGAGTAAGAGTCGGTGAGTGCAAAGCTGAACAGTTTTATTGTCAGAGCCTAAGCTCTAATTGAGAATGCTCACCACCATATGCAATCGCTGGTGAGCATGAGTTGATACCTGGGTGTGGCCTGTTTACTTCAGTTCTTTGAACCAAAGGTTATGGTGCTGCTTCGCCCAGTTTTCGTCACAGTAGCCAGAGGTCATGTTAGACATGCCACCTTCAGACATGACTGTCGCCATGAAGATGTGTACTACTGAGAAGGCGCTGATGATAATGGTTGACGTAATGTGCATTACCAGCATGAAGTTAGCGGTATTCTTAGTGACGACGAAGGTTTCAGGGAACATCATTGTCAGACCTGAAATAACCATCAGACCACCAAAGAGTGCAAATACCCAGAACCAGAGTTTTTCACCGGCGTTGGCAAAGCCCGCATCCGGATGATGCTTCTTACCCATATTGATGTAGCCGCCTAATACGGCGAACCATTTGAGATCGTAGCTTGCTGGAATTTGCTTTGGTGCCCACATCAACATCATTAGGATGTAACCTAAGATGAATGGGAATGCCATTAGCTCATGCAGGCTGCTTGACAGACCGACGAGTGATGCCCAGCTAGATGCATTCATGCTTGGCTCAAAGTAGTGTCGACCACCCGCTAAGACCAGACCCGTTAGCATTAGCAGGATGCAGGCAATCGCGCCTAACCAATGCACACTGATGCTTAAGCTAGACCAACGTTTAATCATCTTGCCCGAGAAACCTTTATCCAGACGTGAGATACCGTTCACCATGATGAAGATGATAAACAAGGCGATGACGCCAAACAGGCTGGCAAACACTAGAAATGCGATGCTTTCGGTGTCGCCTAGATAACCTAGGATAGTCTCATCGGCCTCTTCAGGTATCGATGCCGGCATCAATAACTCTGGTTGCGTTGGCATGCCTCGCAACTCGGGGATATCACCCGGGATAGCTTGTATTTCAATTGTTTGCCATTGCTGAGGTTGCAGTGTTGCAACATCAGCGGCCATTGCTGCCGTTGAGACAAACAGGCTGATGACAATAAAACTAAACAATCTTATTGCTCTGTTCATTCATAACTCCTTTAGCGACTTAAGGTCGCCTATTTGGCTATACCCGTCGATACCTGAAGGGGAATGTAGATTCAGGTATCGACGGACATCACCGTTTTACTTGGTACAAAGTGGGTTAACTTAGCTTGTATAAAGTCAACGCATCACTGCATTTTCTGGGTGATAAAAAGGTGCAGTTCGGTAGCGAATTCCCGCCAAAAAGCGTGCTGGGCATGGGTTTGTATCCCTTCACAGAAGGGGGTTATCCAAGTGCCAAGGTGCTTAGTGATAAATTCGTCGGCAATGGCCGTGAGTTCATCGAAGGCTTCGATATTATTTGCCGCTTTCTGCTCACTCGCTAACGCGTGAACACAGTAGAGAAACTCCAGTTCGTTACCGATGAAATCGGCAGGCTCATTGAACTTATCGTCGATGACCAGGCCAATATTTTGATAAAACTCGGCAACTCTGACTGTTTCGTCGGTGTTCATGACATGATTGCCGCTACGATAAACGCCCTCGTAAGGAGCAACTAGAAGCTTATATGGACCGATACACATGCGGTTGAAGTCAAACTCCAATTCCGATGAGTCATCGACAAATTTCTTTGCTTCTGTGAGTAAAGAGCTATCTGGACGATTCTCTTCGAGATATGCGATCATGCCAGTTAACGCCTCTGTTCCTGAGGGCGAAAAAATCATCGATTTATAGGCAAAGTAAGCTGTTGCCATCGGACCATATTGCGTTGTCATTATGCGCGTTCCTTAATAATCACCATGTTAGGTTTCGTGATGCAATCGCCGTAACCGACACCTTCTTTACTGGCCGAAGGTTTCTTCAACACCTCATCGATGTTACCGACTTCGATGCATTGCACAGGACAGCCAGCAACGCAGGCTGGTGCCATGCCACGGTCGAGTAACTCGACACACATGTTGCACTTGTCAGCCTTGCCATCGTCTTCACGGATGTTGACGGCAGAGTATGGACAGGCGCTGACACACAGGCCACAACCAGTACATTTTTCACGATCAAGGACCACGATACCGTCATCTCTGACATGGTAGGCCTTAGTTGGGCAAACCATCAGACAGGCTGGATTTTCACAGTGCATACAAGAATGAGATAACCACACATCAATCGCGCCATCTTCGCGCTCGACTTCATAGCGATCGACTTTACGGAATCTGTGGTTCTCGGGCAGTTCATTGTGGATCTGGCAGGCGACAGTACAGGCACCACAACCAACACAGTTCTCTTGTCTGAAGACAAAGCCCACTTTTTGATTAATAGACATTTTTTACTCCTTAGGCTTTTTCTAACGCGACATTAGTCGAATGGTAGGCTGAACAGCCGCCCATATCGGTTAACTTGTCGGTGGTGAGGTTGTTGGTACAGCTGGATTTCCCCTGTGGATCCATACGGCGCCAGTTATTTTTCGGTGCCATCACGGTGCCGCGTCCAACCTGACTCGAAACCTGTGCGACGAAGAAAGCCTCGCCTCTGTGGTTGCTGAGTCTGACTCTGTCGTTATTCTTAATCCCAAGCTCTTTGGCATCTTCGGTATTAACCTTGGCAAAATAAGCTGGGAAGTTACGAATATACTTCACGTTATAGAAGGCGCTGTTGGCACGTTGAGGGATAGCAGGAGATAACATGCGGAATGGCAGGTTTCTCTCTTCAGGGATCATCTCATCTTCAGGCAGACCAAAGTCAATCACTGGGTGGTAGCCGGCGTCAATCATCATCTGAGAATGGAACTCAATCTTGCCACTGTCAGTCTTATACTTGCCATCACCGAAGTAAGGGCGTTGCTCGTAAACCGTGACAAACTTCTCTTTGATGATCTGCTCGTAGGTGATGTTGTTGTGTCTGAACGCTGGCGCATCTGTGTCTAAGAAATCACGCAGGATTTGTTCATAATCGACCCTTAGTTCGGGGTGATGATCCAGTCCCATATGGGCGGCTAACTCTTTGAAGAAGATCCAGTTATCTTTGGATTCACCCAGAGGCTCAATCACTTTCTCAGAGGTCTGCATGTGGTAACAGTTGTAATCGGTACCCATATCCGGGAACTCAAACTGAGTGGTCGATGGCACAATAATATCGGCCAGTTCTGCCGTATCAGTCATCAAGAAATCATGGACGACTAAGAACAGGTCATCACGCATTACGCCGCGGCGACAGGCGTTGGAATCTGGCGCTACTGAAACGAAGTTACCATTGTAGTTAATCACCGCCTTGATAGGCTTGATTGGCTTGCCATAGCCAGTCGGATTAGTCGGGTGAAGCGCCTTGGCGATCTCCGTCATATTCACATGACCCACGGTATCTGGGTTCGGGTGAATGTGATCCGCACGACCCTTAGAATAGTTCAGGCTGTCATCGGCTTGGGTGTTATCGTAAATGAAACCGTTACCAATTTTACCGAATTGACCCGCAACGGCGTGCATCATAGCGATGGCACGAGACATACGGGCGCCGTTGTAGTTACGCTGCATGCCGTAACCCAGACGTAATACCGATAGTTCAGATTCACCGTAGACCTTGGCGAACTTGAACATCTTCTCTCTTGGTATGCCAGTGACCTTCTCAATTTCGTCGTAGCTCATTTCGTCCAGACGTTTTAGCAGGTCCTGGTAACCAAGGGTGTTGGCTTCGATAAACTTAGTGTCAGCCAAGTTGTTCTCGATCAGATACTTCATGATACCGGCAGCAAGATGGGTATCGGTACTTGGTTTTGGCTGTAGCCAGATATCGGCTTGGGACGCGATAGGTGTGCGTATTGGGTTCACTACCAATAGCTTGGCACCTCTATCGCGTGCCTGGTTGATGAACTTGATGCCGTGAACGTTGGTTGCCGTCTCGTTCTGACCCCAAGAGATATAACAGTTGGTGTAAATGTTGTCGTATGGATCTGGACCTTGATAAGTACCGGTCACAGATTTAAGGCCTTCATAGGCGGCGAATACGCACACCTTGCGGTCTAGCTTACGTGCACCTACGGCGTTGAAGAAACGGCTTGGTCCGCCGTATTTACCGATAACACCCTCGTGGCCCGAGTAGCTGTATGGCAGGATCGAATCCGCACCGTGCTCTTTAATGATAGTTTTCAGGCGAGAGCTGATCTTGGCATAGGCTTCATCCCATGAAATACGACGCCACTTGCCTTCGCCTTTTTTACCCGCACGTTCCATCGGATGTAAGATACGATCGGCAGCGTAAGTGTACTGCACATAGGCATGACCCTTAACGCAAGGTGAGGTGCCCATCTTCTTCATCTCTGAGGCACCTTCAACATAGGTCATACGACCATTTTGCACGGTAAACTTCAGCAAACAGCGGTCAGCACAGTTACGTTGGCAAGTGTGATATTTGATGACACCTTCGCGCTTGAGTAACTTGTCTGGCGCGCCGCCACGTTGTTCCGTAGCACTGGCAATGCCGGGCATCAAGCCTGACAGAGAGCTTACAACGGAGCTGGCTCCGACTCCCTGTAGGAATGTGCGTCTGTTAATCTTCATATGTGTTCCCCATCTTGATAGTGTTAATTCACTACTTATTTTTTATCTGTAAAGTTTGACTCTGTGTTTGAGCTCAATCGGGTTGACACTCGTTGTTGGTGTCATTTTCCGTTTCGCTCATACTCTTGGTAATGCTCACATTTTTATTTCTGGCCTATCTTGGTGTTGCTATTGTTGAACTCCTCTTCAGCCGGTGAACTGCCGGACTTATTGCAGGGACTGGCAGCTCGTTACTCTTCGTCCTCGATAAATGGTTCATTCTTGGCTCGCTAGGCGCCACTCTCTCTCTAAGCCGCAGATCAGTTTGGATTTAACCCAGTTAAATGCGGCGGAATTATTGGTATCACCGTGGAGGACATAGTTGCCGATTTCACGTTTTCCCCGGCGACGAATACGACATCTCTGAGCCAACTCCGGGGGCAGTTTGATGTATTGGATCGCCGGGATCATGTCGACAAACTGACGGGTAAACTGATTGCAGCTCAGGGTGATGGCATCTGTCTCGCTCAATAGCCTCATAGCCGATGCTAGGCTGTCCGTGTAACCCTCGACTTCCATGCACAGATCTTGTTCGCGGCATAGGTTCACCAGTAGCGGGCTGCGAAGGTCGTCATAGTTGTCGATCTCCAGGCAGGAGTAGTGGGAGATATTCTCCAGGGTGAGTGCCTGTGTCAGTAGCGGGTGGCCTCGACGTGCCAAGATATAGAGGTGATCGGTTTCGGCGAACATCTCGTAGTTGAGATTCTTGCCGTTGAACCCTTCATAGACCACCACGAAATCAATCTCGCCATTGGCAAGTTCGGTGCTGCAATCACGGGTGATCACCCGGATATCGAATCGCAAGTTGGGCGCCTCTGCCAGGATGTCATTTCGGATCACCTTATGCACCGCGTAGACGAATTCGTCATAGGCATGAATGATGTATTGGCCACCAGACTCGGCTGGGGTGAATACCGAATGCTGCATCTCGATTTCTTGATATTGCTCGACCAGGGCCTTGGCCATGGGAATTAATCTATGGGTTTTCTCGGTTGCAACGAAGCCGGAACAGCGGCGGATAAATAGTGAGTCATTAAATATATCCCTTAAAATTTTTAAGGTGCGACTCACACCCGAAGCAGTCATGCCTAACTCATTGGCAGCCTGATGACTCTGACCATGTTCATACACAGCTATAAATACTTTTAGTTGGTTGTAATTAAGCTGGTCAATTTTATTCATAATTCAGAACTGGTTATTTATTATGGGTGAGTATCATCTATATATATGCCGAAGTATTCAATGTCATATGTCACACTTTAATATTGTTATTGTTAGAAGTTTGATATTAATCCCAGTTTTCAATTATTGATTTTTGCAAAAGTCGGATATTGATATTTACCTGGCGTGCACGTATTTATTTCAAGCGCTTGCTTAATGAACGGTCAAAATAAGAGCTGTGTTCGTGGTTGATACTCTAAACTATTCAACTAACTGTTATTTATGTATTTTATTGCATTCTTCGCTTCTATTTTCTAGATGGGTGAAATTAATTTTTAAAAATTTCATCAAATAAATATTTATTTAGTATATGTGATATTGGGCTGTTTGAGCGCGTTAGTGACTGGTGGAACGTGTCCGTAAATATATTTCATTCTTTTTTAATTTATTTTTAAAGTGTGATCTTTATTTGATTGTCACCTTTTTAATTATTATTTTATTATATATTTCTTCCTGCTTTGTGTATTTTAAAATAAAGACAAGTATAAATAAATGATAAATAAACGGTCGCATTTATTTATCATATTTAAGGATGGATTATGCTGGATAGACGTTCCATATTAAAAATGGCTGCTGGTGGCGCCATGCTCGCAGTTGTGCCCAGCGCACAACTGCAAGCCAAGACTCAGGGTAAGCGCTTGGCCATGGTGTTCGATGTTAGGCGTTGTACCGGTTGTTTATCCTGTACCGTTTCCTGCGCCATGGAGAACCAAACTGAGGCGGGGCGTGGGCGGACGCGAGTCAACCAGGCGAGTATCGAGCAAGAAGATGGCTTCGTCACACTAGCGGTACCCAATCAGTGTAATCAATGTGATAACCCTGCATGTGTTTATGTATGCCCGGTAGGGGCAACATATAAACGCAAGGAGGATGGCATTGTTGTCATCGACCATGACGAGTGTATCTATTGCCAGCTTTGTGTGGATGCGTGTCCATATGGGGCTAGGCGCAAAGATGAGACCTTAGAATCTCCCCCGGAAAAGTGTAATTTCTGTATTCACCGCGTATCAGTAGGCCTTCTGCCTGCCTGTGTTGAGACCTGTATTGGTGAAGCTAGGATATTTGGAGATCTGAATGATCCGCAGAGTAAGATCTCTCAGCTACTTAGAGACAATAAGGCTTATGCCATGCTATCTGAAGCAGGTACTCAGCCCAATATTTTTTATATCGGTTTACCAGAGCAGGCAGATGATCAAGAGATCTTGTCACTTAATTTTCTCAAATGGCAGCGCTAGGAGTTGACAATGGATAGACGTAAATTTTTAACCCAAGCGGGTGTTGTTTCTGTCGCTGCAGCTACTGTGGGTTGTGGTGAAAAAACTCAAGAATCTCACGCTGTGCGCAGCGAAGATGTATCCCGTTTCGGTCACCCAATTCCTCCAGAGTGTCTACAGAGTGCTGATGGTCAATGGAGTAAAACTCCTGGAATAAGAACGGCATATTCCCGCTGCTTCAGCTGTTACAACATCTGTGGTCTGCGGGTTCGTATCGATGAAGCCAGTGACAAGGTTTTGAAAGTCGGGGGTAACCCCTATTGCGAGAACAACTCGGGCTCGCCACTGCCAATCGATACCCCGGTTAAGCAGAGTTACATCGAGTTGACGGGAGACGCCGGACTAGTCAATCGTGCCACGACCTGTGCCAAGGGCGCAAGTTGTGCCGATTCGGTCGATGACGAGCGTCGCGTCACCCAGGTGCTTAAGCGCGCGGGCAAACGCGGCGAAGGCAAGTGGGTCACCATCAGCTACGAGCAGGCTCTGTCAGAGATCGTCAACGGTGGTGATCTGTTTGGTGAGGGCCATGTGGAAGGGCTAAGGGCGGTACGCCAGCTCGATAAGCAAGTTAAACCTGGATTTCCTGAATTTGGCTCCGCAGCCAACCATCTGTTTGCTACATTTTGCGCCGAAGATACCCTGCGCGGCAGCTTCTACGCCCGCTTCATGCAGCAAGCCTGGGGCACCAGTAATCTGGGGACTAAGCATGCCTATTGTGGCGCGGCGCAAGTGACAGGTTACAGCCTAGGCATGGCGTCAGGCTTCGAGGAGTGGCTCAACGATGTCGACTGGGAAAATGTCGAATATGGCTTGTTTATGGGCACCAGCCCAGGCTCATCGGGTAACAGTCTCAACCGGGCTGGACGTGGTCTTGCCGACAGCCGAGTCGATAGAAAATTCAAGTATGTGTGTGTCGATCCACTATTGCGTACCACAGTCGCAGCGGACACCAATGCCAAGTGGTTAGCGGTTAAACCGGGCCAGGATGCGGCATTCTCCTTCGGTGTCATTCGCACCATGCTCGAGGAGGGCTGGTTCAACAAGGTCCATCTTGAAGGAGCGAGCGAGAAGGCGGCGAAGGCGGCGGGTGAGCTTAACTATACCAATGCCGGTCACCTTGTAGTGATGGATCCTAAGCATGCTAATTATCGCGGGTTTGCTAAGGCGGCCGATTTCGGTCTCGGTGGCGATGAAGCCTTGATTATCAAGTCGGCTAGCCAAAGTTTAGTGTCTGCCGAGAAGGGTGATAAGGCTGAGCTGTTTGTCAGTAAAATGTTTAAAGATAACAAGGGCCGTAAGGTTAAGCTGGTTTCTTCCCTGTCTCTACTTCGAGAGGAAGCCCAACGTACCAGCATGAAGGTCTATGCCGAGCAATCGGGCATCGGCATCGAAGATATGCGACAGGTGGCGAAAGATTTAGGTCATTATGGGCGTAAGGCCTGTATCGCGGGTAACGGCGGCACTAACTCTTCCGATGGTTTCGTGATGGGTTGGATCTGGGCAACACTCAACACCTTAGTCGGCTCCCATGACGCCAAAGGCGGGGCGATATACGGTAATGGCCCCATAGGTGGCATGGAAGGACGCTACGATCTGGCCAATATCGACGATGGTGTCAGTTTAGATGGCGTAGTCAATGCTTGTCGTGATGGCGCCTACGAGTCTTCGACCGAGTATAAGCAGAAGTTGGCTAAGGGGCAAAACCCATATCCTGCGAGCACGCCATGGCATGAGGCTCTTCCTGCCATGAATGCGGCCGAGCAGTGGACCAGTCATGCCAACGCCGACCCATATCGGGCCAAGGTGTTGTTCAACTGGCGCAACAACTTCCTCTACAGTGCGGCATCGATCAGTCAGGAAGTCGTGGCGAGTATCGCCGATCCTAAGCGACTGCCGTTAATTGTCGGTATCGATTGCCACATGAATGAAACTAACCGCTATGCGGACTACTTCATCCCCGATCGTTCCATGCTGGAGGAGTATGCGGCGGATCGTATGTGGGGATCCCATATGTTGGGTGTCGTCGCTGCGGCGCCATTGGTCACGCCGAGAACGGTTAAAAACGAACGTGGTCAACACGTGTGCATGGAGCAGTTACTGATTGATATCGCCTTAGAGATGAAGCTACCAGGCTTCGGTAAAGGTGCTATCGCCCACGCAGATGGTCATCGGGCTGACTTGCTATGTTTCGAAGATTGGCATGCAAAATATCTGGCTAACGTGGCGGCTCAGTGCGAAGGCTTACCTAAGGTGACGGCCGAGGACAGAGAGTGGGCCGGGCTGGATTATGCGATGAAACCGCTGACCCCGAGACTGACTCCAGCTGAAACGAGTCAGGTAGAGTCTTTACTGTCTCGAGGCGGCTACTATGTGGCGGATGATCGTTATGACGGTGAGTTTATCAAGGGGGCGGGCGCCAAGTGTCTGCAGATCTATCATGAAGCCGTGACACACCTGCGTCATGCTTATTCTGGAGAGCGTTATCCTGGCACTATCACCTATCAGGAGCATAAGTTCTGGAATGGAGACACCTGGGAGAGTCATTGGCCTAAGTCAGAGTATCCTCTGTTGTTCTCAAGCTACAAGGCCACGGTACGTTCTAATTATGCGGTAGCTTATAAGCGTATCGCCGAAATCAGTCCGACTAACTTTGTTTACATGAACCAGGATACCGCCAGCGAGCAGGGCTTGAGCGACGGCGATAGTGTCAAGCTTATCACTGCCAACGGCAAGCCTGCCGTTGGGCTGCTGCAGACCGATTCAGGGGTTGCCAAAGGAGCCGTATGTGTGTCCCACGGGTTTGGTCACACCCAAGGTTTTGGTGGTGATGACAGGATTATCAATGGTCAAAAACTGGCGGGCTTAAAAGAGCGTGCTGGTGGGGTGGCTATTAACCAGATGATCCCGTCGGATCCAACCCGTAACGCCAAGGCTAGTATGCTCAACGACTACTGGACCGGAGCTAACTGCCGTCATGGGGTGCCTGTACGGGTAGAGAAAGTGTAAACGGTAATAGCTCAACCGTCCCCTCAGCTTTGTCTGTTGAGGGGGCTAAGTCGATAAGGTTATTCGGGAGGCGATGAAACAGATGATTTCAGTTTCAGGTTCCAACCCGTAACGCCAAGGCTAGTATGCTCAACGACTACTGGACCGGAGCTAACTGCCGTCATGGGGTGCCTGTACGGGTAGAGAAAGTGTAAACGGTAATAGCTCAACCGTCCCCTCAGCTTTGTCTGTTGAGGGGGCTAAGTCGATAAGGTTATTCGGGAGGCGATGAAACAGATGATTTCAGTTTCAGGTTCCAACCCGTAACGCCAAGGCTAGTATGCTCAACGACTACTGGACCGGAGCTAACTGCCGTCATGGGGTGCCTGTACGGGTAGAGAAAGTGTAAACGGTAATAGCTCAACCGTCCCCTCAGCTTTGTCTGTTGAGGGGGCTAAGTCGATAAGGTTATTCGGGAGGCGATGAAACAGATGATTTCAGTTTCAGGTTCCAACCCGTAACGCCAAGGCTAGTATGCTCAACGACTACTGGACCGGAGCTAACTGCCGTCATGGGGTGCCTGTACGGGTAGAGAAAGCGTAACGATAGATGAGAAATCGTCCCCCTCTGAGCGGTCAGTGAGGGGGATTCATTACAGATAGTCATACTCAAATTTATAGCTAGTTTAGTGTTAATCATTATCGACATGCTCTATGCAGGTTTACCTGCATAGAGGCAAAGGCTTTGAAGGGGCGCAAAATGGATAGTGCCGCTAAAGGTTGTTAACAAGTATTCCAAGTTCATCTAACCACACCTAACCACATCACCATATTTGGTTCCCTCTATTACGGTTTGTTGTAGAGGGTCTTTTTTTCAATAACATCACACTCTGCGCTAATCTCTGGCCAATCAGCTTTTTCTGAGCCGCCTTGAACCCGGCTGTCGGTTAAGATTTTGAGTTGCAGCTCCTTTTATGTCGTTAAATGGTTTTCAGTTTAAATTTATTTCTCTGTGCTAGTCTCGTTGCCTTGTGAATAGACGGATAGACAAATTGATGGAGATAATAATGAAAACAACAAAATACTCACAGCTTGCACTCTTGCTCACTACGATCTCATTGATTGCCTTGCCAGCTCTGGCCACTACATCTGAACAGGATGCCTTCTTCGACAGTATCGCCGCCCACTGTGGTAAAGCATTCGAAGGAACTGTGACAGCCGGAAACTCTGCCGACTCTGCATTTAGCGGAAAGAAACTTATCATGCATGTGCGTGAGTGTACCGACACGGAACTAAAGGTGTCGTTTCATGTGGGTGATGACCATTCCCGTACCTGGGTAATAACTAAAACCCAATATGGCTTACATTTAGCCCACGATCATCGCCATAAAGATGGCAGTGAAGACAAGGTGACCATGTATGGCGGCATGACAGCGAACATGGGCAGTGCTGAGCAGCAATCTTTTCCCGTCGATGCATATTCAATCAATAATTTCAGAGAAAATGGTTTAGATGTTTCTATTACCAATGTGTGGCACATGTATATCGAGCCAGAAGAGTTTACTTACCGCCTGACCCGTGAAGAGCGTGACTTTAGAGTGGATTTCGATCTGACTAAGCCGGTAGCACTACCACCGGCTCCTTGGGGGACATAAGTAGTTAGCCTTCGAATGAAGGCTGATCACATTTTCTGATTTAGCTTCTGGCTGAGTTGGTTCTGCATTGCGTTCAGGTCGAAGTGTTTCAAATAATGGATGATGGACTCAAAATGTCGGGTCACGGCACTATTAAGGTTAACAATGTCGGGACAATCTACATGGAGTTCATTTGCACCACCAGTGAGAATGTACCTCGTGCGTTGTTTAGTGAAATACTACCTAAAGACCCGTTAAATGAAGATCACAAGTTGTATCTCCGTGCTCAAACAATAAGCGGTGACGTGTATGTGTCTGACGGTTTCTCTATCCAAATCAATATGAACTCATCGTACCCACCAGTCCATCACTACATCATCTTATCGTCGATTAATTGCTGTTCTACCGCTGAGCCGCATCAATCAAAAGAAGGTAATTACCTTTACTTTGAATTTGCAGAACATTTCAACATCCCTGCTAACAAGTCTAATTCAGTGGTTTCTAGCCTTGGTGATGAGTCACACAGCCGGAATCAGACAGTACTGGAAATGGATGGTTATTCAATATCTATGGTCAAAAAGCTAGACTACACAGAAGTGCGTGTAACGGGATGCTTTGACCCTGAAGAACTCTTGCAATGTTTGAAGTTCTATATTGGGTTTTCTAGCGCATCTATGCCTCAGTTTGTTTATATACTGAAGCGCATGGGTGAAGGCAAACAAGAGATTATTTCCAGTATAGCTAACAATCAAAAGTGCCAGCGGTCATCTAGCCCAATGGTCGAAAATTTTGCTGATAAAAAGTACAGAGACTCTGTTTACCACTACAAGTTATTAGACAATATAATCAGTCTGCGCAAGAAGAACACTAGGCAATTTGAGAGTATGTATTCTCAATGGGAGAGGGTGTGGTACTCATTCCAATCAAAGAATAGCATTATGATTCTAACCCTATCGGTCGCTATTGAAGGGCTGTTAAATGATATATATATCCCTGCTATCAAGGTAAAACAAAATAACTTAGAGTTGGAAGCTGAGATAAAGAAGGTCAAGCAACAGATTAAAACGCTTGAGCTAACCGATGACCAACGCAGTCGGATTCTGGGTAGCGTGAGTTACTGGAAGAATATTACAGCAGCTAAAGCTCTAGATTACTTGATTGAACAGGGTGTAATAACAAGTGCAGATAAGAAGTTGTGGCAAGAGCTTCGCAATGAAAGTGCTCACCCTAAGGTCCGAGAAGATAATTTGGCTAAAGAAATACTTGAACGTGAGAAAGTATCATCCTGCTTAAACTTATTCCACAAGATCGTGTTGAATACACTGGCGTTTTCTGGGCCTATTAGGGTCTTACAAGCAGGTAAAGAGCCTGCTTGTGCAGAGTTGCTCCATACCGAAATCTTAAATTGATGTGCACTGATTAACTTGCTTTGTCAAATTGTTGAATGGATTCCTGAGCCTCAATGCTAGGTATTATACTGTGTTGAATTCACTAGTAACGGGCAAGGTCTGCCATCCTAATGGGTAGGACAAACCTAGCTCTAATTATCCAAAGTGTTTCAGCCGTGTAGCTAAAGATAAAGGGGTCGGAGAGAAATTGAGATACTTTTTCTCATCTAAGTCACTCGCGATAGACCAGATGCTCTAACGTGTTTTTGTCCAGAAGTGAGTTACGAACCGTAAACTCCAATCGAAGAAATGAATAATCAGGTGTGAACGCGGCTGTGACCTTCGACAGCAAGGACGCTGTCGCAGAGGCTATAGGGACACTTTCCGTCAATAGAGAGGGCGCCGTGTCGCAGAACCTTCTCAAAATAAAGAGTGCACATCCCTCGCCGGGCAGGCGGTAGATAACAGCTAAGTCATGGCATCCAGCAAACCAACCAAACACCAAAACTGCTAAATGAACCCAACCAAAGATATTTGAAACTTGTTATCCGACAACAAGTAATGAAGGTCCTAGTTTCTAGGAACTAGAACCTTCTCGATCTATTTCTCTTCGAAGGTAAATGACTGTCCGGCTAATGCCGCTTCAAACATCAAGCCACCCTTAGCTAAGGTATAAACTGCCATGCCATTGATGTAAGAGGCTTTAGCAGCAGACTTACCGGCACTGCTGGAGTTCCCCGTTGTGCCCGCCTGAGCGTTAACACCGATATTGATGGCTACTGCCGATGCTTGAGCGCTAAATTCGAAGCTGCCGCTGGTAAATTCATTATAAGATTTGGCATCTTTGAAGAAGATGATCTCGCTATAGGCTTGACCGCCAATCTGGAATCCAATGGATATCTGAGTCAGGCTGGTATCACCTGTGTAGGCGTGGCTTTTAAACACTCGCCCCTTACCGTATGCAGCTCCGATGCCGAATCCACCTTTGCCCACGGTAGGGAAAATGGCGTAACCGTAGGCGTTATCGAAAAACTTATGGGTATCGTTAGCCTGCTTGAAATTGGCGATTGTCTCGGTATAGCTTTCATCGGCTAAGGCGACTTGAGACATGAGCAAACTGGCGACAAGGGCGCATGAAGTGGCCATGATAGAAATGAATTTTTCATTTGGACTC
>NZ_ABIC01000044.1 GCF_000172075.1 Shewanella benthica KT99
CGACATCACCCAAAAGCGGACGCTATCTCTGTCGTCACCTCATAACGCCGCAAGCCATCCCGTGATGATCTCGCTGTCGCGGTACAAATAGCTAGAGGGTCTATTTTTTCTGCCAAGATGCTGGAATATCAAGAGCTCAACTTTTTCGAGCTCAATCAACGAAGTGATCGTTTAGCCCATGGCCTAAATGCCTACGGAATAAGGCGTGGCATGAAGGTCGTGTTGATGGTGACCCCGAGTGTCGACTTTTTCACTTTAACTTTCGCCCTGTTTAAGGCAGGAGTCGTGCCTATCTTGGTGGATCCTGGCATGGGAGTGAAGAATCTCAAGCAATGTTTCATCGAGTCAGAGCCCGATGCCTTTATCGGCATCCCTAAGGCCCACTTGGCTCGTAAGCTCTTCGGTTGGGGCAAGGAGTCGGTTAAGCATCTGGTGACCGTAGGGGGTCGCAACTTGTTTGGCGGGGTCACATTGGCAGTCATCGCAGCCCTAGGTTCATCAGAGCCCTATGAGATGCTCTGGCTAGACCAAGATGAGATGGCCGCTATTTTGTTTACCAGTGGCAGCACTGGAACGCCCAAGGGGGTAGTGTATTCCCATAAGATGTTTGAGGCGCAGATAAGCGCTCTGAGAGATGATTATGGCATTAAGCCCGGTGAGCGCGACCTGGCTACTTTCCCGCTATTTTCTCTGTTTGGTCCCGCATTAGGCATGGCCTCGATCATTCCCGAGATGGATGCCAGCAAGCCGATAACGGCCAATCCTGATTACTTGTTTGCCGCTATCAAGAAGTACCAATGCACGAATATGTTTGTTAATCCGGCTTTGATCGAGAGGTTGGGGCAAGCGGGTGTGCAAGAGGGACAGGGCACTGAGGCGAGTCATCATAAGTTGCCAAGCATCAAGCGTGTCATATCCGCAGGTGCTCCGGCGACGATCTCCTCTATCAAGCATTTCAGCAAGATGCTCAGTGATGGGGTGGAAGTGCTTAACTCCTACGGTGCTACCGAGTCACTGCCTCTGAGTAGGATGGGCAGTCAGGCCCTGTTTAACACCACGGCCATCACAGATGACGGTGGCGGGATTTGTGTCGGTGACGCCATCTCAGGGGTGGACATTGCCATCATAGAGATCACCGAGCAACCGATTTCGCTCTGGAGTGAGTCATTGAGGTTGGAGGCCGGTCAGATAGGCGAAATAGTGGTTAAGGGCCCCATGGTGAGCCGCAGTTATTATCGCCGTGATAGTGCGACCGAGCAGGCTAAGATCCAAGATGGCGAAATGATACGCCACCGTATGGGCGATCTCGGTTATCTCGACAGTGAAGGCAAGTTATGGATGTGCGGCCGTAAGGCCCATAGAGTCGATGCCAGTGGTGGTCAACGCTACTTTTCCATCCCCTGTGAACGCATCTTCAATACCCACCCCCAAGTCAAGCGCAGCGCATTAGTTGGCATTGAGGTCAACGGCGATGCCAGACGCCCTGAGATTGTGCCCCTATTGTGTATTGAGCTGGATAAATCTCTGGCATGTTCTTTAGGGGCTAGCTTATATGCTGAGCTCAATGCCATCGCCGAGCAACATAGCCAAACTCTGGGCATCAAACGTTTTCTCATTCATCCTGAGTTTCCCGTCGATATTCGTCATAATGCTAAGATTTTTCGTGAGAAACTAGCCGTCTGGGCCCAGAATAAGCATAAGGAATAATCCATGTCAGTGACTCATGTCTCAGTCGACACACAAGCAGCTGCAATTGTTTTAACAGAGTTTCATGCTCTGGAACAGGCCGCTCTTCAGGCACTAAAGGTCAAGGCGAGTCATGCTTTTGTCACAGGTGCCGGTGGTTTTTTAGGTAAGGCTATTTGCCAGCGTTTATTGGTGGCCGGAATTCGGGTGACAGGCTTTGCCCGAGGTGATTATCCTGAGCTGACAGATATGGGCGTGACTATGGTCAGAGGCGATATTGCCGATAGGGCCGGGGTTTTCGATGCCATGAAAGGTTGCGATCTGGTTTTTCATGTGGCTTCCAAGGCGGGTATCTGGGGCAGCAAACAGAGCTACTTTTCACCTAATGTGGATGGTGCGGCCAATATCATCAGCGCTTGTCAGCAACTCAAGATCAGTAAGCTAATTTACACCAGTACGCCCAGTGTGACCTTTGCCGGTGAGGATGAATCCGGCATAGACGAGAGTGCCCCATACGCCGCTAACTATCTAAATCATTATGGCGAGTCTAAGGCCGTTGCCGAGCAGATGGTGCTCGAGGCCAATAGCCAGACACTGAAGACACTGGCGTTGCGCCCTCATCTTATCTGGGGGCCTGAAGATCCTCATCTGGTACCGCGAGTCATTGAGAGGGCCAAAGCCGGGCGACTCAAGTTAGTCGGCAAAGAAGATAAATTGGTGGATACCATCTACGTGGGTAACGCGGCCTACGCCCACATATTGGCAGCGGTAAATCTCTGCAGTCAAGATGCGTCGGCTGCGGGTAAGGCCTACTTTATCAGTAATGACGAGCCTATCACCATGGCTGCCATGCTGAATAAGATTTTAGCCTGTGTTGACTTGCCTGAAGTGACCAAACGGGTCCCCGCTGGCCTAGCCTATGCGGTGGGTGTCGTGCTCGAAAGCGTCTATGGCGTCCTAGGCAAGACGGATGAGCCTATGATGACCCGTTTCGTGGCTAAACAACTGTCGACCAGTCACTATTTTGATATTTCGGCGGCGAAAGCAGATTTCGGATATTCTCCTATTATTAGCATTGACCAAGGAATGGTAAAACTGAGAGAGTACTTAAACTCATAATTCATTTGGACATCTTAGACTTTTACCCCTGAGGTGCTCAATTTGATTTCTCTCTACTCCTTTAAATTCCACGGCACTAGCAATCGAGATAATGGCTGAATAGTTGGCCGCATCTTACATCATTTGATAAGGAAGATTTGCTTAATCTTTCTTTTTAAAGTGCAAATGTTCTTGTTCTCTGTAGAGGCTAGGTTTAGGGTTAATGATAACTATTTCCAGTTGCCGACGGTAATTTAGGCCAGGCGGCACAATTTATATCAGGTGAAGTGAATTATGGATACACAGTTAAAGTTTAGGGTTAAACATTGGCTTGATAAGGATCCAGATCCCCGTTCTCGACAAGAACTGCAGGCGCTAATAGATAACGGCAATGAAGCAGAGTTACAGCGGCGTTTTTCGGGGCGACTCGCATTCGGTACTGCCGGGCTTAGAGGCGTCGTCGAAGCGGGTCCCATGGGGATGAATCGCTTGGTAGTACAACAGACTTCTGCAGGCCTTGGAGCCTATCTTAAGCAACAGGTAAGCGATGTAGACACTCGTGGTGTGGTCATTGGGTACGATGGACGCCACGATTCCAAGCAATTTGCCCATGATGCGGCGGGCGTACTCACTGCCATGGGGATCAAAGTTTATCTTACCTGTAAGGTGGCGCCGACGCCTCTAGTGGCATTTGGGGTGATTCATCTCGATGCGGCGGCGGGAATAGTGGTGACCGCGAGTCATAATCCACCTCAGTATAATGGTTATAAGGTGTACTGGGGTAACGGGGCGCAGATCATCCCGCCTCACGACTCAGGTATTGCGGCGTGTATCGATAAGGCGGCGACTGAGTCCATCCATTTATTGGATCTCGAATCTGCTAAGGCCAGGGGTAAGCTGATCATGCTGGAAGATGATTTCTATCAAAGCTATCGTCAAGGGATCAAGGATGCTGCTGTGCTGCAAAACCATACTCAGCCTGAGCTAGTAAGTCTGTCATACACCGCCATGCACGGTGTCGGCGCCGAGATGGCTGAGACTGTACTGGCCGATGCTGGCGTGACTCAGGTCTATTCGGTGGCCGCTCAGCGTGAGCCCGATGGTGACTTTCCTACGGTGAATTTTCCGAACCCCGAAGAGAAAGGGGCGATGGATCTTGTGATAGCCGAGGCGAAGAAGCACGGCGCCATGTTGGCTTGTGCTAACGATCCTGATGCCGATCGTTTTGCGGTTGCCGTTCGTACTGAGGCCGGTGATTATCAGATGCTGACAGGCGATCAGGTGGGTGTACTGTTTGGTCATTACCTGATGACTCACGCCGCTAAAAATCAACGCCTGATCTGCACAACGATTGTGTCTTCAAGCCTATTATCGAAAGTGGCGGCGAGTCTGGATGCGACCTGCTTGACCACATTGACGGGCTTTAAGTGGCTCACTAACGTGGGTATGGCGGAGCAGACAGAGGATAACCAGTGCCTGTTTGCCTATGAAGAAGCCTTAGGTTACATGGTTGGCTCTATGGTATGGGATAAAGACGGTCTATCTGCGCTGGTGGCATTTGCTCAGTTAACTGCCGAGCTTGCCAGTCAAGGCCTGACCATATGGGATAGATTAGAAGCCATCTATCGTGAGCATGGTTTCCATCTCAATACTCAGGTGAGCATAGCGCTTAAGCCCTCGACGCCTAACATAGGGGCATATTTGCGTAAGGAGTTACCGAGTGTGATCGCCGGGAAGCAGGTATTGAGCACGGATGATATCAGATGTGGTCTGCGAACTTTTAAAGATGGTACTAGTGAAGTTATCGATCTGCCTGCCAGCGATGTGCTCATCTTTAAGTTGGAAGGAGGAGGCCGTGTCATTGTCAGGCCGTCAGGCACAGAGCCCAAGATTAAGTGTTACTATGAAGTGGTTGCCAGCATGACGAGTCATGACAGTCTAGAGAGTGTTCAGACTCGTGCTCAAGCTGAGATGGATGACTTTATCTCAGCGCATCAGGCGTCATTGCCTCAGTAGTGGCTAAATATTTGAGAATAGGGGCTTGACCCTCCACTTAGGGGAGAGATTATCCTGCAGTTATTGAAAGCGAGGCAGCTAGTTGGTGCGTATCAACCTTCGTGAATAGCCGTTAATGACAACGTAAATTGTGGAGTTAAACATGAAATTAGTGATCAGTGCAGCCCTATCAGCCATTTTAGTATTTACTTCTGCTGCCGCTTATGCCGAAGTGCCGGATTTTTCAAAAACGGCCGCTGCGCAATCTAGTTATGATTTTTCAAAGAATCAGCCTGCCAAGGGAAATAATGTGCAACAGAGCTCGGCGCAACACGATTTTTCCAAAACCGCGGCTGCGAATAATCAGTATTACTTCTTGAATAACCAAGCTGCAGAGAAAGCGCATCACCTTCTCGCTTCCACACAACATGATTTTTCGACAACAACGGCAATAAAACAGTCCTGTTAATTCAGAGAGTTAGTCATAGATTCAAGATGGAAGCCAAGCATGTCTTGGTTTTTGATTATATAAGCTGTGGATTGAAAAACTGTAGCTGGGGGGCTGAATTTATCGATTTTTCTGCCAGCGATATGCTTATCTGCTGATAAGAGGGGGATAGGCCATGGTTACTGAGCTTGTTATTACTGCATAGAAGCGGTACTTTTTTAATCACTCCAAGTGTATTGAATAATCAAAGCCGTCGAGCACACGTTAGCGTGTCCAACGGCTTTTGCATGTTATGCGCAGTGACCTAAATTAAACAGGAACCACTTTATTTGCACAAGGACCTTTTTGACCTTGGCCAACTTCAAATTCAACTTCTTGGCCATCATTCAATGTAGCGAATCCACCGCCAGCTTGAATTTCTGAATGATGAACAAATAGATCTTTACTACCATCTTCAGGTGTAATAAATCCAAAACCTTTATCTGCGTTGAACCACTTAACTGTACCTTTAGCCATTTTATTTACTCATCTTTGTTGGTGAAATATAAAAATTTATCTCAGCAGACATAATAACACAATAATGCCATATATGGACGCTCCAGATCCGTCAAAGCAATACTTACTAACTAAGATTTAGTTAGTTTTTGGGTTTTGACTAATTAAACTGCAATTTGACGACACTTATAGCGCATCTGTGGCATGTGGGACTGTGTCGCCCTGCTCAGTGATTAAGCAAAGATAAGGAGTGCCATGGAAAGCAGAAATATCATCATCTTCGATGGCGTGTGTAATCTCTGTAATAACGCGGTCAACTTCATCATTAAGCGAGATCCTAAACAGATTTTTTGCTTTACGCCTATGCAAAGCCAGGCTGCGAAAGACTTGATGAGCAGATATTCTCTGGTGAATGATTACGGCGATACCTTCTTTCTTATCAAGCTGGGGAAATGTTATACCCGTAGCGATGCGGCGCTTGAGATCTGTAAAGACCTGCCCGCTTTATGGCCTCTTTTGAGGATATGTTCGCTCTTGCCTCGCTCATTCAGGGATTATTGCTATCACTGGCTGGGGAGTCGGCGTTATTCACTCTTCGGTAAGCGCGATACCTGTATGCTGCCTACAGAAGATCTGCGTAGCCGGTTTCTTGATTGATGTTAAATCATTTAACTGAGAAGAGTTTCGAAGTGTTGACTTTAAGGGAAGCAGAAGCCGTTTGGTTGAATCTTCTCGATATATGACTGCATGGTCTATTTTGTTCCATACAAAATAAGACATTTCCCTGACTCATAGGGATATGGGAAATGTCTTTAAAGCGTATGGAACGCTTAAGACCATGGAGGTCAGATGCAGGAGGTACGAGCCCATGGACGGGTGAAGGTAGAATAATGCCGGAGCCATTATCGAGAGCAACGCAGGAGCTTGTTGCCGAGAATAACTATTAGCTGCAAACATTCGCCTTGCCTAAATGATCAGATACTTACTCGGAGTGGTATTAGTGAGAGGCGAGTGCTAACAGTTGCGGCAAGAATTTATTATCTTGTTTGGTTATCTCTATCTGCTCGGCTAAGACCTGCTGCAATATCTCACGGGTGGTGAGAGGGTTAGCCAAAACTACACGAAAAACCACAGATTGAATATTGAGTCCGCTGCTACTCTCGGGATTAATACGGGTACGAGACACAAATGAGGTGCCTTGTTCTCGTTGACGTTTCTGCACAAACTTAGTCAGACCGTCGAGCAAGCCGTTAAATTCGATTAACTTCTCAGTGTTGCCATTGTCTCTGGTCTCTTGCATTGCCAGCTGCACCGATTTTGGCACATAGCGATAGGTGAGCAGACAGAGCTCGGGTTCAGATACCAGCTGGAAATCTTCTTGCTCATGGATAAGACTGGCGAAATAACGCGCCTTCTCCAAACTATTGTTGATTAATATCTCGTAACCATCACGGCCTATGACTTGTAGGCAGGCGTGGACCAACATGGCCATTCCCGGACGAGAGCCCTCAAGGGTCTGGCTGCCCAAGTCTTTGGAACCTTTTCGTAATATGTATTCGGCGTGGTGCTTGATGGCGTTGGCGAAGGCCGGGTCTTTGAAGATCACCATTCCCGCGCCCATGGGCACATACATCTGTTTGTGAGCATCTATTGTGACTGAGTCTGCACGCTCTATGCCTTTAAGCAGATGGCGATACTTGTTCGATAATAGCGTAGCGCCGCCCCAAGCCGCATCGACGTGGAAATGGCACTCAAGCTCTACAGCCAATGTGGCAAGTTCATCTAAGGGGTCGATATTACCTGTTTCTGTGGTGCCTGCGACGCCGACGATGGCCATGACCTTGATGTTGTCATGCTCAAGCTGTTTCGCCATGGCGCGCATCTTAACCACATCGACCTTGTTATCATTCGATGTGGGGATTTTAATGATGTTGTCACGGCCTATGCCAAGCAAGTCGGCCGTTTTGGCCAATGAGTAGTGACCACGCTCAGAGACTAAGATGGCCAGATCATCATAGCCATAATGACGTAGGGCTTTCATCAGGCCTTGAGCGGAAACCCCCTTGAAGTCCCCGTCGGCCTTGAGTAACTGATTGCGGGCTATCCACAGGGCCGTGATGTTAGCGACCGTGCCGCCTGAGCAAAATGCCCCGAGGGAGTAGTTGGCGCTGTGCATCCAATTTTTGTAAAAGTCATCATCTTCACTGTAGATCAGGTGATGCATCATGCCTAAGACCTGACGTTCCAGTGGCGTGAAGGCCTTAGAAGTCTCAATTTTTACCAGATTCTGGTTGAGGCCTACCATCATCTTAGACAGAGGCAAGACGAAGTAAGGCAGAGCAGAGGTCATATGACCGATAAAGCTAGGCGATGAGGTATGAACCGAGTGCGCCACTAAGGTTTTCATCATCTCATCGGCATAGTCTGAGACAAACTGAGGCGCAGACGGGATTTGATGCTGTTGGAAGTCTAGCTCTATCTCAGACAGAGGCTTCTCGATGGCAACCACACTTTCTTGCAGGAAGCCCATCAAGTTTTGCGATATGTTTTGCTCGATGACGCTTAATGTTGAATCAGGGGCTTCCGGTACGGTGAAGATGCGCAGTAATGCCTCTTCAGAAGCTGTGGCTCGTTTGGGTGTCATCGACATGGTTATCTCTTAGCTATCACACTATTCAACAGAAACTGCTATTTGTTACAGTTTTCCAAAGGGGGGGTCACTTTACTTTATGCGCTTTGGTGCATCAAGTGGAAAAGTTAAAACGATTCATGGGGAATGTAAAGCGGTGGCGATTATTTGGCCTGAGTGCCATTGAGGTTATCTGCAGACGGTAAACAGAGGAGGACTCCATTTTACCGTCTTCGAGGACGGCATTACGGCTTTATCTTCATGGCATAGAGAGCGGCGATATTCTGCGACGTGGTAAACAAGTTGTGTTTAGCATTGGCCAGCACATCCTCCAGTGGCAGCGCCCTGGGAGTGATGGAGAAGATGGCTGATATGCCGTGTTCGAGTAGCATATTGGCATCATCACTGACGCTGCCTGCTATGGCGATAACCGCAATACCCTGTGAGTTGGCGACGCGCGTGACGCCTATAGGGGTCTTACCGTGCAGGGTTTGGCTGTCGAGTCTGCCTTCTCCGGTGATCACCAGATCTGCGCCGGCAATTTTTTCGTCGAGCTTTACGGTTTCCATGACGATATCTATGCCGGGTTTGAGTGTGGCGTTGAGGAATGCCATGACAGCCAATCCCATTCCGCCGGCTGCGCCTGCACCCGGTGTATTGCGCTTGTCTGCAATTTTAGTGTTATTGATCTGTTTGTTAGCAATAGTCTTGGCAATAATGTCGGCATATCGAGCCAAGGCGGCATCCAGGCTGGTGACCATTTCGGGGGTAGCGCCCTTTTGTGGACCAAAAATAGCCGATGCGCCTTTATCACCGCACAAAGGGTTGTCTACGTCACAGGCGACGATAAATTCACAGCGCCGGATAAGGGGATGGAGATCTTTCATGTCTATGGTGTGAAGCTCGCTTAATGCCGAGCCGCCCACATTCAGGGCCTTGCCTGATTCATCGAGCAGATGAATGCCAAGTGCCTGTGCCATACCCGCGCCGCCATCGTTGGTGGCACTGCCACCCAGGCCGATTATGATGTGTTTTATGCCGCGGTTGAGCGCATCACAGATAAGCTGGCCTGTGCCATAGCTGGTGGTGATACTAGGGTCGCGCTTCTCGACTGAGACATGATGTAGGCCCGAGGCCGACGCCATCTCTATGATGGCTGTCTTACTGTCACCAATAAACTCATTGCCTAAGATCCCGTAGTGAGCACTGACTGGTTTGCCCAGGGGCCCGATGACATCGAGTTCGATAATGGAGCCCTTGGTAGCATCGACCATAGACTGCACAGTGCCTTCACCGCCATCGGCAACAGGCAGTTTCAGATATTCAGCGTCGGGCAGGACAGATTTAAAGCCGCGTTCGATTTCGTTGGCTACTTCCATCGCACTCAGGCTTTCTTTGAATGAATCGGGAGCGATAACTATTTTCATTGGTTGGGATCCTAAAACAGTCAGAAGAACTGGGTACTGAAAACTATAAAATGTCAGTGGCTGCTGTGACAGCCACTGAACTCTGGAACTAGCGTTTAAAGCAGAATAAGACTCAAGATATACACTAAGGTCATGGCGGTTATGCCTTGAACTAGCGTCGCCATTGTTTGTGCTTTATAGGCTTGTTTAACACTCATGCGGCTAAACTGAGTCACGACCCAGAAGAAGCTGTCATTGGCATGAGAAACTGTCATCGCGCCGGCTCCGATGGCCATTACCGTCAGTACTCGTCCCATGTCACTGGCCAGACCGATATCGCCCAGCATAGGTGCCACTATGGCTGATGTGGTCACTAAAGCCACCGTCGATGAACCTTGGGCCGTTTTAAGGGCCGCGGCGACGATAAATGGCATGAAGATGCCTATGCCTAATGCAGAAAGTGATGTCCCCAGGAAGGCGCCAATCTCTGTCGCCTTAAGCACTGCGCCGAATGCACCGCCTGCACCTGTGATTAACAAAATGGGCGCGGCAACCACTAGACCTTGAGTGATACGCTCGCTGAACTCTTTAATCTTTTCACTGCTTTTAAGCAGTGAAATAGACAGGAACAGGCCAATCATAAGGGCGTTTACAGGATGACCCAGGAAGACGAGTACATCGAATAACAGACCATTGCCAAGCGGTGCAGATGGGAAGTTAGCTATGGATCCTAAACAGATGAGTAAGATGGGCACGAAGATAGGGGCAAAGGCGCGAGTCGGGCTCGGCAGTGTGCCATAGGCTTCTTTTAGTTGGTCGAAGTCTTCTACATTATGTTTAAGTTCTTCGGCGCCTTCACCGTCTGGCTCAACATTGGCAAAAAGGTTAGCCCACAGCGTGCCTGCAAGTGCGGCAACCGCCGCGACAAATACACCGACAAAGATGACTAAGCCGAGATTCGATTCCAGACCTAAGTTAGCCGCAGCGGCAATAGGACCGGGTGTTGGTGGCACGAACGTGTGAGTCGCATACAGACCCGTCGCTAGTGCGACACTCATGGAGACACTAGAGACCTTCATGCGATTGGCCATAGACTGTTTAAGCGAGTTAAGGATCACGAAACCCGAGTCACAAAAGACAGGAATTGAGACCAGGTAGCCGATAATCGACATGGTCAGAGTCGGATAGCGTTTCCCCAGCACCTTGATGACCACGTCTGCCATGGTGATGGCCGCGCCGCTCTTCTCCAATATGGTACCGATAATGGTACCTAATACGATAACCAGGCCGATATAACCCAAGATACCGCCAAAGCCGGAGGTGATGGTCTTGGCGATATCGGCGCTGGGTAAACCGTAGGCAAATGCGGTGAAAAATGAGGCTAAAATCAGCGTCAAAAATGGATGTAATTTGAATTTTGAGGTGGCAATAACAATGAAGAATATCACTGCCAACAAGATCATAACTTGGCTCATAGGGTGTCCCTGTTAATTATTTTTAGTTGACCCGGTGCACTCGCCGTCTTTGAGAACGACGGCTAAGGTATTTCAGGCTTTGGCTATTATCCTGTGCTGAGCACAATCTAGCATCGTGTCTAATGACTGATTTATCACCTTTATCGGTAATATATTTGTGCGTTTGCACAAATACCCCCGGTGGTCAGGTGAGACTCAGCGATAATTTGAGCGTTTAACCACACCTGTTGAGCAGAGGCAGCATTTTTTGTTTAATTCGATCACTTGGCGTTTTTAGCCGCGATCCATTGGGACATATACTTGGTGCTCGCCATGGAGTGATGCTTCATCATGGCGCCGGTGAAGTTATTTAATCTGTGCTGGGCTAAGTTCTCTTGAGTATGGTTTAACTTATTCATCCATTCTTGACCTAATTTCAGGCCATCATATCTTGCCGTTAATAGACTCGAGGCGTGGCTTTGAGCCTCTGTCCAGAGTGATTCTTGAACGTATAAATCCACCGCGGCTTGGGCAAAGTCATCGATATTATCTGTGATATGTCCAGGCCACGGCTCATCTTTATGCATGCCTTCACTGCCAACGGATGTGGTGATGCTCGGGGTCTGCATTATCATGGCATCGAGTAGCTTGCCCTTGATGCCAGCGCCGAAACGAATCGGTGCTAAGCAGACACGAGACTGCTCCATCACTCGGTAGGCATCTTCTGCCCAGCCCTTGATTAAGAAGCCTGTTTTGGGGTTATTAAGCGCCGTTGCTTTCGGTGGCGGGTAGGAGCCATAGATATGCAATTCGGCCTGGGGCAGCTGTTTTCTGATCAAGGGCCAGATCTTTTGCAGATATAGTACGGCGTCCCAGTTAGGAGCATGACGGAAGTTGCCTATGGTCATAAAATGCTGGCGATCTGAGTACGCTTTTGTCTGTTCTGGACACTTTTTCAAGTCCAGCATAAACGGTAGATGATGCAAGATACTTGGGTCGACTTTGAAAGTGCACTTGAGTAACTCCATCTCGAAACTTGAGATGATCAGCGAGATGTCACAGCGAAGAATTGCGGCTATTTCACGTTTTGCTATATCACTGAATAAGTCGGCCTGAGTCAGTGCTCGCTCACTCTTAACGGCTTGATGGCGTGCATTGCGCAGACACTGCAAATCTTCGGTGTCGAGTATCTTGATTGCATTTGGGCAGTGCTTTTCGACACGCCAGCCAAACTGCTCTTCCATCATGAAACGGTCGAACATGACGATATCAGGCTGAAGCTTTGAGATATAAGTATCGAAGCTGTCGCAGTTAAGGCTGATATTTTTGCTGGTTATGCCTTCACTGGATAGATCTATCATATGATCGGATGGCTGTGCCGGAGTGGCAAACTCTACCTGCCAGCCTTGCTGTCTGTAGAGCCTTAATAGCGACATCATATGAGTGCCTGCGGCTGAGGAATTGGGCTCTGGCCACACGTAACCTATCACCAGTACTTTTTTCATTTCTTTAACTGCCACAGTCACTTCTACCGTCCACTCGACTCGATATTGAGGAGGGGTATTCTATACCCGAATCATGTCAATCCGGCAACATTATTACCGTTGATGCTAGGTTTAGTGAGAGTTAGTGTTCACTATGCTGTATTTTGCTGATGAGCACTTGTCCCAGATAGAGTTGCAGTAACCCATCGAGCTCCTGGATATTGATATCTGTGACCTGTTGTATCTTGTCTAGACGATACCTTAAGGTGTTTCGATGAATAAATAGTGCATTGGCACATTGCTGCAGATCGCCAAAATGTTGTAGGTAAGCCGTTAAGGTTTTCCTCAGTTGACCATTCTTATCTGCCCCTATGAGCACCTGATATGGTGTGATCAGCTCTTCTCCGCGCCAGTCTCCACGTAATCCTGACAGGAGTACCAGCAGGGAGAAATCTTCATAGAGATATTTATTCTCATGGGGTCTGAGCTGCTGACCTAATGTTAAGGTTTCTCTGGCGGTGAAATAGGAGCGACTTATGTCGGCTGGATTGGGGAAGAAGTGTCCTAGGGCAATTTTGAGTCTTAGGTTCATCTCTGTGGGGATGCGGGATAAGAGTTGATCGATTCGTTGACTCTCCAGATCTGGGTCCCATCGATTACCGTCAAGAAAGGCAGGTTTTAAGATCACTAGCTCTGTCATGGATGTCATGGCCACTAAATTACCACGAGAAGGATTTTCGAGTAGGTTGAGCACTTTTTTCAGCAATGAGTTGGCAGAGGTTTGCTCCTCATCGCCTTGGACCTGAATAACCGCTACGACTCTGGGCGCATCTATGTCTATGTTGAGTTGCTTTGCCCAGTCTTTTAGTTGGCTTGAAAAAACCGCTTCAGACTTTATCAGCTGCAGAATAAATTCCTCTTTCTGACGATATTGCCACTGAGCCTGCTCGATGGAATTGGCCTGCTCGACGATCATCTCGGCGGTCATTTTTAATAACTCGCCATAGTTGTGCAGGATTTCAGGTTCTCCAGTGATACCGATAACCCCGATGATCTCGCCTTTGTAGTGCAAAGGCAGGTTTATTCCAGCTTTCACGCCATGTAGGTTGGCGGCAGTAGCCGAATTGATCTCTACTGTGCGGTTTTGGCTTATCGCTAACAGCGCCCCTTCATGAGTCGAGTCGAGTCGATGGGGATCGCCTGAGCCCAAAATTACACCGCAATTATTCATCACATTGATGTTGTGGCCAATGATCTTCATTGTGCGATCAACAATCTGTTGGGCCAGGCTAGGATCTAGAAAATACACATTGAGCGTCTCGAAGGAGTTTTCATTAGCTTAAGGTATTTTGGCCGGGCTCACTATGAGATAGGACAAATTTTAACGGCGATATGTTTGTTTGCCAGCGAGTTAATGCACCAGGCTTTGCCACTAGCACGCTTAGAGTGTCACTCGATTCTTGGGTGAATACGACCTGTAGCCGCTAGTTACTGGTGTTGCTGTAATCCGGGCTTGTGCCAGAGGGAATAGCGAGCAGAAAGAGCACTTGTTGAGTATTGCTATATGTTTGTTTAGCTGAAATTAATGTAAAAAATCGCAATAAAAAAGCCAGCTCCAACAGGTACTGGCTTTTAAAAAATGACTTATAGCTTATAATCTATAATTTATGCTAAGCATGATTAAGTGGGCGGTGTAATCGTGGCTATTAGAGCCAAAACTTACAAGGTTCCAAATACCGTCAGGTGCTATCTCATTGCTGGCATCATTATCTTCATACTTCTCCATCTTATAATCTAAGCGAAGCGCCATTTTCTCGGTGGCTTGATACTGACCATAGATGTTGACGTTATGAGACTTGGCATAGTAATCGCCGTAATCTCCGCTGACACCTTGAGTGACCTGAGTATTACTGTCTGAGTTCGAATAAGTGTAATCAACGCCTAAACGTAACTTCTTTTCCATCAGGTTGCTGTAGCTCCAGCCTGCACCGATAACATCGACTTGATCTTCTACCACACTAAACCAGTTTGGCGTGCTGAAGTTAGTGCTGCCTGATTGATCTGATTCTATGTTCTGACGGTTATAAAATGCCGTCAATGTCATATCGTCGTTGATCAAGTAACTTGCACTGACATCATAGCTAAGATCTGTCGACTCAGTTAAGCCTATTTGGCTGTCGTTATAGTCATCAAGGGCATAACGTGTACCGAAGTCGATAGTCAAGGCCTCGGTAGGGCTGTGAGTGACACGAGCCTCAACCATGGTGCGTTTGCGATCGGCTAGGTTGTACTTACGCAGCAGGTCGTTAGACTCGTTTGAAGTCCATTCTGATGCTTGGTATTCAGAACCGTCACGCTCGCCATAGCTACCTTTGATCCACATGTCCCAGTTTTCGAACTGACTCAGACGGAACTTGCTCCAGAGTGTGTGTTCGTTAGTGGTTTCTCTATCTTGATAGCTGCGGTCATCCTGGCGATAGTCATAACCCGCTTCGAGTCGCATACCGCGAGTGATGCGATAGTTGGCACTTAATTTAGCCCTTTGTGTGGTGATGTCATAGGGCGTGTTATAGGCAACTTGACCTGTTGTTGGGTCTATGCTGATCTGTGTCCATTCTTCAACGTTAGTCTTGTTGTCACGATCGCTATAATCATAGCTTGCCTTGATACGCACGCTGCGATTTAAGCGGGAGACTAGCTTCAAGTTAACGCCTTTCATGTCGACGCGACCATCGAGGGACTCTGCTGGCATCTGGTAACCATACCCAGAGGAGACAAACGCTTGATCTTGGGTCATCTGTCCGTAGTGAACGCGGCCACTCAAGATGGTCTTATCGGCAGTGACTCGGCCCATCAATGAAATGGTATGAGCTTCATTGTCGGGATCTAATGCCATGGAGCCTTGAGTTTGAGCGCCGAACGTTGGGTTAAAGGCGTTATCAAACGTTAGCTGGCTATACTGGTTTTTAAAGCTCGACCCTGAGTAGCTAAGTGCCGTGAACCAGTTGTCACCTTTAAGCTTAATACCCGCTTCTAGCGTATCTGTAGTGTGATCCACCGGCTCTGCCAGCATCATAGACTGGTTATAGAAACTGCCAGAAGCTTGCTTCAGTCCGGTCTTATCTTCACGTTGATAATTTAGATAAGTGGTCCATAATTTCTCACCGGGCTCGGCATCAAACGAGTACTCGAAACCAAGTCCGGTGCGCTTACGCTTAAGCGATAGCTCCATAGGGTTTAAGCTGCTGTATAGCTGAGTCATATCTTGACTCGAACCTGCTGTCTGCCAATTATCGGCTAGGGTTAGGTGGTCCCCACCAACGCCCTGATAAGGCGTCATGGCACTATCTGTTTTATAGGTGGCAATCTGACGATAGTTAAGGTTCAGATTGTACTTACCGGATTTACCGGCATTAATATCTAAACGGCCATTTTCCATGCCGAGATTATCGGCCTCGATTGTAGCGCGGTAACCTGACTCGCTAATATATTTAAGGTCGGCATCGACCTTATAGGCGAACTCATCTTCTGCTGCAAATGCGTTGGCAGAACGAATATCATCGCTATCGTTATAACCCATGCCGACACCGACAGTGCCGTTAACGCCAGTTTCGACAACACAGCGCTTACACGCCCACTTGTCGAACTTAACCTTGTCGGTATTCGCATCTTGAATACCATATCCACCAGCCGCCATCGCCGTGCTGACAAAGCCAGCATTAGCGAGTAGGGCGAGGGTGACTAAATTTAATTTGAATTTCATCTTCTCGACTCCGTTTAGCGCTGAAATAGCTTGCCAGATGGGTGGTTAGAACCATGGATCTGGCTATGACAGTTCAAACAACTGCGACCACCGGTGAACGCATTGCCACCTACGGTTGAGCCTTGATCTGTGTTGCCCATGTAGGCGCTACTGGCATGACCGTCGCTGGCATGACACTGCTGACAGAGTTGTGGTGCGCGAGTGGTTAACATACCTTCGTTTACGCTGCCGTGTGGGTTATGACAAGTCACACAGTTTTCAGTGACGGGTGCATGCTCCCACAGTTTTGGACCGCGTTTCTCGGCGTGACATGAGTAACAGGTCTCGTTAATGCTAGGCTTAACAAGATCTGAGTCGCTCATAGTGCCATGAGGGTTGTGGCAATCACTACACACCATTTGGCCCCACTTCATCGGGTGGCTTGAGCGTTTGTTCATGTCAGCTTTTTGCTTAGTGTGACAACTAGTACAGACTTCCACCTCAGTGTTTTTAGACAGCACAGGGTCTTTATCTGTGTGCACCGAGTGACAAGAAGCACAAGCAACGTCGGCATTGTCATGGTGTCCGCCATTCCAATCCATACGCTTATCATCTAAATGACAGCTCATACAGACACTGTTTTGCTTTTCGGCTGATAGCGTTGAGTCTGGACCAAAGGCTATCATTGGTTCCTTACCGCCGCGGTTATGCTTACCCAGAGGGCCGTGACAGGCTTCACATTGAAGACCAGCCATTGGGCTCTTACTTGAAGTAATTGAGCCATGGACACCTTTAAACAGGTCCATCACTTTTTCAGATTTACGGTGACACATTAAGCAAGAATCGGCGCCTTTAGGGGAGTATTTACCTTCGGCAAACTTCTTATCTAATGTGGCTTCGACTTCATCGGGAGTCATCTTGGCATCCCACTTCGACGCGTGAGCGACAGAAGTCATACCTAGAGACAAGACTGCTGACACTAGCAGTGCAGGTAGCACTGACAGTGAAACAGATTTTAGTGTATTTATGATTTTCATATTTGGTTTCCTAATCTGCACAAATTCGCTTGAAAGTAGGGGGAGAGGACTCCCCCTTCAAACTCTCTACTGCTAAGGTTATTAAAATAGCTTTAACAACAGTTGAGCAAATTACATCTTCACCGCAGTGTGATCGTTTGGAGTCGGTACGTGGCAGTAGAAACAGGTTTCAAGTTGGGCTACATCGTTGGCGGCTGCATAAGAACCGTCGATGATGGCACCTTGACCTTCAGCGTGTGGCTTGAAGCTATCACTATGACTATGACAAGAACCACATGTTGCCGCGATAGGTGTGGTGTATAGACTTTCCTGGTCTGGTTGGTCTTGATTGATAACACTTGTTGCCAATGCACCTTTCAGCTTGAAAGCATCAAGGTTGAAGTCGTTATGGCACTGGTCACAGTTCATGCCAGGAATAACAGCGTAATCACCTTGGCTATGAGTTTTGTGCAGCTTCATCTCTAGTGCACCTTTATTACCACCGCCGGCATAGGTACCGTCTGGAGTGTGACAAGCCACACAGCCATCAACACCGACAATCATCTCACCCGCTTCGTTGATGCGGCCTAGCTGCTCTGTCATCACGAAACCTGCATGGTGCTCTTTATGTAGTTCCCACTCGGTGCCATGACAGCTTTCACAAGCTGCAAAGTTAACTGAATCTGTGTGACGTACACTCGGTGCTTCACCAGAAAGTGTGCCATGTGCCAGCTCGGCTTTCATGCTGGTTGTTGCAACACCTTCGGCGCAGTCGATAAGCTCGGCGTTTTCACTGCACACTTCCAGACCGATAAGAGTAAAGGCTGTGTCAGTGTCAGTTCCCGGTTGACCGAAAGGCAGTACGCCGGTGTTGACCACTAGCTTACCGTCGACGATTGTGGCTCCACCAGCAAGGGCACCGCTCTTGACTAGGTCGATAGCAACATGAGCCGTACCATTTCCCGGGCTTGCGTTATAGCCCATAATTGGGAAGTTAGGGCCCACGTTAATGATGCTCTCTACCCGTTGGATTTTTGCCAGTAGGCCAGTAACATCTAGGGCAGTGCCTTCACTGTCGGTGAACGTTATCGAGATATTAGCGCTGGAGTCTGCTTGGTCGGCCGTGAGTGTCGCTTTCATACCATATTGGTCGATAAGTGCTTTCTTCTCAACGAAGCCACCCATATGTAGCTCTTCAGTCCAGCTGGCATTGTGACAAGCGATACAGTTGCTATTGTCATTTTGCTGGGAGTGACCCTTACCGGCTTTAAAGTCGATATCGACGTGACAGCTAGTACAGGTTTCCATGGTTGGAACCCGCGTCCAGTTGCCCCATTCAGTTAGTTCGCCACTGCCATCTTCAGGTGCTACGTGACAGGTTTGGCAGTTGTCTTGCAGCAAAGCGTTTGCAGTTTTGGCATCTTTAGTGAATTGACCTGTTTCTTTGTCAGCTTTATAGCCTTTGGCTGAATTGTGTACGTTGTGAACCAGGTGAGTGAAGGCAACTTCTGGCTTACCGCGCCCTTCGGCCCACTCTTGGGTATGACAAGATGCACAGGTTTCTGCTGAAGTGTAGCTGTGATAAATCGCTTCTCCTGCGGCATGACAAGAAGCACAGGTTTCAGTTGAAACTATGTCTTTGGTATAAAGCGCTTGGTAGCCGTCACCTGAGAAATCTTCTGAAAGCTCGGTACGTGGTACAGAAGTTACGCCATCTTGCAGTGTCGATGCACTGGCGATAACGTTGTATCTTTGAGTTAGCTCTGAATTATAGCCTTCAACCTCAATGGTGAAGCTATAGTTGCCATTTTTGTGGTCGATAAAGGTTTTCTCAGAACCAATTTTCTGCCACTGAGCGCTGTCACCAGCGCTGGTATAACCTTGTGGGAGAAGCTGAGCAACGGCTTTAACTTCCAAGTCTTTTAAACCAACAACTGGAAGGTCCTCTTCGTTAGTGGCGAAGACTTCAATGGTTGGTGTGCCATCTTGATAGGTGACTTTCGTCACATCTAGGTTAAGGACGTTGACCACATCAGCAGCCGGGCCGCCTGGATTACCTGGATTTCCGTCTGTACCATCGTCGCCACCACAGCCGGTTAAGGCCAGAGACACTGCACTTGCTGCCAAGAACAGCGCATACTTATTATTTATTACGTTCATCATTTTTTTCCCTGCATAGGTTTGACATTGGCTCAAGTGCTTGGTCAGCTTAGCTAACCGATTATCATTTAGATGATTTCATTATTAGTGGCTACTTAAGTCGATGCTGGAAATATAATTCCCTAAGGAAAGGCTAACGTAATAGGGGGGTAAAATCTGCAAACTAGGTCTTATAGTGTGACCAAGATCTGCCTATTTATAAAGTGGTAGTTTGGTGTTGCGGTAAATCTTAATTTAGATCAATAAACGAGCGCAGTAGTTGAGAACTATTCTCACATAAGTTGATGTTATGTATGCTAAGTGTTTAACATTTTCTTTTTTATTTACGCAGATAAAACAAAGGGAGGCAGAGCCTCCCTTTGGGTATAAATAATGATGCTTTAACGGCTAGAGAGCGAGTGCTAATTCATCATCTTTAGGCTAGTACTTGCCGCTGATTAGTTACCGTGAAGTTCCATCAACTTCTCTGGAGAGTGACAGGTTGAACAAGTCTCTGCAGCACGATTTTGAACGTCTTCAGCGCTGATACCATCTAAGATACCACCGTTGATTTCGATGTGAGACTTACCAGAATCACTGAGGTATTTCTGATGACAGCTTAAACAGGCCCCAGCATCTGAAGAAACATAGATACCAGCTTTATCGAATGTTTCCGTATTTGGATAAGTCCAAACACGTTCAGGAGAACGACCCAATTTAATACCGTCATCGGTATGACAGGTCATACAGTCAGTTTTAATCACAGTGCTTGAACCGACACCTGCATACTTGAGGTTGTGGCCTTCAGCTTCATGCGCTTTATAGGCAAAGCTTGTTGCTTTGTCATACTTGCCAGATTTATGCACAGACTCTTTAATTGACTTATCTGATGTATGACAAGTTTGGCAATTGACACCATTGTCGTAGTGATAAATCTCTTGGTTGTGACACCCCTGACACTTAGATGCATCGATAATGTCACGGCGCATTGTAGCCTCAACTTCAGGTTCTTCACCTGTACCGGACCAAACAAAGTGGTATGGTGCATCTTTCACTTCTATAGAACGCGTGTTGTCAGAACATTCAGTCATTACAACTTCTGCAACGCCATAGCCGCCATTGTTGAAACACACTTCTACAGCAGACCAAAGCTCAAAAGTTTTACCCGCTGCATCAGTTGGTAGTTCAAAGTTATCGCCGATGAGAGTGAAAGTTTTAGTCCCTTCATCGTAGCTACCATCTTGTAGTTTTATACGGCGATCGCTGTATGATGCCTCTGTATATGCTGGGTAGTCTTTATCACTATCCCAGGCCACAACGACTCGAGTTCCCTGATTAATAAATTCACCGGCGATAGCGACGCCATCTTTATCGAGAATTTGAACCTCGAAGCTAAATTTACCATCAGTTAAGCCTATGTTGCTGAACTTAACCGTCATCGCTTCTGCGTCTTTGTATGCTTTTAGCACATCACCGTGACGTTTCTCTGCACTGCCTGTACCAGAATAGGTATCAGTAGAGTTATGACAGGAAACACAGTTTGTACTGCTGTGGTTTTGAGAAGGTTTCTCTGTGTGGCAACCGATACAAGCAGTATTGCTTAAATCAGCTTTAAATAGGTCGGCATTTGCTGGTGCATTTTCCCCTTCTAGGTGACAAGAGCTACAGTCAGCTGCAGGGCCTTGTGGGAACATGACCTTACCGTAATCATGGATACCGCCGCCATAACCGATCACCTTGTATGGAGCTGGAACCATGCCTTCAGGTGTGCTGGTCATTCTGTCTTGTCCCTTATGAATCGCATGGATCATAAAGGTAAAGTCGACACTGTTGCCACTTTCAGGGTCGCCTGAAGTTGCAGTGTGACAAGAGGCGCAGTTTTCGATGTTGACCCGGCGTCCACCGTGGAGCTCTAGGCTATCTGGTTGGTGACAGGTGTAACAGGTTTCGATTGAAACGACGTCACGAGTTTGAATACCGTCAGTGGTGCCTGTAGATGGCTGCCAGTCGAAATTAGCATTGGCAGCAAAGTTTGCAAACTTAAGTTCTAGTGTGGCACGTTGGGTGTAGTCAGCACTGTAAACAACTTTAACAGGCGTTGTTACGCTGCCTATATTTTGCTGATAGGTATAGGTGTAGCTACCATCTTCGTTATCGACGAAACAAGTTTCGCAGTTACTGGCTTTTTCTACATCAGCCTGGAACTGATTCGTTGGGTTAATATCTGATTCGCCTTCAGGAACCCAGTCAGGGTTAGGTGATTTTTCAGCATTGATATAAGCCTGCCACTGGTAACCGCGATCGTATTCTGTGGCTACGCCATCTTTGTTGTTCATGGTTTCGGTGACATGAGCAAGTTGAGCGATACCAAACCTTAGGTCGTGATCTTTAGTCAGACCCAGGACTGCGACTCCATTGTCATTTTCGAGTGTAAAATCGACGGTGACGGTGCCCGCTTCGACAGTAGCATTAGTAAATACCGCATTGACACTCTTAGCCAAGTCGATATTTACGCCAATAGCACCAGGCTTACCATCTTCACCATTTTTACCATCATCACCGCCACAGCCAGTCAGAGCAATAGATAAGGCTCCGGCCGCCAATAGCGCTTTAGATGCCGCACTAAAATTGAATTTTTTCATCATGATTATTCCCTGCAATAGTTTTAATCATCACTGAGTCACTACTTAAGCGCTTACTTTATAATCTTGTTGATATGTAAGAGTGATTCTCATTATCAACTTGTTGTTAAACAGTAACTTAGTGTGTGGAATTTATTTCCCTTGTTAAGGCTAACTAAGCAACGATTTTTTAGCAGTTGTTTTAATCGCTTTATGTGAACTCGATCCGACTATTTCTTTAGGGGTAGATGGGAAAAGGGGTTTTCAGCCGATTTTAAGGTTTGGATAAGCTTGTGGGAGGGCCACTCTGTTAATTTTAAGTTAGGGGGGTATTGTTTTTTCTCGTTATTTATGTGTAAAGCAATGTGGTTTTTTATTGGCTGGTAAGTTGTGGCTTTAGCTAAGGGAGAAAACTACAGCTTTGAGTTAATGCCTCATATCAATACATTGGGAATGGTGTCGACATCGGTTAAGCCTATCTTGGGTATCGGTATAATTATCTTGGCTTCTATCTTGCGCTTTTACTTTTACTTTAAATCTAAATGACCAAGCGTGAGAAGGCCGGTAGCTCAAGTGTCCGTATAGGCTGGACTCGTGTAATGTTTCTCTGTCCAAGTAGATCCCATGTTCATCATCACACATCCCATCCTAGCGCTATTTTGCCAATAATTGTTATATTAGTAATTCTATAATGTACTAACGTATAGCTATGTAATAACATCCGCATTGCATTTTGATCACAACTGAGGGTGTTTTGACCTGTAAATAGTGATGATTATGAAGGGGGAAATCTAAAGTGTGATCTTGATCACGATAGCGTGTAATTAATAAGCCTATTTTATTCTTAGTGATAATCATTCGCGTCAATAGCGTGGGTTTATTTGATTACAATCATTTATTAGTTGGGACTTTTATCACATAATGCAGAATACAATTGAAAACTATTATCGTTCCCAATGCGAAAAGTTGATCTAGGTAAAGTTATTCTTCTTTTTCCTCCGTTAAAATTAGTTCGAGTTTGAGAATTATTGAGACCTGTTAAAAGGTATAAAAGCATAATGAAATTAAGCGATTTAAACCCTGGCGATCACGCCACAATTTCAGAGGTTGGCCAGTTGAATTTGCCATCTGTGGTTAAACGAAAATTACTTTCCATGGGGATCACCCCAAACACGTCATTCTTCATGATCCGTAAGGCTCCGATGGGATCCGGGCTTTTGCTCGATATTCGAGGCAGTCGATTATGCATGCGTCGTGACCTTGCCGATATTATAGATGTTGAGATAGTTAGAGCAGATACAGTTAAGGCGGTACTAACGCATGGCTAAGCAGTTTCATTGTGTGACTGTCGGTAACCCTAACGCGGGTAAATCGACACTATTTAATGCATTAACGGGTGCCAATCAACAGGTTGGTAACTGGTCCGGTGTCACAGTAGAGAAGAAAACAGGCTTATTTACCCTAAATGGTACCGATGTTTCTCTAACTGACCTTCCAGGTATTTATGATCTATTGCCTGCCGGTAAAAGTTGTGACTGCTCGTTGGATGAGCAGATCGCACAGCAGTTTCTTGCCGAGCAACAGATAGACGGCATCATCAATCTCGTCGATGCGACCAATATTGAGCGACATCTCTATCTAACTATTCAGCTGCTTGAGCTCGGCATACCTATGGTTGTTGTGCTTAACAAGATAGATGCGGCCAAGAGGCACGGCATCGAAGTCGATGTTGAGCAGATGAGTAAAACCTTAGGTTGTCCGGTTGTGGGGGTTTGTTCACGGGATGAGGCCGATATCAAAAAAGTGAAGGCGCAAGTGGTGATCTTGTTCGAGGGCAAAGTATCTGAGCAAGCCTTGATTCTCAATTATGACGCTAGAATTGAATCGGGTGTCACCAGCTTATTGTCTAGCGATTCAAGCCTAAGCCGTGGGCGCGCGCTTGCCATGTTGGCCAATGGCATAGGGTGTGGTCAGTGCAAGAATGGTCAGATGCACGATGAGGTTAATGAGTGCTCCGAGTCCATTTCCAGGCAGGGCCAAGATATAGAAGTCATGGTGGCAACCACACGTTTCGACTTCGTCCAAAGTATCTATGACTCTTCTGTATCAGCGGATGGCAGTGAAACCCTGAGTGACAAACTTGATAAGGTGATTCTCCACCCAGTGGCCGGCGTGCCGGTATTTCTGTTTGTTATGTATCTGATGTTCATGTTCAGTATCAATGTGGGTAGCGCGTTTATCGACTTCTTCGATATTACCGCTGGCGCTATCTTCGTCGATCACTTAGGTGCATTGATGACGAGTCTTGGCTCACCGACTTGGTTGGTCACTATCATTGCTGGTGGTGTTGGACAAGGTATTCAAACTGTAGCAACCTTTATCCCTGTCATCGCCGCGCTGTTTTTAGTGCTGTCTGTGCTCGAAGGCTCAGGCTATATGGCTCGTGCGGCGTTTGTTGTCGATGGCCTTATGCGTCGCATCGGTCTGCCCGGTAAAGCTTTCGTGCCTATGATCGTGGGCTTTGGCTGTTCAGTACCCGCTATTATGGCCACACGTACCTTAGGCAGCGAACGTGAGCGCATAGTCACAGGCATGATGACGCCGTTTATGTCCTGTGGTGCACGGCTTCCTGTATATGCTCTGTTTGCCGCCGCCTTTTTCCCTGAGTCGGGACAGAACCTGGTGTTTTTACTCTACATCATAGGAATATCAGCCGCGGTAGGGACGGGGTTACTCCTGCGTTCGACCTTGCTTCCTGGCAGCAGCAGTGCTGTGGTGATGGAGTTACCGAGTTACGAGAAACCTAAATTTAAGACGGTAATGAGCCGTACCGGTAAACGGACCAAGAGTTTCATCCTCGGTGCGGGCAAGACCATAGTTATCGTGGTGACCTTGCTTAACTTTGTTAACGCCATAGGTGTAGATGGTAGCTTTGGTCATGAAGATAGCTCAGAGTCTGTGCTCAGCATTGCCAGCCAGAAAGTGACGCCATTTTTCGCTCCCATGGGCGTGGAGCAAGATAACTGGCCAGCTACTGTGGGTATTATCACCGGGATATTTGCCAAAGAAGCGGTAGTCGGCACGCTTAACAGCTTGTATAGCACGGCAGGTTCGGGTGATGAAGAGCTTGCGCCATTTTTAGAAACTTTCAAACAAGCCTTGAGCACTATTCCGGAAAATTTGTTCGGTATCGCACTCGATGATCCCTTGTCGATCTCTGTGGGTGATGTGTCTTCGGTAGAAGCCGCATCGGCAGAGTTAGAGGTGGACACCTCGACTTTCACCGCGCTTCAGGCCGGTTTCTCTGGGGTCACGGCCGCCTTTTCATATTTGTTGTTTATCTTACTCTATACACCATGTGTCGCGGCAATGGGCGCGTTAGTGGGAGAGTTCGGTGGACGTTGGGCGGCATTTGCCGGAGTTTGGACCTTTGCCTTAGCTTACGGCACGGCGACAGTCTTCTATCAAGCGGCGACGTTCGGCGAGCACCCGCTTTCATCGAGTCTGTGGATTGGTTTCTTCATCAGTGCGCTAGCTAGTTTCTATATTTGGTTGAAGGTGAAGGCCAAACGGACTGAGATGGTCACATTAAATGTAAAAGTGATCATATAACAAGCAAGTCGTAGTCGAATATAATAAAAAAGCAGCGTTTATTCGCTGCTTTTTTATTATATGGTTTTTTGTTGCTGTTTTTTGCTATCAGGCGTTGTATCTGGCACTGAGATAGTAGATTATCTTTCCAATTACATCAAAATATGCCATCCCATCCAGCTACTTGTATATACAAGTAGGCTAATGGTTGGCCAGCGTTCTCTAAGAGGAATCACATGAGCCATGTGGACAGCGAAGTTCGTCCCAGTAACTTCATTCGTAACATCATAGATGAAGACCTTGAAAGCGGTAAGCACACCAGTGTGCATACTCGTTTTCCACCTGAGCCTAATGGCTTTCTTCATATCGGTCATGCTAAATCTATTTGCTTAAACTTCGGTATAGCAAAGGATTACAAGGGCCAATGTAACTTACGTTTTGATGACACCAATCCTGAAAAAGAAGATATCGATTATGTTCATTCGATTCAGGACGATGTGAAGTGGTTGGGTTTCGAGTGGTCTGGAGATGTTCGTTACTCATCTGACTACTTCGATCAGTTACATGGTTATGCTGTTGAGCTTATCACTAAGGGCTTAGCTTATGTCTGCTTTCTAAACAGTGAAGAGACTCGTGAGTATCGCGGTACATTGAAAGCACCGGGTAAGAACAGTCCTTACCGAGAGTCTTCAGCGGCTGAGAACCTTGAGCTGTTTGAGAAGATGCGCCAGGGTGAGTTCAAAGAGGGTGAATGTTCACTCAGAGCTAAGATAGATATGGCATCGTCTTTCATGTGTATGCGCGATCCTATCATCTACCGTATTCGTTTTGCTCATCACCATCAAACGGCTGATAAGTGGTGCATCTACCCGATGTACGATTTTACCCACTGTATCTCGGATGCCATCGAGAATATCAGTCATTCTTTATGTACATTAGAGTTTCAAGATAACCGTCGTTTGTACGACTGGGTGCTGGATCATTTAGATGATTTTCAGGCGCCTAACAGAACTCGTCAATATGAGTTCTCCAGACTTAATCTTGAATACACCTTAATGTCTAAGCGTAAGCTAAATGATTTGGTTACCCGTGAGCTGGTACATGGTTGGGACGACCCACGTATGCCTACTCTCGCCGGACTTCGCCGTCGTGGTTACACCGCCGCATCTATTCGCGAGTTTTGTCTGCGCATCGGCGTGACTAAGCAAGAAAATATGGTTGAAGTTGCCATGTTAGATGCCTGTATTCGTGAAGAGTTAAACGATAATGCTCCCCGCGCCATGGCGGTGATCAATCCGGTTAAAGTGATTATCGAAAACTATCCACCAGGGCAAGTTGAGACTCTGCATGCACCGATCCATCCTAGTAAAGAGGAGTTTGGTAAGCGTGAGATAACATTTGGCCGCGAGCTGTTTATCGATGCCGCTGATTTTCGTGAAGAAGCCAACAAGAAGTATAAGCGTCTTGTACAAGGTAAAGAGGTTCGCTTACGTAATGCCTATGTCATTAAAGCTGAGCGCTGTGACAAGGATGCAGAAGGTAACATCACCACTATCTATTGTACTTATGATGATGAGACATTAGGTGTAAATCCATCTGATGGTCGTAAAGTGAAAGGTGTTATTCACTGGGTTGAAGCGAGCAGTGCTAAACCTGCCGAGTTCCGTCTCTACAATCGATTATTTATCGATGCTAACCCAGCTGGGGCTGAGACAGTAGAGGATGTATTAAATCCTGACTCTCTGGTGGTTAAGCAAGGCCTAGTCGAGGCGGGTCTGGTGAATGCTGCTGCGGAAAAAGCCTATCAGTTTGAGCGTGAAGGCTACTTCTGTGCAGATAGCAAGGATTCAACGCCAGACAGCTTAGTCTTCAACCTGACAGTAGCGCTGCGAGATTCTTCACACTAGTGATTAGTTGATATAAAAATTGATGTATTAAAAAGGCTTTAGGGGAAACCCTAAAGCCTTTTTTGTTGTTCTAGATTCCTAGATTCCTAGATTCTATTGATACATAGGGCCAAAACCCATACTCCAGAGGATAACGCTCGATGCCATCAAGGCGACTAGCAGTACCAGGCCCGCAGTGACCACTGAGCTGGCATAGATGAAGCCTTTCTCTTCAGGAATATTCATGATGATAGGTACACCGGTATAGAGCAGATAAACCGAGTAGGCGAGTCCGAAGAAGCCGACGACCATCACAAACCAAATGGCAGGATACAATGCGGCGAGTCCCACCATAAATAGCGGGGTTGCCGTGTAAGATGCCAGTTCCAGTGCTTGAGTATAGCTAGGGTCTGCATCGAACGTCTTGGCCATCCAAAAAGACAGGTAAGCGAGCGCGAACACACCGGCAATGAGTCCAAAATACATGCCTCCGGACATCAAGAGTGCACTCTCTTGTGTCAGGAATAGTCGCTCGCCAACACCTAGGTTCCAGCCAAGTTCAGTTGCGGCGATGAAGGTACAGATCACAGGAATGAGAGCAATAAGCAAGATATGGCTCAGACTACTCTTCAGCGCTTCGTGATTCTGCTCAATTGTGTGCCACTCTTCTTTTGGATGCGTGTAGAGTCCCATTAAGTGATTCAATATCATTATAATTATCCTTGTTTAGCGTTAACTTTTGCTCGCCAAACTTCGGACGAGCCTACATGCCTATTGGTCTAATTTCCAAAGACCTTACGGCTCACGATACCCAATGCCAATCAATGCTCTCACTAATGTCTAGCTCATATTTCTAAGAATTGCATGGTATGAGTTTATTTATTGAACAAAATAGCCTCTTAGTCAAGTTGAACCACGCTAATTTGTTAATTATTTGTGTCTAAATTTGTATTCATGTTTATTTGATCGAGTTCAAACTTTTGGATTAATCATTAAAGATAAGCAATAACGATTAAATTGATCTCTGTGCCTGCCCGAGTCGATGCTAGAATAATGCATCCATAAATGATATTTATTGACTTCGAGAACACAGTCCATGCAGCAATTGTTAGCCCCGGTCCATGCTTTTTTAGGATGTGAAACACCAGACAGCTGGATTGAGGTGGCTAAAAAGCCGGAAAGTTTATCTGACTTACTTATCGATCACTGTAACTGTGAATTAAAAGCGGCGCAGACGGCCATGTTTCTTATCAGGAAATATGCAATCGATAAAGACAGTGGCAAATTGTTACTTCAATGGGCCAAACCCTATGAAGAATTCATCTATCAAAAAGACAGAGACATAGACGCCTTTTTATCTCGTGACAGTAAGAAGAATGATTTTTACGGGGATCTAGTCGCTAAACCCGGCTTCGATCATGGCTCCGAACTGATAAGTAAGATGGTTCGTCTTATCAAAGAGGAATTTCATCATTTCGAGCAGGTGTTAGCGATCATGCAAGCACGAAATATTCCCTACCAGAATATGACTGCGGGTCGTTATGCCAAAGGCATGATGAAGCAAGTCAGGACCCATGAGCCTGCAGCATTAGTAGACAAACTCATCATAGGCGCCTTTATCGAGGCTAGATCCTGTGAGCGTTTCGCCAAACTGGCGCCATATTTAGACGATGAATTGAACCGATTCTATGTTTCTTTGTTACGCTCAGAAGCGAGACATTATCAAGATTACCTGGTGTTAGCAGAATTGATTCAGGCCAATGCTGTGACCAAGAAGAGTGTGCCTGTGAGTGAGCGAATTGCTGTTATTCGCCAGGCCGAAGCTGAGCTTATTCTCTCTGTCGATGCTGAGTTTAAATTTCACAGTGGCGCGCCAGAGGCCTGATACCTTTTGAACTGTTTTCGATCGCTTTGATCGTGTTTGAAGGGGGAGAGCCAGTAATTGCTTAGCTAGGTAATTATTGGGCTTGAAAGGGCAGGCTGGTTAACGCTAGATTAGCTTTAGATACGCTAAGCACACTGCCTTGTTCATACCAGTCACCGACCACAATTCGCAGATTTTCAATTCCAGCCTGATTTTTACCTAAATGATGTACATCGGGTCTATGGGTATGGCCATGGATCATCTGGGTTGCGCCGCAACGATTCATTAGCTGAGTAACGGCATCCTTCTCTACATCCATAATGGTGTCGCTCTTATTCATATTACTCGCCTGGCTCTTTGCACGTATCTTGGTGGCAATATTTTGCCGAGTGCGCTTAGGAAGGCGTGAATAGATCCATTTAACCACTGGGTTATTTCTGCAGCGCCTGAATCTTTGGTAGGCCTTATCGAGTGTGCATAGGCTATCGCCATGAAGGAGCACAGTAGCTGTGCCATATAGGTCGAGCCTATGGATTTCTGGCAACAAGGTTATGCCGGATCGCGCTGCATATTTTCTGCCAAGCAGAAAATCTCGATTTCCATGGATATAATAGATAGGCAGGTTTTGTGAGATGCCATGGAGCTTATCGGCTAACTCATTAGCGAAGGGCTCGGCAATATCATCGCCAGTCCAGACCTCAAATAGATCGCCAAGTATATAGAGTGCTTCGGCATCATCAAGTTGGGTATCGAGAAACTGATTGAAGGCGAGTGTAATATCAGGGCGATCTGCAGATAAATGCAGATCGCCGATAAAAAGTGTGCGCATTAAGCTGATTTATTCGGCAATGGTCACTTTCTCGATAATGACAGCTTCTAGAGGAACATCTTGATGCATGCCCTGGTTACCTGTGTTTACCGCTTTAATCTTGTTGACCACGTCCATGCCGGCACTGATCTTAGCAAATACGCAGTAGCCCCAACCCTGTTCTGTCTCTGATTTGAAATCCAGGAAGGTATTGTCACCGATATTGATGAAGAATTGAGCAGTCGCCGAATGGGGATCTGAGGTTCTGGCCATCGCCACAGTGCCTATCACGTTCAACAAACCATTGTTTGCTTCGTTCTTAATAGTTTCACCGCAAGGCTTCTGCTCCATGTTTTCTGTGAAGCCACCACCTTGAACCATGAAACCATCGATAACACGGTGGAATACTGTGCCGTCATAGAAGCCGTCTTTAGCATACTTGATAAAGTTTTCGGCAGTTAACGGTGCTTTTTCTGTTTCTAGTTCCAGGGTGATTTCACCATGGTTGGTATGAAGAGTGATCATGATTTGATTCTCACTAAGTTTAGCAATAAGAAATTGTGGCAGGATTCTATCGTAATTGCCATTTCGCATAAAGAGCTAGTGGCTAATTTGCTTGAGAGAATAAAAATTTGATTGTCAGAGTGTGTGAGGATAAAACTCATCAAGCTGCCTGATAAAAAGCTAAGTTTCATGGCGAGAGTCACGTTAAATTGATGGAAGCAACACTAGGGCGATGGTAAACTGTTTGACCAATTTTTATTGTTTTTTCGTTGAAAGAGAGTAGCGATGTTGAAGTTATACAACAGTCTGACCCGCCAAAAAGAGGAATTCAAACCATTACAGCCAGGTAAAATTGGCATGTATGTGTGTGGGATCACCATCTATGACTTATGTCATATAGGTCATGGTCGTACTTTTGTTTCTTTCGATATGATAGTCAGGTATCTGAGATACTCGGGCTATGAGGTGAACTTTCAGCGAAACATTACCGACGTCGATGACAAGATCATCAAGCGCGCGGCAGAGAATAACGAAAGCTGTAAGTCGCTTACCGAGAGGTTGATTGGTGAGATGCACCGTGACTTCGATGCATTAAACATGAAACGCCCAGATTTTGAGCCCAGAGCCACACAGCATATGCCTGAGATTATCGATATGGTTGAAAAACTTATCGAGAAGGAGTATGCCTATGTCTCCGATAATGGTGATGTATTATTTAGCGTGTCATCTTTCGCTGAATATGGACGTCTGTCGGGACAAAATATTGAGCAGCTGCAAGCCGGTGCGCGCGTCGAAGTCGAAGACACTAAGCGCGATCCTATGGATTTTGTATTGTGGAAGATGTCTAAGCCCGGAGAGCCTACCTGGGAGTCGCCTTGGGGAGCGGGTCGTCCGGGATGGCATATCGAATGTTCGGCAATGAACAGTAAACACTTAGGTCAACATTTTGATATTCACGGTGGTGGCTCAGATCTTCAATTTCCACATCATGAGAATGAGATCGCCCAATCTTGCTGTGCCCATGATACGCCCTATGTGAACTACTGGATGCACACCGGCATGGTGATGATCGACAAGGAGAAGATGTCGAAGTCATTGAATAACTTCTTCACCATTCGTGATGTGCTTAAGCATTATGATGCTGGCACGATTCGCTACTTCTTGTTATCGGGACACTATCGTAGCCAGTTAAACTATTCGGAAGATAACCTCAAGCAAGCTAAGTCGGCACTGGATCGTTTATATACTTCACTCAAAGGTTTAGACCTTAATGTTGAACCTGCCGATGCCTCAGAGTTTGTGGTTAAATTCAAGGCGGCGATGGATGATGATTTTAATACTCCAGAAGCTTATTCGGTGCTGTTTGACATGGTACGTGAAATTAACCGTGTTAAAGGCAGTGATCTGGCACAAGCATCTGCAATGGGGGTTAAGTTAAAAGAGTTGGCCGGGGTATTAGGTCTACTGGATCAAGATGTCGATATCTTCTTCAAGGGGGAAGGGAGTGATGATGAAGTGGCTCAAATCGAGGCTCTTATCGTCGAGCGTAATCGCGCCAGAGCCGAGAAAGACTGGCCTGCTGCAGATGTGGCCCGTGATGGTTTAAATGCCTTAGGCGTTATCTTAGAAGATGGTCCTAGTGGCACCACTTGGCGTAAAAAGTAAAAATTATTGATTACCATAAAAAAGCCTGCTGATGCAGGCTTTTTTGTACAAGGATGTACTTATACCATTCCGAGTAAGTATTTGATCATTCAGCGGGAGTTCAAAGCACTGTAGGCAAGGTCTATATTTGCTCCTCGGTAACAGCTCCTGCGTTACTCTACCTCCTATATCCCTATAGTCGTGCAATATAGACATTCACCACATCCATGTGGCTTGCGAATGTTTGAAGCTAATAGTTATTCTCGGCAACAAGCTCCTGCGTTGCTCTCGATAATTGCTCCTGCATTATTCTACCTTCACCCGTCCATGGGCTCGTACCTCCTGCATCTGACCTCCATGGTCTTAAGCGTTCCATACGCTTTCAAGACATTTCCCATATCCCTATGGGTCAGGGAAATGTCTTATTTTGTATGGAACAAAATAGACCATGCAGTCATATATCGAAGGCATCTAACGCAGCTAAAGTGCTTTGCCCTTTGCTTTAAACATCAGCCGCACTGCGTGAGGCTCTCAGTGTTTCCACTTCTGCGTTACATTGACTTAAAAGGGAATAACCATTTCTTCATCAATGTGCCTTGAATTGAAAAAACTGAGAGTTTCTGAACTGACCAGATACTTATATGGAATGGTATTAATCCCCGATCGCAGGGATAGCGATTGAGGGGATTTGTGTCTGGAACATAGCCGAATATTTACCAGGGACGGGCATAAATCTTCGTTGTGTCTGGCCATAAATGTTCCATTCATTTATTGGCATTTCCGCCATTCATGGCAGTCAGACATTTATGAAGATTTACCAAGGACGGGTATAAATCTTCGTTATTCTTTTTAGAACTTAGAACTTAGAACTTAGAACTTAGAACCGATCTAGACTTTATCGTGATAAGTTTCGGCAGCATATAAGGTGTTCTCTAACAGGCTGGCTATGGTCATGGGACCGACACCACCTGGGACCGGGGTAATGAAGGCGGCATTTTGTGCTGCGACTTCGTATTGAACATCACCCACCAGGCTGCCATCTTCGAGACGATTAATACCCACATCGATAACCAGAGCGCCGGGCTTGATCCATTCTCCCGGAATGAAGCCTGGCTTGCCTACTGCAACCACAACCAGATCCGCTTGTCTGACTTTTTGCTCAAGATTGCGAGTAAACCTATGACAAGTTGTCGTGGTACAACCCGCGAGTAACAATTCCAGTGTCATGGGGCGACCCACTATATTCGAGGCTCCCACTACGATGGCGTCTAAACCGAAGGTATCGACGCCGGTAGACTTAATCAGTGTCATGATGCCCATGGGTGTGCATGGGCGGAGTACCGGAATGCGCTGAGCCAGACGGCCGACGTTATAAGGATGGAAACCATCGACATCTTTATCTGGTCTGATACGCTCGATGACCTTCGACTGTTCGATATGCTTAGGCAGAGGCAGTTGTACTAATATACCATCGATAGATGAATCGTTATTACACTCATCTATTAGCGCCAACAACTCATCTTCAGATGTGCTGCTGTCTAAGTCGTATGAGCGGGAAAGAAACCCAACCTCTTCGCAGGCGCGTCTCTTGCTGCCAACATAAACTTGAGACGCGGGATCTGTGCCGACTAAGATCACCGCTAAACCTGGAGCTCTCTGTCCTGCCTCTTTACGGGCGGTTACTTTCTCTTTTAGCTGTGTTCGAATGGATTGAGCGATCGCTTTGCCATCGATTCTTTGAGCTGTCATTGGGGTTGGATATCCTTTAATGGAGCGCGATAATGAAAATGGAGCCATTTAACAGGACAAGGCTTGAGTGTCATTTATTAAGCTGTGCAATAATTAGTTCTAAATACAGATAATTTGCGTGGTTTTAGACCTGATAGTTTGTAAAATAGCCAAGCTCACTTTCTTTATAAAAAAACCGTTGACGCATGTCAGGCTAG
>NZ_ABIC01000043.1 GCF_000172075.1 Shewanella benthica KT99
ATGTATATTGCTACGAATTTTCACCCTAAGGCCTGAATACCTTAACTAATTTACTGTCAAATGCAAGGTGAGCGCCTATATAATGAGCGGTTCGTGTCGATTTTTAACAACTTAGAGACAAAAGCATCTTCATTAAGGCTAGTGTGCAGTATTCTTATGAAAGTTATTTTTCACTTCCGAGACAATTTCGATACGCTTCATGTGTAATTGCTGTTTTATCTCCGCCCCTTTAAAACCGGCGTCAATAATAGGCTTTACCGCAACGGCATTCGCCGCTTCGAAGGTGTGTTTAAAGTAGCTGGCTTGGGGGTAAGCTTCATCTTCGAACCCTAGCCTCCCCTTGGCATCGGCTTCACAGGCTAAGGCTATCTGTTCGAGACGTTGAGGTTTACGCCACAGGTCGGCCTTATCGAAGAGCTTAATCAGAGTCTCGGGGCGTAACTGGTCAATATTGTGAATATTTTGGTGAAGGTCGCTGACTAGCAAGGCTAAATCCCGGTATTCGTTGGGGGCCTTTATTCGTGCGCATAGGGCCTTGATTGGCGCTAAGCCTTTCTGTCCGTGACCATGGTGCTTAGGTAAGTGTTCCTTGGGGCTCAGGGCTTTACCTAGATCATGCACCAGGGCGGCAAATCGTACCGTGTTATCTTTGGTGAGTTTAGCGGCTTGCTCGAGCACCATGAGTGTATGTATGCCTGTATCTATCTCAGGGTGCCACTTTTCAGGTTGAGGCACACCGAACAGGGCGTGTATCTCGGGAAAGAGGATCTTAAGCGCACCACACTGCTCGAGTACATCGATAAATATGTGTGGATTGTCGGTGCTCAGGGCCTTGTCTAGTTCTTGAAATACTCTTTCTGCAGTTAGGGCTTCTAATTCACCGCTTTGACTTATGTTAGCCATCATGGTGAGGGTTTCATCGGCAATGGTGAAACCTTGGGCATGGAACCTAGCGGCGAACCTGGCGACTCTGAGTACGCGTAAAGGATCTTCGATGAAGGCATCGGAGACATGTCTCAGCAGCTTGTTGTTTAGGTCGTCTACACCGCCATAGGGATCATAGAGTTTACCATCATCATCTTGGGCTATGGCATTGACGGTGAGATCCCGACGCAGTAAATCTTGCTCTAGGGTCACATCAGGACTGGCGTGACAGCTGAAGCCGCCGTAGCCTGAGCCCGTTTTTCTCTCCGTTCTGGCTAAGGCGTATTCTTGCTGAGTCTCTGGGTGTAAAAACACCGGGAAATCCTTGCCTACACGATGAAAGCCCTTGGCTAACATCTGCTCTTGTGTTGCACCTACTACCAGATAATCCCTATCTTTGACCGGTAGCTTGAGTAAGCTATCGCGGACAGCGCCGCCAACGAGGTAAATTTTCACAATTTAAATCACAGTTTTCATGTATGGATCAGATGGGACAGATCTTAACATGTATTCGCCTATTTGATTCAGTGTCACTCTGACGCTTATTTTATGGTCTTTTATCGCTTTTTGTTGAGCATTTTTTGACAAGGCGAACGGTTAGCTTTAGTTTGAACTGTTTTTTGTATTTTATAACCGGTAAGTACAGGTAAGGATTGATTTCAGTATGTACAAGGCGTTTTTTGGCTTAAGCGATAACCCTTTCTCTATCGCACCTAATCCCCATTATCTATTTCTTAGTGATAGGCACCGAGAGGCGTTGGCTCATTTGACCTATGGGTTGGGTGAAACCGGTGGCTTTGTATTATTAACCGGTGAAGTGGGCACAGGTAAGACGACTGTATCCCGTTGTCTCCTTAAGCAGCTCCCTGAAAATACCGATACCGCATTTATTCTAAACCCATCACTGACAGAGCAGGAGCTATTGGCCACCCTCTGTGACGAGCTTAGTATTGTGTATGACAAAGACCCTAGCCTGAAGCAGCTAACGGATCTTCTGAGTCAGTTTCTGTTGAGTAATCATGAAAAAGGCAGAAATACTGTGCTGATCATAGATGAAGCCCAGCATCTTAGGGCCGAAGTGCTGGAGCAGTTACGTCTGTTGACCAATCTGGAAACAGACACCAAGAAACTCTTGCAGGTTATCTTGATCGGTCAACCTGAGTTACAACAGTTACTGAGAAGACAAGAGCTTCGCCAGCTCGCTCAAAGAATTACCGCTCGCTATCATCTACTTCCGCTTACGCTAGAAGAGGTGGGCCTTTATGTGCAGCATAGACTTAAGGTGGCTGGGCGTCATGAGCCCTTGTTTAATCCAAGGTCGATCAAGGCGCTATATAAATACAGTGGTGGCATCCCAAGATTGATGAACTTGCTGTGTGAGCGTGCATTAATGGCGAGCTATGCTCAGTCTAAGGTGCCTATCGATCAGAACATGGTGAGCTCGGCTGCAATTGAAGTGTTCGGGGAGGAGATCAAGCAGCGAAGTTATCTTTTGCCTATAGCTGCCTTTTCGGTACTGGCGCTTAGTTGCGTTGTAGGGGTTATGTTATGGGGGAACCTTTTACCTGGTAACTCAGCAGCGAGTTCAGCGGTAAATTCAGTAGCAACTTCAGCGGGCAGCAGTCTAGCTTCACCATCTTTGTTGCAGGAAAATAAGGCCCGGGTTTCCAGCCCCAATCAAAGGGTACTCAATGGCGCTATTGCACAAAGTAGAGACATAGATACTGCCTATGCCAGCATTTTAGGCCTCTGGGACCGAGTGCCCTATATCGGCCTGTCTGCCTGCCAATCGGCTGAGCAGCAGGGCCTCTCCTGTTTTCAGCAGCAGGGGAATTGGAACTCGTTAACTCGGCTTAACTTCCCTGCAGTCGTTTATCTTATCGATAATCAACAACAGGCCTTCTACGGCACTGTGGTTTCACGTCATGGCGAGCAGCTGTTACTGCAACTCAATGAACAGCAACTTTGGGTCGACAGAGACTGGTTTACGCGTCACTTTAGCGGTACGTTCGAGATCTTGTGGCAAGCACCTATTAGCCAACCAAGAGAGATAGGGCAAGGCTCTAACTCAGAGCAAATCCAATGGCTTGAAAATAGTTTAGCCCAAATTGATCATAGGGCACCAAGATTAGTCGATGGTTTCGATGCGAAATTAGAAGATAAGTTGATGCGTTTCCAACGTGAGCATGGCCTTAGAGCCGATGCCATTGCCGGGAGTCAGACGTTAGTGCAGCTTAACCTCTATCTTAGCGCCGAAGGACCCAGGTTAGTCGAAGCGAGAAGGAGCTACTGATGTCCATTCTACTCGATGCGATGACACGCGCTAAAAACCAAGAGCTGGATGCTGGTATAGATCCCGTATTAACGCCCAGGGCTCAGTATGATAATTTCTCTGGTAACAGCCAGAGATATTTAACCGTCCTCTTTGGGGGATTCATTCTTATACTCCTGGCCATCATAGCCTGGTTAGCCCAGAGTTATTTTATCAGTGATTTCAATCAAGTATCTGCGCCTAAATTGGCACAGGCGCTTCAGCAAGAGCCTAAAGAAATGCCTGCCACATCATCTCAACTTGGTTCATTAGAAAATGAGCAGAGTATTAGACTCGCGGGAAAGGTGGCCTTGCCTGTAGCGACCGAGCGCCCCAGAGTCGAGCGTTATCTTGATAATAGGCTTAAGCAAACGCGATATGTTGAGCCGAGTGGATATGTTGATAATAGGCTTAAGCAAACGCGATATGTTGAGCCGGCCACTACTTCAACGACTCCTTTAACTCATCGTTCAGTCGGTGAGCCGATCATACTGGGGGCTAATGCCAATCAGAAGGGCAAAGATATGCTTGCGGCTCTGAAGTTCGAAGTCAATCAAGCCGCATCAGAGGTCGGATTGGAAACAGGTTCTACTACGCCGAAAAACTATCAAGATGAAAACAATTTATTGGCCGCCTTTGAGGCTGCGTTAACAGCGGTTGAGGTAAGAAATTCACTCGCGGCTCCCATGACTGCGGTTGAACTCGATCCGATACCAACTACAAAAGCAGATACCCTGCCCAAGTATGGTCAGTTACCTGCCGGACTCCAGTTGCAGGTGCCGGAATTTAATATCAACGCCCATGTGTATTCTACCAATCCTGACAATCGTTGGCTCAATGTCGATGGGGCTGAGTTGCAGGAAGGCGATAAGATAGGGGGTAAGCTAGACATAGTTGAAATTAGACCCAGAGATGTGGTGTTATCGATACAAGGCACCAAATTTAAGGTGCCGGCAATCTAGCAATCTAGCAATCTAGCAATCTAGGAACTAGAAGCTAGCAGCTAGGGCTAGGGCTAGGGCTAGGAACCAGGCTGATAAGATGCAGATAATTCAGACAAAAAAGAGGGCGCCAATTGGCGCCCTCTTTTTATCTTGTCAGCTAAGCTAGCTTAACCAAACAATTTATATGATAGCAATAGGGTCAACGCGTAACCCACGCTATAGCACAATAGTAGCGCAGGTACGTACCTGAGGTAACTGACGAAGGTGAGCTCTTTAACCTTACTCATGGCTATGATACCTGCGGCCGAGCCTATGACGAGCAGTGAACCACCAACACCGACCGAGTATGTTAATCCTAGCCACTCAGGGGTGTTGAGTACGGGTTCGGCTTTTAACAGCGCGGCGGTTAGTGGTACGTTATCGACTAACGCAGAGCCTATGCCGGTGACAAAATTAGAGATGTTTGGATCAAACTGAGCGTAGACCTGAGTGAGTAGATCTAAGGTACCAATCTCCTTAAGCATGCCAACTAACAGCAAGATACCTAGGAAAAATAGTAAGGTATCATACTCAACTTGCCTGATATATTCGAGGATCTGTAGCTCCTCTTTATTGGTGCGCGAGGTGTGACCGACCAGGAACATGATAGATAAACCGGTTAAAAAAGTCAGCACTGGTGGGATGCCAAACAGGACATTCAGAGCCATGGTCGCCACTATGGTGGAGAAGAATATCATGGCAATAATCACATCGACTCTTTGAAAACTTCGGGTGATTGGTGTGGTGCTGACATGGCCTTCAGCCTTGAGGGAAAACAGAATTGCTAACAGCATCACACTGACTGATGCTGGTATAAAGAGCATCATGAGTTCGGACATCTGTACGTGGCCACCGAGAAAGATCATCAAGGTAGTGACATCACCAGTGATCAAGGATACCCCACCCGAGTTGACGGCGAAGATGATTAACACCGCCATGCGTCGGCGCATCTGACTATCGAGCTTAAAGGTGGTTAACAAGCCTAGTGAGACCAGAGTCGCGGTGACATTGTCACAGATAGCGGACAGTACCAGAGAGAAGAAAGCGACTTGTATCATGAGTAAACGAACGGATACTCGTTGGGGGAAAATCTTCTGTACCAGTATCTGGATCATGCCTTTCGCGTTGAGATAAGCCACGAATGTCATGGTGGACATGAGGAACAGCCAGAGGCTTGCTATCTCGAGTAGGTTTTCGTTGAGTGCTGCTTCGACGAGTTTCTGATGGCTAGCATCTCCGGCCGAGATAAATAGTACGATCCATGAGATACAGCCGAAGAATAGGGTTGTCTTGGTTTTATTGAGGTGAGTGACCTCTTCGAAAATGATACTTAATAGGGCTAAAACAGCGAGGGATATCAGGAATATGTTGAGCATACATCAGTTCCTACAGAAGATTTATTATTGCCTGGTGCGGGCAAGTAATATCCAGAATTAAGGTTGAATTAAGCTTCGTGTGTTTATCGGGCGGATTAGGCCATACAGATGTTAATAACACAAGCGTTAACTGGGTCTGTTTTCCGGTGTTTTTGTGCAGCAGATCACCTTGCTTGCTGGGTTAAAGCTTGAATAGGGCGAGTTAAGCCAATATTTCACCCTGGTTTTTAATTTATTAAATCCTGTTCATTTGATGCGAACATATGAGAAAGGTGAATAAGTTGATAAAAGTGTGAAATAATTTTTCATCATTAAATTGTATTTATAACCAAGAGAAAAGGACGCTCGATGCGTCCTTTTCTGTATTAGCAAACTTAGTTAGCTAGTTTACTTAGCCATCTTAGCAAATACACGATCGGCAGCTGCTAGTGTCGCTTCGATCTCTTTCTCACTGTGTGTTATAGATAGGGGAAGCCGGCTTCTAGCAACAAATAGCAGGCAATAAAAAAGGACGCTCGATGCGTCCTTTTCTGTATTAGCAAACTTAGTTAGCTAGTTTACTTAGCCATCTTAGCAAATACACGATCGGCAGCTGCTAGTGTCGCTTCGATCTCTTTCTCACTGTGAGTTATAGATAGGGGAAGCTGGCTTCTAGCAACAAATAGCAGGCAATAAAAAAGGACGCTCGATGCGTCCTTTTCTGTATTAGCAAACTTAGTTAGCTAGTTTACTTAGCCATCTTAGCAAATACACGATCGGCAGCTGCTAGTGTCGCTTCGATCTCTTTCTCACTGTGAGTTATAGATAGGGGAAGCTGGCTTCTAGCAACAAATAGCAGGCAATAAAAAAGGACGCTCGATGCGTCCTTTTCTGTATTAGCAAACTTAGTTAGCTAGTTTACTTAGCCATCTTAGCAAATACACGATCGGCAGCTGCTAGTGTCGCTTCGATCTCTTTCTCACTGTGAGTTATAGATAGGGGAAGCTGGCTTCTAGCAACAAATAGCAGGCAATAAAAAAGGACGCTCGATGCGTCCTTTTCTATATTAGCAAACTTAGTTAGCTAGTTTACTTAGCCATCTTAGCAAATACACGATCGGCAGCTGCTAGTGTCGCTTCGATCTCTTTCTCACTGTGAGTTATAGATAGGGGAAGCTGGCTTCTAGCAACAAATAGCAGGCAATAAAAAAGGACGCTCGATGCGTCCTTTTCTGTATTAGCAAACTTAGTTAGCTAGTTTACTTAGCCATCTTAGCAAATACACGATCGGCAGCTGCTAGTGTCGCTTCGATCTCTTTCTCACTGTGAGTTATAGATAGGGGAAGCTGGCTTCTAGCAACAAATAGCAGGCAATAAAAAAGGACGCTCGATGCGTCCTTTTCTGTATTAGCAAACTTAGTTAGCTAGTTTACTTAGCCATCTTAGCAAATACACGATCGGCAGCTGCTAGTGTCGCTTCGATCTCTTTCTCGCCATGAGCCATCGACAGGAAGCCAGCTTCATAAGCACTTGGTGCTAAGTAAACACCTTCATCTAACATGCCGTGATAGAAGATAGGGAACTTGTCTGCATCACATTTAGTGACTTGAGCGAACGTGGTGACCTTCTCTTCTTCGGTGAAGAATAAACCGAACATGCCACCGACATAGTTGATGGACATAGGGATGCCGTGCTTGTTCGCCGCAGCCTTAAAGCCCTCTGCGATGCGCTTAGTCTTAGCGGCAAGCTCTTCGTAGACGCCGTCTTCACAGAGTGCGTCTAATTGAGCAAGACCTGCCGACATGGCAATGGGGTTACCCGATAGTGTGCCCGCCTGATATACCGGCCCCGTAGGTGCGATAAACTGCATTATGTCTTTACGCCCGCCGAATGCGCCCACAGGCATGCCGCCACCGATCACTTTACCAAGAGTCGTTAGGTCCGGTGTAATGCCGTAGTGGCCTTGAGCGCCGCCCTTAGACACACGGAAACCTGTCATTACCTCATCGATAACAAGCAAGGCGCCGTACTGATCACAGATAGTACGCAGGCCTTCTAAGAAGCCCTTTACTGGCGGGATACAGTTCATGTTGCCGGCAACAGGCTCGAGTATGATACAAGCGATCTCTTGTGGATATTGCTCGAACAGTGCTTTGACTGAATCCAGCTCATTATAGCTAGCTGTCAGTGTGTGCTTAGCGAAATCTTCTGGGACCCCAGGTGAGCTTGGCTGACCCAGAGTCAGAGCACCCGATCCGGCTTTAACCAGTAAGCAGTCGGCGTGGCCGTGGTAACAACCTTCAAATTTCAAGATCTTGTCACGGTTAGTGAAGCCTCGTGCCAAACGAATCGCACTCATGGTGGCTTCTGTACCGGAACTCACCATACGAACTTGTTCTATGGAAGGCACCATCTCGATGACCTTCTCCGCCATTTTGATTTCAAGCTCAGTCGGGGCACCGAAAGATAGGCCATTTTCAACCGCGTCTAAAACGGCTTGACGGATCTTGGGGTGGTTATGACCTAAGATCATCGGGCCCCAAGAGCCGACATAATCGATATATGCCTTACCGTCGGCATCATAGATATAGGCGCCATCGGCTTTCTCGATGAAGAGTGGCGAGCCACCTACGCCATTGAAAGCGCGTACTGGCGAGTTAACGCCACCGGGAATAGTTTTTTTAGCCTGTTCAAATAGCGTTTCGGAGCGGGTCATTATCAATCCTTAAAGTCAGTCGCCAGATTAAAATTCGGCTTTTCGTGAATATCAATTTACTGGACACTCATATTTTTCAGCTGTGAATCAACGCCGAGTGTCAGATAGAGTATATCAGCCCGGTCTAAATTGCCTTCAAGTCGATCGGTTATTGTGATCTTATGCCCGACATTTTCAATGTCACTGCTCACGTCGTCAGGCAGTGACAAGTCTTTGACCGAGCAGGTTAAAGGCACAACCAAAGCTAATACGGATACTCGGTTCGAAAACAGCTTGCCTAAAATAGCGCCTTCACGCACATAAGTTCGTTGCTGTGTTAATGCGTCATACAGGAAGCTACATAGAATATCTGTTGGGCTACATCCAGATCACCGAGAGGATGTGAGATTATACTTGCCCTGAATTTATCTCTTTTTGTAGCACTGCCCAGCTTATCACGCCGATGACTTTGTCTTCGCTATCTTGGTAAATATAGACCTCACCGCGGCGTTCACGGCAAAGTATTTGGTAGACTTCATTGAGGGTGGCTGTATCCGGGAGCCCCCGCATAGGCTGGCGGGTCAATGTGCTGACGTCATCGGTAGCTTGCAGTTCGAGTTGTAACATCTGAATATCACCTAAGTTATTTCTCACAAGCACAGAGCGTCCCTCTGCTCGTTTTAATACTTCTAGCAATAACTCCTCGTTATCTTTGACGATAACTAAGCGTCTATCCATCAAGGCGCGAACGCCGGTTTTCATCAGCCCTTGCCTGACTGGTGATACCTTATAATCGAGGCCCATGATCTCAAGTTGATTATAAAACAGGGATTTAGTGTTAAATCCTTGGTGAGCGACCAGGAATGCCGGGATACTGACAAACATGGCTGGCAAGATCATCGAGGCATTATTGGTTAATTCGAGCAGTGCAATGAGTGCCGCCAGAGGGGCGCCGAGGCAGACCCCCATCATGGCCGTCATGCCTATTATGGTATAGAGGCCGATATAGGGCGCTATGGCAGGGAAAGCCGCGGCACTGATGATAGCCAGTATGGCGCCGAGCAAAGCACCTATACCAAATAGCGGGCCGATGATCCCACCAGGAATCCCTAGGCCCAGAGCGGCGATGGTGGCAATGATTTTCCCGATGAGCAGGGCAATGAGAAAGAGTAGACCTGGGTGTTCACTGATTGCCCGTTCTATGGCCAGATCGCCACTGCCTAAGGCTTCCGGTAAAAATACACCGACCAGAGTGGTGATGATACCCGCCAAGAGCAGACGATAAATCAAGGGCCAGTGTTGTCCCTTGGCGGTGACTTTTAACAGTGAGGTGTTAAACAGGGCGGCCACACATCCTATGATCACTCCCGTGATGGCCAGAATAGGGTATTGGGACAGTGGAATACGAATGACTCCAATTTGTTCATACTCATGAATATTACCGAAAACCAGCTGGCTCGATACCGCGCCGCAGATGGCCGATATCATGATTGGAAAGAAGTAATGCAGCTTATATTCCCGTAATATGACCTCGAATACGAAAAATACACCGGCCAGCGGCGCGTTGAAGGTTGCAGCTATGCCTGCGGCAATCCCCCCTGAACACATGATGCGGACACTGTTATCGGGCAGGTTAAACTTTTCTGCCAAGACGCTGGCACTGACAGCCCCCAGATGTATGGCAGGACCTTCCCGGCCGACGGAGAAGTTAGTGGCGAGAGCGAATAGCGCCTGAAAAAATTGACCCGGGGCCGATTGCAGGGGGACCTTGCCATAGTGAAGCTTCACTCTGTGGAGTACATAGGCGATGCCCATGCGCTTATAGCGTTGTGACCCCATTCGAGCCACTAGCCAGATTAAAAGTGCGCCTAATATGGGTAAAAGCACTCGCCAGTCGTCAAGTATCTCAGTAAACTCGAGCTCGCTGGTTTGGGTATAATTGTTCAGCCAGAGGAGTAACAGTCTAAATAGAATGATGACACCAGAGGCGATGAGGGCAAATAACAGGGCTAACATACACAGTTGCAGACTGAGCTTAGCCTGAGATAGCTTGTCTTGCAGATCTGTTCTCAGGTATGTCTGGCATCGCGTGTAGGTGTTTTTTATTCTGTTTTGCACCGGAGCCTTCCTGAGTTTCCATTGCCTGCCATCATTTTGGCGGTGAGACCATTTACACACAAGTTATATTAAGAGGTTGTTAGTTAATGGCAAATTATCATCGTTGGCTCGATCGTATTCAAGTGTTAGAGCGAAAAATTCGACCATCGAGTGTTTATTTACTGCTACTGGTCTTGCTTGCCTTTGTCTTGGGGGGACTCGGTTATAATTTATGGTCCGACCATAACCGACCCGCGCTAAAGAATAACATAGAACAGTTAAGTAAATTGACTAAGCAGCTGAATATTCAGGCTCAAACTTTAGCGGCCAGGAATCTGGAACTGGCTTTATCTAGAGAAACTAACGCTAAAATGCAGGACTTGTTCGCAGAGCAACATGGTAAAGAGAGAGGCTTGCTTAGGGAGCTGGCATTCTATCGCAGTATCATGGCACCCGAGAGTATTGCCGATGGTGTAGCCATTCACGGATTAGAGTTTACCCCTAATCTGCTGCCGAATCAGTATCGACTCAAGCTCATCCTAACTCAGCTGCAGAAGCGTAAGCAGTCTCTGAAGGGCAGAGCCGAATTTTTATTTGTGGGGGTCCAAGATGGGAAAATTGCCGAACTTAGCCTGGCTACACTCACAGGTGACGAAAGTTTGAATTTTAGGTTTCGATATTTTCAGGTGCTGGAGGCTGAGGTCACTTTACCGGAGAGCTTTAAATTGTCTAGAATCATCGCTAAGGTCATAGTCCCGTCGAGTCGTTGGACTAAAGGCTCCCAGGCTGAAATGGAGTTTTCTGCCCTTGTTCTGCTCCCCGGGACGAACAAGGCAGCGACAGACAAAATCGACAAACCAGTTCAATGATCGACTGAGCTGATGTTATTACTTGAACATATTGGTCAGGTATTAGATAATCCCCACAGTAATTAGATCTAGAGGTACTCATGACTGAACAAACTGCCGAACAAGCGACTGAAACTGATGATGCTTTGCCTATTCGATTTACCGATGCGGCGGCCTCAAAGGTAAAAACGCTTCTGGATGAAGAAGAAAATGATGCATTAAAGCTACGTGTCTACGTCACGGGTGGCGGATGTTCTGGTTTTCAGTACGGCTTCACCTTCGATGAGAAGGTTAACGAAGGTGATCTCACCGTCGAGAAGCAGGGAGTCCAGTTAGTCGTCGATCCTATGAGCTTACAGTATCTGGTTGGTGGTGAAGTCGATTACACCACAGGTCTTGAAGGTTCACGCTTCTTCGTGAAGAACCCCAATGCGACGACAACCTGCGGTTGTGGAGCTAGCTTCTCAGTATAAGCACTTAGCTATGCTGATAGAAAATAATTTTAAAAAAGCCAGTTGCATTGCAACTGGCTTTTTGTTGGAGATTTTTTAAAAATTAACTCATGATATTCATGTTTATCTTGGTATTGAAATAGGCTCTTACCTTAGGGGTAAAGGCTATCCAGACTTGAACCATAGCAAGTACGATTATGATGCCGAAGATGACGAAGTCGGGGACTTTTGTTTGTAGTTCACCTAGCTTAAATGTCGAAGGATTGCCGACAAGTAAATTTTCTGGATCATACAGGTAGACAGGCAACATACTGACCAGAGCAAGTTGGAGTACCGTATAACCTTGCAGGAAGTACATAGCCGTTCGCTGGCGCCCAAGTATGGCAATCACCATGATTATGGTCAGTATGCAAAATAGTTCGCCTTGTTTTGCTATGAGACCGCTAATTGAGGCAATGACAAAGAAAGCGCATAGGGTGGCAAGCCTTTTAGGCAGAGGTTGTTTTACTACAGGTATAGCAGCTGAATTAGCCTGTGTTTGCAGAGCTTCATTGTTTTCAATGTCACGATTTGTGGCTTCATCTAAGTCGTCGCCATTATCGATTGAAGGTTCTGAGGTGTTATTTTTCAAGCTGGTTCTCCTGTCAGTAAAGTCTAAATTAGTGACTCTGCTTTGGCGCTAGACGCTGCTCTAACTCATAGGGAGGAATAACGACACCTAGATCATCTTGCACTGGGTATACAGCAACAAATAGATCATCATCTTGCATGCCAGGAACCCAACGTTCCAACCATTCAGCTACCGGAATTTCGAGTGGAATACAGCTTTCCCAGTCATCGACAGCCCAAGATTTAGCCGCTTCTTCGCTAGGCCACATAGGAATACAATCTTCCTCTTCTGTAGTTAGCATTACGCAGCCGTCATCATCTTGAAGGGTCCATAGTGTCTTTTCAGACTTTACTTGCTCAACAAAGTAGTCGTAGCGAGCTTCTGGAGTCATCTGGCTTGCATCTTTGGCACTTTTACTCATGGTATCTCTCATTTATTGGGTTTACGCATCTTTCGGGCGATCATATCATTTCGAAGGGAGGATATAGAGTAGATTTTTAACGGTGGGAGAAAAGAATGGTAAATGGAAAAAGTGCACCGACTCGAAGGCGTTGAGTACGGCGCACCGATTACGCTTAGTTATACCATTCCGTCATCGATGGGCCTTGAATTGAAAAAACTGAGAGTCTCAGAACTGACCAGATACTTATATGGAATGGTATTAGTCTTTTGTGTTGAAAAACTTATCGTTAAAACCGAGGCCGCAGGATTTATTTTACGCTGCCGGGAAAAATGCGCCTAACACAGCCTCTCGACTCGCTCCAGTTACAGCCGGTAGATTTCCCGGCAGCCTGTTGTGGAACCGCATAGCAAGCCAGGCGAAGGCGATGCCTTCGACCCATTGTGGGTCTATCCCCAGCTCGGATGTGGTACTCAATTTGTACTTAGGTAACAGCTTAGCCAAGCGCCTCATCATCTCACCGTTGAATGCGCCTCCGCCGCAGACAAACAGCTCTCCACTCTCTGATAGCGCTAAGGTATCTTTAGCTATGCTATGGCAGGTTACATCGAGCAGCGTCGACTGGATATCGGCTTGGTTAAGATAACCAAACGCCGCGGTCTGCTGCTCGAGCCAAGCTTGGTTGAACAGCTCTCGCCCGGTGCTTTTGGGGAAGTCTTGAGAGAAGTATGAGTGAGATAGCAGATGCTTGAGCAGCTTCTCATTGGTGGTGCCACTGGCAGCCCATGCACCGTCCTCGTCGTAGGCTTGTTGTAACGCCTGTTGGCACCAGGCATCTATCAAGGTATTTCCCGGCCCGGTATCGAAGCCTATGACCTGACGGTCAGCAGAAGGTTTGTTTGAGGGGAGGAAGGTGATGTTGGAGATGCCGCCTATGTTGAGAATGATCCTCGGCGTGTCTGTTGTGGCAAATATCTCTTGATGAAAGGCTGGCACTAAGGGAGCACCTTGTCCACCTAAGGCGATGTCTTTACGCCTGAAATCGGCGATAACATCGATACCGGTAGATACTGCTATGGTATTGGGATCGCCGATTTGCAGGGTGAATCCCATATCGAGATTGGGCATATGTCTGACGGTTTGACCATGGCTGCCAATGGCGATCACTTGCTCTTTGGCAATGCCAGCCTTGGCTAGTAGGGCGTTGACGGCCACAGCGAATAACTGTCCCACGCTACGATCGAGTTGTCCTAGCAGGTTTATTTCGTCATTGCCCGGGAGGCAGAGGCGCTGTAAACCATTTAAGGTATGTTTTGGAATTACCTCACTATGCTTGGCTACGAGTCTGGGTTGTTGCTTGCTAAAGTCGACCAAGACAGCATCGATACCATCCATGCTGGTACCAGACATCAAGCCAATATAGAAGTCTCTGCTCATTGTAATATTTCCATTATCGTTCGAACAAGTAAGCGGGAATATCAGTTATTCCCGGGCCAGGCTAGGGGGTAAATGCGTTAAGATTATTGTATTGAGGCTAGCTGGATCTGCTTGTCCTGTTGAAGTTTAGCCATGATTTGCTTACTTAGCGCCAAAAATTTGGATTTTTCTGACTTGGTGATGGGCAATGATTTTGGCAGTTTGACCGTTCTAGGGTTTCTGTGCGTGCCATTGACGATAAATTCATAGTGCAGATGTGCACCTGTGACACGGCCCGTAGAGCCAAGGGTGCCGATGATCTGTCCCTGTTTAACCGTCTCTCCTTGCCTGACCTTACGCTTCTTCAGGTGCAAGTATTTAGTGGTATAGGTGTCGTTATGTTTGATAAAAACATAGTTACCATTGTATTGGTTGTAGGCTGACTTTATCACTCGGCCCTTACCCGCAGCTTTAATGGGGGTTCCTACCGCGGCGACATAATCAACTCCTCTATGGGCTCTGACTTGACCTGTGACCGGATGTAAGCGCTTAGGGTTGAAGCTTGAGCTAACATATTTGAAATCGACGGGGGAGCGCAGGAAGGCCTTGCGCATGCTACGTCCATCTTCCGAGTAATAGTTGCCATCCGTGTAGCGAACTGCTGTGTAGCGATCGCCCTGGTTACTAAATTCTGCGGCTAAGATATTACCATTCCTGAGAAATTCACCATCGGCATATTCTTCTTCGAAGATGATGGAAAAATTATCTCCCCGTCTGATGTCCAACGCAAAATCGATATCCCAACCGAAGATTGTCGCTAGCTGCATGATCTGGTTTGGGGTTAACCCTGCGCTCACGCCTGCATTCCAGAAGTTATTGTTAATGGTCGCGCTGGAAAATTTATTGCGGCTGTCAACTTTCTTGTTTGAAATATGTTCAAAATAGCCTTTGTCATCTCTATCGATTACGAGAGTGGATATGGGGTTGATATGGTAACTCAGTTGTAAAAACTCACCGGCATCATCTTTCACTATGATGATCTCTTCACCCGGTATGATCCTCAGCAGGTTTTTCTTTGCTTTTGGCAGTTGGGTTATCTCATAGACATCTCTCGAGCTTAATCCGGCGCGATTAAATAGCGCCGCTAGGGTATCACCACTCTCTACTTTGAAATGCTTTACGTGTTTCTTTGGGACTTGTTGACGGTTTAATCCGTCGATGGATCTCTCAGGTTGAGGCGAGCTCGGGGTATTTGAGTCGGTAATAGTCTGCCGAAGATCCGATGGTGGCGTCGGTGTGCGAAAAGAGAGAGGTGTCTTAAGCTGGGCTAACTTATCGGCACTCATATTTGAGCTGTCACTGCTGTCGCCATTGCCCAGCTTAATTGTGCCGGAAAGTTTGGAGTTGGTGTCCTTAGATGCATGGGGATCACCTGAGGGTAAAATAACTATGATTAAGGTCGCTAACACTAAGAAACACAAGAGTATTTGATGCACTTTCGGCAGTAATTTTAACAGTGTTATAACCTTTCCCATCGAACATTTTCCTGTTGATCTCAGTCGCAATTTTTTTGCTTATAGTGATCCCCTTAGTGTACACACTTTCAATTGTGCTGGCTAACAAGTAACATGACTCTTTATTTTTGAATGAGCTCCCAGGAGTAGTTGGCGAGATGGCTGATTTAGACCAAGCATTTGCAGAGATTAAACGCGGTACCGATGAGATATTACTCGAGGCGGAACTGCTGGAAAAATTGAAAGAGGGACGTCCCTTACGTATTAAGCTTGGAGCCGATCCAACCGCGCCGGATATTCATCTTGGTCACACAGTGATCTTAAATAAGATGCGCACTTTCCAGGAGCTAGGCCATGACGTAATCTTCCTGATCGGCGATTTCACCGGCATGGTAGGCGATCCCAGTGGTAAGAATAGTACTCGTCCTCCACTGACTCGCGAGCAAGTACTCGCTAATGCAGAAACCTATAAGCAGCAGGTGTATAAGATTTTAGACCCGGCTAAGACGCGCATCGTGTTTAACTCGACCTGGCTAGAACCATTGGGCGCGGCGGGCATGATCCGTCTCGCTTCTAAGCAAACGGTTGCGCGTATGATGGAGCGAGATGACTTTAAGAAGCGTTATGCTTCGGGTCAGTCGATAGCCATTCATGAGTTTATGTATCCCTTGCTACAGGGTTATGACTCGGTAGCCTTGGAAGCCGACGTCGAACTGGGCGGTACCGATCAGAAGTTTAACTTGCTGATGGGACGCGAGTTACAGAAATCTGAGGGGCAAAAGCCTCAGACCGTTATCATGATGCCATTGCTTGAAGGCCTGGATGGCGTGAAGAAGATGTCCAAGTCTGCGAACAACTATATCGGTGTGAGTGAGCCTGCCGGTGAGATGTTTGGTAAGATCATGTCTATCTCTGATGTGCTGATGTGGCGTTACTTCGAGCTGTTGTCATTCCGCCCTCTTGCTGAAATTGAGCAGTTTAAGGCAGATATCGAAGCCGGAGCCAATCCGCGTGATATCAAGATAGCCTTAGCGAAAGAGATCATCGCACGTTTCCATGATGAAGCCGCTGCGGACGCTGCCCATCAGGAGTTCATCAATCGTTTTCAGAAGGGGGCTATCCCGGATGATATCGAAGAGGTTGAGCTGAGTGTGGGTGACGGTATCGCCATCGCCAACTTGCTCAAGGAGCTAGGCTTCGTCAAGTCGACCTCGGATGCCATGCGTATGATCAAGCAAGGCGCGGCCAAGATAGACGGCGTAAAGATTAAAGACACACGCCTGCAGCTCACTGCCGGTACGAGCGGTATTTTCCAGGTCGGTAAACGTAAGTTTGCCAAGGTGACCTTGGTTTAAACCTATCAGCCTCTAGGACTTAGGTTCTAGAGGCTTTCGTCATCTCACTTTGTGTCATTCAGGATGCAGTCCGTCTATCAGCTTGCCCTGTAAGCGTCAGATCCTTTCTTCTTTTGCCCCTTATCTTAACGCACGCCGTGCATGTATTTCTTCAAAATCGGCGAGATCAGCAGCATCAATATCCCGAAGCAGATACCTGTCCACATCAAAAATTCGAACAGCTGAGTGTAAGTGCTGACGGCCTGACTTATGTCCATGTTTTTAGGATCAGATGTGTCTATGGCGGCCAGTTGCCCCAAGCGCATGGCGACGGTTTCAGACAGGGCTGTCGCCAGAAACCAGACTCCCATGGACAGGCCCACTACTCGATGAATGGCCAGTTTAGTCACGGCAGACAGGCCGACCGGTGACAAACATAGCTCGCCTGTGGTGTGGAGCAGGTATGCTAGTACTAACCACCAGAGACTTATTTGTCCAGCCTCGTTTGGATATCTGGCACCTACAACCAGGGCGCCGAAGCCCAGGCCTGCCTGGATTATTCCCAGACCGAATTTAACCGGAATATTGGGGTTTAACTTATGTTTATCCAGCCAGACCCATAATGCGGCGAAGGGCAGTGCCAACAGCATGATAAAGCCGGCATTGAGGGAGCCAAATTGCCCCGCGGCTATCTCTATGCCTCCCAGGTTTCTGTCTACTACGCGATCGGCGTACAGAGTCATGGAGCCTGCTGCTTGTTCAAACAAGGCCCAAAATACAATGGTGGAGCCGATAAGCACCATCAAGACTATCATCTGGTGCATCTCCTCCTTGGTGCCTTTCAAGACTGCATAAGCAATCAGGCCAGCGCCTGAAACCAGTAATAGCATCTGCTGCGCGGCGAAGACCACGGGCTCATGTTGGATTATCAGCCAGAACATCGACAAGCTGAGCAGCGCGGCCAGATAGATGAGGTGTTCTCGGCTGAAGACCCATATTACTTTTTCGCTAAGCAGCTTAGGATCGCCAGGCTCTGCCAGACCTCTGAGGTATTTCTGTCCCTTGAGGAAGGTAAACAGGCCTATCAACATGCCGACTCCGGCGGCGCCGAAACCGTAGCCCCAGCCGAAGGTTTCCCCCAAGTAAACGCAGATAATCGTCGCGGCGAAGGCGCCGATATTAATCCCCATGTAGAAGATGGTGAAACCAGATTCTCGACGGGGATCATCCTTATCATAGAGCTGGCCGACGATAGTGGAGATATTGGGCTTGAGGAAGCCGACGCCAACGACGATCAATGCCAGCGCCAGATAAAAGACGTTGAGGGCGGCGAGATCGCGTATCTGGACTGTTTCGGACAGCACTGTGCCTGCGAGTATGACGCTACCGTCATTGAGGGTGATATCGGCGACAAGTTGACTCCCTGCGGCGTACTGCACAGCTTGGTGTCCTTCGACTGCCATCAAGAAGTGTCCCATGCACAGGAGAATACCACCGAATATGACCGCCTTGCGCATGCCTAAGTACCTGTCGGCTAATAGGCCACCTATGACAGGAAGTGAATAGACCATGCCTGCGTAGGAGCCTAATACCTCGAGTCCTGCACCGTCGGAGAACAGATGATATTTAGTCAGATAAAGAAGTAGCAGGTATTTCATGCCATAGAAGGAGAATCGTTCCCACATCTCGGTGGCGAAGCAGACATATAATCCTTTAGGATGGCCTAAAAAATCATCATTGATTAACTGTTCCTTGCTTGGCGAATCTTGAGTTGGCTCCATGAACTTACCTCACCAGCTTGCGTTAGAACGCATTAAACACAAGTTTGCGTATTGGTATAAATACTAGTACATGGAGGGGATTTGCATTTCAATCAGAAGTGAAGCAAGTGAGATGGGATAAAAGGCGAGCCCAATCAAGGGGGAGTGAAGGTGTTAGAAAAGGTCAGGCTAGGTTGTCAGAAGTGAATGCGCCTTAGAGCCGAGGAAATTGATAATCGGGCTTATTGTACTGCCAGTTGATCGGCCATGGTTTGATAATCCATCAGGTCTTCATGTTCCTCGACCCGGCGATTATCCATATCGAGTTTGACCGTGGTGACACCTGGGATTGCCAAGTCGATAATCTTACCGGGTTTACCAAATTGATCTCCGGGTCCCCGGTAGTGGTAGCTGCCTATCATCACGACCAAGGAGCCTGAGTTAAACATATGTTCGATATTAAAGCCGTATTCGAGCACGCCCTGATGGGCGCGTCTCAGAAAGCTAATAATGTGCCTGCGGCCGGTATAGGTCTTGCTTGCGGTTCTGTCTTTGAAGACGCTATTTCTGTCATAGAAGGCGTATAATGCCTGGTAATCGTGATCTGTGACTGCCTGAATATACTTCACCGCCAATTGTTGTTCGAGTGGCATCTCTTTGGTGTTGGCTACCGAAGGTAAGCAGATAAAAGCAAGCACAAGGCAAAGGCAGCGTGAGATCATCATAGTTAATTCTTTAAGTTTTTCTCAAATCGAATGCAGGCAGAGACAGGTGCCATCTAATGGCGGCGAGTCTGATGCAAAGGGCCACCGTCATGGAGACTAGCATCGCATACATATTATCGACATCTAAGTAGAGGCTGACGCTGTAACAGATCCCACCTAAGATAGATGCGGTAGCGTAGATCTCGGTTCTCAATATCATAGGGACCTGACGGCATAACAAGTCTCGAATCATGCCTCCTCCCACGCCAGTTATCAAGCCCATTACGACGGCTATCATGCCACCTAACTCGAGGTTTAGCGCTTTCTCGGCGCCAATTACCGTAAATAGAGCCAAGCCCAGAGCATCGGCTATGGGTAGCGTATGCTGAGGGACCTTCTTAGGTCTTCGCACCAGAATCAAGGTCAATAACACTGTGATCAATATCACTATGATATAGTTGGGATCGCGGATCCAAAATACCGGCGTCGTCCCCAGGAGGGCATCGCGTATGCTACCGCCACCGATGGCGGTGACCGAGGCGAGTACTATGACTCCGAAAGGGTCCATGCGGTGTCGCCCCGCGGCTAGCGCACCCGAGAGCGCAAAAACGGCGGTGCCACAGAGATCGAAGCAGTAGATCCACTCAATCATTCGCCCATCTCTTTCAGGTGAAGGTTGAGGGCATCGACCGAGATGCGGATCTCAATCACGGAGAGCAGCAGTGAGTAAAGCAACAAGAGTAAACTAGAGCCGAAGATAAACGATCCGATTTTATTGAGTCCGATATAGATGAAGATCATGCAGAGCACGCACAGGGCGAAACTCATGACGCCGGCCTCTTGCATGCGCCTGATGATACTGATACGCCGACGTAAGTTTTTTAATTGCTCACTATGAACTGGCTTGCCGTCACTGCTCAAGCTTCTTATCAAGGCCGCAAGGGCAAAGAATCGGTTGGTGTAGGCCAGCAACAGCAAGGAAATTGCCGGGAATAGCAAAGCGGGAGTCGTTAAAGATACATGAATATTGTTGAACAAATCGTATGGCCTATGTTGGAGTGTATTGAGCTGATGATGAGAATGATACCTATGGATAAGCATAAGTCTAGACTGAAGGACGTTTAAGTCTGTAAATAACGCAGTGCAGCCCAGATGAGTGGGATCAGCATCAGAAAGCTGAGCCAGAGCCTATACCCTGTGCTGGCTAATTTTATGGCTGCAGAGATAGCCTGGCTATCGGGCTTAGGGCCATAAATCAGCTTGGTGACTTCGACACGCTGATTGTTAAACTTCATCGGTCCACCCAGCTCTACCTTAAGTACGGATGCGGCTATTGCACAGGTGTTAGTGCAGTTATAGAGGGGGCCCTTATAGGATAAGGGCTTAAAAAGCAAAAGGATGCTCTTAGGACCACCTTGAATCGCCAGAGTGAAATTCCACAGCCCGTTAGGGACGATAAATAGGGCGGCGCTAAGCAGGTTAATGGGTTGACCAAAATGGGTGAATTTAGGGTTAATCGCTGGCCAACATAGCTCAAGCTTCTTTATCATTCGAGTGGCGAGTACCAGAGGCGCACCACCGAGACTATAAAATAATATCGTTGAAACTGTGCCGTAAACCGGTGTTGTGACCAATTTTTCTATGGTCGCCTTGCTGATGCCAACACTGCTTAATTGTTGTGTATCTCGATATAACCACAGAGAGAGTAGCTGTCTGGCGAGGGGGTTATCTTCTCTACTCAATGCCTGTCTTACCTCACCAGCGACCTGTTTAAAATTATCATCATTTAAGCAGATATAGAGAATGATAAATTCGAAAAACCAGGGGAAAGCGGCAAGTTGCAGCAAGAAGTAGACGATGGCCCAGAAAGGCAATATCAAGAGTATCGCCGCCATAGAACCAGCGATAACTTGTTGAGAGGGCGACCGGTTACTGTGGACCACTTTTTTGGCCAACTCTTTAGCAAGTATGCCGAACCAGGCTATGGGCTGAAACTCTCTGGGCAGTGACGCTAGGCGGGACAGTAATAAACTGACAAGAAGGATCATGGTTCCTTGATAAAACACTCTGTCGTTGAGTAGCTGCTGGGCAAACTCTTGAACCATGATAATGACCTTGCTGGGTTTTTAGTAATGAATAAATTTTAATAAAAAATAGTATTTATAAGTGTTTAAGTAAAGCCATCACCATTAAGGCTGACTGGTGGCCCGCCTTGACTAGGTAAGCTTCAAAATCTACCGGAGAGTCATTATTAGCATTATCCGATAGTGAGCGGATGACGACAAAAGGCAGCTTAAACTGGTGGCAGACTTGAGCGATGGCAGCACCTTCCATTTCGCAAGCAGCCATGGTCGGAAAATGGCTGAGCATGATCTTAGTACGCTCAGGATCGCAGATGAAACTGTCACCGGTACAGATCAAACCTTGAATGGCTTTCACATCGTCAAGACTGGCAACCGCCTTCATCGCGGCGTCCATTAATTTTTTATCGGCAAGGAAAGCGGCGGGTTGGCTGGCCATCTGGCCTATCTCATAGCCAAATGCGGTGACATCGACATCATGGTGTCTGACTTCTGTGGAGATAACGATATCACCGATAGCCAGTTCATCGACGAAACCACCGGCTGAACCGGTATTGATCACGGCATCGGGAGCATATTTTTCGATAAGTAAGGTGGTGGCGATACTGGCGGCGACTTTTCCTATGCCGGAGCGGGTGACTATCACTTCGGTGCCATCTAGCGTACCTGCGATAAACTCGATGCCCGCAATTGTCTGTGACTGTGAAGACGACATAGCAGCGATAAGATGAACAACCTCTGGCTCCATGGCGCCGATGATACCGATTTTCATTGAGTAACCTTAAATATGTGTGAAGCAAAATTTGATGGCGGCTAACTAATACCGATTTTCATTGAGTAACCGTAAATGTGTGAAGCAAAATTCGATGGCGGCTAATATAACATAACTTGCTGAGTAGAATTAGGCAGATTATTTTTTGCCGGCAAAAAAAAGCACATCAATCGATGTGCAAATAACAAGCAAAACCTTGTTTGCAGCAGGCGTTAATCCAATCTATATGGCATAAGTTTACCTGATTACCCACTATCGTCAGCCATTGTTATACTGTAAGTAATCCCAGTTGTGTTTGAGGTGCAAAATGGCCAAAAACAAAGTGCAGTTCCAAAAAGGGTATAGCTTAATTGAGCTATTTAAAAACTACGGCTCAGAAGAACAATGCTCCGCCGCCTTGTTCAACTGGAAGTGGCCACATGGCTTTCAATGCCCGGATTGTGGGTCTTCAAAATACTGCTCGTTAAAAAGCAGAAAACTTTATCAATGCAATCATTGTCACCACCAAACTTCTCTGACCAGCAATACGATTTTTGCCAGTACTAAACTTCCATTGCAAACGTGGTTTATTGCCATCTATCTGATAACACAATCAAAGACTGGTTTATCAGCATTAGCGTTGAAAAGGCAAATTGGCGTTTCGTACAACCCTGCCTGGAAAGTAAAGCAAAAAATCATGCAGGTCATGAAGGAACGTGATGATACTAAGCCACTATCTGGCATAGTCCAGCTCGATGATGTGTATTGGGGTGGCGAACAGCATGGAGGTAAACCGGGAAGAGATTCCAGCAACAAAACACCTTTCGTAGTAGCCATATCGTTGACCGATGATGGCCAGCCATTACACATGAATATGAATGTTGTGAATGGTTTTAAGACCCAAGAAATAAAGAACTGGGCAGATATGCATCTATCAGATGGGTGCACTGTAGTATCGGACGGATTGGCGTGTTTTCGAGCAGTGACACAGTCCCACTGTGCTCACGTTAGTCTTGTTACTGGAGGAGGGGCGAGTTGTGTAGAGATTGAAGCTTTTCGTTGGGTCAATACAATGATAGGTAATGTTAAAATGTCCCTGCACGGTGCTTACCACTCGATTAGCGCCGAGCATCTACCGCGATATCTTGGCGAGTTTTGTTATCGGTTCAATCGGCGTTTTAATCTAACTGAATTATTGCCACGATTTATGAGTGTGGCAGTTAGAACGCCACCTATGCCATATAGACTGTTAAAGATGGCTGAGCCTCATGGGTAATCAGGTCAGGTTATGAACCTATATTGTTTGTCTTCACTCAAAGGTATTGAGAATACCCAGTGCTGCATCTCGCCCCTCGGCGATAGCTGTCACGACTAAATCTGAGCCACGCACCATATCACCACCGGCAAACACCTTAGGGTTGGTCGTTTGGAAGGGATTATCGGCAGCTTTCGGTGCCACCACGCGTCCCCATTGGTCAAGGTCAACATTATGATCTTTGAGCCAGCTAGCTGGGCTGGGCTGGAAACCAAAGGCGATGATGATGGCGTCGGCTTCGAGTAAGGCTTCACTGCCCTCTACCGCCTCGGCGCGGCGGCGTCCACTGGCATCGGCAGCGCCCATTTTGGTTTCGACGCAGGTGATACCGGTCACTTTTCCATCTTGGGTCTCGATAGATACAGGCTGTCTGTTGAAGAGGAAGTTGACGCCTTCTTCTTTAGCATTTTGCACCTCGCGGCGAGATCCCGGCATGTTGGCTTCATCACGGCGATAGGCACAAGTGACCTCTTTAGCCCCCTGACGAATCGCGGTGCGAACACAATCCATGGCGGTATCACCACCACCGAGTACCACGACCCGCTTGCCTTCCAGGCTCAGGTAAGGTGATTCGGTATCTTGGGTACCCATGATGTGATGGGTATTGCCTATCAGGTAAGGTAGCGCCTGATGAACGCCTTGGGCATCTTCACCAGGCAGACCGGCCTTCATGGCAGTGTAGGTTCCCATACCTATAAATACGGCGTCATAGTCATTGATTAAGTCGTCGAATGGCAGATCTTTACCTATGGTCACCCCCAGCTTGAATTCGATCCCCATGCCTTGCATTATCTTGCGGCGAGTCGCCATCACGGCTTTATCCAGCTTAAAAGCCGGGATACCATAGGTGAGCAGGCCGCCAATCTCAGGGTTCTTGTCGAATACCACTGCTTGGACACCGTTGCGGGCGAGAATGTCGGCGCAGCCCAGTCCAGCGGGGCCGGCACCAACAATGGCGACGCGCTCTTTTCTGGCGACGACTTTACTCAAATCGGGGCGCCAGCCCTGTTCGATGGCAGTATCTGTGATGTACTTTTCTACGTTGCCGATGGTCACGGCGCCAAACTCTTCGTTGAGCGTACAGGCGCCCTCACATAATCTGTCCTGTGGGCAGACCCGGCCACAAATCTCAGGCAAGGTGTTAGTCTCATGCACCAGATCTGCCGCTTCTAATATGCGTCCCTCTTCAGCCAGTTTTAGCCAGTTAGGGATATAGTTGTGCAGTGGGCATTTCCATTCACAATAAGGGTTACCACAATCGAGACAGCGATCTGATTGCTCTTTTACCTGGCTTTGAGCGAACGGCTGATAAATCTCAATGAATTGAGTTGTGCGCTTCTTTACTGGGTGCTTTGCCGGATCGATACGATCGACTTCGATAAATTGAAAATCATTGCTCATCGCGTTATTACCCCCGCTGTAAGGTTTAATGCTGTTTTCTCATGCGTAATCACGATAAATTTAACATCATTTTTCATCATATTATTTACCCCGTGATCACTTTTAGTTCAGCTTGCTGGTTCTCGAGTCTCAATAGATCTGCGAGCGGAACATTCTTAGGTTTGACTAACACGAAGCAGTCGAGCCAATTTTCAAAATCATTCAACAACATTTTTGCGTGTTCACTGCCCGTTTCGGCTAGGTGTTCCTCTATGAGGCCCTTCAGGTGCTGTTGATGTATGGGAGAGTCGAGTTTTTGAGTATCGACCAGTTCGGTGTTAACTCTGCGGTTAAAGCGGCCAAAGCGGTCGAAGACATAGGCGAAACCACCTGTCATACCGGCGCCAAAGTTAACTCCTGTCTTCCCCAGCACCACGACAATTCCGCCAGTCATATATTCACAACCGTTATCGCCCAGGCCTTCAACGACTGCAAGTGCTCCCGAATTTCTGACTGCGAAACGTTCCCCCGCGATTCCGGCCGCAAATAACTTGCCGCCAGAAGCGCCATAGAGGCAAGTGTTACCTATGATCGATGAGCGCTCACTGTGGAAGTTGCTACCTAGGGGAGGGTGTATGGTGATCTTACCGCCGGACATGCCCTTACCGACATAATCGTTGGCATCACCACAGAGAGTTAACTCTATGCCAGGACTGTTCCAAACACCGAAGCTTTGACCGGCGCTGCCATGGAATTGCAGCTTAATGGGGGCTTTAGCTCCCTCTATCCCCACTGTGGTGGCCACGAATCCAGACAGTGCGGCACCAACAGAGCGATCTATATTGCCTATTTCGAAGCGAGCGCTTAGTGGCTCGCCTTGTTCAACGGCGTCTCTGCACTTGGCTAAAATCTTTTGGTTTAGCTCACCAATATCTGCGGGTGGATTTCGCTCTTTCCAGGTGGCAGCGCTGCCTTCTGGGACTTTTGGGGTGTACAAGATAGGGCTTAAGTCGAGACCTTTTTGCTTGGGAGTATCGCCTTCCAGTGCGTGTAACCAGTCGCTACGACCCACCAGTTGCTCAAACTCGGTGACGCCTAAGGCCGCCATCTCTTCACGAATTTCTCTTGCAACGAACTCGAAATAGGTCATCACACGCTCGGGAAGGCCGTGATAATGCTCGTTTCTGAGTTGTTTATTTTGAGTTGCTATGCCTGTGGCACAGTTGTTTAGATGACAAATACGCAGGTATTTACATCCCAGGGCTATCATAGGCACAGTACCGAAACCGAAGCTTTCCGCTCCTAATAAGGCTGCCTTGATGACGTCTCTGCCTGATTTTAAACCGCCATCGACCTGGAGGCGGATCTTATGACGCAAGCCGTTCTTCACCAGAGACTGATGCACTTCGGCCAGTCCTAGCTCCCACGGGCTGCCGGCGTACTTAACTGAGGTAATTGGGCTGGCACCGGTACCACCATCGTAACCTGAGATGGTGATCATATCAGCGTAGGCCTTGGCCACGCCTGTGGCTATGGTGCCAACGCCAGGCCCTGAAACCAATTTAACCGAGATCATCGCCTTAGGATTTATCTGTTTTAGATCGAAAATTAGCTGAGCCAAGTCCTCAATCGAGTAGATATCATGGTGCGGTGGTGGCGATATCAAGGTCACTCCGGCTTTAGCGTTACGCAGACCCGCGATCTCGACACTCACCTTATCACCGGGTAGCTGGCCGCCTTCACCGGGTTTTGCCCCTTGGGCTATTTTAATCTGTAACACTTCGGCATTAACCAGATAATGGGCGGTGACGCCGAAGCGACCTGAGGCAATCTGTTTAATCTTAGAGTTACCTTCGGTGTTGAATCGACGTGGATCTTCTCCGCCTTCTCCCGAGTTAGAACGGCCGCCGAGTCGATTCATCGCTACGGCGAGCGCTTCGTGTGCCTCAGGACTCAGGGCGCCAATACTCATGGCTGCACTGTCAAATCTTGTATATAAATTAGTGGCCGACTCGACACTGTCTAACTCTACTGCTGGCAGCACTCCCTTAACTTCGATAAGATCTCTCAGAGTCGCTACTGGACGCTTGTCTACCAGTTCGGTGAAGCGCTTATAGGTTGGGTAATCTCTGTCTTTCAAGCAAGCCTGAAGCGTGTTGACTACATCCGGGTTGAAGCTGTGATACTCACCGCCTTCGACGTACTTCAATAACCCGCCTTGGCTTAAGGGCTGGTGTGCTTGGAAAGCGATTTTATGCAGCTTGAGCTGATCTTGCTCAATTAGGTCAAAACTGGCCCCTTCGATACGGCTAATCACGCCATTGAAACAAAGATTAACCACATCGCTTGCCAGGCCTATGACCTCAAATTGTTGACTACAACGGTAGGATGAAACTGTGCTGATCCCCATCTTCGACATGATCTTTCTCAGACCCTTATCGATACCTTGGCGGAAATTGAGCATCAATTTACGTGTGTCGGCGATATTGCGCTTCTTCGCTAGGGCACAGATAGATTCATAGGCCAGATAGGGGTAGATGGCTGTGGCACCGAATCCGAGTAGCACGGCAAAATGATGCGGATCTCTGGCCGTTGCGGTCTCGACCACGATATTGGTGTCACAACGTAGACTCTTGTTGACGAGTACATGCTGTATGGCTCCTACGGCCATGGCGGCAGGAATGACCTGTTTAGACTTGTCGGTGGCTCTGTCGGATAAGATGAGTAGAGTGGTTCCTGTTCTGGCCAGTCTCTCGGATTCGTCACAGACTCGAGTGATCGCTTTCTTTAATCCTTCACTCAAGTCATAGTTCAGATCTATGGTGTTGGCACGATAATACATCGAGTCCAAGGCCATGAGCTGATTGAAATCACTGTAAAGTAACACCGGTGAGTTAAATATGACACGATAGGCATGTCCCGTCGTCTCATTAAATAAGTTCTGCTCTCTGCCTACGCATGTGGTGAGAGACATCACGTGCTTCTCTCTCAATGGATCGATAGGTGGGTTGGTGACTTGGGCGAATTTTTGTCTAAAATAGTCATATATCGTACGAGATTTTTTCGACAGCACGGCCATAGGCGTATCGTCACCCATAGACCCCGTGGCTTCTTCGCCTTTTTGGGCGAGCACCCAGATGACGTCTTGTAACTCTTCCCGGGAATAACCAAATTGCTTGTGGTATTGCAGCAGTTGCTCATCGCTGAATTCACTCCCTCCCTGTGCCTCATTGGGCAGATCTTCGGCAGGTGTCAGGATCTGACTATTCTTAGCCATCCATTCTTTGTATGGGTGACGACGTTTAAGGTCGTTATCGATCTCAAATGAAGAATACAACTGACCATTGAGTGTATCGAGCACCAATAGTTCGCCTGGGCCGACACGACCCTTCTCGACAACTTCGTCGGGGGCGTAGTCCCATATTCCGACTTCAGATGCCAGGGTGAGTATTCTATCTTTGGTTATCACATAGCGTGATGGGCGCAGGCCATTGCGGTCGACCGCACAGGCCACATGTCTGCCGTTTGTCATCACTATGCCCGCTGGACCATCCCAAGGCTCCATATGCATGGAGTTGAAGTCGTAGAATGCTTTGAGCTCTTCATCCATTTCAGGGTTACTTTGCCAGGCTGGTGGGATCAACAGGCGCATGGCTCTGTATAGGTCCATACCGCCGGCGAGTAACATCTCCAACATGTTATCCAGAGAAGAGGAGTCAGATCCCGTTTCATTGACGAAAGGGGCCGCTTGTTGAAGATCGGGAAGAAGCGGCGAATTGAACTTGTATGCACGGGCTCTTGCCCACTGTCTATTGCCTGTGATTGTGTTGATTTCACCGTTATGGGCCAGATATCTAAAAGGCTGAGCCAAGGGCCATTTGGGTGAAGTATTAGTCGAAAATCTCTGGTGGAATAGACAGATAGAGCTTTGGAGGCGAATATCGGCTAAGTCGAGATAAAATGCCGGTAGATCCACCGGCATCATCAAGCCTTTATAGACGATAACCTGACCAGAGAGGCTGGCAACATAAAATTCTTCATCGTGAGTCAGTTGCTGCTCTAAACGGCGTCTGGCCATATAAAGACGACGTTCTAAATCCTTTTCCCGCCAACCTATGGGAGCGTTAATCAGTGCCTGATAAATCTGTGGCTGGCTCGCCTTACCGATAGGCCCTAATACATCCGGATTGACGGGAACCTTCCGCCAACCAGCTACACTTAAGGTTTCTTTTTCCAGCTCGCGCTCGAGAAGCTGTTTGGCTTCCTCGGCGAGTTTGTCATCTTGATTGAGGAAGAACATGCCCACCGCAAATTTACGGCTCAGATGCCAATTATTTTCTGCGGCAATGGCTTCAAAAAACTTAACCGGCATTTGCATGAGTAAGCCACAGCCATCACCTGTGCGACCGTCGGATGCAATACCACCACGGTGTTTCATACGATCCAGCCCCTGGATTGCAGTTCTTATTATTCGGTGGCTGGGTTCACCGTCCATTTGGGCTATTAGACCAAAACCACAATTGTCTCGCTCAAAACTGGGGTGATACAAGCTCATACACGACTCCATAAACTATAACTAAAATACTACTCGGGGAAATTCTTGTAATATATGCACCCGAACCATTCAAATTACCTCTTGGTCGTGCAAAGGTCAAACCGGATCACTGCATAAAACATGGTTATAAAAGCCTGTTCGATGCTGGTTTAACAACACCTTTACGTTAACGTAAACTGTGAGAATTGCTGTATAACATTATGAATAAAAATAATTTTAGTTTTTGTTGAATATTGATTTACCAAATGATAACAAATTTAAGTTAATATTTCATTCTAGTAAAAGTGATTTTTTTTGCATGTACAGTGAATTATTCTTGAGTTTTATGTGTGATTATTTATGCGTGAGTAGTGATTTAAGTCGCGTTGTTTGGCCTGGTTTTGACTAGATCCCGTTAATCTTAGTCAAATCGAACGTCTTGAGAGTAAAACTTTTGACTGTCAGGAGTTTGATATAGCGCGATGTTTACCCTGAGAGGATGAATTAAAATATATGATTGTTTTCTTGGATAATAGAGTAAAGAGTGGGACTGGATCATTACGTCAATACCTTTGGTGTTGCTTGTAAGAAGCAATATGGAGAGAAGCTTAAAAAATTAACCATAGATGCAAAATTTACTTGCCCTAATAGAGATGGCACCTTAGGCAAGGGTGGGTGTACCTATTGTAATGTGGCTTCTTTCAGCTTTGAACATGGCACTGAACTTTCCATACAGGAGCAACTCAAGTTAGGCCGTGAGAGGGCTAAGGGGAGATCTTCGAAATATATCGCATATTTTCAAGCTTATACCAGTACATATGATGAGTATCGAGTCCTGAAAGCTAAGTATGATGAAGCCATCAGCGATGCCGATATTGTCGGGCTTTGCGTTGGTACTCGACCGGATTGTGTGTCTGATGAAGTGATAGATTTACTCCTGAGTTATCAAAATCAAGGAATAGAAGTCTGGCTCGAGCTGGGTTTACAGTCGGCGAATGATAAGACCCTTAAGCGGATCAACAGAGGGCACACATATAATGACTACCGAGATACCGTACTAAGAGCCAGGGCAAAAGGGCTTAAAGTTTGCACCCATCTTATTCTTGGGCTACCCGGTGAAAGTCATCAAGACTATTTATCTTCTCTCGAAGCCGTGCTCAGTACCGGTGTCGATGGCCTTAAATTACATCCTTTACATATTGTCGAAGGCAGTACTATGGCTAAAGCATGGCGAAATGATCGTATGTCATTATTAACCATTGATGAATATGCTTATAGTGTTGGAGAGTTGATCCGCTATACACCCAAAAATATTATATTTCATCGTGTTACTGCTTACGCTAAGAGGCCCATGCTACTGGCCCCTGACTGGTGTGCATCTCGTTGGGATGGGCTGGTGGCGATAGTGAATGATTTGAGAGTAAATGGGGAGCAGGGGAGTTATTTGAATGTTAAGATAAACTCGCTTTAGAATCTAAGGCATTGGAGTTAAATTACAGATTTAATCAACAAATAGTTAATGATTAGTTAAAACGTATCGGTTTTTACTGACATAACGCTCAATTAGTTGCACCAGCAATTATAGTGGGTATTATAGGGTAAATAGTCTTTAATATAGTCAAAGTTTTTGAGAGGTGCCTGAAGATGGCAACAGCTGAAATAGAATCAATTTTGGATCTTAATACACTAGAACAATACTGTAGCGCTATAGGTGCTGGTACCTTGTTGAAAAGTGTCGTGTTATTTGAGCAACTAATGCCAGAATATGTTGGCAATCTGGTTAATGCCAAAGAAGCGCAAGATAAAGATACATTATGCTCTGAAGCTCATAAATTTAAAGGGGCAGCGGGTTCTGTCGGTCTAAAGCGGATACAGCAATTTGCTCAGTTACTCCAGCACGGTGAAGAGGCCGCCTGGGCTACTGAACATGATGTTTGGTTACAAGCCATCGTTGATCATGCTAGCCAAGACTTGGCCGAGCTTAAGCAATATTTAGAGTCTAAAGCTTAATTATTAAATAAGCATTGTTACCTCTTGCTAAAGCATGGGGTAAAGAAAGCCCCGATGACCCAAGATACAGATTGGGTCACCGGGGCTTTTTTAATGGTTTAAGTCGATTCTGTTCACATATTGGCGATAAGACCTAGTCGTTTTACTTGGTCTATGTGGTAAAGTTAAATTGATTTTTAGGATAAACATTGTTGTTGGTAATCGATTTTATGAAACATTTGCCCAGTTTGAAAAACCTTTTCTATTTGGTTAATTTGCATCAAGAACAGAATTTTAATAGAGCTGCTAAGGTGTGTCATGTCAGCCAATCAACGCTTTCGAGTGGTATTCAAAATTTAGAGGAGCAACTCGGTCATCAGTTGATTGAGCGCGATCATAAGTCATTTATCTTCACCTCCATTGGAGAGGAAGTCGTACAGCGTTCGAGAAAATTACTGACTGATGTCGATGATCTAGTTGAACTTGTGAAACATCAGGGTGAGCCTATGACCGGAGATATCCGACTCGGTTGTATCCCAACCATAGCGCCCTTCTTGTTGAGTAAGGTGGTTAAGCATTGTCAGAGTACCTATGCTGATTTAACGTTATTCTTGAAAGAGGATACCACTGAGCGTTTGTTGGATGCCTTGGGAAAGGGCGAGTTAGACCTGCTACTGCTGGCTCTACCTGTGGATACCAGTGGTTTTCATCGTATGACGGTGGGGATAGATCCGTTTAAGCTTGTTGTTCATGAGGAACTGACGGATGTCATACACGAACCCTTGGATTATGAATCTCTGCCCGATCAAAGCATCTTCCTGTTACAGGCTGAGCACTGTATTACCGGTCATGCCGTGAGCGCCTGTGAGCTTGCTAATAGTGCAAAGGTCAATCCGTTCGCTGCAACGAGTCTGCATACCTTAGTGCAGATGGTGAACAGTAAGCTTGGAACGACTTTTCTGCCGCAGATGGCTATCGATGCCGGGATCTTAAATGATACTGAATTGAGAGTGATGCAGCCTCCGGGTGAAGCCCCATACAGAGAGATTGGTCTGGTGTGGCGTAAGACATCGAGTCGAATATTAACCTTTAGAACCTTAGGCTTAGCGATTCAAAATATATTGGAACATAAAGATAACTGATCCATATCGCCATCTGGATTACTTGATGGCGCTATTGCTGTTTTGGCTCGATACTGGATACTTCTGTCTAGTGTTGCTTACCCTTGAGCTTGATCGGATTTAGGTACCACACTGAAGACCTCTGTCGAGTGCTGCTTACCCTTGAGTTTGATCGGCCCTAAGCTGGTAATCTCATATTGGCTGGTATCGGTATCTACTCGGGATGCGAGAGAGCCCGATATCAACATTCTGTGTCCTAAGGGATTACATTGATCTTGGAGTCTGGCTAAGGTATTTAATACATCACTGAAGAAGCTTATCTCTTGCTTCTGCACGCCAACCACAGCTGCCACAACCTGACCACAATGAGCTGCACACTTAAATTTAGGCACGAACCCGTACTGCTCTTCAAAATATTGCCGTTGCCATTTAAGCTGCTGACTGAATTCATAGTAGATATTGAAGCTGCGGTCTTTCTGAACTCCGAATTCTAAGGGCCAATGGATCAAGACTGCATCACCCATATATCGATAAATCTCGGCTTCGTTGTCGACGACAGTGTCAGAAAGTAAGCTAAAGCTGTCTTGGATCAAGCGACTAAAGCGATAGTCGCCTAAAGACTCGGCATGAGTCGTTGAGGCTACCATGTCTAAATACAGAAATAATCTCTGTTCATATCTGGGTTTATGGTATTTACCCAGGCCAATATTGAGCAATACTCTGGGTCCGACTAAGAGTGCCATCTGTTCGATAAAGGCTAAACTAACTCTGACGACAATGAGATAGACGATCAAAGCTTGGAACGAGGGGCTGTGAAGAATATGCGCAGTCAACATCTGCCTCAAGGTAGACATATGGTTTTCTATGGCCCACATATTCAAGAATTGGGTCATATAAGCAAGTGTGGTCGCACCAAGCAGTAGAAATAGACCTTTAAAAATAACAGAGAATATATATGGCAGTCTGTTAATTGCACTAAAATCGGCAATCAGATTCGACAGCCAATGTAGGCTACCGAATATGATCCCCATATAAATGGCGAGTGTGGCGAGATCTGCGGTTCCTACCGCCCATTGAGGCAGGTCTGGGGTTTGGGCATACCTGAAAAACACAAACGCCGCCATGGCTATTCCCCAGGCGGAAATCGCAAAAATAAGCTTTTTTGCTTGTATACGTGCTCTCACTGTATCTAAGTTTTCCTAACGTAGGTCTATTGGTTCAGGATGCGCTAGTCTATAGAACATGACCCTATGTTTTCCACTAGTATTTGTGATCTCGGTCAAATGAAGATGATATCGGTTAATATTTAGTTAAAAAAACGCTCAAGTATCGATTGGGTAAAGGGGGTTTTAAGATAAAAACCTCTAGGGTTGGTCAATTTCTTTGATCCATCTTTAGCGATACTCTGGGTTACTGAGCGACTATTTGCGCCCTTCGGCCTAAGTTGTAGCACTTCACCATGCCTGGCAGTGAGCTCTCGTACCTGCCCCATGGCAATGAATTCCATTATCTCTTCCCAATCTTGCTTCAGCAGTGCGAGTTCATCTGGTGTTGGAGACCATAAAATGGGAGTGCCTATCTGTCTTTGGGCTACTGGGATGTTACGGTTTCCTTGTATCGGAACCCAGAGCACGGTCTGTAATTTATGATAGACAATGCTTTTTTCCCAAGTCAGGCCTTGTATATTGACCAAGGGAGCAACAGTCACATAGGTGGTCTCTATTGGTTTTCCTTTGTCATCGATGGGGATCGTCTTTAACTCTATACCTAGATGCAAGAAATCCTGCTCAGGTCTTGAACCAGCAAGAGCCCCTAGTTCATATTCGATCAACTGACCTACCCAGCCCTTATCTCTTTTAAGATCGGCTGGAGTGGTGAATCCGTGAGAATCGGCAACTTGACCTAGAGTCAGGCCTGCCATGCTGTTGGCTCGTTGCATCAGTTCTTCTATTGTTTGGGGGGAGGGAGGCGTTGTTTTCATTTGCAGGATTTTACCTAAGATATTAGATATTACCATTTAATTTAAACATCTGGTCGTTAAATGTACTGATTTGAGTTTGTTAATAACTTTTGCCAACCATATTCACTTAAGTCACTAAAAAAATTGATATATCTTTCTATATTTTTCGACGTAAGTAATCAATTTGAAGATTACATTATTCTTGCCCCTACTTTTTCAACATAGTTATCCACAGACTCATTGGATAAGTCAATTTTTAGTCACCAAAGTCGGAAAACTCTCACGGAAGATCATTATAAATTGAACTTTATGCTCAAGTAGCGATCAGATCACCAAATACTCTTTTTTGGTGATGTTAATGACTGCTACTTTTTTAAAACATTTTGATTTGACTGCGGATCCCCGTATTGAGCGTTGTAAAAAACATAACTTATTAGATATTGTTTTACTCGCTATAAGTGCGGTTATGTCAGGCTCTGAAGGATGGGAAGACATTGAAAACTTTGGACATCTAAAGCTTGATTGGCTTCGTCAGTATCGTCCTTTTAAAGCAGGTATTCCTCGGCATGACACTATTGCCCGTGTTATCTGCCGATTAAAAGCGGATGAAAAAGAGATAGCAAAGCTAATCGTTAAGCAAAAGGCTGATTATATTCTAGCGCTTAAAGGTCATCATTCTGGTCTACAGGGTGAATTAAAACAAGACGTTGTCAGCAAGTGCTGGTTAATAAAAGTTGGTTAAATAATAAATATCAGTGGGTTGGCTTAAAAAGCATTATCAAAGTAACATCAGACGTACATGAAAAAACGACAGGTAAAGAGACCACTGAAACACGTTGGTACATTAGCTCATTAGATTTAAATGCAGAGCAGGCGTTATCTTCTGTGCGAAATCACTGGCAAGTAGAAAGTATGCATTGGGTGTTAGAGATGACATTCAGAGAAGATGAATCACGGTTCCGTAAAGGCCGAGGTCCGCTTGCTTTTAATGTGATGAGAAAAATAGCAATGACCTTGTTCAAGCAAGAGCAGACAACACGCGCGAGTATAGTGGCTAAAAAGAAGATGGCAGGGTTGGACGACGAGTATCGCTCAACCCTGTTAGAGTCAGGGATTAAAATGCGCTAGCCGTGG
>NZ_ABIC01000042.1 GCF_000172075.1 Shewanella benthica KT99
TGCGAATATCTAAAGATGATATCGATGGGTATCTCATCAGGCCACGAGCGTATATCGATACCCTCATCATCGCATGAGATCCCGAAAGAGAAAGCATCATAAACATAGCTAACTATGGTAATACCTCGGCGGCAACGATCCCTATCGCCATCTGTGATGCTTTAGAGCAAGGTAAGATTAAGCCAGGCCAGATGATTCTATCTTGCGCCTTCGGCGCCGGACTCACCTCGGCGGCGGCATTAATCAAATGGGGTGACAGAGTCACACCTATTAACGAGAGTGATGCCGAGCTTCCTCCTTGTGATAAAACAGGTATCGAGCTGGTCAGTAAAGCCGTTAAGCACTTCTGTGGCTAACCGCTAACTTAGCCATCAGCAAAGCTTCAACGAAAAAACCAGCCTAGGCTGGTTTTTTTGTACAGGGATGTACTTATCCCCGGACACCATGGCCTCAGCTGTTCCCTACAGCTATCGACATTCCCTCCATCCCTGGAGGTCAGATGGTGTTAGAGGGATATCAACCTACATCGAGCTCCTAGCTCCTAGTTTCCTAGCTCCTAGTTTCCTAGCTCCTAGTTTCCTAGCTCCTAGTTTCCTAGCTCCTAGCTCCTAGCTCCTAGCTCCTAGTTTCCTAGCTCCTAGTTTCCTAGCTCCTAGCTCCTAGTTTCCTAGCTCCTAGTTTCCTAGCTCCTAGTTTCCTAGTTTCCTAGTTTCCTAGCTCCTAGTTTCCTAGTTTCCTAGTTTCCTAGCTCCTAGCTCCTAGTTTCCTGAAGCTAATGCCTAATCAAAAGAGTGACTAGTTATAACCACGCACATAGTTCCAGGTCACGTCGTCGCTCATGTTAGCCTCGGCACTATAAGCTTGGTATTTTTTTGCATTATTCATAATACATCCTTTATATACCTATCTTGTTTCCCACGAAGTCAGCTTAAGGAAGATTTAGCGTTCGCTCTTATAGCAATAGATATTAGGTAACCTTAGCGAGCTTAATGCCATTACGTTTAGCGATCACCTCGGCCATGATTGAGATTGCAATCTCCACCGGCGTTTTACTGCCTATGTCCAAGCCTATGGGCGCATGCAAGCGTGAGATATCCTGCTCGCTGTATTCGCCTATGCGCTTTAAGCGTTCTATCCGCGTCGCCGTGGTGCGCTTTGAGCCCATGGCACCGATATAAAATGCATCCGACTCCAGCGCCGACATCAAGCCTAAATCATCGACCCTGGGATCGTGTGCTAAGGCTAGCACCACAGAACAGGAGTTGACATTGTGCTCAACAAATTGATCCGCTGACTGCCAACTCACATCTACCCCTCCATGAACTGAAGCATAGCCCCAGTCACCGGCAAGATCTTTGCGAATATCACATATCTTGACCGTGTAACCCGCAAGGCGAGCCAGTTGAGCCACATGCTGACTCACCAAGCTTATCCCCAACAACAAGACATTCCAGGCTTGAGCGTAGTGCAATGATACTGAATCGTCTTCCACTGACACGGCTTGGTTTGAAGACTGACCTTCTGCTTCGATACTACTTATACCAGATTCGAGCTTGACCCGGCGGCAATAGCTCAGGCACGATTGCTCGGCCTTGAGCCAAACCGACAGCTGATTGATCGACTCTTGACTTGGCTCCAGCTTCTCAATCAGCAGACGGATAGTGCCACCACAAGGAAGCTCGAATACACTGCCCTCTTCATTATGGTGTTTGCCATAGTCGAATAAGCAGGCAGGACTGCTAAACTCACCTTGGTTTATCATCTTGAGGAAAGCCTCTTCGAGACATCCCCCAGAGATAGAGCCGGCGCGGGACCGACCGTCGCTGGCAAACAAGGACCCTATGGGTCTTGGTGCAGACCCATAGGTACTCACAACTGTGCAGAGCCATACCTGACGGCGCTCATTGAGCCAGTCAGATACGGTCTCTAATACCGAGATATCAGTGAGCTGCATCGGCAATGCTGTCCTCAATTTGATCCACCCAATCCTGAACCTGAGACTCAGTTAAATCCGATGGCTGCTTCGTCCATACCTTACGTATGTAATTAGTCAGCTCAGTTAACTGCTTCACATCGAGGGTGTCACGATAAGATGGCATGGCATAAAAACCATGAGTATGACTGTATCTCTGCTCCTCTACGCCATTGAGCATCACAGACAGGGTATTGATTGGTGCCGCCTTGTCTATGGTGGCATTGGCGATCAATGCCGGGCTCACATTCGGCTTACCTTCACCATCGATGCCATGACAACCGGCGCAGAAACCGGTGTAAAGCGCGTATCCCGGATCTGATTTATCGTGGCCATTGAAGATATCACTCTTAGCCGCGACTTCAGCGTCATTATCCAATAAATAGCTGGTCACGGCCGACATATCATCCTTGGTTAGGTGGCTAAAGCTGTGGAAGACCACGGGATACATGCCGGCAAACACGGTACCTTTTCTCGAGTAGCCTTTACGCAGCACATCGTCGAGATCTTGCTTCGTCCAACCCTGACGGTTTAACTCTTGCGGGGTAATATTGGATGCCATTGCGCCGCCGATAAGCTCACCTTCAAAATGCCTCGATTGATCCATGGCGAACATTGCATCTCTCGGAGTATGACACTCACCGCAGTGACCCAAGCCATTGACGATGTAACTGCCTCGATTCCACTTCTCGCTCTTATCAGCATTTGCCTCGAAGACCTTAGAGTCGTGGTTAACTAAGTTCCAAGCCTTGAGCCCCATACGAATATTAGTTGGGAACATCAGATCATTGTCCCTGTTTTCCTGTTTCACCGGCTTAGTGCTCATAAAGTAGCGGTACAGGGCCTCGATATCTTGGTCCGTCAGCAGGTGATAAGACGTGTAAGGCATGGCAGGATAGAGATTACCCTTAGGTGCTACACCGCCCCGCATCGCATCGGTAAAATCTTTCAGGCTGTAATGGCCTATACCAAACTCTTCATCTGAGCTGATATTGGTGGAATACACTATGCCAAATGGGGTGGTGAATGGCAGACCGCCACCATTGGCCTGGCCCACATCTATGGTATGACAGGCGGTACAGTCACCTAGTTTCGCCAGATACTTGCCCTGCTCAACCAACTCATCCTGCGCGGCATTGACTGTCAGAGGCAAGGCCAGCAACAGGGCCGATAATTTGAGTGCATTAACATTGATCTTCATGAGCGTGTGAGTCCTTCTGTCGCTAAGATTAACTCTTTCACGGCCTGGTAGTATTTAACATACCCGGTACAGCGACAGATGTGATCGCCTAAGGCTTTGTCGATAACGGTTTCAATCTCACTCACATGAATTGGCATCAGCTTTAATCGCTCAACCAAGACAGTCGTCTCATTGACGAAACCTGAAGTACACCAACCACACTGGAAGGAGAAGTTCTCGATAAAGGTTTCCTGCACCGGAGACAGCTTAATGATCTCACCAAATTCATTCTCCTTGGCGTGACCTTCGATAGTTCTGATCTTCTTGCCATTGAATCTTGACACGCCATTGATACAGGTACGCACGGATTCACTGGTGCCATCTTCGTTATCGACGATCACAGTACAGGCATGACAGACACCCACACCACAACCGAATTTTGTCCCTGTCATATTAAGATGCTCATGAAGAAATTCAATCATCATGATATCGTCACTGGTTTCAATTGGACCTATGGCTTTGTTGTTAATACTCAGTGCAATAGTGCTCATGATAATGCCTTCTTAATCTCTTTCTTACTGATAGGTAGATGATAGAAACGCGTCCCAATAGCCTGATAAACCGCTTCCACTATGGCCGGAACGATAGGGATCATCACCACTTCCGCCATGCCTTTGGTCGGGTCTGACTCCGACAAGGGCGGCAATATGGTATGGGTTAAATTCCACACTCCCACATGCTTAGCCAGCGGAACCTGATAACGATTGAGGTTCCAGGTGCCGTTGCCCGCGCCCTCTTCACCCAGTGGCAGGTACTCATGCAGTACATGGCCCAGCCCCATCACCAGGCCGCCTTCTATCTGGCCTTCGACTAATTTCTCCACGATTACCCGACCACATTCCAGCCAGGTATGGGTGGCTAATACTTCGACCTCACCACTGCCTTCCTGCACGGCTATTTCACATAGGGTGGCGCACGGTGCGTAGTAAGTCACCATGGCATGATTCATAGAGGTGTTAGGGTAGCTCACTCGAGTTCTATCGAGTAAGTGATAGCCGCTCTTGCCCATTAAGGCTTGCTTGCTATCACTTGCACCACTGCCGTATTGAAGCGCTAAGGCATCGATGGCTAGCTTGTTGCTCTTGCCTTCGATGACAAATTCACTCTCGGCCCAAGACCAACGGTTAAATGCATGCACCATCACCCCGGTCACGAGTCCCATGGTGTGGGCTTTGTGAGCAAGAATATCGATAGACAGTGGTGGGTAACCTGCCGCCGTCAACTTACCGTCAACCCAATGGGCATTGTTAACATCGGTAAAGTCAGCAGGCGCGTGGTCATTATTGAAGAATTGGGTTCGCCAGATCTCAATCGCTGCTGGCCATAAGCCTTGTTCGAAAACAATTTTAGCGGCAATACTTGTGGTATGACTCTGAAAATATGAAGATTGAGACGCCGAAGAGGCCATCGCGATAACCGGTGTCCAGCGAGGATCTTTCTCCATCTCATCTTGCTTATCTTGTGAGATAAAATAGGGAGAGTCTGTCTCTTTGAGCTTCATCACATCCCAAAGCGTCACCTCACCGAGAAAGACTTCATCGGCCATATTACCCAAATACTGCTGAACGAGTGTGCCTTGGGATGTGTCTGTGCCAGTTCCCATCTCCATCGAAGCGAGACGGATAACAATCTTGCCTTGCTTAGTGATAGACACCTGAGTCGAAGGCGCATTGGCCCCGGTACCATAATCTTTGGTCACTATGCCAAAGCCGACACCGTACTTTTTGCCCGGATTGTTCGCTTCAAACTGTTGTTTTTTCTGTTGGCGGTTAATCCAGATATCGTGCTTTTGCGCCAGCTCTAATATCTCCTGATAACGCAGCGCCCCATTGGGAATAGCCCCCTGAGTATTACGATAGCCTGGCTGCATGATATTGGCGAGCCTGAGCTTGAAGGGGTCGACATTGAGTTTCTCTGCCGACTCGTTGACCATCATCTCCATGGATGACATGGATTGTAAGGTGCCATAACCACGCATCGAACCACAATCCGGGTTTTGCGAAGAATAGGCCACGGCTGTGATATCGTTTTGCGGCAAGTAATACACGCCTTGCAGTGCACTGGCACCCACCATAGTCACAGAGCCGGTGAAGTTTAAGCGTCCACCGCCATCAATCTGCATATTTGAGATTAATGCCTTAAATTTAAGGGTTTTCTTATCGATGGCCAGCTTATGGTGCATCTTAAACGGATGACGTTTCAGCCCCGATTGAAATTGCTCGAATCTATCGTTGGCGATATGCACAGGTTTGTCAGTGAGCAGAGATGCCATCAGGCCATAATAAGGAAATATGGAGTGATCTTTTGCACCGAAGCCACCGCCAATAAAGGGAGAATGCACCACTAGCTTAGTGATCTGATCTTTATATTGGCTGTGTTCAATCATCTCACCCGCTTGCAGATAAAAATCATGGGGAGATTGAATGGTGAGCACAGTGTGCAAGGTGCCACTGGCACGATCGAACCAGCCATTGAACGCCTCAGGCTCCATCATCATGGGCTCGATAGACTGAGTCTGATAATCTTGCTCGAAGATAAACCAGTCTTCTTCGTCCATCTGTTGCGCCATTTGATCGGCATAATAGATGGCGCGCTGACCCGTTGACCCGGATTTATCACCCTCTGTAGGCCAGACCGGCTGATGATCGACATAATCAGGGAAAAACAGTCCATCACTCAAGGTGCTGTAATTATCCACGCCATTGGCACCATTTTCCCCTTCGGAGCGCACGATGCGCCAACTGGCTAAGGGATCTTTGCTCTCACTGGTTAATGGCGTTTTCTCACCATAAATGACGGCACTGTCGCTAAACTGCAATCGGGTCTTAGCGGCTTTAAAGGAAGCAAAATTATTGAATATCAGCAGGGCAACGGCGTGACCTAAGTAATCAGGCGTTTGACCTTTTTCTAGCAGCATCTTATCGCCGAAAAAAACCGGCAATTTAATGCCCGCATCATTAAGGGTTGCAGCTGTGATGACCTGGCTTGGCTTGGCATTTTCCGGGATAGCCGAAAGATCTATGCCTTCGAAGCGGTGATCTGCCTTATTAGCACGTAGAATAAAACCATAGTGCTGAGTATCGGGCCAGCCATCCATGTCCATGGCGCGATAATCGCGGCCATAAATTTTCTGCCCGGTGACTTTGGCGACACCATCTAGGCGAAACTTAGGCTTACCCGTCCCTTTCCACTGCTCCATCAACTCATCAGAGATCATTGCCGCGTTCGCCTTACCTGCGTTAAACAGCATAGGCGCACTGTAGACGGCGACTCCGCCCACCACACATTGTTTGATAAACGAGCGACGCGAAAGATCGAATCTAGACATAGTCTTTCCTTTAGTATTTATTTTGTTCAGGCATGCCTAATCCATCGAATGAACTGTAAGAAGAAAATTCAAAAAAGTCTTTAATCGGAAAAGTTCATCATGAAGCTGACGGTTAATTTTCTATAGGATTGGCATAGTAAATATTCGTGCTTAACGTTAGGGATCTAAATTAGAAAACGTCGAATATCCGTTAAGTATATTGATATAAATCACATTTACCAGTAAAACACGGCATGGAACAGGCACGCTTGACTCGAAAAGAATAGGCTATATCAAATTAGTATTGATTTAAATCAAGTTTTTAAGATTCAATTAACAAAAGATTTGTAAATATTATTGCATAAAAAAATGCCAGTCATCTCTGACTGGCATTGTTCGATTAACACTTAGACTAACAAGTAGGCATAGGCTCTTAGATGTTGGCTAAAATCTTAGACACAGTATCCTTAGCATCGCCAAACAGCATCTCAGTATTCTCTTTGAAGAATAACGGGTTCTGAACCCCGGCATAGCCGGTCGCCATAGAACGCTTGAAAACCACCACGTTATCGGCGTTCCAAACTTCGAGTACTGGCATACCTGTAATCGGACTGCCAGGTTCTTTCGCGGCAGGATTGACTGTATCGTTAGCACCAATAACCAGCACCACATCGGTATTGGCGAAGTCAGCATTGATCTCGTCCATCTCCATCACTATGTCATAGGGCAGCTTTGCTTCGGCCAACAAGACATTCATGTGACCAGGAAGACGGCCCGCAACAGGATGGATGGCAAAACGAACTTTCACACCTCGATCACGCAGTTTCTTGGTTATTTCAGCCACTGGATATTGAGCCTGTGCCACCGCCATGCCATAACCCGGAGCTATGATGACTGTGCGCGCATTTTTAAGCATCTCAGCCACATCTTCAGCCTGTGTTTCACGATGCTCACCTTGCTCACCATCGCCAATAATCACAGTACCACCTTCGGTGCCGAAACCACCTAAGATCACCGAGATGAATGAGCGGTTCATCGCCTTACACATGATGTAAGACAGGATGGCGCCCGAACTGCCCACTAGGGCACCGGTTATGATCAAGAGATCGTTGCCTAACATGAAACCTGCAGCCGCCGCGGCCCAACCCGAGTATGAGTTAAGCATGGAGACAACCACCGGCATATCCGCACCACCAATGGCCGATACCAAGTTATAACCGAATACAAACGAGATTGCCGCCATGATAACTAAGGCGGTAATCGCATCGGTTTGCATGTAGTAAACCCCCAATGCAACAGAGGCTACTAACATGACAAGATTAAGCCAATGAGCACCAGGCAGCGCTTTAGGGGTACTCTTCACCAAGCCACGAAGTTTGGCAAAGGCGACGATTGAGCCGGTAAAGGTGACACCACCGATAAATATCCCCAGGAAGACCTCCACATCGTGAATAATCTTGGCTACAGGGTCAATCTGCCCCGTGACCGCATCCATCAGGGCGCCGTGATCTAAGGCGATCGAGAAACCTACCAACACTGCGGCCAAACCCACGAAGCTGTGTAAGATAGCCACAAGCTCTGGCATCTCGGTCATCTCGACTTTTAACGCTAAACGGATACCAATCGCGGCACCGATAGCCATGGCACCGGTAATGATCCAGCTATTACCGTCAACTTGAGTACTGGCAAGAGTCGCCACGATGGCGATGGCCATGCCAAGCATACCCAAGAAGTTGCCGCGTTGTGCGTTTTCTTGTTTACTTAAGCCAGCGAGACTAAAAATAAACAAGACAGCTGCGACAAGATAGGCAGCACTTAATAATCCTATAGACATATTGATCTTTCCCCTTAGTCTTTACGGAACATTTTCAGCATGCGCTGAGTGACGGTGAAACCACCGGCAATGTTGATTGAGGCGATCAATATCGCAATCCCCGACAATACTAAAACAGCGGTATTGTCACTGTCCATCTGCACCAGAGCGCCTACGACTATGATGCCACTAATGGCGTTGGTCACACTCATCAGAGGCGTATGCAGAGAATGGCTCACGTTCCACACCACGTAATAACCCACGACACAGGAGAGCACGAATACACTGAAGTGTTGAATGAAATCAAGCGGTGCCGAGTTGGCAATCAGGCCAAACAGCCCTGCGGCGACTAGAGCAAGAGCAGGCTTAACCCATGGGTTTTTAGGCTTAGCCTCAACCACTTCTACTACGGCTTCTTCCTTAGCCTTGGGTTGAGCGCTGACTTGGATCACAGGTGGCGGAAAGGTGATCTCCCCTTCCTTCACGACAGTCAAGCCGCGGATCACTTCATCGTCGAAATTAATCTCATAGTTACCGTCTTTCTTTGGCACCATAATTTTAAGTAAGTTAACTAGGTTAGTACCGTATAGCTGACTGGCTTGAGTCGGCAGACGACGGGATAGTTCGGTGTAACCAATAATGGTCACATTGTTCACCACTATAACTTCACCCGGTACCGTCAACTCACAGTTACCGCCATTGGCCGCAGCGAGATCGACAATCACACTGCCGGGCTTCATCAGGTAGACCATGTCCTCAAGAATAAGCTTGGGAGCCGGCTTACCGGGAATGAGTGCCGTGGTGATGATAATATCGACTTCTTTGGCCTGCTGACGGAAGAGCTCCATCTCGGCATCGATAAACGCCTTACTCATAACCTTGGCATAACCGTCACCCGATCCAGACTCCTCTTCGAAATCCAACTCCAGGAACTCGGCGCCCATGGAATTAATCTGCTCTTTCACCTCGGGACGGGTATCGAAGGCTCGCACTATGGCGCCCATACTTCCCGCAGCGCCTAAGGCTGAAAGACCGGCAACACCAGCACCGATAATGAGGACTTTTGCCGGCGGCACTTTACCCGCCGCGGTGATTTGTCCGGTGAAGAAACGTCCAAAATGGTTCGCGGCTTCGACAACGGCGCGGTAACCATCGACGTTGGCTAAAGAGCTACGGGCATCGAGGGATTGCGCACGTGAAATACGTGGCACCATATCCATAGCAAGGAGATTAATGCCTTTAGCCTTGAATTTTTCTAACAGCTCAGGATTCTGAGCCGGCCATACAAAACTTGCTACTGTCGCACCGGATTTTAATAGATCGGCCTCGTCAACGCCCGTATCACTATTGATAGCCGGTGCATTAACTTTCAGTATGAGATCGGCTTGAAATGCTTCTTCAAGACTAACAATCTCGGCGCCAGCTTCTCGATACGCTTCATCTTTGAAGTTAGCTAGTTCTCCAGCACCGCTTTGTACTACAACACTGAAGCCTAATTTCTTAAGCTGTATCACAGTGGCTGGAGTCGCGGCTACCCGGCTCTCCTGCGCGAGGATCTCCCTTGGTATTCCGATTTTCATAGTGTCTTCCTGGTGGCGATAGTGATGTTTTCTAATGCAGACCCCTAAGGTGTAAACTCAGTCACGCAATAGAAATTTTTTTAGTTCATTTAGGTATAACAACGCATAGGGTCAAATGCTGCCAGTATCAGACTCAAAAAGCACAATAAGGCGTGTTGCTAATGTTTACAAAACTAACCAACAATACCAAGATATTTGGCTTATGGATCAATAAATTTCAATAATTGCAGCAGAGGTCAAGTAAATAATGGCTAATCTTTGATGGTGCGGGGCTGTCAATCGCAATCGGATATTAGTTATTTACAATCGTTATCAATCATTTTTTAGAAAATAGCTTTATCCTCATAAATAAGCCTGTTAGATAAAAAGTTACATTCGAGATTAGTCCGTTAGTCCACAGATGTGAATATGAACTTTGTCAGTATGTTTGTTCTTTAATACCATTCCATATAAGTATCTGCTCAGTATTATTTAATCGCGAGTAACTCGGCAACCGTTAATGACTCTCCTTGGCCAATGGCTGCTGTCTGAGCGAGCAATAACTCACCACATGCTAAGGCATCGACCAAGGCATTATGAGCGGCGTACACAGGTAAACCATATCGTGTACGGCAAGCACCAAGCCGCAGGGAGCCCTCTTTTAATACATCATGCTTTCTCAGTAAACGTCTGCGCTCAACGGCCAGCGTATCTATCGCGCAAAGCTTAACTGGCTCTCCAACTGTTTTACTCATGGCATTTTGCAGGAAATTGATATCTAAAGGTGCATGATGTGCCACCAGCACCTTACCGAGTGTCTTTTCAAGAAACCAGGATATGGCTTCCTCTATGTCTATCGCATCTTGCAGATGTTTATCTAAGATGCCGTGGATCGCCGCACTCTGACCCACGCCGCCGTCGACTTTGATGAGCTTCTGCTCCGCCTTATCGAGTAACAGCAAGTTATTCTCGATGGGAATTAAACCGATACTAAGAATTTGATCATGATTAGGATTCAGACCCGTCATTTCCAGATCTAGGGCTATTAGCTTAGACTGGCTGATATCTTGGCTTATCACGGCCATTAATTCGCGATGATAGCGCCTCATCACTTCCGAGCGACAGCGAAAGGCGCGCCAACACAACTGAGATTTAAGCAGCTGAGGGATCACGCCTTAAAAACTCCGGGTAAATTTAAGTTTAATACCGAGTTGAACATCATCAACCACCTTAAAAACTCCGAGTAAATTTAAGTTTAATGTCGAGTTGAACATCATCAACCACCTTAAAAGCTTCGGGTAAATTTAAGTTTAATGCCGGACTGAGCATCATGAACCACCTTGAAGGCATCCTTAAGTTGATGGCGCACCAGAGAAGACAGATGCTGAGGCTTGAGATAGTTAGTGATCTCCTGTGAATGCTTATCTTGATAGCCTTGATTGGATAAACGCATATGGGCGATAAACTCGTGGGCATCGGCCAAATTGAGGCCATCTTTGCGATTGATGATATTGAGCTCCATCAACTGACGGATCCTTTTCGCCGTATTCACCTCCTTGATCCCGGCCGACAAGGCATAGACCCGGGCAATGTCATTGATAAGCGCGTTGCCCTTGGTATTGGCCAGCACGGTATCTTGCAGATCATTAAATAAGGATCTTGTGCCGTAGACAGGACGCATATCGAAGAAGATGCTGGCGTGCATCAGTGCCTTGGGCTCAGGGGTATTGACCCAAGTTTCAAATTTATGCTGCCACTGCTTCAAAGTGAGGCGCCACTGGGGGTTTTGCGCCATGATCTCCCCGGGACAATAAACATAACCACACAGATCCAGTCCGGCACAAACAGACTTCGACAAGGCCTCAAAATAGGCCTCCGCCGCTTCATCGGGTGCATGGGCGAGTAACAGACCATTGTCCTGACCGGAACACGCAGCCTGATCTTGTCGCCCCTGAGAACCGAACGCTAACCAACAAAAAGCCATGGGCGCTTCGCCGAGTAATTGTTGGTTCAACATGATAAGGCGCCTGGTCAGTGCATCCGTCACCGACGTCAGCACCCGGCCAATCTCTTCGGCCCTGGCATCGGCACTGATCAAATTTTGCAGCAACAAAGGGATCTGCTTACTCACGCGAATAAGACTTTCAACCGTGTCTTGTCTCTCTATTTCACTGATAAGCAATAAGGGTTGCGAGCTTTGGCCACGTAATATATCTGTACTGGTGATGATGCCAATGGGCTTTCCCTCATCAACGATGGGCAAGTGATTAATACTGTGCTCACTCATGAGCAGCATGGCTTCAAATACCAGGGAGCTTGATGTCAATGTCTTCGGCCGGGTCGTCATCGCCTGATGCACGGGCAGATGACCGTCTAACCCTTCGGCCAACACCCGATTTCTCAAGTCTCTGTCGGTCAAGATCCCCACCAGCTGGTGATTGTCGATAACTAGCACCGAGGAAACCCGCACTAGGCGCATCTGTTGCGCGGCTTCACCGACCGTAGAACTGCTGTCGATAACTAAAGGATGTTTCGACATCAAGGTGCTTACCCGACTCGTAGTAGCCAGCTCTTTTGCCTTAAATCGGCCTTGATGGCGCAGTCGTTTCGCGAAGGCGCGATTGAAGAAACGATCAAAATGGCGATTTTCACCACGAAGGTAATTGAACGTATCGGGATCTAAGTGATACACCAGACCATCTTCTAATATCTGTACCCGATTACAGACCTTTTCACCGGACAGCAGCGAGAGAAAACCAAAATAATCCCCCTCACCGAGTCTGTCGATTAACTCGCCATCATCATCTCGCACCTCAAATGCACCACTGCGCACGATATAAAGCTGTGGATGGGTTTCATCGAGAGGAACTATCGCCGATGCCTTGCTGTAATAACCAACGGTTAAGCTTTTACAACAACGCTCGAGGGCGGCTGCAGTTAGGTATCAAACGGCGCTAGGGCCTTAATAAAATGAGATATTGGCTGTAGCTCACTTGCATCCATAGACTGTCACCAGAAAACCGGAAGAGACTGATAACAAAACTATACCCAGTTCAACAAGATAAAGGTATTCGACCAATGGCGACAGTGGGCTGTTTTTTAAGAAGAGTTCAATCAGGGTAATTTATAAGGTATTTAATTTGATAATTTAGCTTCTAGCTGGCTTTTTAAATCTTCTACTACCGGAGTTAAACGCCGATGTTCCGGCATCAGATTAATGCTGTTTAAGCCATTTTTATAGGCTGTTTCGGCATCAAGATATTGCTTCATCTCTTGATAGATATCCCCTTACCTAAGTTGCCAACGAGGTAAGCCATTAACGTCATGGGGTAACAGTTCGATAACCCTCAACGCATCTTCATGCTTACCTTGTTCAAGATAACTGTCGACTAACAAGTCCACTAAGCTAACGATAGGGCCTAGTTGATAAACGCCTTCATTGAGCCCCTCTATGACCAAGCCCTCCCCATCATTGTCTATCTGCTGTGCCATATTCGCACGCCCTATATATTGATCTGGGGTGGGCCTAGGTAGCAGGCTGATGAAAATATCCATCTCATCGACGGCCGCTCTATCATCATTGAGCTCTATATAAGTGCGCGCCAGATTGAGCCTGGCCGACTCATAGCTTGGATCGAATTCGATCATCTTAGATAGCATGTTATAGGCCTCGTCCGGCATCCCAGATTGCAGCCTCATTCTTCCCATGTAATACCAGATTTCGATACGCAAGTTGGCATCGTCGGTGTTCTCCATGACACTTTGAAAATCTCGCCAGACGAGGCCCCGATGATGATTTTCACTATGAAGCTCTCCACGCTGCAGCAGTAGATGGGCATTATTAGTCTGGGAGGCTAATTGGGCAGACGAGTCAGGGGCAAGCAAGCCATTTATATGCTGCACCCGAACATCGAGCTGGGCATGGGCACCCGCAAGTGCTGCATAAAACAGGCTGTAACTGAGACATAAGCTAATTAATATCTTCATATTTAAATTTTCATGGTTAAGGCACCACAGACCCAGAGGCCATTAACGTTATTTTTATCCCGCTTAATATCAATCCCTGAAAAAAAATGAATCAACTAAAAATTTCACATCAAATCTTATAGATGGTTAGCTCCAAACACATCACCTCAAGCAAGGGCAATGTAATAAGTATATGCCTTAATGCCAGGTACTGCCTGAGTTTGCGAGGATATAGGAGTGTGAAACACTTACTTGAATACGAGTAACTTGAGCAATAATACGGGGTTATTTGCTGCAGGGTAAAAGAAAAAAGAGCGCCTAAGCGCTCTTTTTTATTTATGTCGATACCTGATATTGATACCAGAGTCAGATACCAAATCAGATAGACATCTAACTAGTGATCTTGCGCCTCACCCGATCCTTTAGGGAAACGAATAGACTCGACCATACTCACCACCTCTGCAGGTACCGCCGCTGTTACCTTGCTGACCGCGAAGGCCACTGTGAAGTTAATCATCATGCCTAGCATACCGATACCTTCAGGAGATATACCCAGGAACCAATGCTCTGCATTGTTGATCTCAGGGTTCATGAACTTGAAGAAGACGATATAACCTATGGTGAACAACAGACCCACGACCATACCCAAGATTGCGCCTTCCTTGTTCACAGTCTTAGAGAAGATACCCATGATGATTGCAGGGAAGAGTGACGATGCTGCGAGTCCAAAGGCGATGGCAACCACAGCAGCCACGAACCCTGGGGGATTGATGCCGAAGTAACCCGCCATCACAATACCCAGCGCCGCCGCAATACGGGCAAACATCAACTCCTTCTTATCTGAGATATCTGGCATTAGGTTCTTCTTGAGTAAATCATGAGACACCGATGTCGAGATAACCAACAAGAGACCCGCTGATGTCGATAGCGCTGCCGCTAAACCACCCGCAGCAACAAGGGCAATAACCCAAGCCGGTAAGTTAGCAATTTCAGGTGTCGCGAGAACCATGATGTCTCGGTCTATCTTCATCTCATTCTCAGGACCCTTGGCATAATAGATCTTGCCATCTTGGTTCTTATCATCCCACTCAATCAGACCTGTCTTTTCCCAGTTCTTAATCCACTCGGGAGCCGTTTCATAAGCAACACCGGTAGATTCAGGACCGTTAATGGTTTCAATCATGTTCACACGAGAGAACGCCGCGAGTGCAGGAATGGTAGTGTACATAATGGCGATGAATACAAGCGCCCAACCCGCAGATACTCGTGCATCCTTCACTCTAGGTACGGTAAAGAAGCGCACAATTACATGTGGCAGACCCGCAGTACCAAACATCAGAGCGCCGGTAATAAAGAACACATCTATCATGCTCTTAGAACCTTCGGTATATTGCCCAAATCCGAGTTCTGTGGATAATCCATCGAGTTTATCTAACAGATACACCCCAGTGCCATTACCCGCGGCATCGATAAGCTCGGCGCCGAAACCAATTTGAGGAATGATATGGCCCGTCATCATCACAGAGATGAAGATAGCCGGCACCATGAAGGCGAAGATGAGTACACAGTATTGCGCCACCTGAGTGTAAGTAATGCCTTTCATACCACCGAGTACGGCGTAGAAGAAGACCACAGCCATGCCTATGTAAACGCCGGTTTCAACTTCGACCTCTAAGAAGCGGGAGAACACCACGCCAACACCGCGCATTTGACCCGCGATATAGGTGAAGCAGATGACGATGGCACAGATAACCGCGACGGTACGTGCGGTCTGTGAGTAGAAACGGTCACCGATAAAATCAGGCACAGTAAACTTACCAAATTTTCTCAGGTAAGGGGCAATACACAATGCCAGCAGCACGTAACCCCCCGTCCAACCCATCAAATACACAGAGCCGTCATAGCCAGTAAATGACACTATACCCGCAAGCGAAATAAACGAGGCTGCCGACATCCAATCTGCCGCCGTTGCCATGCCGTTAATCACAGGGTGAACACCACCACCTGCAACATAAAATTCTTTTGTCGAACTGGCTCTCGCCCAGATCGCAATGCCGATATAAAGGGCGAATGTTGTGCCCACAATCAAATAAGTTAACGTTTGTACGTCCATCTCATGACTCCTTATCTAGGTTCGGTTATCTTGGTCCAGCATTAGTCTTCGTGAACATTGTATTTTTTGTCTAATGCATTGGCTTTCGCCACATAGACAAAAATCAACGCGACAAACACATACATGGCACCTTGTTGTGCAAACCAGAATCCCAACTTGAATCCCATAAAATGAATTTCGTTCAGTACATCTACCAGTAAAATGCCGCATCCAAAAGATACAGCAGCCCATATAGCTAATAATTTAAGTACCAGGCGTAAATTCTCGCGCCAATATCCCTCTGCCTTGTCGTTGCTTTCAAAACTCATAGCGACTCCCCTGTGCTGATTTTTTATTTAAAGTCACAGTTAATCTATCAAGGCAGAGCACAACAACAATCGCGACCTTAGTCTAACGCTAACGGCAACCTAGTAAGTAAAAGCAGAAAATAAGATTTAAAACATATAGATGCAAGCTGACGCACACGTAAACACGATGTCACACCAAGGCTAAACCTTAGACTAAGGTAGGAGAGTTTTTGATAAGTAAATTGTAGTTTTGAAAGAGACGAAGTGTACTTTACATGACCAAAGGTGTAGCAAAAGGTTTTATTCTGGCTGAGGTACTAACCCATGAGGCTTGCCTGAAATAGCGCAAAAGCATATAACACGCCAAGCCTTGATACATCGCCTGCAAACAGGTATTTAATGAACGACAGTTCCCCTAAATTTTAATAAAATAGGGTATTGCCACCAAAATAATACCGACAATAAGTAACATAGTCACACTAGACATGAAATATGGAAATACAAAAAGCGATAACCCGATACATAATGGAACGATAGCTTTTTGCTTTCGACCATACATGAAATAACCCATTCCTATACTGGCAAACAAAACACTCCAGACCATTATTGATGCACTATCCATTTAGCCCCCCTTAGAGATTGATTGGCTTAGTTAACCAGCTACTTTTTAACCTTAGTCATTACTCTCGAACCTCAAAAACATCACGAGAGTCTCTTTCACTAAAGTGATCTTCGATGTCATAAAGAGGATTACGGCTTAAAACGCCTGTTGGATTGGCAATAATAAAAATGCAGACTATCATCGCTAATCAACAACATATCCATTCTATAGTACATTATCAATGAACACCTTAGCCATAAGCTCAATCGCACAAGTTAATGGCGTATTCAAAGTCAGTAATGTTGAAACAAGGGTATTGAAGACTCTTCCTAGTACCATTGCTACTCACGTGTTTGCCGGCGTGCCATGTTGATGGAAGATGATATTTATCAGTCTAATCGCTGGACTGATAGAGAGGTAGGATAAAGGGGTCGGAACCTGAGGGATCCCCACGACTTTAATAGCATGCTTGTGGATCCCTAACTAATTTGTTCAGTGACGAAATAGCGGCTCGCCAATGGTGTTTCAACAGCTTCAACTTCCTATCCTTGTATGCCCTTAATCCAATAAATTGGTTTGAGAGTACGTTACGATGTTTAATTGAGTTGGCTTGATATTGCCTGTGTTTATCCGCTGCCTTTACAGCTAAACCTAGCAGGTACAGCATAAACGGAGATAGACTCGCAATGATTAAAACACGTTAAGTTTGCTAACAATTCTAGTCCTACTGTCATTCATCTTCAGGCCAGTTTTCACATCCCTAAAGCTCTCCTCAATTTGCATTCGAGTAGCATAGCACTTAACGATTCTCTTAGCTGTAGTGCCCCAGCAAGGGAGAAGCGGATTAGAAAGCTCTCCTTTCTGCCATCTAAATCAGACCAATCGATATGGATTATTGGCTGTGGCATCTTGCTCACTAATAGGTAAGCCATGCGAGTATAGATGAGCTTGATATCACGGTGTAGCTTAGTGTTAGAGCAGAGCCTATCGACACGCTTAATCTTATGCTTTTCCAAGGCATTACTATCAATGTCGCGGCCAAGACCTGTGATTGATAGAGAGCCACCATTCATTGAACTTTCGATTGCTGAAAACAAACTCTGTCGGCGAGTTTTGTGCATTAATGAGGTGACAAGAAATATTTAACCTAGCCAGAATTTTTTCTAGCATTGACATTTGGTACTAATAACTGATGAGATTGGTAATATAACATTGAATCGAGTGCCACAGTTCTGTGACATTGGCTAAACTTAGTGATACTCGGTTAACTTAAATCTTGAAAGCACTCACAGCGTGCTGAAGTCGTTCGGCACGTGCCTTTACATCACCGGAAGCTTGGGCATTTTCATCGGCGACGACGGCAGATTCTTGGGCAATGTCCCGAATAACCACCACATTTTTATTCACCTCGGAAGCAACCATACTCTGTTCTTCGATGGCCGCGGCTATTTGGGTACTCATATCCATGATATTGCCGACATCGGCATTGATCTGCTGCAGCAAACTGCCAGCACTCGCCGCTTGTTCGGCACTCTCTCCTCCTTGCTTCTGAGTCGCCTCCATCAACTGCACAATAGAACGGGTACGAGACTGTAATGTTTGAATAATTGCGGCAATCTCTTCGGTAGACTCCTGAGTGCGTAAGGCAAGATTACGTACCTCATCGGCAACGACCGCAAAACCTCGTCCCTGCTCCCCAGCCCGTGCGGCCTCGATGGCAGCATTAAGCGCCAATAAATTAGTCTGTTCGGCTATGCCCCTAATCACATCGAGCACAGTGCCGATAGTTTCACTATCTCTTTCCAAGTCATTCACCACCTGAGCGGAATTATTCAGCTGTTCGACCAATGACTGGATTTTCTCAATCGTCTGCTCCACTCCAACCTGTCCCATCTGGGCATTATTATGGGTACTTGCCGCTCGCTCGGCCGCCAACTCAGTATTCTTGGCGATCTCTTCGATCGTCGCTCCCATCTCGGTAATGGCTGTTGCCACCATATCCGTTTCATTGAGCTGTCGACTGACCCCCTCGGATGCCTTGGTCGCATTCAGGGAGAGCTCACCACATGAATGATTCATAATTTCAACAGACTCAATCACCTCTTCGATTAACTGCTGGAAGCTCGCTACCATGCTATTGAAGTGAGTTGCTATCTGACCAAGCTCATCATCTGCAGAGGCATCACAACGTATCGATAAGTCCTTATTTTTCTCGATATTTGAAATAGTCTCAGTGATCTTGGTTACCGGATCCATGATGCTACGGATAATAAACATGGTAAAAATGGACAAGAAGATAGTGATCACAATAAAGATTGAGACTGCCAGTATCAGTGCCGACTCCTTGGCATCGGCAATCGCTGCATTCGCCTGCTGTTGCAACTTGTTGGCAGCGGACTCGGTAACACGTATAGCAGCACGCAGAGTCGCCATTTCGCCGTCGCTCTCGGTTAAGCCTAATTCCTGCTCCTTAGCGACCAAAGCCTCCATGCCATGATGATAACGCGTCATCAGTGAAGTTAATTGCTCCTTGGTACGCTGATCTAAAACAGACACCGCTAATAGGCGTTGGAACTTAGCCTGGTTATCATTAAACTTGGCCACATAACTCAGGTCTCTGCGCAACATAAAATCTTTTTCATTGCGTCTAAGTTGGAGCATCAGAATCATGAGCTTGGGCTGTTCATAGCGCTGGACTAAAGCCTCCACATCATGCACAGCCTGACGCAGAGCACCATACAGGCCGCTCTTAGGTGTCAAACCAATCTGCTGTTGTAAGCTAACCACCTTTGCAAAGGATTCTTGATAGTTTTGTATGCTGTGAGCAAAACGCTCGAGTCCCCCCACAGGGATATCATAAACAACGAATTTTTCACTAAGAGAATCTATCTCTAATTTCATATCTCTATAAGTTGCCTGATGTTGTCTCATATAGTCCATATCGAGACGAGCAAAAAAGTCCTTTTCAGCTATTCGCAGGCTAGACACCTCCTTTTCCAATTCAATGACAGTTTGAGCCGTCTGGGCTAAGCCTTGTTGAACCCCACTCGAGTATCTTTGCAGACCAAACATGGCGACGATTGACAGTATTGAAACGGCGGCGCTAAGCAGCAATTTGTGACGGATGAGCATATTGAAGACCTTTTAAAAACGAAATTTGTTAATAACAACTAAGAATGAATATCAAGCAAACAAAAGTGCATCTAAGATACATCTTTCATACTTAAGTATTATCGGCCAACAATCCCGTAGCGTTAGCTAATATTTAATAAAAAAACAGTTAATTTTGCCACCCATTGTTAATCAATAACATACCGAATCTATAGCGGGTTATCCATGTTCTACTTGGCGATAAACCAATCGAACTGCAAGGTGCGGGATTATTGGGCGCGATCTGTAATGGCCGGTTAGCGGGCGGAGGACAAAACCTTGCGCCCAACGCCTTATTAAACGATGGATTGCTCGATGTGGTCTTGGTGAAACACTTCCCACCTCACACACCGTATCCGAGTGCTCCCAGGTGCAATCAAGTTGGTCTGCCCGGATGATTCCCCGGTATTAATGCGCTAACAGTCAATAAGCTAGTCGCTAACCTCCCTAGTTTTAACCCTGGGCATGCCCATAAACAAAGATGCAGTGCTAAGCACTGCATTTTATCTCTATTTTGCTGACGCTGCGCATCCAGTATCGACAAGTAATCACTGAGTCCTGCTTTATACAATGATTTGGCTTTGTCGACGGCATTGGTGGTTTCAATTTCGGCTTCACTGACTAGCTGCACATATTGTTGACTATAGCCGTATCCCTGCAACAGGGTAATATGAGACGGTCATCTCTCTCCAAATAGAATAATTAGAGCGAGTGCAGTGTTTAACCTAATAAGATACTCGGATAATATCCTCACTAAGCTATGACTTTCTATTGCAGCAAGGGCAAATAAAGGCGGCATAAAACCAATGCCTTGACCGCCAACAATCGCCCGACGAACAAACCCCATATGGTTACAGCTAAAACGACAATTGACTTTAACAATGTCGGTGATCGAATCCCACTTATCGTCGTGCCAGCCATCAGGCCAATGGTAACAAATAGCCTAGTGTTGTACTAACTGTTGCAGTGTTTTAGGCTCACCATTAATCTCACTCAAACTCGGTACGCTAATGATTAACATACTGTTTTAAACTCCACTTTAACAGTAGCTGGCCTAGGAGGGTGGTGTTCGCTATGATCACCACTAATTCAGTAAACAGTTTGCTGTCGATAATACCCATTTTCAGTCCCAACTCGGCAAACACTAAACCGACCTCCCCTCTGGGTACCATGGCACTGCCGACTACCGCTTTGGTCTGCCATGGCGCACCAGCAAGCCAACCCGCCAGCAGTTTACTGACAATGGCCAGCAAAGATAACCACAGCAAGAGTAAAATCCCGCTAGCACTGTAATCCAACTGACTTAAATCTAGACTGATACCCACATAAACAAAAAAGATCGGCGCAACACGTCCACTAAGGCTTTTGTTGATAATTCCATTTTGTGGGTAAAGGCAAAGGGGTTAACTAAATAACGGTTAAAAGGCGAAACAAACTGCCGACTGAGTGCTAAACCGACAGCGAAGCCACCGAGTAGCGCAGGAGCGCCAAACAAGTGAGCAAGCCAAGAAAAAAGCAGATTAAAATCATGGTGATGATGACTTCATAGCCGGAGTTATCATCATCTGGTTTGAGTGCTCGTGCAAGATACAGCAGCGCCCGTGATACGGGTGGAGTGAGCAATAAAAATAACAGCACTTTGGCGATGAGCAGCATAGTGTCGCCGACATCGAGCGCTCCCTGGCTGGCAAAGTTAAATAATACACTGAGTAGAATCACACCCGCGATATCATCGATAACCGCTGCGCCTAAGATAATATTACCCACCGGAGTTTGGGCTTGTTGGGTTTGTGCCAGTACGCGTAATGAAATACCTATACTTGTGGCAGTTAATGCACAGCCAAGATAGAGCGCGGCTTCCTGCTAGATATAGCCGTTTAATGGATGTTTCGCAGCCAATGGAAAATAACAGCAAGATCACCCCTAACTCGGCCAGTACAGCTAAGGTAGGATGTGGGGCAACATAATTAAGCAATGTGGATCCTAGCAATAGGCCGGCTAGTATTTAACCGACCACAGCAGGTAGCCCAAAACGTTCGAACAAACTCCCGAAAAGTTTCCCGCAAAATAAGATCAAGCATAACGAGATAATAAACTGCTCTACCGCCATACATTCCTCGTAACCACAGCGAGAACCGAATGAATATTGAGCGTTTTAATGATGAAGATCAAGGTGTAAATTACACCATTTACTATGTTGAAATTAGGGTCAAGCAAGGAGTAGCTCATGGATAAATTGTTTATCATTTCACAACGTCATCAGCAGCAAACCGATGCGATCAGTGCAGGGATTTTATTAGCCAAGCAGTTGGACTTATTTGCTGAAATTATGGCCTACAACTATGAATCCTTTAGTGGAGATGCTTACTATAATCCCCGCATCGCAGGGGCGGCACGTGTACAAATTTCGGCCGATAATAAAGCTCGAGTGCAGCACCTGCTGAGTGAACTCGATGCCGATGATGTCCCTTTTAGCAATATCTGGTGTAAAAACTTGTCCGAACATGCCTGCCAACATGTTCATCCAGATGAATATGCCATGATGCTTAAATCGATACATGAGTCGGCACATTTTCTGCCTATGGATTGGCAACTTATCCGCCATACCAAGGTGCCACTGATGTTACTGATGTTACTGAGTAATAACCCACTCAATCAGACAAAATCGATTTTAATGGCGGTGGATCTAGGGAGTAATAAGCCATCGAAGCAAGCACTCAATCGAGCCGTCATAGCGCAAGCGCATAAACTTGCTGCCTCTACCGGTCATGACTTACATCTAGGTTTTGTGATCCGCTTACCTAAAATATTGCGGGATATGGATCTAGTGAACAGTCGTACCTTGATTAAAGATGCCTATCAGCAACATCGACAAGTCATTGAGGAGATAGGCCTGGATAAAGACCATGTGCATATTTTGGCTGGGGACGCTGATATGTGCCTTTTTGAATTAAGTTGCCGTTTACAAGCGCAATACTTAGTCATAGGAGCACGTCAGCGCCAAGGTCTGCTTGGCGCCGTGATAGGTAATACCGCCGAGTCCATTTTAGCTCGGATCCGTAGCAATGTACTTGTGGTACCGCATCATGGTGAAGAGCCATAAGATAACTCGCGTGACTCATTATGTCGATTAGTCACGCTTATGGCAGTTTAAACAATACATCACTGCGGATGATGTATTTTACCCCTGCAGTAATCGCAACTGAGCTGTGTATACAGTGCAATGGATGCATCCCATGAGGGAAACACAATATGCTACCCGCAGGAGTGCGCACGTCGACGTTGGCAACGGGATCTCCTGCTTTTGCAGGCTGAGTAGAATCACTGGCATTCACGAGAAAACGCGTAGCACCGCCCTCAAAGTCTTCACTGAGCAAGATTAACAAGGTCATTTGACTCAATCGGTCGGAGAAAGCGTCAGCAATAAGCTCATTATCTATGATTCGGCTACCTGGCCAAGAACCATCCGAGTGTGGTTTAAAAAAGTCATCTTGGCTATAACGATAGAATCGAAAACGAGCATTAATGCCTAAGGCTTTGCTGCCGCCCAAAATGCCCTGTCTATCATCCATTAAATGAGCAATACGCAGCCAAATAGTGCCATCTGTTTGCTCGTCTACGATCCAAGTTAGGCTGTCGTTATGGCGTACACTGCGGGGCAAGGACACTGCAGCATCGGGCAGGTAGCCAAGTTGCTCACTGATGTTTATGAGTCTTTTGCATTCCGCTTTAGACAAGACATTAAATAACTGAAATGCACCGGGTACTTGCGTTAACTCGCGGCGCTCAATCTGGCTAATATCGACATCATGACTCAAATTAGCTGGGTTTGGCTCGCGGTTACCCCAGGCAGGTAATGATGGGTGCTCGGCTCCGGGTTCAAACGCCGCAACAAAAAAATTAGCGTTTGTGTCGTTATCTTGATTCATAGTTATCTCTTATCGATAGTTTTTTAACTCACGTGACGGCGTAAAGCAAGTCCACTTGAATGCCTTATTTGCTGATAACGCGTACCTGAGCAAATTGTCGATGACCCGCGGCAGTGCCATGAAAGCCAAAACCACTTTGCTTAGCACCTACCCAAGGCCCTGCTCCACCGGCACCTTGGTTAACTCCCACCATGCCGGCTTCCATTTGTTCGGCAACGGCGGCGGCACCTTCACCACCAAAGACCGTCGCACCTAAGCCATAGGGGCTAGTATTAGCACGCTCGATCGCCTCTGATATCTGCTTATAACGGCTAATCGCGACTATTGGGCCAAAGGTTTCGTCACGCTCTAAGCACATGTCAGGTGTGATATCAGCTACAACCGTTGGCTGTATAAAAGGCGGCTCATAGTTTGCCGTGCCTAACAGGAATCGAGCGCCTTTTGCCTCTGCATCTTTAAGCTGATTAATGACACTTAAATGCTGTTTCTGATTAACTATAGGCCCTATATTGACGTTGTTTTGGTCCCACGCGCCGACTCGATAACGGCTGGCAAGTGCGACTACCTTTTGTTCAAACTCATCTGCAACACGTACATCGACATATACCCGCTCAGTTGAAGTACACATCTGGCCTGCATTTTCGAACGAACTGGCTACGGCAAACTGCACCGCTTCATCAATATCAGCGCTGGCCATCACAATCATGGGATCGTTACCCCCTAGCTCCATGACTAGCCGTTTTAGCGATGATGCGGCGCTGGCCATTATGTGTTTTCCCGCCGCGAGCGAACCTGTAAATGCCACCATATTGATATCGGCATTGACGAGTGCTTTGCCGGTAACGGCGTCGCCATGGGCAACTTGTAACACGCCTTCGGGTAATACCTCATTGAGTGTTTTTACAAACAAATCGGCCACCAATGGCGTTTCTTCTGACGGTTTTAACACCACACAGTTACCCGCCATTAATGCCGGAAGCAGCAAATTATTTGCCATTGCCAGCGGATAATTCCAAGGAGAAATAACCGCGACTACACCTAAGGGGCGATACTGGAGTTCAACTCCATGCCCCTTAGATTCGGGTGCGAGTGCACGAGCGATCTCTTGGCAAAAATAATCGCTATTTTGAATCGTACCACCGACCTCATAACTGGCTCTGCGATAGTCTTTTCCCATCTCTTTACTGATCAAAAGCGTAAGCGCCTCTTGGGCTTTGACTAGATGTTGATACGCCAAGGTCACTTTCTGTTGACGCTCGCTTAGGGACAAGGCAGCCCATGCCTTCTGGGCGTGCTTTGCTTGTTTAACCACGGCAGGTATTTTTTCAGCGGTTGTTATCGGCACTTCGCCAAGTGCTATTCGATTGATTGGATCGTAAGAGACGAGCATTGACATCTATTGGCTTCCATATAACAAGTTATCATTGGTTGTTATGCTACATTTTGCTAGAGTGGCGAATTAAAGCAACTAGTATACTTTTAGTAACCAGGCTAGATAGATGAGAGTAAATATGGAAAACACTTTAAAAACAAAGAACAATATTAAAAAAATAAATCTAGAAAGTTGCGAAGGACCCTGCCTGATTGAGCGAGGTATGCGAATTTTAGGCGGAAAGTGGAAGGCTTCAATTCTTTGGCATGTGAAAGATGGACCTGTGCGTTTTAATGAATTATCTCGAATGCTAGGTGGTGCGAGTAAGAAAATGGTCGATCAGCGCCTTAAAGAATTAGAAAGCCAAGGGCTAGTGAGCAGAGAAGTGATCTGTACTCGACCGATTGCTGTCACTTATGAGATCACAGATTTTGGCCGTACCGCATTAGAGATATTAGAAAAACTTAAAGATTGGACCGAAGAGAACAAGCTATAAAACAATGGGGCACTTACATGTTAAATCCGGCTGCAAAACTTACCTAGCTACCTAATCAAATTGAGTATGTCTTTAAATTCTACCGCTCGACAATCCTTAACTAATTCATATAAGCACATTTCTAGCCCCGAAACATCGACACCTAGATTAACCAGCTTAGTTATCGCTAAGTCTTTGTTGGCGAGTGTACGTGAAGAGATGCAATCACAGACTAATTGCACTTTAAAGCCTAATTGTTGCAGATGTGATGCCGTTTGATAAACACAAATATGTGCTTCAATACCACAAATCAGCCATGTATCTACATTTGCTGTGCGTACCGCTTGCATAAACTGAGGCTCTTCACCGGCGTCAAAAGTAAACTTAGCAATGGCACCTTGGTCTGCTAACAAGGCACTCAGTTCATCGACCGTTGAACCCAGTTTATCTGGATTTTGTTCAAGCCATAATATCGGTAAACCAAGAACTTGCGCACCTTTAATCAGCTTGGCACAATTTGAAACCAAAACGTCACTATCATGAACTAACCGAGCCAACTGCCCTTGTATATCGATGATAATGAGACCGGTACTTTCTTTGCTTAACATACCATTCCTCCTTAAGTCTGAACCTCATTCTTCCACTATAATCCTACAGAATTGATGGTTAACAGCTAAAAATCAACAATTCAACTAAAAGTAACCAAGCCCGCAGTGAAGGTACCCCACGGTTCCCTGCTAACTGAGCTTGAGTATCATAGTGAGAGATGGCTAACTTTGCATCGACCGAATTCATCGCTTTTTCCACTGCACTTGCATCGGCTCCTTGCTTAACGAAGAAGTCCTTGAGCTGTTCGGGTCGAGTAAAAGGCCCCTCTTTCTCATGAATACGCTTAAAAAGATTGCCATGGACTTGGCGGGTCATGTTAAATTTCTGCGCCAGATAATAGGCTTGCTGACTTAAGATCCAGCTTGGACGCCCTGCACCTATGGGCGTGCGCTCAAAATCAATGGTATCGCCGAGAGGCTCAACCGTCTCCTCGAAAATGGGGTATTGGCGATAGCAGTTATAGGAGAAAAACTCCCGCACTATCGGTGATTTAGCCTCGGGTATCCCGCTCACTTGCACGTAATCTACGCCCTCGACAAAATCTAGCTAAAAAAGCTATTTATAAAAACATTAATTGACTGTAACCATAGCTGATAGCTTGTCTATCACAACAATATACAGCTAACCTGATTAGCACTTATCCAACATGTCTAAGGGGGAATTATGGCGGTAATTAAAGCCTAACTCTTTGGTTATCTTACTACCATCTATGATTTTTGCTACCTGGATCTCTTTCCCAAAAGTCGGCAACTCTAATGACAAGTGCTCGGCTGCCTGGGCATAAAAATCTAATCGACTGGGATGACCCGGTGCACATAAATTATAGATGGGTGATATTGTTTCGCTAGACAACAGGCAGGAAACTGCGCCGATACAATCATCGAGGTGCACCAAATTTACCGGCGCATCCATCCCTGGCAGGTCTTTCTTTCCGGCAAGGAAACGCCCTGGATGCCTAGCAGGTCCTATCAACCCTGAGAATCTCAATACACAAGTAGGATAATCTGGTAAAAACAGGCTTTCGGCCTGAAGTAAAATCTTGCTGGATGGCGAATGAGGCGCAGCATCACCCTCAGTCATTGGCTTTCCCGTAGCAGGGTAAACCCCTGTGGTGCTGATAAATATGACTCGCTGGTATGCATGCTTGGCCATCAGCGACTTAAGAAACTCGAGTCGATTGAGATAAGCATAGGGGAGCTTTCTTATTGATGGGGGAATATTGATCACTAGGGCATCAGCATGCAGAGACGCTTGCAACTGTGATTGTAATTCAGATGTTAACGCTACGCCGTGATGAGGGAAGTTATCAGTTTCGAGACCTTGTCCATTAAACTCATGATTATCGAGATCTAAGCTAAAACCTTGGATACCATCTCTTTGCAGTTTATTGGCGGCCCCTCTCTCTCTCTTACTGCCACTGACTTGGTACCCCAGTTTGACAAGCTGCTTAGCTAAAGGCAAACCGAACCAACCACAACCGACAATACTCACTGTGTTAATCTTCAAGCTGTAACCCTATAGTTGAAATCGACTCATCACATCATAGAGTGAACGACCTTGATTAACTAGTCGTTAGCTAGGCACACCACTGAAATAAAAGCTAATCCCCATGTCTGCCTGCAGCGCTTTCATTGCGCCAGCCGATAGTTCCTCAAGTTTTAACACTTTCTCGACGAATACCTTTTCCTTGGTCAAAAATCGTAATGAGGCTTCGCTGCCATCGGGGTTACAGGCCCAAACCTGAGGTTGCTTAACCTCTTTGGTGGTCATCATCACTTTACCCACAGATTGATCAGATAGCTCGACTAGGGTACCGGGCGGATATATTCCCAATATTTTCACCAATACGGCAATTAAAGCCTCGGAATGTTTTCCGGCGCGATTCTTAAACAGGTAGCCTAAAGCGACTTGAGGCGAGCGAATATTTTCGGTCCAGAGCTGCCTGTCATAATCATTCGCTAAGCTCACAATTTGAGTCACCATAGGTATCTTATTGCCTTTGAGACCATCTGGATAACCTGTGCCATCAATAAACTCATGATGATGAAGCACAATATTCAACACCGTTTGATTATATAACCCAGATTTATTCAACATGTCATAGCCGAAATTAGGGTGTTTTTTCAAAAAGTTAGTTTCATGTTCGTTCAAAGGCCCTTTCTTACGACGAATAATATCCGGGACTCTTAATTTACCAATATCGTGATACAAGCAGCCTAAGGCGATATCTCGCATATCAGACTTCGACATATCCATCGCCTTGGCGATCATCAAGGCGACTACGGCGACTGAAATCCCATGCTGAGTCACGCTAGCATCCGACTCTCCAGCACTCACTAAGGCTAAAAATGGCGTATCGATCTCTAGCATATGATCCAGCATCTCTTCGACTAGTGTCACCGAGCTGCGATAGGCACCTTCTGGATCACTGCCTACTTTACTGAAAGCTGTCCTACTCGCGCTCACACATTGAACAAATCTTTGTTGGCTGAGCCGAAGTGATTTACGTACAAGCGCCTTAAGATCCACCTCTTTTACCACTTGTTTAACTTCTTGCTCGACAACCTCTTTAACTTCTTCAGCCAGTAACTCTTGTCCGGATAACAAGATCACATAGGGAACCCCCAGGCTTTTAATCAACTCTATTTGGGCTTCTTGTTTAATTTCGACACGATTAAACAAGAAAGGATGATTCTTCCACGAGAGAGGTAACTTAACAGTGAGCCCAATTTGTAACTTAGATAGGGGTAAATGTATCTGTTCGGCTTTAGCCACCCAATAAAACTCCTTTGCAACGCCCTTTATGACCAGATGTTCTTGTTAAAGGGTCATACTCCCTACAGTCCCAACTAACAAGTTAAGTGCAATACGGTTACCAAAAACCCACTGAACTTAATAACATAACTATAAAGCAATAACTAAAAACTTTAAGTGATTAATGAAAAATAATTGTAATAAAATGAAGTAAATCACTGCCAGACCCAACTTTTACCTTAGATGAAGAATCTCGAAGCTGAAGCAGCTTATAACCAAAGGCAATAGCATATAACAAATAAGCGACAAAAACAGCCGCCAGAACATTGCATGCAATATTCTTTATGCTATATTTTAGTTGTTCTTTAGGAACATGTGGACACCCCGATCACATCGACTTAAAGAGTGTTGCTGTCAATTGTCCTTAATGTCAGAGCTGTTATCGAGTCATGCTGTCGATAGATAATAGATTTGAAAAGGTATTTTGTTAACATTCCTGGATCGAAATACAATTTCGTAGTCTGTATTTCTTCTCTTACTTAATCGTAAAAGTGAAAGATCTTTAGGCGCTGCCCTTGCAGCGCCATTTTTTTGCTTAAATTTTAGTAGACTGATTTACTTATTGGACGGCTTTTTCACTAATGCTGACTTGTTTGCCTGCTCATCTTCATCCTGGTTCCAATCGGCAAAATAATGGGTTAAGCGCTTAGACTTAAACAGGTAGATCAGGTTCCAGAATAACAGCAAGCCATCCAGCCCAGTGCTCCAGCTATAGAGGTAGTGAGAGTTAATCGTTCGCTCGAATAACAAGGCACCGTCTATAACCAGCAACATGAGCAAGATCCACTTCAGTCGAGCAAACACAGGCCTGAGCCAGTGAGGTTTACGCTTACGCTTACGCTCGGCGATGACGACACCATAAATGAGTAAGGCACCGAACCCCGCCACTAACGCCATGATAAAATCTGACTTTTGCGGGTAAAACATGGCTATCAGAGCAGCTCTATCACTTGATTGTGTCAATGATGCGATAAAGATACACCAAGCCCGAGCAATAAATACCAGCATGAAATAGAGATAAAGTGGCGGTTTGATATGGCCCTTATCGTCGAGCCAGGTGATATTACTGAAGTTCACGCTGTGCCTATCCTTGGAATTTAAGTTGTTATTTTAGAATGGTATTACACTGATATGGTGCCAAATAAGCCATTTTCAATGGCCGACTGATAAAGCATAAAAAACGCCATCAGAGATGGCGTTTGAAATTAAGGATAAAGCGAATACCGATTGGTATTATTCCCCGGCAAGCACGGCGAGCAAACCATCTTCGTCCAATATCTTAATGCCTAAGTCCTGCGCCTTTGTCAGTTTAGAGCCTGCCGCTTCACCGGCAACTAAACAGTCAGTATTCTTAGACACACTGGCGGCGACCTTAGCGCCTAATGCCTGTAACTGAGCCTTGGCATCGTTGCGATTAAGTTGTGTCAGGGTGCCAGTCAATACCCAGGTCTGTCCCTTCAGCGACAACGACTCTTCTGCTACTTCTTCGATAACGGGCCAGTTTACCCCAGCCTCGATAAGGCTATCGACGACCTCTACATTATGACTCTGAGCGAAGAAGTGGGTTAAATGCTGAGCCACGATAGTGCCGACATCATCAACCTTGATAAACTCCTCAGCATTCGCCGCTTTAAGCTTGTCTAAACTCTTAAAATAATTAGCTAAATTAGCAGCGGTTGCTTCACCGACTTCCCGGATCCCCAGTGCATAGAGGAAACGGGGAAAAGTGGTCTTCTTGGCGACTTCGATGGCAGCAACTAGGTTAGTTGCCGATTTAAGCCCCATTCTATCAAGCATAGTGATCGCCGATGCCGATAACTTAAACAGATCGGCCGGGCTTTCCACCAGCTCCTTATCGATAAGCTGCTCGACAACCTTGTCACCCATACCATCGATATCTAAGGCTTTACGAGAAGCAAAATGTTTGATGGCCTCTTTTCGCTGGGCTTCACAAAACAGCCCACCGGTACAACGGGCAACCACCTCGCCTTCGATACGCTCGACTAAACTGTCACACACGGGACATGTCTGAGGAAATTCAATTTCACAGGCATCATCGGGTCGCTTCTCGGCCACGATGGCCACAATTTGCGGGATAACATCGCCGGCGCGGCGAACGATCACCGTATCTTTAATTTTAACGCCTAACCTGGCGATCTCATCGGCGTTATGCAGCGTCGCATTCGATACAGTGACTCCGCCAACAAAGATGGGTTTCAGTCTGGCCACGGGTGTCACGGCGCCGGTGCGGCCAACCTGAAAATCCACCCCTTCGAGTAAGGTCATCTCTTCTTGTGCCGGAAACTTAAACGCAGTGGCCCATCTTGGCGCCTTGGCAACAAACCCTAACTTGAGTTGCTGAGCAATATTATCGACCTTGATCACCACGCCATCAATCTCATAGGCCAATGCACTGCGGCGAGTCATGATATCGGTGTAATAAGCGATAACCTCGCTAACGCTATCACATTGCTTCACTTCGGCGCTCACAGGGAAGCCCCAAGATTTAAGTTGCAGCAACTGACCATAATGATGATCGGCCAATCCCCAAGTTTCAGGTTCAACCACACCTAGGGCGTAGGCGTAAAAACCCAGTGAGCGACTGGCGGTGATCTTGCTATCTAATTGGCGCAAACTGCCAGCTGCTGCGTTACGCGGGTTGACGAACTCTTTCTCGCCCTTAGCTCTGGCTCGCTCATTCAGCGAATCAAATGCCTGCTTGGGCATGATCACTTCACCGCGCACTTCCAATAGCGGCGGAAAGTTATCGCCGCGCAGCTTCAGTGGAATAGAGCGTATGGTACGCACATTTTCGGTAATATCTTCGCCGATTTCCCCATCACCTCGGGTCGCTGCTCGCTCTAGAACCCCATCACGATATAAAATACTCACAGCCAAACCATCTAACTTAGGTTCGCAGCAAAATCTCAGTGTAGTGCCTAGTCTATTAGTTAATCTCGCATGAAAGGCTTCAAATTCTTCATCATTGAACACATTATCCAGGCTGAGCATAGGTTTCAGGTGAGTAATCTGATCAAATTTTGATAGAGCTTTCCCCCCAACTCTCCTACTTGGAGAATCAAACCTAATTGAGGTATGCACACCTTCAGAAACAGCATTCAAATCTAGAATTAAATTAAGCGCGGGAAATCTATTTTCAAGCTTCTTTAACTTGATTTTTAATCTATCATATTCGGAATCTGTAATGATTGGATCATCTAATACATGGTAACGATGATCGTGTTCATTAATCTCTGAAATCAAATGCTCAATTTCTTGTGAAATTCCTTTGTTATTTTTTGCCATCTGTAAAAGTTCCAAAAATTAAGGCCGCAAGGGCGGCCTTCTTAAAATCTGTGATTAAACACTACTTCGAACGCTATATTTAAGGCAATTGCGTTCGAATACGCTGCAGATAGCTTTGTTTAGTCGTCTCGCTCCAGGCATCACGACCACCATCGAGCACTTTTCCACCTAAGTCATCGGCGAGTTGATGCGCAGAATTAAGCATAATCGAGAAGTTCATCAGAGGATCACCATGACAAGGCAGCGTCATAAATAACACCACACCTTCTGTACTGAACTGTTCCATTTCATCTGGATTGAAAATACCAGGTTTCACCATATTCGCGAGCGAGAATAACACCTTACCTTTGCCGGCATTGTCTTCATGACGATGGAAAATGCTCATATCACCAAACTTAAAGTTAAGTGTTAGCAAACTGGGTAACAAGTCGGTGCCATTTATTGACGCATCTTCAGCCGCAACAACATGCAGCACCAATACATCCTTGGGCTCGGCTAAAGTATCTTGCTCGGCAACTTGAGGCTTTGTTTTAGCCTGAGATTTGGGTTTTTGCGCCGACTTTACTCTATGCTCAGTCACTGGCGTGGCGTAGATAGGAGCGGCTGTATCTACCTTGGCTTCAGCATCAACAAGAGAGCCGTCGGTCTCAAACAAAGCGCTTTGACTCGGCGCAGCTTCCTGTCCAAGCCCGAGTTCCATCTGATTGAGATCGTCACAATCCTGAGCTTGAGCAGATAATACCGGCTCTTGTCTCTGGCGACTCATCTTCTGCTTCGGCTGATCTGCCAATGAAAAATCACTTTCGCTGTCAATGCTCATCTCCACATCAGTCAGGCTCTGTGCCTCTGCTGCAGATTTAAATTGTGGCTCACTCTTTACCGTATCGGAATCAAGCAGATCGGTGAGGGCTTCATCGTCTAAATTCAGTTCACTTTTACGAACCCTGACTTCACCAATGCCATCGACATCGAAACCTTGTGAGTCGCGGTTTGCGGATTGGTCTTTGTAGAAGCCCGACATGGGGCTATCTTTCAATGATTTAGGTTGTTGCTTTCTAATGGACCAAAAACCATGCACAAGTACGGCGATAATAGCTATTGCGCCTAAAACGAATAATACAAGTTGCAAATTTTCCATTGGGTACCCTGTCTTTCCTATGTTATCCAGCGTCGGCCAGTGCCACCGCTTCATCAATATCCACAGCAACTATGCGTGAAACTCCGGGTTCATGCATAGTGACTCCTATCAGTTGATCGGCCAATTCCATGGTGATCTTGTTATGACTAATAAAAATAAATTGCACACTCTGAGACATCTCTTTCACTAATCGACAGAATCTATCGACATTGGCGTCATCCAGAGGGGCATCAACCTCATCTAACATACAAAATGGTGCTGGATTGAGCCTAAAAATCGCAAACACCAATGATAATGCGGTTAACGCTTTTTCTCCACCAGAAAGAAGGTGGATCGTGCTATTCTTTTTCCCTGGCGGTCTGGCCATAATAGTCACTCCGGTCTCGAGTAGATCATCATGGGTCAACGCCAGCTCGGCACTGCCGCCGCCAAAGACTTTAGGAAACAACAAACCCAAGTCTTTATTCACCTTATCGAAGGTATCTTTAAAGCGACTCTTGGTTTCCTTATCTATCTTACGGATCGCCTCTTCCAGACTGCTCAATGCCGAAGTGAGATCCGCATCTTGGCTATCTAAATAATTCTTACGTTCACTTCGTTGTTCATATTCTTCGATAGCGGCCAAGTTGATCGCGCCTAGATGAATGATTTGTGCGCGGATCCTTTCCAACTCTCTTTGACGAGTCTGAGCACTTATATTCAGATCCAGCGCAGATTTAACTTGTTCCAACTCAATATCTTGCTCTTTGAACTGCATCAATTGGCTATCGGCCTGACCTTTCAAACCTTCGCGACGTAACTTTAACGTGCTGATAGACTGAGTCAAGTTTTCTATCTTGCCAAGCTGTTGTTTTTTCGTTATTCCTGCGCTATCACTCGATTCTTGCAGTTGAGTCTGCTGCGCACGAAGTGAAGCTAATTCGGCCTGCTTAGTTTGTTGCTGTGCCAGAGCCTGACCTAACTGCTCTTTTAAGCTGCTCAGGCGACCATCTTCACTGGCCACACTTTGCTCTACAAGCTGATGCTCAAGCGCGGACTTAGCCAAGGTCAGCTCCTCGATACGCACGCCTTGCTGATCGATAGACTGCTCGTTGAGCGCCAGTTTAGTGGTTAATGTCTGACATACTTGGCTCAACTCACGATCGTCTCGTTGCAGCTGCTGGTATTGATCTTTACAAATACGCCTTGAGTCCACTAACTCCTCAAGGCCTTGAACTAAGCTAGTTTGCACTTGCTCACCTTGCTTCAGGCTAGATTGCGCCTCATTCAGGCGAGCCAGGATACTCACCTCACCCTCTTGCAGCTTGTTAAGCAGGGATTTTAAGCGAGCGAGTTCAGAGTCAAGATGTTCACGGCGACGGTTTCGCTCTTGATTTCGTTGTTTGTCCGCTTCGATCTGCACGCTCAAGCTAGCAATGGCTACATTGAGCTGCTGTAGAGTCTCAATGCCCGATGACAGCTCTATTTTTAGCGGCTTAATCTGGGCATCTAAGTCATGCCCCTGACGATTAAGCTCACTGAGTAAGGACTTGCTACCATCAATGCTGGCTTCTAACGCCTCCTGTTCACACTTAAGTTGCACCAGGGAGCCTGAATCTGTGCCTTTCTTGATCACGAAGCCTCTGCCTAACAGATAGCCATCCGCCGTCACTATGCGTTGGTGCTCACTTATCCCGACAACCTGCTCTCTAGCCTGCTCCAGGCTATCGGCCCATTGAACCTGACTCAACCAAGGTGAAAGATTCGCATTACTGCTCACCCCAGGCCACTGCTGATGTTTGCGCCCCTCAAAGCCAAATTCACCTTTATCCACACCCGCGGGCATTTTCAGCAAGCCGTCGAATATCAGTTCTACCGCTTTCTCCCAACCAGGTTGAACCTCGATGAGCTGCCATAGGGCTTTAGCGCCTTCTTGACTCACGTCATCGGGCAGTAACTTAGTGACTAAGGCCAAACGGCCCCGCTCTTCGGCGAGAGATTGACCTAGGGCCTCCTGCTTAGCCTTGAGGTTAATTTGGGCTTGTACAAGCTCGCTGAGTTTGTCGTCATGTTCATCATTGATCTCGCCTCGCTCCATGGCATCGCTTTGCCATTGCGTCAGTCGAGATTGATTATCTTGCTCAATCTTGGCCGCTTCTTGTTCGAGGAGCCCGGCAGCTTCTTGCTCTATGCTGGTAAGCTGAGCCCTTGTCTGCTCCAACATGACGCCTTGATGTGACAATTTGCCCCTTGAGACTTCATGGGCCAGACGATACGAAGATACTTTTTCTTTGTGTTCGGCTAGCTTGGCTCTTGATTCACTGACCTTAAGCTCATGTTCACTCAAGTCGCTGGTAACGCGTGTCAAGGATGAGTATGCCAGTTCAAATTGCGGCTGTTTGAGGGCCAAATCCTCCCTCAATGCTTGCTGACTGGCCTCAGCAGCAGATAATGTATCTTTATGTTGCTTGAGTTTTTGGGCGATGCCCGAAATACGTTGCTCGACATGTGAATCTTGCTGTTGACGGTGCTTAAGATCTTGCTCAAGTTTCGCTATCTGGGTACCGGAGAGATAAAAAGACTCGACACGCTTTTGCTCTTCACCATCGAGTTCCACCAGCTGCACATTGAGCCGGGTCAACTCGAGTTCGGTGTGCTCCTTCTCAGCTTCAACTTCCGCCTTGGCTAATTCGAGACGATTCACGTCCAGGGTCAAGATTTCTGTTTGATCGGTTAACTCTAGGTAGCGACTGACAAGCAGCTCTGAGTCTAACTGGCGCTCAGATTGCTTCAGCTCACGATATTGCTTCGCCGCCGTGGCTTGCTCAGCTAATTTGTCTAACTGGTGACCCAGCTCATTACGGATATCACCGAGACGCTCTAAGTTCTCTCTGGTATGGCGGATGCGAATTTCGGTTTCACGTCGACGCTCTTTATAACGAGATATCCCCGCCGCTTCTTCGATAAACACTCTCAGCTCTTGAGGCTTAGACTCGATTAATTTTGAGATGGTCCCCTGCTCGATAATGGCATAGCTTCTCGGGCCAAGACCCGTGCCCATAAAGAGATCGGTAATATCTTTACGGCGACACTTCTGACCATTTAAGAAGTAGTTGGAGTCTCCGTCACGGCTGACCTGACGTTTAACCACTATTTCCTGATAACTGGAATATTCGCCCGTTAATCGGCCATCTAAATTCTCGAAGTTCAGCTCGACACTGGCCACAGAAACAGGACGGCGAGCCGTGGAGCCATTGAAGATAACATCGGCCATGGAGTCGCCACGCAGATGTTTAGCCGAGCTTTCGCCCAACACCCAACGTACGGCATCTATGATATTAGATTTACCACAACCATTGGGGCCTATGATGGCGCTTAAGGGACTGAGAAAGGGGATCGTAGTTGAATCGACAAACGACTTAAATCCAGCAAGTTTTATCTGTTTGAGTCTCATGGTGCCAGTTAGGTCGTTCCCGGTAAGAATAAACTAAATTTAATTTTACCGAACAGAGCTTGTTTAGAGTTGATTTTCTGCGGCTACTCTACCAAAACGGGCAGGTTTTTGTCACGTTTTTATTGGGCCAGAGGCCATTTATACCCACGGCTAGCGCATTTTAATCCCTGACTCTAACAGGGTTGTGCTGGAGTAATACAATAAGTGCAACAGGCTGAAATTTGAATAGTGAGCCAGCTGAAGGCACAATCTAAGCTCTCACACAAAAATTAAGTCCGTTATGAATAAACTCAACGAACAGTACCGACAGCTAACTCAAGAGCCACGATACCAGATTTCAGCCCTTCGTAAAACAGGGATGGGACTGAGAGGCATTGCCAAAGAGATCGGGGTACATTACAGCACTGTTAGTCGGGAGCTGAATAGAAATTCACCCCCTAATGGATACTCAGGTGCTGAGGCTCACCCGCTGAGTGATATACGGAAACGAACATCCTTAAAAGCGAACAAACGTCATAGCCACACAGATGACATCATCCGTGGCTCCGTCATTTTAGGCTGGTCTCCAGAGACTGTTAGTCTGCGAATGACGGTTGAAAGTAAAGTCACAGAGACGCTTAGCCATACGACGATCTACCGACGTATTGAAGAGAATAGGTTGCAAGGTGGTCACCTGTACCGTCAGCTGCCCAGGTTTGGTAAAACACGGTGGAAGGGTGGGAAACGTAATAAAAAAGCGGGAGTTAGGCTAATTCATGATCGAGTCGATATTACAGAGCGGCCTGATATTGTGGATGCGCGGACGCGATTAGGTGATTGGGAAGGAGACACAGTACACGGGCAGAGTGCCCACCTTGTGACACTCGTCGATCGCACAAGCCGCTTTACGCTAGCCAAACGTGTATTTAGCAAAACGAAAGAAGAAGTTGGCGATGCAATGATTGCTCTGCTGAAAACCGCTCACACGGTAAAGACAGTGACGTTAGATAATGGCGGTGAATTTGCAGGTCACGTTCGAGTGTCCAAGGCAATAGGTGCAGATATGTACTTTGCCAAGCCTTATGCCAGTTGGCAACGAGGAACCAATGAGAATACCAATGGTCGGATCAGGCGTTTTTGGCCAAAAAAATTCGATATGGGCAAACTGACAGATGATGAAATTGAAAGAAGGATCTTGCTACTTAATTTCACGCCAAGAAAAGTATTAGGTGGCCTCACTCCATTTGAGGTCTATATGGGACAGGGTGTTGCACTTATTACTTGAATTCAGCAATTTTTTCTCTCTTTTGTTGAGAAAGAACGCCGTGCAGTTTTGCCGTCAATGGCAATGACATCGCAACCAGTACCTTCTAGGAGAGAAGAAATCCAAGTTTGAAAAGCTTTCTCTATTTCATCCGCTTTTAATCGGCAGATAACACGGGCAATAGTGTCATGCCGAGGAATAGCTGCTTTAAAAGGACGATACTGACGAAGCCAATCAAGCTTTAGATGTCCAAAGTTTTCAATGTCTTCCCATCCTTCAGAGCCTGACATAACCGCACTTATAGCGAGTAAAATAATATCTAATAAGTTATGTTTTTTACAACGCTCAATACGGGGTTCCGCAATCGAATCAAAATGTTTTAAAAAAGTAGCAGTCATTAACATCACCAAAAAAGAGTATTTGGTGATCTGATCGCTACTTGAGCATAAAGTTCAATTTATAATGATC
>NZ_ABIC01000041.1 GCF_000172075.1 Shewanella benthica KT99
AATTTATTAAAGTAGGTTGTTAACCTTCCTGCTTTAAGGTCGAATAGGAACAGAGGCTAAGAGCTTCGAATCCTCACTCTTTATAAAAGAGAGTGGCCGACCAATTATTTATTTATCTGAAAACCAAGCAGATAAATCGAAAGATACGTCTTTCAACGCTTATTCAGGATGTGATATTTTCACTTTCGAAGCGCCCGTAGCTCAGTTGGATAGAGCACCCGCCTTCTAAGCGGGTGGCCGCAGGTTCGAATCCTGCCGGGCGCACCATATCAGTGGTGATTGTAGCTCAGTTGGTAGAGCCCCGGATTGTGATTCCGGTTGTCGTGGGTTCGAGCCCCATCAGTCACCCCATTTCTTGTAGAAGAAAGTAAAAAAAGCGACCTTAGGTCGCTTTTTTTACGCCTGTAATTCACGTTTTAAGGTCGACTCTGAGATAAAGCGTGTCTATAATGTCGCGTCTTGATAATTATCAACTATGAGTGATTAGAGCCGAAATTCAGTTGTGATGGGCTTTCTAGTCAGATTTTAAGATCAAGAAACGAATAATTTAATAGTTGATCCTTCGACTATTACAAAGGATGTCAGACTTATTTCGAGGTAAAACAATGCAAGTTTCTGTTGAAACAACTCAAGGCCTAGAGCGTCGCCTAACTATTTCTGTTCCTGCTGAGCAGATTGAAAAGACCGTCAATGCAGCATTAAAAAGCGAAGCGAAGAAGGCTCGTCTGCCTGGTTTTCGTCCAGGTAAGGTGCCAGTTAGTGTCATTAACAAGCGTTATGGTAAGGCTATCCGTCAAGATATCACTGGCGAAGTGATGCAGCGTAATTTCGTTGAAGCTATCGTTGCTGAGAAATTAAACCCAGCCGGCGCACCCACTTTCATACCTGGCGAGTCAAATACTGATAATTTCCAGTTTGTTGCGACTTTCGAGATCTACCCAGAAGTAGAACTAAAGGGTCTTGATGCTATCGTTGTTGAACAACCCACTGCCGAAGTCACAGATACTGATGTTGACGCTATGATTGAAACATTGCGTAAGCAACACGCTACTTTTGCAGCTGTAGAGCGTGAAGCCGCTGACGGCGACAAGGCGATGATCGACTTCGTGGGTTCAGTTGACGGTGAAGAGTTCGAAGGTGGAAAATCTGAAAACTTCGAACTACAACTTGGTAGTGGCCGTATGATCCCAGGCTTCGAGTCTGGTGTTGAAGGTCATAAAGCGGGTGAAGAATTCGATATCGAAGTCACTTTTCCTGAAGATTATCATGCCGAAAACTTGAAAGGAAAAGTGGCTAAGTTCGTTATCACATTGAACGAAGTTCAAGCGGCTAACCTTCCAGAAGTTAACGACGAGTTTGCTAAGCTATTCGGCGTGACCGAAGGTGGTCTAGAAGCGCTTAAGGCTGAGATCAGCAAGAACATGGGTCGTGAACTTGAGCAAGCACTTAAAGCCAGTGTTAAAGAGCAAGTGCTTAAAGGTCTACTTGAGCAGAATGAAATTAGTTTGCCTAAGTCGCTTATCGATGGCGAAGTTGAGGTTTTACGTAAGCAAGCGATGCAGCGTTTCGGTGATCAGGCTACTAACATGCCAGAACTACCTGCAGACCTATTCACTGAGCAAGCAGAACGTCGCGTAAGAGTTGGCCTACTACTTGGTGAAGTGATCAAGACTAACGAGCTAAAAGCTGAAGACGAACGTGTTCAGGCGCTTATTGCTTCTATGGCTTCGGCGTACGAAGATCCAAGTGAAGTTGTTGAACACTACAAGGATAATCAAGAGATGATGCAGAACATGCGCAACGTCGCTCTTGAAGAGCAAGCGGTAGAATCTTTGTTAAAAACTGCCAAAGTAACTGAAAAATCAGTCAACTTTGAAGAATTTATGAACAAGTCTACACAACAAGGCTAAGCTTAGCTTGACTTAAATGGTTGTTAACCATTTATAATGGCTCGTATGAGGTTCCTCATGCGAGCCGTTTTTATTTAGGGATTATTAATAATGCAAAATGCACCAGAATCAGTATTCAATGCACTAGTGCCTATGGTAGTTGAACAAACTGCCAAGGGTGAACGCTCGTACGATATCTATTCTCGCCTATTAAAAGAGCGTATCATCTTCCTGGTTGGTCCGGTCGAAGAGCATATGGCTAACCTTGTCGTTGCACAATTACTGTTTTTGGAGTCTGAGAGCCCGGATAAGGATATTTTCCTGTATATTAATTCCCCAGGTGGCTCGGTTACTGCCGGAATGGCGATTTACGATACAATGCAATTCATCAAGCCGGATGTCAGCACTGTGTGTATCGGTCAGGCTGCGAGTATGGGGGCGTTTTTGCTCGCTGGTGGCGCAGCAGGTAAGCGTCATTGTTTACCAAACTCCAGAGTGATGATCCATCAGCCATTGGGTGGCTTTCAGGGGCAAGCTTCCGATATAGCCATTCATGCTCAGGAGATATTGGGCATTAAGGATAAGTTAAACCAGATGCTGGCTGAGCATACGGGTCAATCGCTGGAAGTGATTGAACGCGATACGGATCGCGATAACTTTATGAGTGCCGCTCAAGCGGCTGAATATGGACTCATCGATTCTGTGATGAGTAAACAGGGCTGATTTTTGTCTTTGGCTGAGCTATGCTGAGTAGTAGTGAGGCAATAAGTAGATTTAAGTAGTGCAGACAGCGCAAGAGGTAGTGTAATGGGCGACAACAAAAGTACCGGTGACAGTGGGAAACTACTGTACTGCTCTTTTTGTGGAAAGAGTCAGCATGAGGTTCGTAAACTCATCGCTGGCCCTTCAGTATATGTTTGTGATGAGTGTGTTGAACTCTGCAACGATATTATTAGGGAAGAGATCAAAGATATTTCACCGAAGCAAGATCAGGACAAGTTACCGACACCCCATGAGTTAAGAGCTCATCTGGATGATTATGTCATCGGACAAGATAAGGCAAAAAAAGTCCTCTCTGTCGCGGTATATAACCATTATAAGCGGTTAAAAAATTCGAATCATAAAGATGGCGTGGAATTGGGCAAGAGTAATATCTTGCTTATAGGCCCAACGGGTAGTGGTAAGACGCTACTCGCCGAGACATTTGCTCGTTTCCTCGATGTGCCATTTACCATGGCCGATGCAACCACATTAACCGAGGCGGGTTATGTGGGCGAAGATGTTGAGAATATCATTCAGAAGCTGCTGCAAAAATGTGATTATGACGTCGAGAAGGCCCAGCGTGGCATTGTTTACATCGATGAGATCGATAAGATCAGCCGTAAGTCTGATAACCCATCGATCACCCGTGATGTGTCCGGTGAAGGTGTGCAACAGGCATTACTCAAGTTGATAGAAGGCACCATCGCTTCTGTACCGCCTCAAGGAGGACGTAAGCATCCTCAGCAAGAGTTCTTACAGGTCGACACCTCTAAGATTCTGTTCATTTGTGGTGGCGCTTTTTCTGGTCTAGAGAAAGTGATTGAGCAACGTAGTCATAAAGGCAGTGGTATTGGCTTTGGTGCTCAAATTAAAGGTGAAGACGATAAAGCCACTATCTCTGAGATCCTGATGCAGGTTGAGCCAGAGGATCTGATTAAATATGGCCTGATCCCTGAGTTTGTCGGCCGTCTTCCTGTGCTTTCGACATTGACTGAGCTAGATGAAGAGGCCTTGGTACAAATTCTGTCTGAACCTAAGAACGCTCTGACTAAACAGTTTGCTGCATTGTTTGAGATGGAAGGTGTAGAGCTGGAGTTCACAGAAGATGCACTGAAAGCTATCGCAGCGAAGGCGATGATGCGTAAGACCGGTGCTCGTGGATTACGCTCAATCGTCGAAGGTATCTTACTCGATATCATGTATGACCTACCTTCGTCCGATGATGTTGCTAAAGTCGTGATAGATGAATCTGTCGTTAAAGGGGAATCAAGCCCTATACTCATCTATGAGAATAGCGAGCCCAAGGCTGCGGGCGCAGAGTAAGTTTCTCAGAAACAGACTCATAAGAATTGAAAGGGAGCCCATATGGCTCCTTTTTTATTCGCTCAGTTTATATATTTGTTGTTAGCCATTGAAACCAATCAATTCATCCCAATATAATCATTAGTATTATCATCAAACGGAATCGAGCTATGACACAAGAGAGTGAAGCGCGAATCGAACTACCCGTACTGCCACTGAGAGATGTGGTGGTATATCCCCATATGGTAATTCCGTTATTCGTAGGACGGGAAAAATCTATTCGTTGCCTGGAATCGGCGATGGAGCAAGACAAACAAATTATTTTGGTTGCCCAGCGAGATGCTGAGCTCGATGACCCAAGCATTGATGACATTTTTGAAGTGGGTACAGTCGCTTCAATTTTACAGTTATTGAAGTTACCCGATGGCACAGTCAAAGTGCTGGTTGAAGGTGGCAAACGTGCACACATCGAGAAATATTCAGACGAGGAATCTTTCTTCGTCGCCACAGCTCGATACCTGGAATCTGAGCCCATGGCTGAGAAAGAGGAAGAGGCGTTAGTTCGTTCTGCCGTTAGCCAGTTTGAGGGCTACATCAAGCTGAATAAGAAGATCCCACCTGAGGTGTTAACCTCACTGTCAGGGATCGAAGAAGCCGCACGTCTTGCCGATACCATGGCGGCGCATATGCCGCTTAAGCTCGAAGATAAGCAATCTGTGCTTGAGATGGTCGATGTTGCCGAGCGCCTCGAGTATCTGATGGCCATGATGGAGTCCGAAATCGACCTGCTACAGGTTGAGAAGCGGATCCGTTCTCGAGTCAAGAAGCAGATGGAGAAGAGTCAGCGTGAGTATTACCTCAACGAGCAGATGAAGGCGATTCAAAAAGAGTTGGGAGACATCGATGAGTCTCATGATGAATTTGAAACCTTAGCCAAGAAGATTGAAGAGGCTAAGATGCCGCAGGAAGCCAAAGAGAAGGCGACCTCTGAGCTGAACAAACTTAAGATGATGTCGCCCATGTCGGCAGAAGCAACCGTCGTTCGTAGCTATGTCGATTGGATGATCTCAGTGCCTTGGCATAAACGCTCCAAGATCAAACGCGATCTAGCCAAGGCTCAAGACGTACTGGATGCAGATCATTTTGGTTTAGAAAAAGTCAAAGAACGCATTTTAGAGTACTTGGCGGTTCAAAGCCGAGTCAAGCAGCTTAAAGGTCCAATTCTTTGTTTAGTGGGACCTCCAGGCGTGGGTAAAACCTCATTAGGTCAGTCTATTGCTAGGGCAACCGGGCGCAAGTATATTCGCGTCGCCTTGGGTGGCGTACGTGATGAGGCCGAGATCCGTGGCCATCGTCGTACTTATATTGGCTCTATGCCAGGCAAAGTCATCCAGAAAATGGCTAAAGCCGGGGTTAAAAACCCGCTGTTTCTGCTCGATGAGATTGATAAGATGAGCAGCGATATGCGTGGCGATCCTGCGTCGGCTCTGTTAGAGGTGCTAGATCCTGAGCAGAACTCGGCCTTTAGTGATCACTATTTAGAAGTGGATTACGATCTGTCTGATGTGATGTTTGTTGCGACCTCTAATTCGATGAATATCCCGGGTCCACTGCTTGACCGTATGGAAGTCATTCGTCTCTCGGGTTACACCGAAGATGAGAAACTTAATATCGCTAAGAAACACTTGTTGCCCAAGCAGATAGAACGTAACGGCCTTAAACTCAAAGAAGTGACAGTTCATGATAGTGCCATCATAGGTATCATTCGTTATTACACTCGTGAAGCGGGTGTGAGATCACTCGAACGTGAGTTATCTAAGATCTGTCGTAAAGTGGTTAAGCGTATCTTGCTCGACAAGACGCTTAAGCATGTGGATGTGGATCAGGATAACCTTAAATCATTTTTGGGTGTGCAGCGTTGTGACTATGGTAGAGCCGAGTCCAATAACCAGATCGGTCAAGTGACTGGGTTGGCATGGACGGAAGTGGGTGGTGACTTGCTCACTATTGAGGCCACTTCGGTACCAGGTAAAGGTAAGCTAAGTTACACAGGTTCACTCGGCGATGTCATGCAGGAGTCAATTCAGGCTGCGATGACAGTGGTCAGAGCTCGCGCCGAACAGTTAGGCATCAATCCTGATTTCTATGAGAAACGTGATATCCATGTTCATGTTCCAGAAGGGGCAACACCGAAAGATGGGCCTTCGGCTGGTGCGGCTATGTGTACCGCTTTGGTTTCTAGCCTAACGGGAAATCCGGTACGTGCCGATGTTGCCATGACAGGTGAAATTACCCTGCGTGGTGAGGTATTGCCTATCGGTGGATTGAAGGAAAAATTGCTTGCTGCCCATCGTGGTGGAACCAAAATAGTGTTGATTCCAAAGGACAATGAACGAGATTTGGAAGAGATCCCTGCCAACGTCATCGCCGACTTGAAAATTTATCCAGTACGCTGGATCGATGAAGTATTAAAATTGGCATTAGAGCGGCCCATTGAAGGCTTCGAAGTCGTTAAAAACACGAGTTAACGCAAAAAATTGCCCCTTTGTAGTAAAAAACTGCAAAAAGGGGCTTTTTAAACTCGCCAGCTGTGGTAGCCTAGGTTCGTGGGTAGCCCATTCTTCTCAAGCCCTTATGGCAACTGGTTTTGAGCTATATCCAATTATATTTATCTTGCTTTTCCTACCGAGTTTGAGTTGTAGATTCAAGCTTGTTATAAAAGCCACCGCAGACCGCTTTAGCGAAGGATTTGGTTGCGGTGCAAAAATCACATTCAAGGGGATGACATGAACAAATCTGAACTAATCGAGAAAATCGCTACTGGTGCTGACATTTCTAAAGCGGCTGCTGGCCGTGCATTAGATTCTTTCATCGGCGCAGTCACTGACAGCCTTAAAAATGGCGATAAGATTTCTCTTGTTGGTTTTGGTACTTTTGAAGTGCGTCAACGTGCTGAGCGTACTGGTCGCAACCCACAGACGGGTGCAGAGATTAAGATTGCTGCAGCAAATATTCCTGCTTTCAAAGCAGGTAAAGCTCTGAAAGACGCTGTGAACTAAGATCGGTTTTACCACTCTTTTTCTTTAAAGAGCTTCGTAATAGATAGGCACTGCTTAAGCGGTGCTTTTACGAATATTGAGTATGACAGGCATTAAGTAGCATAGGTTGCTAATGACCTCAAGTTTACGAAAAGGCGCATCTCAAACGTGATGCGCCTTTTTATTTTTTAATCGCAACGAGCGAGAGAACAGATGTTAGAGAAGATTCGCGAAGCCTCACAGGGCGTGATTGCAAAAAGCATTCTGGTACTAGTAATATTTTCCTTTGCATTTTCTGGAGTAAGTAGTTACTTAGGGTCATCGACAGAGGCAGCCGCTGCCACCGTTAATGGTGAAGAGATCAGTGAGTCAGCCTTGGAACAGGCCTACCAAAGTGAACGTGCTCGATTAGAGCAACAACTGGGTGAAATGTTCCAAGCGTTAGCCGCAGATGATACTTATCTGGCAAGTGTAAAGCAAAGCGTGTTAGAACGTTTGGTCGCAGAAAAGTTACTCGATCAAAGCGCCACTGAACTTGGTCTACGAGTGTCAGATCAGCAGATTAAGAATGCCATCATGACTGAGCCGGCATTTCAGACCGATGGCCAATTCGATAACGACCGTTATCTCGCCATCTTGCGTCAGTTAGGCTATCAGGCTAATACGTTCAGAAACATGATGCGTACCGACATGACCCGCCGTCAACTGGTTGCTTCTCTGGTCGGTTCTGAATTCGTGCTTCCAGGTGAAATCAGTTACCTAGCCGGTATTCAAGGGCAGACCCGCGATATTCGTTACCATATTGTTGATGCAAGCCCATTTGTAGCCGATGTAGAAGTGACCGATGAACAGGCGCAATCATTTTTTGATGCGAACCTTGCACAATTCATGAGTCCTGAGACTCTGAGTCTCGAATACATTGAGCTTAATGCTACTGATATGGCTAACGATGTGACTGTGACTGATGCAGAGGCTCAAGCCTATTATGATGAGAATAAGCAGCAGTATCTAAAGGCTGAGAAACGCCTCGCGGCGCACATCCTGATTAATCTTGGTGATGATGAGTCGGCATCAAAAGCTAAAGCCGAGGCTATCTATGCCAAGCTTCAAGCGGGTGACGATTTTGCTCAGCTTGCTAAAACCGAGTCCGAAGACACCTTTAGTGGCGAGCAGGGTGGTCAATTAGATTGGTTTGAACAAGGCGTCATGGAACTCGCTTTCGATGATGTGCTTTATTCACTGTCAAAAGGTTCATATTCGACCGTGGTGAAGACAAGTTTTGGTTACCATATCATCAAGCTACTCGACATCCAGCCTGAGGTTGAAGCACCCTTTGTCGATGTGAAAGATAAGATTATCGCTCAGCTTAAAGATAAGGCAGCGGTCGACACTTATTATGGTTTGCAGCAGACACTTGCCGACGTGACCTATGAAGTGCCTGATACCTTGAGTGAAGCGGCGAGCGAGCTTGGAGTCGAGGTGATGACTTCTCCCGTGTTTACTCGCACTAATGCACCAGCACCATTCGATAATTCTGATGTGTTGAAGGCGGCTTTCTCTACCAACGTACTGTTCGATAGAATGAACAGCGATGTGATAGAGATAGATGCTAACCATGCCATGGTCATCCGCATCAAGTCGCATACTGCAGCGGGCACTGTCGATTTTACTAAGGTAAAAGCCGCTATTGTTGAGCGTTTGAAGCAGGAGCAAGCTAACGAAGTGGCTCGTGATAAGGCTCAAACATTAATGAGCTCTTTCAATGATGCTGAGTCGAGCACTGAGTTTGTGACTAAGACAAACCTTGGACGTTTCGAACAAGGTATCGATGCCGCTATCACCAGCAAGGCGTTTCAGATGGCGCAACCTGCAGATTCTGCGGTTGTCGATACTGTTGCCCTCGCCAATGGTTATGCCGTTATCGTGTTAGATAAGGTGAATGCAGCTGAAGGTATCGATGACAACTTGCTGAGTGCTCTCAAGCAACGTCTGAGCGCACAATACAGTGAAGGTGATTACCGAGCCATGATTGCGATATTAAAAGCCAAAGCCGACGTGGTATACAGCTCTGCACAGTAATGAACGCATGGTGAGTGTATTCACTTAAATTAAAGGTCAGCAATAGCTGACCTTTTTTATGACCATTCATTAAAGATAGGCCAGGGCCAAAGAGGTTCCCTACCTCTTCTTGGCATTTCCTACATCCTTGTAGGTCAGATGGTATAAATCTTCGTTATGTCTGGCCATAAATGTTCCATTCATTTATTGGCATTTCCGCCATCAAAGTTTACTAGCCTTCGAATGAAGGCTTAATACATTTTCTGATTATCTTCTGGCTTAGTTCATGTTGGGTTGTGTGTTTATAATTTTATGCGTCATTGTTATCTACCGCCTGGCCGGCGAGGCATGTGCACTCTTTATTTTGAGAAGGTTCTGCGAGACGCCGCAAGCACGTCCTTGTGGGCTCTGCGGTTTCAAACCACGGCCAGTTCAGTATCCTTGCCTCTTGTTCGAAGCTGCATCTACACTGAGGTTTTCACAAGCAGCCTATCTCTTCAATTTAGGTTTATTGCTAGGCTTCGTAGCTCATCTCTGCCCCTTTGTGCGTTAGCGCAGATCCTTAAGCACATTTGAGTATTCTTTTTTTGCAATACAAGAATTAATGGAAAGGCAAAACGCAAGACCTGAACCCAGCAAATCTCACCGTTGCCTTATTTAGTGAGGTTCAGAATCTATCATTTCTTCAGCAAGGCTAAAGTCACTACTAGAAGAAAAAATAAACCTAGATGAATACTTGACTTGAAGTGAATTTACGTTGGTTACATTATCTTTTGTAGAAGCCATAACTTTGCCTTTTTTAATGCAATGATATAGATTTTCTATAGATTCAAATTGTTCAGGACGTAGTTGCCTAAATTCATAATCTTCTTCTATCGACTTAAAGCTCTCACATAAGTAGCTTGCTCTATTTCCGCACCAGAGTACTAATGTAAGATCTTTAGTTAGAGGAAGGTATACTTCAATTCCATCTACTTCTAAACCGATTTTACCTCTCTCTCCTTCATCTCCTGTTGTACTTTGAAAGGATATAGGATTATCTGAAATCCAGAACTGTGATTCTGCAGATGAAGCTTGCAAAAGCCATGTCTTATTAAAAAAATTCTGAGTAAACAAATCGAAGTCAGAGAGAAGGGACATCCTCCAGAGCCTAGATGAATATTCAGTCGGTTCTTGATAACCTTCTACTTGCTCAGGACTAATACCTCTAGACAAAAGCTCCCCCATCAAATGGTCATGTAGCTTAAGGGACTGATTGAAAGCATATGGAGTTCTCAGATACTGAATTGATATGAACTCTGACAAACTGTACTTATCTTCTTCTGTGAGGTTCGATAATGAATTGTTATCAACAATACTATCAATAATTTTGGATGCCTTGCTTTCATATTCCGTTAACTTATCCTCTAAACTATATTCAACTCCTGAGACTTCAAAATTGTAGTAATAAGTCTCTGCTGCTACGCCTTTAATTGAAGATTTAAACACCCTTTTTTCCCACTTATCAAATACCCATATCAACTCTTTACTGTCTGCAAATCTCTTTAGTAAAAGTCTTGGAACATAGTGTTGCCGCTTAGCTGTATTTTTACGATCCATGAAATATTCTCATCTTATTGCCATGCTTTTCATAATGACGCTAGTAAATTATAAAGTGGTCAGCCCCTTTATCCACGCAGCGGTATTTATCGACATGCGCAGTAGGTCGATAAATACCGCTGTCCCCAAATGCCCTTCTAATATCTCGATGATCTCGGCTCGCTCAAACGACGCGATACCTAAGAAGGGCCGTGCGGGGTCTCATTGCCTGGCATCATGCTCTTGGGGCTGGATACACCGCCACACCGAAGCATGGCGGTGTATCCCATATTGCTACCCAGTGTCAGTTGATTGCGGCCCAGTTGATAGTGCAGACTAGAGGCCAAAAAGCTAGGGGCAGGCCTTTCCTTTTGCATACTCAGTTTTCTTACATTTTCTAATCCCGTGCTACAACTTTAGAACATTAGTTCTAACAAACTTCTGTCCAGGTATGGTTTAGAGTGATCAATCTAAGTCGTTATTGCCCCATTCGAAGTTACACCTTACTAGCTTCTCAGTTCATAAAATCACCATTTTACTTGTTTTTTCTCATACTAGTAATGTGTTTAGAATACTAGGGGCTTACCAGATAGTACCGGTTTCTGGGCTTTTACTTGTGGAATACTGATAAGTTTTACCATGATTAAATCCATTATTATCAATACTATAGTTCTAATCCGCATTCAGGTTTTATTCTGCTTCGGGCAAAGGTAGAGTGCGTTTTAGTTAAAAAATCACAACCAAACATTGCAATCATACTCAAATCATATGATTTGAATGTGGTTCATTAATGATTTGGTGGTAACTTATGAAAATCGAGATTTCCGACAAAACATATAAACGCTTATCTGAGCTAGCCCAAGGCTTTGACACCCCTGATGTGGTAATAAATCGTCTAATAGACTCAGTGGCTAAGATACCTGAGCGCAAGCCTACGATTAGCTTTAACCCCAGTAATGAAGCAGACTTTAAAGCTGCCTTGTTAAATACAAGACTAGCCGAAATTTGTATCACATATATAGATAAGCCAAAAATCTTTTCTGTATGGAACGCTGATAAATTCAAGGGTTCATCAAACCTTAAAGCTAATCTATGGTCAGGCTTCCTGAGAGGGTGGAAAGATAAAGGTATCAGTAATATCAGCTTAACTATTTTAGATACTGATACTGATGGAACCGTTTTAGAAATCGGTCATGCACTAGGATTGAGCTATGAAGATGCCAAAATAGTCCAACCGCGTGCCCATAGAGAGGATGAGAACAACTATCTAATTTGCTTCGATAATAAAGAGCTTTCTATCATCGATAAGATTCAGCACAAAGTTAACAACGACCTAAATGTTTACTTACCATCTTTTATGCTTAACCTCTAACCTCTAACCTCTAACCTCTAACCTCTAACCTCTAACCTCTAACCTCTAACCTCTAACCTCTAACCTACACCAACCTAAAATCCTAAATCGCTGGGTCTGTCACATTAGACAGACCTAGTAACTACCTCCCAGACTTGAACTGTTATAAGTGATAAAGGGGGCGGAGCGAATTAGGGCTTTCGAATAGATCTAAGATACTTTTTCTAATCAGTGTCAGGTTAATTAGAATCAATGTTCTAACGCACTTATGTCCAAAAATGAGCTACATGCCAGTAAAATTCAAATCGAAGAAGCAAATACTCAGGTGTGAACGCGGCTGTGACCTTCGATGTCAGGGTGAGGTATCGCGAAGTGATACTCTTCGAACGAGAGGCCGAACTGGCCGTTAAACATGGACGTTGTTTGAAACCGCAGAGCCCACAGGGATGTGCTTGCGGCACCTCGTAGAAGTGTTTACATGTTGGGCGAGCCGCAGGCTATAGATTAGAATGAATTTATGGCATTCTTGAAGCTAACCAAATAACAAAATCCGCCCAATGAACCCACAATAGATATTTCAGCAACTTGTTATCTGACAAGTAAACCATCTGGTGTTTAAAGCTGAGTAAAAAGGTGAGTAAATTATATTGTTTGTTGAGGCTGGGGCTAACTCTTTGTCAGGATAGTTGGGAGTTGATGCTTGAGGTATATATAAGCAAGGGCATAGACCAGTACCAATGGGTACAATGAGTCTATGCCCTTGTAGAGGTGTCAGTTGATATTAATCAACTGCAGCCAGCTCAGTAACAACTTCATTGTTTACCGAGCCTTTCTTGATACAGATTAGATCTGTTCGACGTCGAAGCTCACTTCCGGATTGACATCTAGTTCATAATCCACAGACGCTATGCCAAAACCAAATAGCTTGAGGAATTCTTGTTTATACTCGCGGTAATCGGTCAGCTCTGTCAAGTTTTCAGTGGTGACTAACGGCCATTGATCGCGACAATGCTGCTGGATCTCTTCTCTTAGTTCCCAGTCATCTAGGCGTAAGCGATTAGCGTCATCGACCTGGGGCGCTTGACCATCTTCACGATACAGACGCTCAGCGAACATGCGGTTGATCTGCTCTATACAGCCTTCATGTAAGCCTTCTTCGCGCATCTTCTTAAAGACCATGGCGATATAAAGTGGCATGACCGGGATCGCAGAGCTGGCTTGAGTGACAACGCTCTTAAGTACGGCGACATTTGCGCTACCACCTGTGGCAGATAACTTCTTATCTAAGGCTTTTGCTGCGCGGTCAAGATCCATTTTGGCTTTACCCAGGGCGCCGAGCCAGTAGATAGGCCAGGTCAATTCTGTGCCGATATAACTATAGGCTACAGTCTTGCAGCCATCAGCCAGTACGCCAGCTTCAGATAACGCTGCTAACCACAGCTCCCAGTCATCACCGCCCATGACTGTCACTGTGTCTTGGATCTCTTGCTCGCTGGCTGGCTCTACGCTGGTTTCGATAATAAGATCTTTATTGGTGTCTACTGCAGTAGCGGTATAAGTCTCGCCAATAGGCTTAAGCGCTGAGCGAATAAGCTCTCCCGAATCGGGCATTTTACGCACCGGAGAGGCTAGAGAGTAGACCACCATATCGATTTGGCCCAAGTCGGCTTTAATAATATCGATGGCTTTCTGTTTAGCTTGATGACTGAATGCATCACCATTGAGGCTCTTAGAATACAAGCCTTCCGCTTTAGCAAACTTATCGAAGGCCGCTGAGTTATACCAACCGGCCGAGCCTGATTTCCTTTCAGTTCCTGGCTTTTCGAAGAATACCCCGAGAGTGGCAGCGCCACTGCCGAAGGCGGCAGCAATACGAGAAGATAGACCATATCCACTTGAAGAGCCGATAACTAAAACTTTCTTAGGGCCATTTTTTAAGCTTCCCTTCGCCTTAGTGATATTGATCTGTTCGAGTACATTAGCTTCACAACCAACAGGATGAGTAGTGGTGCATATAAAGCCACGTGTTTTAGGTTTGATTATCATGTTTCATCTTCTCTTTAAAAAGTGATGATAGGATAATTAATCAAGCGCCAAATGGCACTCATTATTCCTGATTTTCTTTAAAAATGGCCAGTGGTAAGAGCAGTTTACTGGATTGGAATCGATTGACTCTTATCATTTAAGGCGTTTAATCTTCATGGTCAAGTATAGTCAAGTATGGCTATAACCTATGGATTAACCATGCTTCTTGATTGTCCTGTGGAGTCGTTTCTGACTAAAGAGGCTTAGCTCTTGGACCAGACGTTGAGTATATTCATGTTTTGGTGCATTGAATAATTCTTCTGTTGTCGCTTTCTCAACCATCTTCCCATGGTGAAGCACCATCACCTTATCGCTAAAGTGACGAATGATGCTGAGGTTATGCGACACGAAAATATAAGACAGTCCCATCTCTTTTTGAAGTTTTAACAATAAGTTGAGAATTTGTGAGCGGACCGAAAGGTCGAGGGCGGTGAGAGCTTCATCCGCGATGATTATTTTGGGATCCAGCATGAGCGCACGGGCAACGGCAACACGTTGCTTCATCCCCTCAGAAATCATGTGAGGGTAGAAATCTGCGTGTTCGGGTAACAGACCCACTTTTCTGAGTTTATCGACGACCTGTTCCCTACGCTGTTTGGCATTGAGTTCGGTATTAAACTTGAGTGGTTCATCGAGCAGAGCCCCGATGGTTAATTTAGGATTCAGTGATGTGTTTGGATCTTGAAAAATCATCCTGATCAACTTACATCTTTGTTTCAGGTTTCGTTTTTCCAGCGCTTCCCCTTCGAAATAGATCTCGCCACTACTGCGGGTTTCGGCGCCAACGAGTATCCTTGCCAGGGTGCTTTTTCCCGAACCGGCTTCGCCAACAATCGCTAAGGTTTCTCCTCTGTTGAGCTCAAAGGAAACAGGAAACAAAGCTTGATTATACTCACGTTTAAACCCTTTGTAGCCTGTATAGAAACGCTTACTTAGGTTTCTAACTTGAAGCAGAGGTGTCGTCATTACATGTTTCTTCTTGGTAAGGGAAATGGCAGGCGAAATATCGATTTTTTTTATGACTTAAATTAGGACGAATCACGCATTTCTTTTCGGCGCGAGGGCACCTTGGACCGAGCCGGCAACCTATGGGAAGGTGTTGCAGTGTAGGTGCTGAGCCTGGCAGTGTACGCATGATCGATTTGTGAGCGATTTGTCCCGTGTGGTGCGGAATATTATTAAGCAGTGCTTTAGTGTATGGATGATAAGGATGGGCTAAGATTTCAGCCGTAGGACCTGACTCCATGATTTGTCCACAATACATCACCGACAGTCGATCACACCAGATTGATAAGGTCTCGAGCTCATGACTGATCAGCAGAATGGATAAATCCTGTAGCTGGTTTAATTTAGTCAGCAGGCGAAAGATCTGCGCCTGTGTGTCCATCTCCATGGAGTTGGTTGGCTCATCGGCTATTAGCAGCCTAGGTTGGTTGGCAATAGCCATGGCTATCATGACTTTTTGACACTCACCTTCCGACAGTTCCCAGGCATAGCTGGACATGATTTTTTGCGTGTCCTTGATGCCTACCTTATGCAGCCATTTTCTTGCGGTCTTCTTCTTATCTGCGTTGCGTCGCCAGAAAGGCAGTTTCTTATTTTCTGGCATGGCTTCAACAAGCTGGGTACCGACACGAATAACAGGATCTAGGCTGCTGGATGGGTCTTGAAATATCATGGCAATATCGCTCCCCATCAGGTTGCGTCTTTGTTTTGAACTCATCTCTAACAGATTGTGTCCATCCCACAACATGCGGTCGGCCTTGATCGTCCAGTTATGGCCTGGGATCCCTAAGATAGCTCGAGCCAATAAGCTGCGGCCAGAACCGGACTCTCCAACTAAGCCGTGAATCTCGGCTGGATTAATTGTCAAGCTGACTTTGTCCAGAGCCTTGACGCGCCCGTGAGGGGTGTCTAGTTCAATGGTGAGGTTACGAATATCGAGTAAGGGCATAATCAGGTATCAAGATTAATTATTGAGCGGCGACAAGGCAGATCGTAAGCCATCGCCGACTAAGTTAATGGATAGGACACAGCACAAGATGGCAATGCCGGGTATCGTCACAGTCCATGGGGCGGTTAACAGGTTATCCATTCCCTGGGATACCATGGCACCCCATTCAGGGCTCGGGGCTTGTGCGCCTAAGTTTAAGAAACCCAGCGCGGCAATATCCAGAATGGCCGCCGAGATCCCTAAGGTAGTTTGTATGATCAAGGTGTCCCATATATTTGGCATGATGACATACCAAAAAATTTGAAACTGATTCGCACCATCGAGTCTTGCGGCCGTGACATATTCTTTTTGCAATTCTTCATGAATGGCTTGATGAATAGCACGGACAAACTGAGGCGTAAGCGCAATGCCCACGGCCCAAAAAACGTTTTCTAATCCCGGTCCCATCACTGCGACCACTAATATCGCCATTAATAGGGAGGGAATTGACAACAAAGCATCAAGCAGGTGACTGAGAATGCTTGATTTTAGTCCTTTCATCATGCCTGAAATTGAACCGATAATAAAACCAAGAACCAATGATGCGAGGACGATGCCTAAGGCCAAACCGAAGGTTAAGTGAGCGCCATGGAGTAGGCGGCTGAAAATATCTCGACCTAAATCGTCGGTACCAAGAAAGTGCTCTACAGTTCCGCTTGCATCCCATGATGGTGCCAATAAGAGGGCATGTGGGTCCTGTTGCTCCGGAGCATAGGGGGCGATAAGCGGACCAAATAGGGCCAGTAACAAGAAACAAATCACCGTCCATAATCCGGCAAAAGCGAATGGATTATCTAAAAATGCATGCCAGAACCTGCGCATAGGAGAGGGTATCTCATCTTCCTGATAGATCTTAATTTGCGGCATAAAGCTCTTTCCTACTTAGGGGGTTGATTGCCGTATGAAGGACTTCAATCATGATACTTAAAAATATGATGATCAAGGCAACTGCCAACACCCCCCCTTGGATCACTGTGTAATCCCTTTGATAGATACCCGAGACTAACCAGGCTCCTACGCCTGGCCATGAGAAAATGACTTCAACTATCATGGCGTAACTGGCGAACGTACCTAACATAAGACCTAGACTTTTCAGCACAGGTATCAAGGCGTTGGGCAGAGCATGACGTAACACTATGTGGCTGGTATGTAGGCCTCTGGCCTCAGCCGCCTTAATGTAGGTCTTATCCATGATGGATATGATCGCCGAGCGTGTGCTTCTCACCACCACAGTGAATGGGAGCACGGCCAGGGTGACCGCTGGCAATATGATGTGCTGCAGGGCATCGATAAAGGCTGAGTCTGCATAGGGTGAATCTGAAAGTAGGGTGTCAATCAGCACAAATCCTGTGATAGGGTCAATTTCATAGAGCAAGTTTAGCTGGCCAGAGATGGGCAGCCAACCTAGTTGTACACCAAACCAGAGTGATAAGGTTAACCCTAGCCAAAAAACCGGAATAGAATATCCCGTTAAGGTGATGGTCATTATGGTGTGTTGGGTGATCTTGTTTTTACTCATCGATGCCAAAATGCCGAGGGGGATACCAAAAAGCAGAGCTAATACAGCAGCGACAATAGCCAGTTCGAATGATGCGGGTAATACTGCCGCTAGTTCGTCGATCACTGGCTGCTGTGATGTCGCCGAAACCCCCAAATTACCCGTTACCCTTTGCTGAAGGTATCCAATAAATTGGCCTAATTGGTTACTCTCGAGTCGATAATCTCGATCGATTTGTGCGATCTGTTCGACTGTTGGGGCATGTATGCCGGTCAGTGCAAACCGTATCTCGACGGGGAAGTGGTGTGTGGCGATAAACAGCACAGCGAGTAGCACCAAGGATGTGGCCACAAACAGATTCATTCTACGTAACAGATACCGAGCCATTATCTTATCTCCTCAATATTCATCATATCCCTATTGTGATCGGCATTAAAGGAGATCCCGCCAAATGGAGTGAGCTGGCTATTATCTATCCCTTTCTTCTTTAAAATAAGTCGGGTCGCATGGGCGAAGGGGAGCATAGGCAGTTCTTGTGCAAACAGAGCCTCGGCCTCTTGATAGAGGGCTTTACGGTCTTTTTTCGAAGTGATTGATTTTGCTTTAAACAGAATGTCATCGAATTTCGGGTTACACCAACGGGAACGATTACTGTTCGACTGTACGGATGCGCAGCTAAGGATCGGAGTAAAAAAGTTGTCTGGATCGCTGTTATCGGCATTCCAACCTATAAGCACAGAGTCGTAATCATTCTTGCTTAATTTCTGATTGAATACACTCCAATCATAGCTAACGATATTGACCTTAACGCCTATGTCTGCCAGATCTGCTTGAATGAGTTCAGCCGTTTTATGGGCATTAGGGTTGTATATACGTGCGACGGGCATGGCCCAGATATCGATTGTGAGGTTTTTTATGCCAGCTTCTCTTAACAATTGTTTGGCTTTCTCGGGATTATAATCTACTAGGCTCTGATTTTTCGAATATGCCCAAGACATAGGCGGCAGCATGCCGGTAGATCCTACAGCCGTCTTCAGGTAAACCGCTCTGAGAATATTATCCCTGTCGACGGCGTGGGCTAAGGCTTTACGCACTCTGACATCATTAAAGGGGGGTTTTTGAGTATTAAACGCCCAAAATGCGACATTAAACCCAGGCAGTGAATCTACTTCGAGTTCATCATGTTGGAAAATAACCGCGAGTTCTCCAGCCTTTGGTAGGGCCGATACGCTACAATCGCCAGTAATGAGTTTAGCCAGTCTGATGGTACTCTTAGGAGTGATATTAAACACTAGCAGTTCTGCAGTGGGCAGGAGTCCCCAATAACCCTCATTACGATGGTAGCGTATATAGTCGTTCTTGACATATTTGACTAGCTGAAAAGGTCCGGTACCGACGGGGTTACGGTCAATTTTTTCTGGTTCACCTTTTTCAATCAAGCTAGCTGCATATTCCTCCGACAAGATAACGGCAAACCCGGAAGCTAAATTAGCGATGAAAGAGGCATCTTTATGTTTCAAATGGAAGGCGACTTCATAGTCAGACAGTTTTTCAATTGACTCGATCTGTTTATCGAAGCCTATGCTCTGAAAAAACGGATATCCCGTCTTGGAGACATGATGAAAAGGGTGGGATGAATCGATCACCCGGTTGAATGAGAACAAGACATCGTCAGCATTGAAATGACGTGTCGGTGTAAATTCTGCGGTGTGATGAAAATTAACTGCTCTGCGTAATTGAAAAGTGTAAGTTAATTCATCGTCACTGAGCTGCCAGTGCGTGGCTAAAGAGGGTTCTATCTGGCCGGATCTTATATCGTAATTCACTAGCCCATTGTAGATCTGCTGTGAAGTCGCATCCACAGTCGTTCCTGACGTGACCAGTTGCGGATTGAAAGATTCAGGGTTTCCCTCGGAGCAGTAGACTATCCCAGGTGGGACAAGCTTCGGCCCACAAGCTGCAAGCAAAACACAGATGCAGGATATGGTGGGGTATAAAGATAGACGCTTAAGCAGCACTCTCATCGACAGATCAATTTTTCAGGACTTTGGTGGCCATTTTAGCAGTGCTGATCGCCGATGAGCAATGAACATATGTTATTAAGGCGTATTAAGTTTTGTCGAGTAAGTTGTATTTTTTTAAAATCCCGCGTAATTGGTGATAACTTAAGTTTAAAAGTTCGGCGGTTTTCTTTTGGTTAAATTGACCCGCCTCTAATGCTTGTTTTAGAAGTGTGACTTCCAAATATTCACAATGTTCTTTAAAATCAATGGGGAAGTTGATTTTATTATTACTGGGCTCAGGCGAACCCTGGTTGCTCGCCTGATGTTGTCTTGCGCGCGTCTTCACTCTTGTTGTCGGGCGATAGGGTGAGGCAAAAGGGTCGACCACTATATTGGTAATGGGCGCTTCTATGTCTGGATTACGATAGACGCTTCTCTCCACCACGTTTTTAAGCTCGCGTATGTTACCCGGCCAGTTATGATCCATCAGTTGTTGTATTGCTCTGGGGCTGAAGCCAGGAAATAGCTCATGTTTCAGTTGCCTGGCCATGCCTATGGCAAAGTATTCGGCTAAGATCATGATATCTTCCTGCCTGTGACGCAGAGGAGGCAAGGTGATCACATCAAACGCCAATCTGTCGAGTAAATCGGCTCTAAATTCACCGGCTTCGGCTAAGGTGGGAAGATCTTCGTTAGCCGCGCAGATCAGCCTGACATCTGTTCGTACTGTTTTACTGCCACCAACGCGCTCAAATTCACCGTACTCTATGACGCGAAGCAATTTTTCCTGGACAAGTCCTGAAGTATTCGCCAGCTCATCGAGAAATAAGCTACCGCCATCGGCGCGCTCAAATCGACCCAGATGTTTTTTATTTGCGCCAGTAAAAGCCCCGGCATCATGGCCAAAAAGCTCACTTTCGAGTAAATTCTCACTCAATGAAGAACAATTAAGCTTAATAAAGCTTTGCTCCCAACGTGCGGATAGGAAATGAAGTCGTTCTGCAATTAGCTCCTTACCTGTACCACGTTCGCCAATGATAAGGACGGGCTTAGACAGAGGTGCGATCTGTGAAACATGCTCCAATACTTCGAGGAGCGCATTCGATTGACCGATAAGATTATCTTGCTGAAATTGATTTGTCACAGTAAGTTTTAGTCTTTAACGCTAATAGTTGGTGAAAATAATAATAAGACCCTCTGTTATTAAAAGAAAGAAAAAGTTAATATATTGGTTAAGTTACTGTATTTTATGAGATATGAAAAGTTGGCACAGAAAGTGGATTAATTTTTACGAAACCAACGTTAATTTAAGGACAGCATTATGGGAATTTTCTCTCGCTTCGCAGATATCATAAATTCAAATATCTCTTCATTACTGGATAAAGCCGAAGATCCAGAAAAAATGGTTCGCTTGATTATTCAAGAGATGGAAGACACCTTAGTAGAGGTTCGTTCTACATCGGCTAAAGTATTAGCCCAGAAGAAGGAGATAATCCGTCGTATCACTAAGGTGCAGGGGCAGGTACTCGACTGGGAAGGGAAAGCCGAGCTTGCATTGTCGAAAGACCGTGAAGACCTTGCTAAAGCCGCTCTGGTTGAAAAACAGCAAGCGAGTGAGCTTGCCGATACCTTGACTCAAGAGCTTGTGATTGTTGAAGAGCAGATTTCTCGCTTAAAAGAGGAGGTTAACTTGCTGCAGCAGAAGCTAGCCGATGCCAAGGCTCGTCAAAAGACCATCATCATGCGTAAGCAAACAGCATCTTCACGCTTAGAAGTGAAGAAGCAACTTGATTCTAGCAAGATAGATAACGCTATGAGTAAGTTTGAGCAGTATGAGCGCCGTGTAGAGGGACTCGAGTCACAAGTCGATGCCTATGATCTGGGCAACAAGAAAAGTTTAACTGATGAGTTTGCCGCACTGGAAGCCGAAGATTCTGTCAATGCCGAGCTTGAGGCATTAAAAGCCAAAATAAAGAGCAGCAAGGCAAAAGCTAAAGCCAAATAATTACAATTCAGAGGTGAGTTATGAACATGGATATTTTAATGGCCCCAATTATTATTTTTCTGATAATCGTGGCGCCCATTTGGCTGATACTTCACTACCGCAGCAAGCGTCAGGTGAGCCAGGGACTTACTGAAGAAGAGTATTCACAACTTAATGAACTGATCGGCAGAGCCGATAAGATGGCTCAACGTATCGATACATTGGAAGCGATTTTAGACAGTGAATCACCACAATGGAGGGGACGCAATGAGTAGCAGTGACATCAGACTTAGTGCGGTTTCAACTGGCGGGGCAGACCTTTTAACGCGGAGGAATTGAAATGAGTGACACTAGAGAACGTACCTTATATCGCCTTCCTCAATCGGGTAAAATAGCTGGGGTTTGTGCTGGAATCGCAGACTATTTCGGCTTTGAAACCTGGCTAGTGAGAGTGGTCGCAGTTTCAATACTTCTCTTAGGTGGCTCGGGGATTGTGTTGATCATCTATGTCTTACTCTGGATGATTTTAGATATTAAACTCGGTAGCGACAAAAATAAAAAAGCGCATAAGGATATAGAAATAAAGAAGAAGGTTTGGCAATCGGGTGAGCCTGCGAAGATGGCTCTGCATGATGTAAATGCTCAATTTAGAAGTTTAGAAATCAGGCTTCAAAAATTGGAAAGTCATGTCACCTCGGACAGTTTCGACTTGAAACAAGAGATCAATAACCTTTAATCCTTCCAATGGGCGGCCCAGTCGCCCACATAACGTTAAGTGCAGGCTATGGGTCGTATCAACCGCTCTTTATCTAAGTTAGGCAAAACATTCAGTAATAAAACTCAATCGTTCGCCCATAGGGCTTCAGATCGAAATATCAGATTAGCCGTCACTGGACTCTCGGGTTCAGGGAAAACAGCCTTCATCACCGGGCTTGTCAATCAACTTCTTAACGCGGGTCTCTCAGGAAAGAGTAATAACCTTCCTTTATGGCAAGTCACCAGAGATGAGCGTTTGTATGGCGTAAAGCGTGCGCTTCAGCCAGACTTGACCGTGGCAAGTTTCGACTATGAGCTAGGCATGAATGCCTTAAAGCAAGCCGTTCCGCAATGGCCAGCATCGACACGTAATATTAGTGAAATCAGGTTAACCCTCAAATATCAACCTAGCCAAGGAATATTGGCTAAATTCACTGATAGCGCCAGTCTGTATCTGGATATTATTGACTACCCTGGTGAGTGGCTACTCGATCTGCCTATGCTCAAACAAAACTATGAGCACTGGTCCATGGCGCAGGAGCTGCGTAAGCCGATATTGGCTAAGTCGCAATATTATCCAGATTTCGTCGCGGCCTTAGACTCGCTGGAGTTAGGGGCTAATGCCGACGAAGCAGAGTTAAAACGCATAGCCGAGTTATACCGGGAGGTATTGGTAGATAGCGTGCATAAACATGGTTTTTATTATGCTCAGCCGGGTCGATTACTCCTTCCCGGTGAGTTTGCCGGCTCCCCGGTGTTGGCTTTTTTTCCTCTGCTAAATACATCCGCAGATGCGCGGGCAAGCCTTGAAAATACCCATGCTAACTCGGCCTATCAAGTGTTGAAAACTCGCTACAAAGAGTATCAGGACAAGGTGATAAGGCCTTTCTATAAAGACTATTTTTCTACCTTTGACCGTCAGTTGCTACTGGTCGATTGTTTTACGCCGCTAAACAGAGGCAAGGAGCAGTTCGATGACATGACACAAGCGCTTAATGGCATCATGGAGAGTTTTAAATTTGGACAGTCTAACCTATTAAAACGCCTGTTTTCACCCAGGATCGACAAACTGCTCTTCGCGGCGAGTAAGGTCGATCATATCACCAGGGATCAACAAGGTAATGTGTTGTCATTACTGACCCAACTGGTTAAACAGAGTCAGAGGCAGGCGAAGTTTGAAGGGTGTGAGGTCGAGACCATGGCAATCAGTGCCATCAAAGCTACCCAGCACGGCATGATCAGATCGGGTAAGGGCGAAATCGAAGTCGTCAAAGGTGTCAGTTTGAATGACAGAGAGCCAATCACTCTGTTTCCGGGGGAAGTGCCAAAATCATTGCCTGGGGCTGATTTTTGGGAGTCTCAGGGCTTTGAGTTTACCAGCTTCGCGCCACCTAATTATGCTCCTCAATCCGATGAAGCCGATTTTGAACATATACGACTAGACCATTTGCTGCAATTTTTGCTCGGTGACAAGCTCAAATAGTTGGCAGTGATGAGAGAATCATATGAAAGATAGAGACGTTGCTCCTTCGCAAGAAGATATGCAAGGCGCTAAAAATGAGGCCGAAAATAGCATCAAACCCAAACAGGTATTTGAATCCAGAGTGGATGAAGCAGCACCAAGTTTTCGGGACGCTCAGCGATTCGAACAGCAAGCCCAATTTATTCAGACTCCTCATGATAATGAGGGAGAGGCCTTGACCGACGAGGTCATAGACAATGAGGTCGCTTCTAGCTTATCTGAACGTTCGGGACTGTTTGAAAAAAACATCAGTCGCGCAACCAAACCTCAGCGTTCTCTGCTTGCCAAGCTCATCATCATGGGACTCATTGCTCTGGCGATCACAGAGACGACTCTGGGGTTGAGGGACGCTTGGCTGGAGAGCCCTTGGTTATTCGGTTTGTACTCCAGTGTGACTCTGTTGATCTCGTTATGGGCGGGGAAACTCATACTTCGTGAATGGCGTCATTTGCTTAGGCTAAAGTCGGTGGAAGAGGCGCAACAAACCGGGGATAGACTCGCTCAAAGTATGCAGCAGGGCGAAGCCGATAAATTTATCGGTAACATCATCACTAATCTACCAGCAGGAATAGATTTTACTCAGTATCATGACGCTAGCCGAGATGGGCATAACGATGCTGAGAAACTGATTTTATTCGATGAGATCATATTGCGTGATAGAGATAAGGTGGCAAAGAAAATTGTTCGCCGCTTCGCGCAAGAATCGGCGCTGTTATTAGCGGCGAGCCCTCTGGCGGTGCTCGATATGGCCATTATTCTGTGGCGAAACCAACGTATGATAGTCAAGATTGCCCACTGCTATGGTATTGAATTGGGTTACTGGAGCCGTATCAAGTTGATAAGAGGGGTTATCACCAACATCATCTATGCTGGTACCAGTGAAATAGCGACAGATCTTGGCACTCAATTACTTTCAGTTGAGATGTCCGGTAAGTTGTCTGCCCGTCTTGGACAAGGACTCGGTGGCGGCCTACTGACGGCTCGTTTAGGTTATCAAGCAATGGCGCTGTGTAGGCCTCTCTCCTTTAAAGAGTCTTCCAGGCCCAGACTTTCAGGAATGCATAAAGAGTTATTGTTAGATCTTAAGGCGTTATCTTCTTCGGTATTTAATGGCAAGGTCAAAGAAAAAGTCAAATGTAATAAAGACTTTACATCTGGAACTTGATTGTTTCTCCGCCACTGTTTACTCCAGATAGTGTCTGGGTACATGGTGATATCAATCTCACTAAATAGGTGAACAGTTCAGAGCCACTCAGGCTTTTCAATTCAAGGCGCATTGATGAGGAAATGGTTGTTCCCTTTTAAGTTAATGCAACGTAGAAGTGGAATGTCTGAGAGGCTCACGTAGTGCGGCTGATGTTTAAAGCAAAGGGCAAAGCACTTTAGCTACGTTAGATGCCTTCGATATATGACTGAATGGTCTATTTTGTTCCATACAAAATAAGACATTTCCCTGACCCATAGGGATATGGGAAATGTCTTGAAAGCGTATGGAACGCTTAAGACCATGGAGGTCAGATGCAGGAGGTACGAGCCCATGGACGGGTGAAGGTAGAATAATGCAGGAGCAATTATCGAGAGCAACGCAGGAGCTTGTTGCCGAGAATAACTATTAGCTTCAAGCATCCGCAAGCCACATGGATGTGGTGAATGTCTATATTGCAGGAGCAAATATAGACCTTGCCTACAGCGCTTTGAACTCCCGCTGAACGATCACATTATTAGTAGGATTGATATTTATAACCATCGGCACTTTCATATGACATTATTTATATAATAATATTAACCGCCGGTGGATACTGCTGAGGTAATACAATAAGTGCAACAGATTAAGGTTGAAAAGTGAGAGAGCTGGCCACGCAAGTCATACACGCAGGACATATCAAAGACAGTTCAGGGGCACTTTCGTATTCGATAGTGCACAGCAGGGAGCCGCCAGATTTGCCGGCGATGAAGCGGGTTATATCTATACCCGACTGGGTAACCCGACCACAGCTGAGTTAGAGCGCAAGATGGCTGAGCTTGAAGGTGCTGCAGCAGCAGCCGCTACGGCATCAGGCATGGCGGCGGTTTCTTCGGCGCTGCTGGCTAATCTTTCACAAGGCGATCACCTGGTCGCTTCCAAGGCCGTATACGGCTGTACTTTCTCACTGATGACGACTCAGTTGATCAAGTTTGGGATTGAGGTGTCCTTGGTTGATTTTAAGGATCTCGATGCGATCTCTGCAGCGATAACCGAGAAGACCAAAGTGCTTTTTTGTGAGACACCTGTTAATCCTCACCTCGATGTTTTTGACTTAGATGCACTGGTATCAATTGCAAAAAAGCATGGTTTGATCAGTATCATAGACAATACTTTTATGACACCCTTATTGCAGCAACCTCTGGCTCATGGAGTCGATTTGGTTGTGCACAGTGCGACTAAGTATCTCAACGGACACGGTGATGTCATTGCCGGAATCATCTGTGGCAGTGATGAGCAGATAGAGAAGATTAAATTCGAAACCATGAAAGATTTAGGTGGAGTCCTGTCTCCCCATGATGCCTGGTTGATCCTGCGGGGGCTAAAAACCTTAGATGTGAGAATGGAACGGCATTGTGATAATGCCGAGAAAGTGGTCGAATATCTATTATCTCACCCGAAAGTACTTAAGGTATATTACCCAGGAATCGAGGGGAGTTATGGTCAGTATCTTCTTGGCAAGCAGATGCGCAGGGGCGGTGGAGTGATTGCCTTCGAGCTCGATGCTGACTTAGACCTGTCCATCGAGTTTATCAATAGTCTGCAACTCTTTTCTATCGCGGTGAGTTTAGGTGATGCGGAATCTCTTATACAACATCCAGCTTCTATGACCCATGCTACCTATGATAAAAATCAGCGGGAAGCCGCTGGCATAGGAGAGAATTTATTGCGCATCTCTGTGGGGATAGAGTCAGTTGAAGATCTTATTGTCGACCTGGAACAAGGTTTGGCTAAGATCTAATTTAACTTGGTAGATATTTGGCAGGAAGTGCGGGCTTGGCCTACATTTAATGAGTGGCCATGGAGCAAAGGATTAACGGCTACATATTAAAGGAATAATACTCAACATGGAGTTACTATGAAAAGCACACTCGTATCTGCGACATTGATGGCTGCAATCTTTTCACTCAGCGTCTACGCCGGTGATGTTTCTAGCCAATCGAAAACGATCCATCAAAAAGAAAACTCACATCAAGTTCAACAACTGAATGTCAATATTAACACCTCTTCAATAGCGCAATTGGTTTTACTTAAGGGAATAGGTGAATCAAAAGCGAAAGCGATTGTCGAATATAGAGAGAGTAACGGCAAATTTGAGGTGATTGGCGATCTTTCAAATGTGAAGGGTATCGGGCCTAAGCTTGTTGAAAAAAATAGGATGTTTCTCAGTTTATAGCTCAGATCTGTAGACTATCTGTTTATAGAAACAGCAATCAGCAGTCAACAAGACGATACTTGCTGTTTAGGACTTGATTGCTCGGCGGGCTTAGTAGATAATGCTCGCCGTTCTCTGAGGTAATTTACTCAAAGAAAGCAATGGTGACCTTAGGGTCCCCCCGCAATGATAACTCGTGAATTCGGCCAGGCCTGGAAGGGAGCAACCGCAGCAAGTGACTCATGTGCTGGGGTGTGGCTCTAGGGGAACCTCCAATCTCTTAGTACATCACTAGATCAGCTTGAACACTTCTGTGGTACATCCTACTAAACAAAACGCTATCTGATTCATCCCCCCTTATTTGTTCCAATCTCGTCATGGCATCTGCTATGCGCGTATAGTCGTAGCTGAAATTCTGCGTCCTATCCTAGGCAAGTGTATCCCTCCCATAATGATAACTGGAGAATTGGTCTGGCTCGGAAGGAAACAACCGATGTGGCTAATGTACTCAAGTGTGGCTCTAGGGGAGCCCCCAATCTCCCCCTAGTTCATTCTTTTCTGTATTCCAAATACTTCTTCAGTGACTGACAGTTATTTTCAGCTGTTTGCCTTATGTAAGTTAGCCTTGATAAATGCTCTCGATTTTTCTAATGCGGTTTGGATTTCAGATCTCATCTGCGACAGCTCGTTGTAATCTTCAAAGAAATAGGTGTCGACCAGATGCCGTATATAGCGAGATGGACGCTGTATTTATAGCTGCTGAATGGCCCAACCCATAAACTCTTTTCGGGTCTTATCATCGGCATGAAGCCACCAGTACTGCAACATCTGTTGGGCATGCTGGCCTTTATCGGCTTCATTAGCAGTGACTGGAGCCGTCAGTGTCGAACTTGCCGAGGATGCAATCATAGCTCCACCAGTTGCTGCAGTCGTTATCGCTGCAATGTCTGGTTTATTTCCGCCACCAAATAGGCTAGTGACGAAGGAGTCTTCGGTGAAGTCAGTTTGCAGGACCTTATAGTTTACCGTCCCCTTGTCACTGCGGGTGATCACCACCTGCGGAGATTCAGCGAAAGACTTAGGTCGTTTGACGATATCGCCATCGGCGGGCTTCAAGGTGTACTCATAGTCGCCATCGACTGCTAAGGTAACAATAAAAGGGGAAGACTTGATAAAGCTTTCACTGTCACTGAAGTCATCTTGAACCATATCGTGATAACGGATCGCAATCTTGTGGCTGCCTTGGCTTAATTCCAGATCTGCCTTATGGTTGAATAAGCTGCTTTCGACTTTCTCACCGTCGATGGCCAGATATTCAAATGACATGGGGATATTCAAATTAGCTGCCAGGGCTGAAGATGAACCCAGCAGAGTCAAGATTGCTGTGATAGACATGAGTGACTTCATTGTTGCTCCTTAACGATTAAAAGGCCTATAGGTTTGAGAGAATGGTCGCTCAAACGCTTGAATGCGATCTTCTATATAGCTGATGGCTTGCCGACACTTACCGAGTCGTCGATGAACCAACAGGACCTCATTTTGCATCTGGATTTTGTCGGCACTATGACAGTTATCCAGTTGTGATTGCAAAATCAGGATTTTTTGTTCAAATTTACTCACCCAATTGAGATGTTTGTTGAGCTCTGCATACAGTTGGTGGCTATTATGCATGACTCCGGCGGCGATCCAATTGAAGCCGCTCTTATCATGGGACTTATTTCTACGCCTCTTTGCTTGGGCGACTCGAAAAGCTCTTTGCTGCGATGCCGAGTTGGCCCCTAATGAGGTGGTATTTAGCGCTCTTCTGACGGCGGTAAATCTGTCTTGAATACGTTCACAGCTTAAGACTATGGTATGGGATGATATGTTACCTTTTATCAGTTTACCTAGCTGCTTAATATTCTTGTTTATCTGTTCTATACAGGGCGCAAGTTTAGCGCCGGATTGAATAAAGAGTTGCTCGTTAAATCTGTCTGTATCCCGCAGCAGTTTCTGCTCTCTCTTGGGTAAATTAGTATCATGTTGAAGCACGTCCTGCTCTAGTTGCTTCAATTGAACTGATAACTGCCTTAGGAGTTCATTTGTATTCATCGTGAGACCCATGCATTCCAAGCTAACTTTGCCGCGATCAACAATACCAGAGTGATAAATGCGGGTCTGATAAACTGGACGCCGAATTTTATCGCCGTTTTTGCGCCGATAAAGGAACCTAACATCATACATAAACCCATGAAAAGACCGATAATGACATTCACTTGCCCAAGTGTGATAAAGATCACTAAAGAGGTGAGATTACTGGTGAATGTCATTGTTCTGGCTAAGCCACAACTGTGAAGAAGCGGCAGCTTATGGTAAGTGGTACTGGTTATGGTCCAGAATGCGCCTGTACCGGGACCGGCGAAGCCATCATAGAATCCGAGTGGAAAGCCTTGGAGCCATTGCTTAATTTTCGATGCTGGTTGCTTAAGTGGTGTGAATGTATTGCAGCCCATGGCATTGGGCTTGAGTAGCGTGTAAATAGCAATAATCATGATCATCAGTGGTAGCAGTTTTTCTAACCAACGGCTATCGATAAGAGAGACGATGAAGGTGCCGGCTACCGCGCCGAAAAAAGTGGCTATAAAGGTGTAGTACCACAAGTGAGGCGTGAATAGATTTTGTTTATAATAGGTATACGCAGCCGTAGAAGACCCAAAGCATGCGGCTAACTTATTGGTGCCCAGTGCCGTATGAGGATTAATACCCAATGTCAGAAGGGCCGGAATAGAGAGTAAACCTCCACCTCCCGCGATGGCGTCGATAAAACCTGCGAGTAAACCGATCCCGGCTAGAATGGCCCAAGTGCTGGGTTCAAACAGTAAATCCAAAAAAAAATCCTACTCAATTACGCGTCTGAAAGGGGGGAGTGCATCGAGCAGTGATTTCCCATACCGTTTAGTGACTAAACGTCGATCTAAAATCGTGATACGTCCATAGTCTTGCTCGTTGCGGAGTAATCTACCACAACTCTGTATCAATTTGCGCGAAGCATCGGGGATCGTCAGCTGCATGAAGGGATTTCCACCCTTTATCTTGATATATTCCGCATGAGCCTGCTCGACGGGAGAGGTGGGCACCGCAAAAGGCAATTTTGTGATGATCAAGTTAGTCAGGTAATCGCCCGGTAGATCTAAGCCTTCAGAGAAGCTACCCGTGCCGAATATGATGCTAGGTTCATCGTTATCGCAGCGTTTCTTATGGGCCGATAAAATTTCTTGCCTGGAAATAGTGCCTTGGATCAGTAAGCCGGTTTTTATCTTACTCTCGACCATAGCGACGACCTTCTCCATCTGCCAATAAGATGCGAATAAGACTAAGGTGGCCATTTCACCCTCTATGAGGGCTAAGATCTGCTGGGCGAGTTCTTCGGTGAATTTTTCATCCGTGGGTTCATAGTTCATCTTAGGCAGAAACAGGGTCGCATTCTGTTCAAAGTCGAAGGGCGAGTCCATGGCCAGAAAGCGGCAACCGTCGTTGAGTGACAGGCCAACTTGATGGGTGAAATGATTAAAATTATTTAAGGACCGTAATGTCGCGCTGCAAAGCACCACCCCTGCGGCCTTGTCCCAAAGTAGCTTTTCTAACATGAAGCCGACTTCTATTGGGGACGCACTAAAAAGGTAATCGGTCTGTTTACCGGTTAACATTTCAACCCAACGTGCCATAGGTGCGCCTTTGGGGTGATCTTCTTTCGCCATCATCTTCCACAGCTTCTGCAGATTTTCCAGTTTCTGCAACATGAAGCCCGTTTCTGTGAGCAGTTGTTCGGCTTGATGCTTTGGAATATCGCCATCTTTTATGGCTTCACTGAGCAGGACTAACATCTTATTGAACTGCTTGAGGGCCGTAGTCGATACCGTGGCTAAGTTCTCTGCTTGGATAAGCAGCGCCTGGGGTAACTTGCCATGCTCGAAGCGTAAACGATTCTCTGGATTGTCGAACCTGTGCGTTTGGCTATCACAAAAATGAGTTATCTGGGTGAGTTGACCGGTAAGATCGCTAATATGCTCCCGCATCGCCTGTGCCGGGCCTATGATATGATTACTCTTTATTTGGTTTTGTAACTTGCTACAGGTCTTCTCTATTTTCTCCAGCCAGTCGACAGCGCCCCTGAGTGTGGTTTGTGCGCTGGAGAAATCTCTGGCAACCATAGGCAGGTGGTGGGCTTCATCTATGATGTAATATACGTCTTCTGGGGCTGGCAGGATGACTCCACCGCCTAATTCCAGATCGGCAAACAAGAGGCTGTGGTTAGCGATCAGCACATCCCAGTTATCGATATCCTCACGTGCTTTATGGAAAGGACAATTCCTGTGGCTGGCGACTTGTCTATGACAGCTGTGTTTATCACAAGCTATCTGCTGCCATAGGTGGTCGGGGAGCTGTTTGACTAAGGTGTCACGCTCGCCGTTCCATTTGCCTTCATGGTACTGCTTCAATAATGTCTGCAGCAGCTTGATCTGGCTGTTGTCGGGCTTGGTCTGCCACATCGCCATCTGAGTGTCGTTATCGGATCCAATTAACATCTCTAATTTAGACAAGCAGACATAGCGCTGCCTGCCTTTGACTAAACCAAAGCTAAAATTCAGCTCAGATTGCTGTAAAAAGAAGGGCAGATCCTTGTGCAACAGCTGCTCTTGCAGGGCAACGGTCGCAGTGGCGATACAGACTTTTTTCTTATTGGCCAGTGCTAACGGAATAGAGCCGAGTATATAGGCTAATGATTTACCTATACCTGTGCCGGCTTCGATCACGATAATGCGCCTGTTTTTATCGTATTCACCGGCTAAGGTCTTAGATATTTCGGCGACTATGTAGTTTTGCTCACGCCTCGGACGAAAGTCAGGCAAGGAGTTTGCAATACCTCTATATATGGAGCGGATCTGTGTTTTTACGTCGGCCGATAGCATAGGTATATAAACAAGAGAAATAGAGCTGTACATAATAACAGTGATTGCATAGCCTTAACTACTCTAATTTTATATTATTGAGTTTAATGTGATGCCATTTTCATCGAGTCCTTGTTTTGGATAGACAAATTATGCCAGTAAAGCCCTCTTCAGATCCCTGTGGAACCTCATCGATTAAGGGGCGGATTCTTTCTCGCCATACGGTGCAGCATTCGGGTATGGCTTGGCTGCATTACTATATTAAAACCGCCGATGGCCCCGTATTAGTTACAGTGCCTCATGCTGAATATGTGTGTTTCTGTGCCACATATGATCTGCCCAGGCTGCAAGCATTGCCGCAGTCAGCAAAGCTAAGAAGGCTGGATCTGCCGCTTAAAAACTTCAATAGCGACCCGGTCACGGCCATTTATGCAAGCTCATCACGGCTATTCAGACAGGTGATCAGAGGCGCTGTCGATCTCGGCATTCCTCTGTTTGAAACTGATATTCGTCCAGAACACAGATATTTGATAGAGAGATACATAGCGCTGGATGTGGAGTTTATCGGTCAATTTGAGCCTGCGGTAAAGGGTGCTCTGACTCGGTTTACTGCCACTAGGGCCAGAAAAAGCTCAGTTGATATCCAGCTTCAAGCCATATCCCTCGATTTTGAATGCAGTATGTCGGGCGAGCTTTACTCGGTCGGTCTCTACGGTAAAACATTAGATGTCGAGTATAAGAAAGTGATCATGGTGGGCTCACCTGGTGAGATAAGCGGCGATAGAACGGCAATATCTGATGACCAAGCTGATTATATCGAGTGGGTAGCAGATGAGAGAGGACTTATCCTCAGTTTAATTGATTGGTTTGCAGAATTTGATCCCGACATCATCATAGGTTGGGCCGTGGTGACGTTCGATCTGGCGCTTGTTTATAGAAGAGCAAAACTACATGGGATCAAGCTTGCAATCGGCAGGGGAGGCAGCGAGCTGAGCTGGAAGGTTGCGGATAAGTACCGTCCTGAGACTCTCTCTCTGCCTGGCAGAGTCGTGTTAGACGGTATCGATTGGCTCAAGGCCGCATTTTATCGCTTCGATAGTTTCTCGCTGGACTCTGTTTCACGTGCCTTGCTCGAGGAGGGGAAGGCATTGCCCAGTGGTAAGAAAGGAGTCGAGAACCGAGCAGAGGAGATCACCGAGCTATTTCATCATGATAAAGCGGCGCTCGCCCACTATAATTTAACCGATAGCCGTTTGGTGTGGGATGTGTTCAAGAACACTGAGTTGTTTGAGTTTGCTATAGAGCGTTCCAGGCTGACCGGGTTAGAGCTCGGCAGAGTCGGCGCCTCGGTCGCCGCATTCAATAACTTATATTTACCTCATCTGCACAGGGCGGGTTTCGTCGCACCAGCAATGGCAACGAGTCAAGGGCTAGAGAGCCCGGGCGGCTATGTGATGGATTCTATCCCCGGCCTCTATAAGCATATCTTAGTACTCGACTTTAAAAGCCTTTACCCTTCCATCATCAGAACCTTCCTCATCGATCCTAAAGGTCTTATCAAGGGATTGTCTGAACCTGAAGCCGATAATGTCGATGGTTTCTTGGGAGCCAAATTTAGCCGGGACTCTCCCATATTACCCGAACTGGTTAAAACACTTATGGAGCATAGGGAAGAGGCCAAGAGCGAAAAAAATGCGCCGCTGTCACAGGCCATTAAGATAATCATGAACTCTCTCTATGGCGTATTAGGCTCCCGTGGCTGTGTGTTCCATGATGCTAGGCTTGCCAGCTCTATTACCCTTAGGGGTCATCAGATAATGAAACAGACAAGAGCCTGGATTGAGGAACTTGGCTATCAGGTCATCTATGGCGATACCGATTCGACCTTTGTCTGGCTGGGGCAAGATCCGTCGGATATTGATGTCGATAAGATAGGTAAGGGGCTGGTTGAAACGATTAATACTCGATGGAAATGTAAGTTAGATAAAGAGATGAATATAGCGTGTCATCTAGAGTTGGAGTTTGAATGTCATTATGAGCAGTTTTTCATGCCAACCCTCAGAGGTTCAACTGAAGGGTCTAAGAAACGCTATGTAGGTGCCCTTACTAATAATGAAGGAGAGCTGCAGCTCATCTTCAAGGGAATGGAGCAAGTGCGCAGTGACTGGAGTCCGCTTGCCAGACGCATCCAAGAAGCACTCTATTACCGCTTATTCTCTAAACAAGATGTCATGGTTTTCTTACAGGAGGTCGTCAATGACCTGATGCAAGGCAAGCTGGATGAAGAACTCGTTTTCAGTAAGCGCTTGCGTAGAGATATTGCCGATTATACGGCTAAATCATCTCCTCATGTTAAGGCAGCTAAAATGATGTGCGACTTTTCAGGATCTGAGCGTTTCTCGAAGAGAGGGACTAAAGTTGAGTATCTTATTACACTTAACGGCGCCGAGCCAGTTAAGTATCGCCAGTCTGCTATTGATTATCATTATTATCTAACCAGGCAGCTGGCCCCCATCGCCGAACCTGTTTTAGGTCTGCTCGATAAATGCTTCTCGGATATCAGCTCTAAGCAGATGTCGTTAATTTAGTGAGTGCTTTCTTAAGATTGTTCTGCTTTTATGTTAACAGGTAGTTTATTGCCTGCTATATAATGGTGTTCTTGGTTAACGTGATGAAAAAAATAGGTGGTTTTGTGACTTTCGTCTTTGAGCGATAACTCATCTTTTGCTAACCTCAGCTGCAACTAGGAAGACAAAGAACAATGGAATGACAAAAAATAGCACCAAGCAGACTGAAAACATAAGGTTAGACATCAGATGAAAAAAACTTTAGTAGCCTCGGCATTAGCAGCCGTCATATTTTTCCCGTCAGTATCGGCTATCGAAATCTATAAAGATGACAAGAACGCAGTAGAAATCGGCGGTTGGATGGATGCCCGCATCATCAACACTCAAGGTGCTACAGAGGTGGTAAACGGTTCATCACGCATCAACTTTGGTTTCACTCGTGATATGGGTAATGATTGGAAAACATTTGTAAAACTTGAGTGGGGTGTAAATCCATTCGGTACCAGTGACATTGTTTACAGTAGCGAGAGTAACTTCGAGTCTCAAAGCGATGAGTTTCTTAATAATCGTCTTGGTTATGCTGGTCTTGCACACGATAAGTACGGCTCGCTCTCTATCGGTAAGCAGTGGGGCGTATGGTACGACGTAGTCTATAACACAAACCTAGTAAACACTTGGGATGGTAATACTTCGGGTACTTACACTTACAACAAGGCCGATGGTGCAATCAATGGTACAGGCCGTGGTGATAACACAGTGCAATACCGTAATACCTTCGGTGATGTCAGCTTCGGACTGCAGGTGCAATTAAAGCAAGATAGCTTTGATTTGAATGATAACTTCGGTCCATTCTCGACAGCTGATAATAGCGTCATGATCGGTAGCCCTGTGGCTATTACTGGTGACTCTTTAGGTACAATTGAATACAATAATACTGTGGGTGGCTCTATCACTTATGCTGCTACAGATATGCTGACGCTTACTGCTGGTGTTAACTTAGGTGAGTTTGACGGTGCTTTAGAGTCTGGTGAAGGTATCTCTGAAACTGACTACATCTATGGTGCAGGCCTGACTTGGGGCGGGTTTGAACAAGCTGGTTTCTATGCGGCGATTAACATCAACAAGAACGAATTCCATGATACTGATAACATTGGTCGTTTAATGCCTGATGCTGTAGGTCTTGAATCACTGTTCAGCTACAAGTTTGATAATGGTCTTAAGCCTATCTTTGCTTATAACTACCTAAAGGCTGGCGATGCTTATGAAGCACTTTATAATGATGGCGAATTTAAGCGTCAGTTTATTGTAGTGGGTCTTCACTTTGTGTGGGATGAGCAGACAATGCTTTATATCGAAGCTCGTAAAGACATGAGTGACTTTAATATTGCAAACGACACTCCAGATGAGAGTGATGGCGTAGCAATCGGTATCAGATACTATATGTAATAAGCTAGTTATTCAGCTTATTTGAAACGCCCTATACGGGCGTTTTTTATGTGCGAAGAATATTTCGCATGGGTAAATCATCTTGTGTAATTACCCCCACAAATATATGCGACTGCGACTTGTCTCCTAGCACAATTTTCTAGATTGAAAAACAAAAATAGACAAACTGTACATTAAAGTTTACGTAAACGTGAAGTCTGCTAGAGGTGTAGAGTCGATATATACCAGCTCAATGATGTAAAACCACGATTAATTAAACTTTTCATTGAGGCAAGTGAAACATAAAATAGTGGTGTTCACACCGAGATCTATATGTAACATATTGTTTTTTAAACTGGTTTAATAAAGTCTAAAAGCGGTTCCCATTGTATGCCGTATCCTTTTTCTTATCGCTAATTATCTAATTGCATCTCATGTGAGAATCCTCATCAGCTGACAAAGTTTAATGGTATACAAAATAATCAACGGCGATAACACTTGTAAAAACCGGTGTTAATTTGTTGATTAAATGATTGAGTTGTGGTCTTATTTGTTTGTAAGTGTGTTCCAGTGTAACAATTTGCATTGGTGTTAATACATTTAAAAATATAAAAATAAGCGTCCAGGGAGATACAACATGTACAAGAATAGCTTTATAGCTAATTCAGTGCGTTTCGCACTAATTAGCGGTGCAGCAGCAACAGCAATGACAGCACCAACAGCTTTTGCGGCAGATGAGTCAGTAGAAGTAGAAAGAATTGAAGTTACCGGTTCACGCATTAAACGTAGTGACCTTGAAGGGGCTTCACCTGTAACAACCATTACTGCCGCAGATATGAAACTTGAAGGTAACTTTACTGTTGCTGATGCGCTTCGTAACAGTAACCTTAACTCTTTCGGTTCTTTTTCCGAGCGTTCAGGCAGCTCTGCTCAGTCTCAAGCGACTATTAATTTACGTGGTGCAGGTTCAGAGCGCACGCTAGTGTTGATTGATGGCAAGCGTTTCCCAGGGTCACCAACACTTGGCGGCGCTTCAGCAAACCTTAACGCTATCCCAATGGCAGCCGTAGAACGTATCGAAATTTTAACCGATGGTGGTTCGTCTACTTATGGTTCTGACGCAATTGCCGGTGTTGTTAACATCATCATGAAGAAGAACTTCCAGGGTCTTGAGTTTAGTGTTGGTGGTGGTAGTCGTGATCGTGATGGTGGACTAACGAGTAAAGAGTTTTCAGTTATTGGCGGTTATGAGATGGATAAAGGTAATATTACTTTTGCCTTCGACCATCAAGATCGAGAAGGCATTGCAGATGCTGACCGTGCGTATACTGCACCATGGCAGAGGGACTTTGATGGCGATGGTGTGATCAATGCCTACACTGAAACTGATGGATGGAGCTACTATGGCGCTAACGTCAGACATCCAGATACAGGTGTTTTTCAACCATCACCTTTATGTGATGATTTGATTGCACAATATGGTAATGATGTATTTGCTAGGATGTCTGGTGAGCAACAGTTTGGAGCAGGTTCAGAACTTTGTATGTATGCCTATGGTAATGTTTCATACAATAAGGCGTCAGTAGAACGAAATACTGTTTATGTTGATGCTAACTATGAAGTCGCTGAGGATGTTGAGTGGTTTGGTCGTGTTATGTTTACTCAAAATAACTCGTTTGGACGTTACGCACCTCCAGCAGCTAAGTGGAATAACATGGCTGCAGATAACCCAAATAACCCATTTGATGTAGAAGCGACAGGTTATTACCGTTGGGTTGGTATCGGTACTCGTGACGGTAACGTTGATGATTACAACCAAGATTTCTTAACCGGACTTCGTGGCACAATCAGTGCTTGGAATGATGCCTCTTGGGAGTTCTACTACCATTATAATAAGGCTGATAACAAGTCAATCGGTGAGTATTACTTAAGTTATTCAGGACTCGCTTATAACGAAGCTAATGGTATTGATTTAGGTTCTGAAGCTGGTATTAACAATATGAAAGCTACGACCCTGACTCAGGGGCGTGCTGAATTCCAGCAGTATAATGCTGGTATTGGTTTTGATGCATTTGAACTGCCTGGCGGTGAAGCTGCTCATTACTTCGGAATGGAGTATTTCGAACAAGACTTCTCTGAAACATATGACGCACAATCTGAAGCTGGTTTAGTTGGTGGTAGTGCTGGTAACTCAGCAGCTGGTGATCGTCAAGTTTGGGCTGCTTTCTATGAAGTTGCTCTACCCGTTATTGAAAATGTAGAAATTAACTTAGCAGCGCGTTACGATGATTATAGTGATTTCGGTGGTAATGTTTCGCCAAAAGCATCTGTCCGTTGGCAGGCTCTAGATAATGTTGTTGTACGTGCATCGTACTCTGAAGCTTTCCGTGCTCCAGCTCTTGATCAACTTTATGCTGCAACAACGTATAGCGCTGCAACTGGTACCGATTATCCTTATTGTGAATCTAATGGCGTGGCTGAAGCAGACTGTAAAGCGCAGCAATATGATACTTGGATCAGTGCGAACAAAGATCTAGGCCCTGAGACTTCCGAATACGTTAACATAGGTGTTGCTTGGGATATCATTGATAACTTTGGAATTAAAGTCGATTACTTTAATCTAAATATTGATAATGTAATCAGTCAACGTAGCATCACGAATGTTATGGAAGGAATTAACTCTGGTACTTTAGCTGCTTCAGATACTTTCTATGTAGATCGTGTCGCAAGTACAGGTGGTAAATTAGGTCCAGCTCTTGAAGTTGGTACAGGTTACGGCAATACAGATCAGTTGGAAATTACCGGTATTGATGTAGCTTTGAATGGTAATGTTGAAACCAGCTTCGGTGACTTTAGCAT
>NZ_ABIC01000040.1 GCF_000172075.1 Shewanella benthica KT99
AAGGGGTCGAAGCGAATAAGGTCAAATGTTCTTGTAAATCATCAAGTGTAGATGTAGCTATGAACCTCCGTGACATGGATGTCACGGCCGAGGCTATAGGGATATATTCACGCCGTGTCATAGAAGTATCTGCACATCCCCCGCTGGGAAGCATTAGATAACCATGAAGGTAAAAGTTAAAACACACGACCCAATACCAACTCAGCCAGAAGCTAAACCAGAAATGCAATCAAACTTCATTCAAAGGCTAACCCACCTTGGGGAAAAAGTGCGTTACCCGAATCTGCCGCGCGGCAGAATAAACCACACTCGATCCAAGGTCTCTGAAAAACACTGACACCGTCATTTCGATTGTTTATTGCCGTTTCCCCCCTGCCATCCCTGAAGAGCAAGTACCGCTATGATGAAAAGGTATCAATCATGAAGCCTATAAACACCCTGAGATAGCACAGGAGTGGTGAAAAGGAGGTTTAATAGGGAAAATAATTTGGCACTTTGGGCCAGCTTGAAGATACTGACAACGGCTAAAAAAGTGCCGTCGAGGCTTCTCAAGATGCTCACCATAGCGTGTGAGCATCTTGCAGTATTAACCTTGAATGTCTCTGTTTATGCCCTTACTAGTATCTTAGGGACAGCTTGCTAATCAGCCATTTTCTTTTCAATTAAATAGATCAAAATATGGATAATCTTAATATGAACTTCTTGAATTCTATCGGCAAAACCAAAATGAGGCACACGAATCTCAACATCCGCTAGCCCCGCCATTTTGCCGCCATCCTTACCGGTTAGGGCGATAATAGAAATCCCCTTATCTCTGGCTACTTCGATCGCTTTTAAAATATTGGCCGAGTTACCACTGGTTGATAGGCAAAATAATACATCCCCCCTACGCCCCACACCTTCTAAATAACGTGAAAAAATATACTCATAACCATAATCGTTACCCACGCAGGAGATATGGCTTGGATCTGAAATGGCAATCGCCGGGTAAGAAGGACGATGTTCGCGGTAACGCCCGGTTAACTCTTCGGAGAAGTGCATGGCATCACAGTGTGAGCCGCCATTACCACAAGCGAGTACCTTGCCTTCTTTTTTAAATGAATTAGCTAATAACGTAGCGGCTTTTTCAATGTTTTCTAGGTTTTTTTCATCCGCTAAAAAATCTTGTAATACTTTTTCAGCTTCTAATAATTCATCTTTGATAATTGATAAGTTCATAAAATATCTTCTTAATACTGAGCAACAAAAAATGCAGCCACCCATTGCTGATCAATAACATAGCCAGTCTATAGTCATTTTTCAATGCGCTTTTTACCTATAAACCCAATCGAACCAGTTATTGGCACATTCTAAGTCGGCAATGATTAAAATTCAGGCTGTACTAGATAACCCAATTAATAATAAGCCAGTTATCAGAAGTCATGATTGGAACTTTCAGCCAGCTTGAAGATGCTGGCAACAGCTCGAAAGTGCCGTCATGGTTTCTCAAGATGCTCATAATAATTTATGAGCATCTTGCAGCATTAACCTTAGGTGTCTCTGTTTATAGCTTACACTAACACTTGTCGTGTGTTGGCGATGTAGTGATGGATCTGACCTTCGGTTTTCGAGTCAATCATCTCTGTTGGTCGACAACCATTTGGGCAAGGCATATTCGGTGTTGTGCCAAACACTCGGCAGATCAAGGGGCGTTCTTCGTATACCTCGCAACCATTAGGACCCAAGTGGACGCAGTTCCACTCATCTAATGCGGCTTCATGTTCAGCGTCTGTTTTCACAGGCAGGCGCGACATTTCTTCCGAGGAAGTCGTTACCGGTCCGCAACAATCGTGACAACCCTTCACACATTCGAACGACGGAATACGTTCGCGCAAAATCGCGATTATCTCTCGATTATTATTCATTCGAACCTAACTTTTTTTATAATTAGAGATGATTATAGCGCTATACCTAGTTCACTAAAAGTTGACTACGCCTTTAAATTTACTACGTGCCAATCGTGGTAGAGCGACCCATGACTGAGCAGCCCCCAAAACCAGAACCTAAAACCAGGCTACCCATTATTAATCAATCACATAAGGGTACAGCATCTAGCGTTAACTCCGTGTAGAATTAAGAGTGAACTTTACCTTCTTGCAACACACGTAATCTCTCAGATTCAGGCGGTGTAATTAAAGCAATGTTTAGGAAAACAACGAATTTCCGGCGGAGCTTATCAGCTAACCTCGAGATACTGACAACTTTGTCAAAAGTGCCGTGGCCACTTATTTATTGCCGTTTCCCCTGCCAGGCCTGAAGTGCGATTGGCACTATGATCAACAAGATACCCATTGAAGTATAGATATCTAAGGATTCATTAAACAAGTAATAACCAAAGAGTGCGGCGAATATCAGGCCGCTGTATTCGGCAATGACCGCGGCACTGGCATCGGCTTGTCGAAACGCTAGCACCACGCAACCCTGATAAATACCCACAGTAATGGCGGCGCAGATCCCGAGTAGTAGCAGATCCTGAAATTATTGGCCACTCATAGTCTGCCAGGTAGCCAAGACCAATATGCTAGTCACCGGCATTAGTCCACATCATGACGCTCACCACCGAAATAGTCTTAGGCAGTTTCACCACTAATAAATTAAAGCCTGTGATGGTTATGGCTACCACACTATAAGGTAGAGGTTCATTACCGAGCAGGCTGCGCATGCCATATATCACATCCCCTTGCCAATAGAACTCTTTGCAAAACTCTTTACCCTCAAGGGTAACAAAATATGCGCACAGCAAGCCCTGTTCGAGCCAATAGACATGTGTGTGTCACCACACTTAAATAGTTGCTGACCTTTGGCTAACGGGTACGAGCTAGAATGGCGACTTATTTCAAGAAAGTCCCTAAGCGGATCCGTCATCCCGTTCACGCTATCTCCCTGATTTTAATTTGCTCTTTGCGGATTTTCACTCGAGTCATGACCTTACTTTTTTATCGGGAGATCGGACTGCAACTTTAACCAGTCACAGCAAGGAAAATCAAATAGAGGTCTGGAAAAAAGTGCAGGATAAAGGGAGCAGAGCGAATAAGCTCAAATAGCCTTGAAAACCACTAAGTCTAGATATTAAAAAGCCCATCAGATGATGGGCTCGTTAATTATTAGATTAAAAATTTTATAGCATTAATTCGATACGCTAGCCTTGCGGGCTTGATGAAGCTTTTTATAACTTTCGATCAGCCTTAGATGCGGCTCAATGCCCTCGAGCTTCATGCTGGTCTTGCTCAACCCGAAAAACTTAACCTCTCCTGTGACTGAGCCAACCACATTATCCATGGTGTCTTTACCGAACATTCTATTGAAGTTATTAATATAATGTTCGAGTGCCAACTCTTCATCTAAGCTAACTTCAAGCACAGCATGTACCGCTTGATAGAACAGGCCACGCGCTACCGTATTGTCATTGTATTGCAAGAATTCGCCGACAAGCTCCATGGCGTTTTCAAGTTCGCCCAAGGCAAGGTAGATCAGAATCTTGAGCTCAATGATGGTTAGCTGACCCCAAGGGGTATTGTCATCGAATACGATGCCAATCAAGGTAGGAATATCAGTGTGGTTATCTAATTGACTCTCTTCGAGACGCTCAACCAGGCTGGTGAGTTCATCATCAGTCAGCGAATGAAGATTTAAAATATCTTCGCGATAATTGAGTGACTTATTGGTGTTATCCCAAATCAGATCTTCTACCGGATACACTTCTGAGTAGTCCGGCACTAAAATGCGGCACACGGAAGCACCAAGCTGATCAAATTCTGCGATGTAAGCCTCTTTGCCGATATCTTTTAATATGCCAAATAAGCTCTCAGACTCCTCTTGGTTAGTCCCAGAGAAGTCCCATTCGCAAAACTCATAGTCATGCTTGCTACTAAAGAAGCGCCAGGAAATAACCCCGGTTGAATCGATAAAGTGGTCGACAAAGTTTTCCGGCTCAGTGACAGTCATGCTATCGAAGGTGGGCTTAGGTACGTCGTTTAAGCCTTCAAAACTGCGACCTTGTAATAACTCAGTCAGGCTGCGCTCTAACGCCACTTCTAAACTAGGATGAGCACCAAAAGAGGCAAATACCCCACCCGTTCTCGGGTTCATTAAGGTGACACACATCACCGGAAATTGGCCACCGAGTGACGCATCTTTAACCACAACAGGGAAACCCTGTGCTTCTAAGCCTTTGATGCCTGCTAAGATACTGGGATACTTTTCCAGCACATCCATGGGCACGTCTGGCAAGATAATTTCTTGCTCGATGATCTGTCTTTTAACCGCGCGCTCAAAAATCTCAGATAAGCATTGCACCTGAGCTTCTGGCAGGTTGTTGCCCGCGCTCATGCCATTACTTAAGAATAGGTTTTCGATCAAATTTGAGGGGAAGTACACTGTTTCGCCGTCAGAGTGGCGAACATAGGGAATCGCACATATGCCACGCTCAACCATGCCCGAGTTGGTATCGATGAGATTAGAGCCACTGAGCTCACCATCTGGATTATAAATATCTAAACAATATTCATCTAAAATGCCAGACGGTAGCGCATCGTCCTCTTCTAACTGAAACCATTTTTCATTGGGATAATGAACAAACTCACTGTTTGCGATATCGGAGCCAAAAAATTGATCGTTATAGAAGAAGTTGCAGTTTAGACGCTCGATAAACTCACCAAGCGCCGAACAAAGCGCGCTTTCTTTGCTTGCACCTTTACCGTTGGTAAAACACATGGGCGATGCGGCGTCACGAATATGCAAGGACCACACATTGGGGACTATGTTGCGCCACGAAGATATCTCTATTTTCATCCCAAGGTCGGCTAACATGCCAGTCATGTTCAAGATGGTCTGCTCGAGTGGCAGGTCTTTGCCCAAGATGTAGGTGCTGGTATCGCCACCGGATTGCCCCATCAACATGGCATTAGCGTCTTGGTCTAAGTTTTCAACCGTTTCGATTTTAAACTCTGGGCCTGTTTGTACCACCTTTTTTACGGTACAGCGATCGATCGAACGTAAGATGCCTTCTCTATGTTTATCAGAAATGTCATCGGGCAGCTCGACCTGAATTTGGAAAATTTGGTTGTAGCGATCTTCAGGATCGACAATATTGTTTTGTGACAGGCGGATGTTTTCCGTTGAAATGTCACGAGCCTTACAATACACCTTGATGAAGTAGGCCGCACAAAGAGCTGACGATACTAAGAAATAATCGAAAGGGCTGGGAGCTGAGCCATCGCCTTTGTAGCGAATAGGCTGATCGGCGGTGACGGTAAAATCATCAAACTTGGCTTCCAGTCTAAGATTGTCGAGAAAATTAACTTTGATTTCCATTAAATATGTCCAGATACGTGCGCTGTCAATCGGCGAGCTTGTCTTAATTGATGAGAATTATCGGTGTTTTTAGCGCAATAGTCTTGGGTTAATTGCTAAAACGGCTTAAATAAAGGCATTTATACCATTCCATATAGGTATCTGGTCAGTTCAGAGACTCTCAGAGTTTTCAATTCAAGGCACATTGATGAGGAAATGGTTATTCCCTTTTAAGTCAATGTAACGCAGAAGTGGAAACACTGAGAGCCTCACACAGTGCGGGTTTCAAAGCCCTTTATGCTACGTTGAATGTTCTCGATATAGAATAACTATTAGCTTCAAACATCCGCCTTGCCTACAGCGCTTTGAACTCCCGCTGAATGATCAGATACTTAAGCGGAATGGTATTAGAGACAAACAGAGCCAAGGTATGGGCATTAACCTGAAATATTTGCATTAACCAACACATTTATCACCCTCCTCATTTCGAGTTCGGCATCTCAAGCGCTGCACATACATGCTTTCGCTTGAGATGCCCCCATAACCAAGAGGCTGTGAATGCACTCTCTATGACTTGTATTGGCGTAATCGCTCGATAAGCTGACTGACAAAGACAAAGAATACCGGCACAAATGCAACAGCTAATACTGTGCCGCTAAACATTCCGCCGAGTACCCCTGTGCCAATTGAGTTCTGCACCTCTGAACTTGGGCCACTGGCCATATAAAGTGGAATAATGCCGCAACTAAAGGCCAAAGAGGTCATCAAAATGGGCCTTAGGCGCAGCTTAGTCGCCGAAACCACAGAGTCAATTAACGTGCTTCCATCAGCCCTAGCCTGTTTAGCAAACTCCACGATTAGAATCGCATTCTTAGCAGACAAGCCTATGATGGTCACTAATCCCACTTTGAAGAAGACATCATTAGCCATCCCATTGAGCATAACAAATGCCACCGCGCCGATAATCCCTAGCGGGATCACTAAGATCACGGCTAATGGTATCGACCAACTTTCATATAAAGCAGATAAAACAAGAAAAATCACCAGTATAGAAAAAAGTAACAAGGACGAAATTTGAGATTCAGCCTGCCTCTCCTGCAGTGATAACCCAGTCCATTCGATCCCAGTAGCAACGGGTAATGCCTTTACAGTACGCCAGTCACGAATTAAGAACCCCGATAGCTATAGTCAAAAGCAATGCAGAGCTACTGCAGCAATTGTGGAGTGACGCGCCTGAGAATTGCCGGCCTCCGCTGCAACGTATAATACGGGCAGGTAAAACCATGCATCATCTGACAGAAACTCTACTCTGGCTGGGCCGTGAAGAGATGTCACAACCAAAGTCGCTACAATTCCGTTTAGATCTGCTAATACAACAACTCATTAAAGAGCACCGCTATCTACTAAAAGGTAAAGCTGTCGAGCTAAAGATAAAGTTGAACGAAATCATGGTATGCCAAGCAGAAACATTGATCCGTATTCTAATGGCGAACCTGATCCGCAACGCAATGCAACACATAGATGAAGGCCTAATATCTATTACTCTTACCAATCAACAACTCACCATTCAAAACACAGGTATTTTGCTGAATGGCATAACTGCTGACGACAAAAGCCTTGATAGCTTCGGCCTTGGATTGAAGCTAGTTCGCCAGATCTGTCAGCAACAAGCTTGGTTTTTTGAAACCCGTGTAGAGTCAAATAGTTATCTAGCTAAAATTGACTTGATAAACGATGAACAACAAAAATAGATTACCACACTAACAAAACCAGCTTTAGGCAGAGAGCAATCCTTACCAAGCTTGTTTCGAAGCCTGACAATTTTTGTAACATATTCCTCTCGACTAACGCTTCGCATAAACGCCTTCACCTGTCACAATCAGCCACATAACAACATAACTTCACTATCAGTAACATAATGGCATTCACAGCGACATCTAAAGCTCTAATACGTCCCCTGCTCTACTATTCTATTAGCCTGCACGTTTTCAGTTTTAGCCGGGACCAGCCAGCAGTTTCATATCGATAGCAAGCTGGACATGCAGACTTGGGGCATTGAGTTTATTCGTTTTTACCCGAGAGATAAGACCCATAGACTATCGACCCACTCCATTGACAGAAACAATAATACCATTCCATATAAACATGCAGAATAGCGTATAAACGTTATTGTGCTCATACTCATAAATGAGAGGAGGGTTATGGAGAAGTACGAGCAACTATTAACTATTGATTTCACGGCGCCGAATTATTCGGGCCATCGATTTACATTCCCGTCGCTCCTGTGTTAGGTGGGCCAGATTCAAGCCGAAGATTAACGCCGCCAGGTTTCTAAAGCGAAGGCGAGCTTAGGCTTCGATACACACTAAATTTCGGCCAGACTTTTTGGCATCATAAAGGGCCTTATCGGCTCTTTGGATAAGTCCATCCAGACTATCATCTGCCAGCCCAGCAATGCCGGTACTGACTGTGATAAACATCTCCCCCTTCGACGTGACGATTGGTTTCATCTCCAGTTGAGAGCGAAACTTATCCATCAAGACAAAGGCTTTCTCTTGATTAAGGCCTTTAAACGCAACGGTGAACTCCTCACCACCGAATCGAGATACGGTAAAATGTTGACCGAAAAAATGCTTCAAACGAGCGGCGAATTCGACTAACACTTCATCGCCCACATCGTGGCCATAGGTATCATTGACCTTCTTAAAGAAATCGATATCCAGCAGAGCAACCGTTAGCGCTCCCTGCTTCTGTTTAATCTGCTCCATTTGCTCTTCGAAGAGTCCGAAAAAATATCGGCGATTATAAACACAGGTTAAATAATCCAAATTAGCCTGATCCCACAATTTACGGATCATATCCAAAGAGTCCAGAGTATTGAGCACCCGACAGTGGAACTCTTCATGGACGAAGGGCTTCTGCAAAAAGTCATTGGCACCATTTTTAATAAATCGTGCAGACAAACTCTCATCCGAGTCACTGGACAGGCCGATAATAGCCAGCTCTTCCCGACTGAACTTTTCTCTGACCTTCAAAATGAGACCAAAACCATCCAAGCCTGGCATATTGTAGTCGGTGATAAGCAGCTGTATATCAGGTTGGCTCTGTAGTATCTCCCAGGCGGAATGACCATCATCGGCTTCGATGACCTGGTAGAGGTGCTGCTCGAGTAAACTTCTGACAAACTTACGGCTCACTACGGAGTCATCGGCAATCAGGACTTTGACGTCTATATTACGCTGAAGACGGCGAACTAAGCGGACAACATATTCATAACTGAAGCGGTTTTCTTTTAAAATATAATCGACAATTCCAAGTTGTAACAATTGCTTACGCTGCTCTGAATCCAAGCTTCCTGTGAGTACGATACAGGGTGTCTGTTTCGACAGCACTAACCTGACAATTTCCCCTTCCTGGGCATCGGGCAGATTCAAATCGGTGATCGCCACAAAATATTCTTTCTGCTCTAAGAGTATTTTTGCCGACGCCAGATCCACCGCGAAATCGACTTCACAGTCTAATTCATGAGCAATAAGATGCTGTAAAATACGGGACACAACTCTACTGTCCTCTACGACTAAAATACGCAATCTCTTTCCCTATTCTGACAATTTATTTTTTTAGAATCGACCGACTCACCGAAGATGTATCGGACCTTATTTTTTCTTCGATTTAGCTGTACTTGCCACAAAAGATTTACCTGACCGTGTCGATAAGTTTGTACCAGCGATGCCTTATCGACCAGCATCGGTAATTATTGAGTGTTTTTAGCAGCTTCTATCGAGATTGAATCACTGAATGACTCACTATCATCGATCATGTTTTGTTTTGCCCTATTGAGATCAATCACCACCGTTGCCCAAAGTTTGACCGTCAAACCAGGCTATGAATACGGTGAAGTAAAAAGCAGCCCAACCAAAGCCCAACCCCAAATCATTGAGTATCCCCTTAGTCCAGGAAATTAAACTCTAGTCGTCTGCCTCATCATCTTCTTCTTTGTCTAATTCTTGTAAGTGGCTCATCTCATTCGCTTCATCGGAGTCGCTAACGGGGTATACAGTACCTGAGGCGCGATCTCGAAGGCAAAAGGAGTGACGATTGATTTGGGATCGGTTTTAGCCGCCATTTGGGCGACGTATGCAGATTTTTTCTCGGGAGTTGTACTTGTCATAGTGATCCCTTGTTATTATTTTTTAGTTTCTACACAGGTAAACTTATGCCAATGTGAGCAAATATTTTATGCCAAAGTCAGGTAAATACCTCTATATTAAACATCTAAGATTGGTGCCAGATATAAGCCGGAATCAATTATACATACAATAGGTTAACACTTTCAATCATCATCCAACTCAAGGTTTAATACTAGATACATGATGTTTAATAACAAAATGGAATAACGAAGAACAAACTATCACTTCTATTACCGCTAAAGGCGATTATGATTAGCTTGAATATTCAAAGGAGTAAGCAACCAATGAGCAAAATTTTCGAAGACAATTCTTATACCATAGGTAACACCCCTCTTGTTCGCCTTAAACGTGTGAGTAAAGGCAATGTTTTAGCCAAAATAGAAGCCAGAAACCCAAGCTTTAGCGTTAAGTGTCGCATCGGTGCAAATATGATTTGGGATGCTGAGAAGAAAGGTTTGCTGACTCAAGGTAAAGAGCTGATTGAGCCAACATCGGGTAATACGGGTATCTCCCTGGCTTATGTTGCTGCCGCTCGCGGATATAAACTGACTCTAACCATGCCAAATACCATGAGCCTGGAGCGCCGTAAGCTGCTCAAAGCTTTGGGGGCTAGTTTAGTACTTACCGATGGTGCTAAGGGCATGAAGGGAGCTATCGACAAGGCCGAAGAAATTCGCCAATCCGCTCCAGAAAAATATGTATTACTGCAGCAATTTAATAACCCGGCTAACCCAGAGATCCATGAGAAGACAACGGGCCCTGAGATCTGGAACGACACCGATGGTGAAGTCGATGTTATCGTTGCGGGTGTGGGTACCGGTGGTACTATCACTGGGGTGAGCCGTTATATTAAGAATACTAAGGGTAAGGCCATCACCTCTGTCGCTGTCGAGCCGACAGATTCACCGGTTATCGCCCAGACCCTTGCGGGTCAACCAGTACAACCTGGACCACATAAGATCCAAGGTATCGGTGCCGGTTTCATTCCTGGTAACTTAGATCTGGAAATGATCGACCGCGTCGAAGCTGTGACGAACGAAGAGTCAATCGAAATGGCCCAACGTTTGATGAAAGAGGAAGGCATCTTAGTGGGTATCTCTTCCGGTGCTGCGGTAGTTGCTGCGAATCGCATTGCCGAGCTTCCTGAATTTGAAGGCAAGACCATAGTCGTAATTTTGCCCTCTGCTGCCGAGCGTTATCTCTCTTCAGTCTTATTCCAGGGTGAATTCTCTGACGCTGAAAACGTTCAGTAAGCGTCATTGACACTCGAATTTAAAAACCGGATCTGATATCCGGTTTTTTTATGCCTGCCAATTTAAGTCACTATAAAAAATGCGTGAGTATGGGTTTTTAATTCTTTTTTTTGTTTATCTAACAAAACAAGGAATTCCGTCTAATCTTATATCAATAGAGCATCATGCAGATGCTTAAGCAGTACACATATAAATTTAACATCTACTTAACTCAATCCACTCAGTTGCAACAAGGGAGGGCGCTGGCTATGGAGTCGATTAAAATTGCTGACTACATGAATAGGCATCCAGTGACATTTACAGCACACATGCCAATTGCAGAGGCGGTAGAGCTCTTCCTGCAGAACCAGCAGATTGGTGGACCCGTCATCGATGAAAATAGGAAGGTCATCGGCTTTCTATCCGAGCAAGACTGCTTAATCAAGATGCTTGAAGCCACTTACCTCAACGAGAACCACTGTGACGTTGGAGATGTGATGCATGGCGATCCGCTTACGGTAAAGAAAGAGGCATCTGTCTTAGATCTAGCGCAACAAATGACCCATCACCAGCCCAAGATTTACCCTATCGTCGATGATGAAGATAAATTAATCGGCATCATTAATCGCTCAGCAGTATTAAAGGCCATAGACGACCATTTAAGAGCCATGTATGAACGTGGACATACCCGTTTGGTTTAGCTCGTACTCATGTTTATACCTGTCCGGATGCAAGCTTAGCTCACCATACCGTCAAGCTTGCGAACACAAGCCACTAATAAGTAAGAAACAAAAAATAAGGCGCTGAGTTATGCTATCTGCGAGTTTTATTTTCTATGTTTTCGCGATAATCATAGTCACCATGACGATGATTATTGTGTCGCATGCCTTAAACCCCAGAGGTCATAAGAGAACCAACGCCTACCCCTATGAATCCGGCATAGTCCCCGTCGGTGATACCAATATTCGCTGGAACGTGAACTATTTCTTAATCGCCATCTCCTTCGTGATTTTCGACATCGAAGCAGTATATCTCTACCTCTGGTCTCTGGTGGTGGTAGAAACAAGTTGGCCTGGCCTATTCACGGCCAGTTTGTTTATCTTAGCCCTGCTCATCGCCTTGATTTATGAGATCAAACAAGGTGCCTTCGATTGGGGCATTCGCAAAGAGGGGGATTCTTGATGCGATGGCAACTGACAAAACCTAACCCTGACGACACTCAGTCGATCCCAACCACCTCGATGAGCATGCAAGAGGTGGTAGAGAAGAACCTCTTAATCACCCGCTTAGAAGACCTTGTCGCTTGGGGAAGAAGCAACTCCCTATGGCCGTTTAATTTCGGCTTATCTTGCTGCTACGTCGAGATGGCCACCTCTTTCACCAGTCGTCATGACATAGCCCGCTTTGGCTCTGAAGTCATAAGAGCCACGCCAAGAGAGGCCGATCTTATCGTCATCTCAGGTACTGTTTTTCTTAAGATGGCTCCGGTGATCAAGCACCTTTATGATCAGATGTTGGAGCCCAAGTGGGTGATCAGCATGGGCTCATGTGCCAATTCCGGCGGCATGTATGATGTCTATAGCGTGGTCCAGGGCGCAGATAAATTCCTGCCCATAGACCTTTATGTTCCGGGTTGTCCGCCCAGACCAGAAGCCCTAATGTATGGGCTAACCCTGCTGCAAGAGGCCATCAAGAATGGCTACCCCAGACAGAGAAGACCACTCAATCGCGTCATCACCCCACAAGAGATAGAATCCTTTGCCTGCCGTAACCTGCGGGATGAAAAACATGCTTTAAGAGTCACTAGCGATAAACTCACGCCGCCAGACAGGGTTTAAAGATGACTATCATGACCAAGGAAATGTCAGCAATACCCACTCGGACGCTCAAACTGGGGCTGACATTAGCCATGCTCCCTGAATTAGAGCAACTCCTTGGAGACGAAGCCATTGAGCAGAAGACGGCGGACAATATTCTCACCCTCTGGATAGATAAACATCAGCTTATTCCTGCCTTAAGCCTGCTCAAATCGATTCCCGAGCCATTCAATTTTTTGTTCGATCTCTATGCCGTAGACGAGCGTCTTAGGCTAGATAAAGCCCTGCTGCCGGCGAAAGACTTCACCTTGGTATATCAAGTCCTGTCCATAGAAAGAAACCAAGATGTTCGCCTGAAAGTGGCACTTGAAGATAACGAACATCAAGCCAGTATCACTTCAATCTGGCCCTCGGCAAACTGGTATGAGCGTGAAGCTTGGGATCTGTTCGGTATCATTTTCGATGCACACCCTAACCTGTGCCGTATTCTGTTACCGCCGACCTTTCAGGGCCATCCCCTGCGCAAAGAGTTTCCCTGCCGCGCCACCGAGACAGAGCCATTCACTCTGGATGATGACAAGCTTGCCAGAGAGCAAAATGCGCTAAGATTCAACCCTAAAGAGTGGGGCATGGATGAAAGCAGTGCTGATAATGATTACCTGTTTCTCAATCTGGGGCCGAACCATCCCAGCGTACACGGGGTATTTAGAATCGCGCTGCAACTCGATGGTGAGCAGATAATCAATTCTGTGCCAGATATCGGTTATCACCATAGAGGCGCCGAGAAAATTGCCGAGCGTCAGACTTGGCATGGCTTTATCCCCTATACGGACAGAATTGACTATTTAGGCGGGGTGATGAACAACTTCCCCTATATCTTGGCCATAGAACAATTGGCAGATATTCGGGTATCTGAACGGGTCGAGTGCATCCGGGTCATGTTGGCCGAGTGCTTCCGCATATTGAGTCATATGCTGTTTTTCGGCACGTTTGCCCAAGATGTCGGTCAGCTCTCTCCCATCTTTTATCTGTTTATCGACAGAGAAAAGCTGTTCAGCATCATAGAGGCCATCACAGGTGCTCGCATGCACCCAAGCTGGTTTAGGATCGGTGGAGTGGCCCAAGACTTGCCTCAGGGCTGGCATATCATGATGCAGGAATTCGTCGATTACTTCCCGGCCAAACTCGATGAATACGAAGTCATGGTGATGCAAAACAGCATACTCAAAAATCGCGCCGTTGGCATAGGCAAGTACGACACCCAGCAAGCCATCGAATGGAACATCTCCGGCGTGGGCATCAGAGCCACGGGTCTCGAGTGGGATCTGCGAAAATCCCGCCCCTACTCAGGCTATGAAAACTATCAGTTCGACATTCCGATAGCTCACAATGGCGATGCCTATGACAGATGCCAGCTCAGGGTCGATGAGATGAGACAAAGCATCAAGATCATCCAACAATGCATAGATCATATGCCACAGGGGAATTATAAGGCAGACCACCCATTAACCACTCCACCAAGAAGCGACAGGAGCAAGCAAGATATCGACACCCTGATCCAACACTTTATGAATGTGAGTTGGGGGGGGGTGATGCCAAAGGGTGAGTCAAGTTTCGCCGTCGAAGCCACTAAAGGCATCAACGCTTACACCCTGATATCAGACGGTACCAGCTCAAGTTATCGAACTCGGATCCGCACCCCCTCTTTCCCCCATTTGCAGATGATCCCGACCATGGCAAAGGGGTTAATGGTGGCCGACTTGATAGTGATCTTAGCCAGTATCGATTTTGTTATGGCCGACGTGGATAGGTAGGGGCTGATATGACACAGAGCTATGAGCAGCTATTGAGGATCCTTCCCTCGAACGGCGATGATTCATCCCAACTGAGTCCATGTGAAATAAAACAGCTCGATAAGCTGCTGGCATCGGCCCCATATCCGGCAGCGGTCTCCATCGATGCACTCAAGCTGATTCAACAACAAAGAGGCTGGGTGAGCGATGCCTGTTTATCTATACTGTCTGCCTATATTCATGTCTCTATTGCAGATCTAGATTCTGTCGCCACCTTCTATAACCTGATATTCAGGCAAGCCGTTGGCGAGATAGTGCTTCACCCCTGTGATGGTATCAGTTGCGACTTGATGGGCGGAGTCGAGGTACGCGCAGCCATTAGCCAGAAGTTACATATTGAACCCGGCGAAACCACGCCGGATAAGCGCTTCACCCTCATTCCTCTTCCTTGCCTGGGGGCATGTGATAAAGCCCCGGTAATGATCGCGTCAAAACAAGTCTACCCGCATCTAACCGTGCGTAACATAGCCCAGTTAATCGATGAACTGGAGGAAAATAAAAAATGACCTCGCCCCTCAATCCCTTGACGCGTTTCATCACAGATAAAGCTAATTGCTGGCAACTGTCTGAGTACCTGAGTCATGGCGGATACGATGGATTAACCCGGGCCATGGAGATGAGTGCAGATGAGCTGCTGGACAGCATCAAACAATCCAACCTGAGGGGGCGCGGAGGAGCCGGCTTTCCCACCGGACTCAAATGGAGCTTTGTCCCCCGCGGAGCCGATGCGCCTAGGGAAAAATACTTGATCGTCAACGCCGATGAGATGGAGCCAGGTGCATTTAAAGACCGCTGGCTGCTGGAGCAAACTCCACACCAGATCATCGAAGGTCTGCTCATTGGCGGGTTAACTTTAGGGGCGACTCAAGGCTACATCTTCCTTCGAGGTGACTACTATCTGGCCGAGGAGAGGCTGCAACAGGCGATAGAGGAATGCAAGCAACACCAGTTACTCGGCCGAGACATCTTAGGGCGTGGCATTCAAGGACAAGCGTTTAACTTCGAGATCCATCTCCATTCCAGTGCCGGGCGTTATATCTGCGGCGAGGAAACCGCACTGATCAACGCCATGGAAGGCAAGCGGGCGACACCAAGGGCTAAGCCCCCCTTCCCTCAAGTTGTCGGACTTTGGGGGAAACCTACCATAGTCAACAATGTTGAGACCTTCTGTAACCTGCCCCACATCATCAATTTCGGCAGCGACTGGTTCAAAGCCCTCGGCAAGGGACAAGACGCTGGCACTAAAATATTCGGTGTCAGTGGCAGAGTCAAACGTCCGGGATTGTGGGAGCTTCCCATGGGCACCTCCATCAGAGAGATCATCGAGCACCATGCTGGCGGCATGTGCGATGGTTACCGGCTCAAGGGGTTTCTTCCCGGCGGCGGCTCCACAGATTTCCTCCTCGAAGAGCACTTAGATGCCCTCATGGATTACGACGAAATAAGCAAGTTAGGCAGCCGCATGGGCACCGGGACCATCATCATCTTGGACGATAAATACTGCCCCGTTTCTATGGTGCTCAACCTGGTGCGCTTCTTTGCACAGGAGTCCTGTGGCTGGTGCACACCTTGCAGAGACGGTCTGCCCTGGGCCGTTTCCTTACTCGAAAAAATTGAGCGAGGAGAAGGTGAACCTAAAGATATTGATCAACTGGAGGATCTGTGCGACTTCGCCGCGCCCGGCAACACCTTTTGCGCCCTCGCCCCCGGCGCGGTCGAACCTCTGCAGAGCGCCCTTAAGTATTTCAGGCAAGATTTTGAGACTCATATCAAGCATCAATGCTGCCCCTATCATGATGAACGAGTCGCAAAGAAGGCTGCCACAGCTAAGACACAAGGCGCATTGAATACCAACCGAGTCGGGGGATGTGATGAATAATCTCAACACTGACACTGACATGGTCAGCATCACCATAGATAATCAGGCCTACCGAGTATCACCACATGAAAACCTGCTGCAAACCTGTCTGACTCTTGGATTAGATCTGCCTTATTTTTGTTGGCATTCGGAGCTGGGCTCAGTGGGCGCCTGTAGACAATGCGCGGTAAACCAGTATCAAAATGGTGAGGACAAGATCGGCCGCTTGGTCATGGCGTGTATGACCCCAGTATCTGATGGCATGATCATCTCGATGCAAGATACTCAATCAACACAATTTAGACAAACCAATATCGAAGCCATCATGACCCAGCACCCCCACGACTGCCCTGTGTGTGAAGAGGGAGGCAACTGTCACTTGCAGGATATGACCGCCATCAGTGGCCATATTAACCGACGTTACACAGGCAAGAAACGCACCCATCTGAATCAATATTTAGGTCCCATGCTCAATCATGAGATGAACCGCTGTATCGGATGCTATCGCTGCGTCCGCTTCTATCGGGACTACTGTGGTGGGGACGATTTCAATGTATTTGGCTCGAAAAGCCATCTCTACTTTGGCAGGGCAAGATCCGGCGCCCTGGAAAATAGCTTCTCAGGTAACTTGGCCGAAGTCTGCCCAACGGGGGTGTTTACCGATAAACCATATTCCGAACACTACATACGCAAATGGGATCTACAAACCGCCCCGACTGTCTGCCCCCACTGCAGCCTGGGCTGCAACATCACTGTGAGTGAAAGAGATCACAAGATTCGCAGGATAACGAACCGCAGGCATGATGAGATCAACGGCCATTTCCTGTGCAACATTGGCTTATTTGGCTATGAACATGTCAATCACAGTGAGCGACTCGATGCTCCCTTGCTGCGCAATAATAATGATAAGAGTTCCGTTATCCTTACCAGCGATGCTGCCAAGAAGCATCTAGCCAAGCTCCTCTCACCGGCTATTATCGATAATCAGCAGGCATTAGGCCGATGTATTGCCATTGGCTCCGCCAGAACACATATAGAGAATAATGCCGCGCTGATGAAACTAGTGGGTCAGGACAATTTTTATCTGGGCGTGCCGGACGTGCAAGTCCAGATGCTGCACATGCTGTGCAGTGCCTATCAGAGCAATAGAGTCAGCCCATTCTCCATCAAACAGGCCCAGGCTTGCGACGCCGCCCTGATCATCGATGAAGACATTAGTCACACGGCGCCCAGACTCGCACTCGCCATCAGGCAGATGAGTCGTAACCTAGGGATAAACAATGCCGCTAAACTGGGCATAGCCGATTGGCAAGATGGCGCAGTTAGGAATATAGCGCAAACGAGCCGCTCACCTTTAGCGATTATCGCCAGTGATACCAGTCAATTGTCCAGTTTGGCAACTGAGGAAGTGATCATTTCCCCCGATGAGCAAGTGATCTTGCTCGAAGAGATACAGGATCTGCTCGCGCACAAGCTTGAAGAAACGAAGAGCCTTGACGACAGAGAGACACACACAAATACAGAGTCATATTCTGCTTCTGCCCGGCGCATAGTCGATTCACTATTAACTGCCGACACTCCTATGGTGATCACCGGCCTTCAGAGTCAAGATCCAGCTCTGTTGAGGACTAGCCTTGACATCGCAAGTTTGCTCAAACGTCTTAAGCCCCATGCGGGTTTTTATGGGGTGACCAAGCAGGTAAACGATCTTCATTTTGGCCTGCTCATCAAGGATGAGGCAGGTGAGGCGAAATATCTGGGTATCGACTCCTTCATCAACAGAGTCATGGGCCAAGAGGGAGAAGACTCAGCCCATAACGCCCCTGATACCTTGATTATTTTAGAGACAGATCTGTATCGCTATATGGAGGCCGAGCAACTAGAAGCCGCATTGGATGCGATAGATAATATTATCGTCATAGATCAAATGTTAACCCCAACTGCTCAGATGGCAGATCTGCTATTGCCAAGCGGCTCTTTTGCCGAATCCCAAGGCTGTTACCTCAGCTCAGAAGGCAGATTACAGCATGGGTTTGCCACCATATCCGGGCTTAATCAACGCATGATGCCCTGGATCTGGTTGGCTGAGCTGACGCATTTACATCATCCGGCAGAGATCCATCATTGGCTGTCCCAGCATGTCCCCATACTGGCCCCCATAGAGACATTTTCTGAACTCGCTCATATCAATCAAGGCTCCCCGTTCCGTATCGCCGGCCAACCCCAACGAGCCAGCGCCAGAACGGCGATACATGCCGTTAATGATGTCAAAGAACAGATGCCAATGTCCGCTTCTGGCACGCCTTTTGTTCAGTCTATGGAAGGAGTCGAGGGATTTCGTCAGAGCCAGGTGCAGATGATCACAGTCTTACCCGCTAATGCCTGGTCACCAAAATGGAACTCAGATCAGGGAGCCAATCGTTCCGGCAATGGAAATCAGTCTCCCTGGACCTCGGGGATCACACTTTTTTCTCAAGTCTCCCTATCGAGCCAGCCAGCATGCCCAGGCGAACATCAAGATGAGCAAGAAAACGGACGGCAAACTAATGCGGGTCGAAAGGAAACCAATAGCTCGGAGTTAACCGGTGCTGGCATCCGCTTAGTGCCTGCGGCTAACCTATATGCCGATTTTGAGCTGGCCAGATATTCATCACCCATACACTCCATGAGCCCTGATCCCAGCCTAAAAATCCACCCCAGCCTTGCAGCCTCATTGAGACTCATCGAAGGAGAGGAAGTCTGGGTCCAAGGTGAGCATAGCGCCGTCAGGCTGATGTGCACATTCAATCGGCAGATGGCCCCCGATATCGCACAGGTGCCCAATACATTATTCACCTTGCTAGGTAAACGCGCCAAGATAACGCCAGTCACACTCAAGGGGAAGGAGGACAAATGATAATCCTATATGAGGTGTTACTGGTTCCCACCAGCGTTTTACTGCTATTACTGCTTTGTGCAGCTTGGTCTACCTGGCTCGAGAGACGATTACTCGCGGTCTGGCAAGATAGACTGGGGCCGAACCGAGTCGGCCCGATGGGACTCTTGCAAGTGGTGGCCGACATGATAAAAATCTTCACCAAGGAGGATTGGATCCCCCCCTTCGCCGATAAGGCCCTATTCGTTATCGCGCCTATGATCTTGATGATAATGACCTTGCTCGGATTCGCCATCATACCTTTCTCCCCGAATATTCAGATAGCCAATTTCGATAATGCCTTGCTGTTTATCCTGGCACTGAGCTCACTGTCGGTTTACAGCATCATGCTGGCAGGTTTCTCCTCCAACAGTAAATATGCCCTCTTGGGCGCGATGCGAACCGCGGCTCAGATGCTTTCTTATGAGGTATTTATGGGGCTGGCTCTGATGGGGGTCGTCATCATCACAGGCAGTTTTAGTCTCAACGACATAGTGGCGGCTCAGGAAAATTACTGGTTTATTCTCAGTCAGCCCCTTGGTTTTGTGTTGTTTCTTATTGCCGGCGTGGCAGAGATTCATCGTGCTCCATTCGATCTCCCCGAGGCCGAAACTGAGATAGTGGCAGGATTTCATACCGAGTATTCCAGCATAAAATTTGGCATGTTTTTCATTGGTGAGTATCTGGGCGTCATCTTTATCTCAGCGCTCATTACCACTCTCTATTTCGGTGGCTGGCAAGGGCCTGTGCTGCCCCCTATTATCTGGTTCCTGTTAAAGACAGGCTCGTTTGTGGTGTTCTTTATTTTGCTTAGAGCCGCCATACCCAGGCCCAGATACGATCAACTGATGCGACTGGGCTGGACGGTTTTATTGCCGCTCACTTTACTCAACCTAATGTTAACCGCTCTATGGCAGTTAACACTCGGTTTCTAACAGGAGAATAGATCATGCTTAGCCAGATAAGAACCTTGATCACCATCTTGAAGCATACCTTCACCCCCGCCGATACGGTGCAGTATCCGGAGCAGAAACCTTACCTATCTCCCAGATATCGAGGCCGTATTGTGCTGACACGAGATCCCGATGGTGAGGAACGTTGTGTCGCTTGCAATCTCTGCTCAGTTGCCTGTCCCGTCGATTGTATCTCGGTCGAGAAAACCGAGAAACCCGACGGACGCTGGGAAGCTAAGACCTTCACCATCAACTTTTCCCGCTGCATCATGTGCGGCTTCTGCGAAGAAGCCTGTCCGACCCACGCGATTCAACTCACGCCTGACTTTGAAATGGCGGAATATGACAGGCAGAATCTGGTCTACGAGAAGCATCACCTGCTGATTGCTGGCCCAGGAAAGTATCACGAGTATAATTTCTATAAGGTCAGTGGTAAGGCGATAACCGGCAAGGCTAAAGGTGAGGCCATCGACGAACAAGCTCCCATCAATGTCAGGAGTCTGTTGCCATGATTGACATTATATTTTGCATCTCAGCTGCCGTCGCCATCATATCGGCGCTTCTCACCGTCAGCGCCCATAATGTGGTGCATGCTCTGCTGTATCTGGTCACTATGATGTTGGCCATCGCGCTGATTTTCTTCATGCTGGGCTCGCCTTTTGCCGCTGCACTACAGATCATTGTCTACGCAGGCGCCGTCATGGTGCTGTTCGTATTTGTCACCATGATGCTGCACCAGGGCGAGCGCAGTTTGGCCGCCGAGCGACAACTGTTTAATCCTCAGGTGGCTAAAGGTCCCCTGATATTATCCGCGTTATTGGTCATAGAGCTCATCTTGCTCTCCCTGGGCTCGGTTGGCCTACATCAAGAGATACTCACTGGCTCATTACCTGTGGATCAGACGGTGAAACAGCTGGCCATTCAACTTTTTGGCTCCTATCGGGTCCTGGTCGTGTTAGCTGCCATCATGCTGCTGGCCGCGCTTGTCAGCGCCATCCATATCACCAAGCAAGGCAATAAGCCGGATACTAAAGCTAAGCCGATACACAAGTCAGGTTCAACCGAATTCACTCCAGTGGAAATTGAACCGAATCAGGCACAGACGAACAAGAAAACCCGAGGTGAACACGGATGATAGAGATCACTTGGATACTGGCGCTAAGTGGCGTGCTGTTCGCTATTGGCCTGTTCGGCTTACTTAGTCGCCGAAATTTACTCTTTATGCTGATCTCCCTGGAAATAATGCTCAATGGCATCGCCCTGATATTTATCGCCGCCTCGAGTCTCCATGGCAATGTCAATGGACAACTCATGTATCTATTCATCCTCACGCTGGCCGCCTGTGAAGTCGCTGTTGGTCTGGCTTTGGTTATTGGTATTTATCGACAACAGCAAGATCTTGATGTCGATAAACTCACTAAGCTGAAGGGATAATATGAACAGTCTATTTATGAATGATCTGTTGATGAGTAGCCTGTTGATGGCCATTCCTCTGCTTCCCCTGTGCAGCGCGGCAATATTAATTTTATTTCAGCCCAATGAGCGGTGGGCAATAATACTCGGGGTTAGCTCAGTAAGCCTGGCAGCCCTGTTAGCCCTTCGACTCAATGTACAAGTATGGGATGAAGACCTGTTTATCATTCAGGCTTCCTTGGGAGAGTGGCTCAATATAGGCGCTCCAGAATTAGCGTCTTCGGAGTTAGCCACTCAACATGCAGGCTCACTAAACCTGAGCTTTGGCCTGTATCTGGACCCCTTATCCCTGGTGATGATCACCATCATCTGCTGCATCGGCGCCCTGATCCATGTTTATTCGGCAAGTTATATGATCCAAGATGAAGATCAATGCCGCTTCTTCGCTTACTTAAACCTGTTTGTATCCTCCATGCTCATTCTGGTGCTTGCCGACAATCTGGTGCTCCTCTATCTGGGATGGGAAGGCGTGGGCCTGTGCAGCTATCTGTTGATCGGCTTTTGGTATCAAAAAACTGACAATAACAAGGCCGCCAACAAGGCTTTCATCATCACCCGCATCGGCGACACCGCCATGTTAATCGGCATTATATTGCTGTTTTATCAGTTCGACACCGTAAATATCCAACAGATACAGCAGCAATCTCAAACACTTTTACGGGCTAATACCGCGGGTGAAAGCCAGTTAATTTCAGTTTCATGCCTGCTCTTATTTGCCGGAGCCGCAGGAAAGTCGGCGCAGATGCCATTACACTCCTGGTTACCCGACGCCATGGCGGGCCCGACACCTGTCAGTGCGCTCATTCATGCGGCGACTATGGTGACCGCCGGTATATACTTGATCGCAAGAAATGATGCCCTGTTCCAACTAGCCCCTCAGGTATTGATGTTTATTGCCGTTATGGGGGTATTGACCCTACTGTTTGGCGCAACTTCGGCACTGTTTCAAACGGATCTTAAACGCATATTGGCCTACTCGACCATCAGTCAGCTTGGCTATATGTTTTTAGCCTTAGGCGTAGGCGCCGCATCCACGGCAATCTTTCATCTGATGACCCATGCATTTTTCAAGGCACTGCTATTTCTCAGTGCCGGGGCATTGATCTATTGCATGAACCATGAGCAAGATATCATGAAGATGGGCGGCCTGAGTAAGAAGCTGCCTTTACTGGCCCTGAGCTTTGCCATAGGTTGCGCCGCCCTGGCCTCTCTGCCCATGACATCGGGATTCTTCAGTAAAGAGTTAATTTTACAGCAGGTGGCCTTGGCAGAGCAGCCACTCTTATGGTGGGGAGCCTTATTAGGCGCATTATTTACCGCGCTATACAGTGGCAAGTTATTCTTTATTATCTTTATGGGAAAGCCTGGTCATGCACCTAGCCATAAAACTCCGGCAGTTATGGGGGCTGTCCTTATTGTCTTGATGACTCTGGCCTTACTCGGCGGCATACAGCCACAAGGGGTCTTACACCTATTTGGCGAGTTAACCGTTAACTCATCTTCAAGCCTGACGCCTCTCGAACATGGGTTACCTATTCTAGTGCCGTTAGTCGGTGTGATCTTAGCCTGGTTTTGGTTTGGTCAAACAAGCAGAGATAAACCCGTCAATAAAATGGGGCTAGGCCGTTTTATAGCTTCAGGCTGGGGCTTAGATAGCTTATTCGCGAGTATATTTATCACACCTTTTAAAAAACTCACTTATCTCAATCGCCATGACATTATCGATGCCAGTTTTCGAGCACTAGAGACCATTAGCTATCGCCTCCACCTGATGTTCAACCAGCTGCAAACGGGGAAACTGAGGAGTTACAGTGCCAGTCTGATCTTATTTAGCATCTTAGCTATCGCCTGGGGAGTCATAAGATGACGTTATCTTTCTTATTCTTAATTCCACTCCTGGGCGGACTGCTGGCCTGGTACAGTCAAGGCTTTAATCCAAACTTGCCACGCAGGATATCTCTGTTCGCACTCCTGGGTAGCTTGGCCTATTTAGGCATTTTGACATTGACCAGCCCACTTGCCCGAAGCAGTCAGTGGCTTTTCGATGAGAGCCATGTCTGGATTGACAGGTTTAACATCACGGCTCACTTTTCCATGGATGGTCTTAGCCTGGTCTTGATATTACTGACCCTATTGATGGGTCTCGTCGCCCTCTCTTCTGCCTGGAGTGATATTGACAAACATCAGGGATTTTTCTACTTTAATTTTCTCTGGACCTTGGCCGGGATCATCGGCGTTTTTCTGGCGATGGACCTCTTGCTTTTCTTCGTCTTCTGGGAAGTCATGTTAGTTCCCATGTATTTTCTTATTGCCATATGGGGACATGAAAACCGTCGATATGCCGCGCTGAAATTCTTCTTATTCACCCAGACTGGCGGATTATTGATGCTTATGAGCATCATAGCACTAGTGGTATTTCATTATCAGCAAACAGGCCTGCTTAGCTTTGACTACCAAGTGCTCATTCTCACGCCCATCGTTTCCCCGATGGCCATCTGGATTTGTTTAGGTTTTATTATCGCTTTTCTGGTCAAGCTGCCCGCCTTTCCCTTTCACCCCTGGTTACCCGATGCCCACACCCAAGCCCCCACTCCGGCGAGTATTATATTGGCGGCAATACTATTAAAGACTGGTGGTTACGGCATCATACGATTCGTACTCCCCCTGTTTCCTGACGCAGTGCAGTTTTGGTCGCCACTGATGATGAGCCTCGCCGTTTTGAGCATCATCTACGGCGCCTTGATGGCTTTCTCGCAACATGACTTGAAACGCATCGTGGCCTACTCGAGTGTGAGCCATATGGGCTTCGTACTCTTAGGCTGCTTTAGCCTCAACATGATTGCCCTTCAGGGCGCCGTGATGCAGATGCTCGCCCATGGCCTGAGTAGCGCGGCGCTGTTTATGTTAGTCGGCCTGATACAACAAAGGTTTCATAGCCGGGATCTGCATCAATTTTCCGGCTTATGGCGCTATTTACCGCAACTGAGCGCCATGGGGCTCTTCTTCGCCATCGCCTCCCTAGGCATGCCGGGGTTGGGTAATTTTATCGGAGAATTTCTCGTACTGGTCGGCGCCTTAGAACAGCACGCTAGTTTTGCTGTTCTTGCCTCCTTAGGTTTGATACTTGGCGCAGTGTATTCCCTGCGCATGATTCAAAAAAGTTTCTTCGGACCTTTTCGAACCCAAGGCTCAGACTTGGAGAACCCGGCCTCCACAGCAGACACCAGAATCCCCCTCACCTCGACAAGTGAGCAAGCAAGCGCCGAAGTGACTGAACACACAAAACCACCGGTCCTCCCCAGTCCATATCCAGATCTTAGCCTGAAGGAGAAGTTGACTCTCATGTCGATCGCAGCAGGCTTGATACTTTTGGGAATACATCCTCAACCACTATTGGACATGCTAGAGCAGCCATTAGCCCAAGTACTCGCGCTATACGCCATAACAGGAAGTGCATTATGAGTAGCCACTACCTTCCGGCAGGCATATTGTTGAGCACAATTTTACTCTTGCTACTGAGCATTGCCTTAAAACGCTCGCACATTCATGCATTTTTAATCACAGGTATGGGTTTAATTGGCGCTTGCCTGACTCAAGTATCCTTGATTGAAGCCCCTGCCACGTCTGAGCTGCTATTTATTTTCACCCCGGTAAATGCCCTGATCTCTGCTGGATTATTAGTCATATTAGTTTTTCTCTGGTCTCAGCTTTATCATTGGCTGGATAAATCGGATAACACCAATGAAGAATATTACCTGCTGTTATTGACGGCCAGTCTTGGCGCTGTGTCCATGATTTCCAGTCAGCATTTCGCCAGTTTCTTCCTGGCCTTAGAGCTAATGAGCCTCTCTTTCGTCGGGCTTATCGCCTATTCAAATAACAATCCTAATAGTCAGGAAGCCGGAGTTAAATACCTGGTGCTATCGGCCGGCGCTTCGGCCTTGATACTCATGGGAATCGCGCTCATCTATCTGCAAACGGGCAGCCTGACATTTGATGCGGTATCGACAAACAAGCTGCAACACCTAGCGAGTTCGCCACTGAGTTTAACCACTAGCGGGATGATCTTTATTCTCACCGGGCTTTGTTTCAAACTGTCTCTGGTACCTTGTCATCTGTGGGTCGCAGACATTTTTGAAGGCGCTCCTTTGCCCACTACGGCCCTCTTGGCTATCGTCTCAAAATTGGCAGCTTTTATCGTGTTATGGAGAATGTTCAGTTATGGAGAGTGGCAAACCGATAGCACTATTTTAGACGTCATCGCTCTTGTCGCTGTCGCATCTATGCTTATGGGTAATTTATTGGCACTGCAGCAAGATAGGCTGCTGCGAATATTGGCCTTCTCCTCTATCTCTCACTTTGGTTATCTACTGATTTTTTTGTTATTACTCGAGGGTAATGCCAACCTGCTAAATGATATAAACTTTAATATTGAAGCGATGATTTTTTATCTACTCGCCTATATGCTCACCTTAACGGGGATCTTCTCTGTATTGATGCAGCTAGGAAATAACACCTCAATCAAGCAATTAAGCGGCCTTTTCTGGCGACAACCCTTACAGGCAACATGTTTAAGTGTGCTCATGCTGTCTTTAGCCGGGATACCATTAACCATAGGATTCATGGGAAAATTCTATCTTGTCGCTGCCGCCATCTCCGGCCAGCTTTGGTGGCCGATGATCTTCTTGGTGATTGCCAGTGTGATAGGCCTTTATTTCTATCTGAGGATCATCATGGTCATGCTAGGTAAGGCCGAAAGTGCCGAAGTCCCATGTAAACTTGATATGAGGGAAAAAGTGACTTCTTGGGTCATTATCATAACAGTCATAGGTGTAGGAACATTTCCAAGTGTATTTGCCGACATGCTCAGGGCTGTCACCCACTGACCTGCATGATTAACCACAAGTACAGGCTGCATCACAAGTTAATATAAAAACCAATAAACTCGGATAAATCATACCGTTATTTTCTTCCAACATGATAGAGTGACTTGCGCTTTTACTCATATAACCGAGCCTACATTTATTATGCCTTTCTATCAGTCTCCACAGGATATCAGTGCTTTCGATGCGAAATTTGAAGCTCAAAAAATTGCTTTCGCCCCTATCAGTTTTCAAGTCGCACGCTGTTTACTCAAATTTGGCATATTAGAGCAGATAGATGCAGCGGGTAAATCAGGCTGTTTACTCGAAGATATACAACACAGCACTCAGTTATCTGAATATGCTGTAAGTGTATTACTGGATATGGGCCTGAGTATGAGACTCGTTTGGCATAAAGATGAACATTATCACTTGGATAAAATTGGTTTCTTCCTGCTACACGATGATATGGCCAAGGTTAACCTGAATTTTGTCCATGATGTCTGCTACCAAGGTGTATACGAGTTAGAGGCATCACTCGTCGAGGGCAAGCCAAAGGGGCTAAAAGTATTCGGTGATTGGGAGACTATCTACCCCACTCTCAGTGAATTACCCGAGCAAGTAAAACAGAGTTGGTTCGAGTTTGATCACTACTATTCAGATCATGCTTTTGGCCAGTTACTGCCATTAATATTTAAAAACCAGCCTAAACATATCGTCGACGTCGGCGGTAATACTGGTAAATGGGCACTGGCATGCACTGGGTATAATAGTGACGTTAATATCACCATCATGGATCTCCCCGGCCAGCTAAAAGTCGCCTTGAAAAATGCTAAGGATAAAGGTGTTGCAGACCGAGTCCAGGGCTATGAATGTAATCTTTTAAATGAGTCACAAGCTTTCTGCCGTGAGGGCGACCTTTATTGGATGAGCCAATTTTTGGATTGTTTCTCCAAGCCACAAATATTAAGCATTCTGAAACGTACCGCTCAAAGTATGACGACGCGAAGCGAGCTGTGTATTTTAGAGACTTATTGGGACAGGCAACCGTTCGAGGCTGGCGCATATTGTGTCAACGCCACCTCTATCTACTTCACCGTCATGGCTAATGGTGACAGTAGAATGTATCACTCTAAAGATATGTTGAGTCTCATCTCCCAAGCCGGTCTGTATGTCGATGAGGATATCGACAACATTGGGCTCGGGCATACCTTGTTACGCTGTAAGCTAAAACCAAGCTAATATTGATTTAGCCCGATTACAAAGCGCCTACAAAAACAACAAAACCAAACATAAAACTTATTTACAAATACATCAAACTTGTAAAACTGATGATATTTCAAACAAATAAAAAACAAAGTAAGGAGAGCGAAAAGATGACTAACGTCACAAAATGATTATATTTGTTTCAACTGAACACTTTTTTTATGATTATTTGGTTAAATAAATGTATCGCATTTAACACCGAGAAACATTTATAAAGATATTCAAATAGATATAAACAGAATATAAAAGCTCAGAAATTAACGCCATCATTACAATTGCAACCCAAGCCATTGATTATCAGATTCACAACAAGCCAACACGTTACCAACAAGAGTCGAAATAGTTAAGTTAAAGTAATCATGCGCTTTACTCCCTCTCGTTTACACACTATTGCAGGTGTTACCACTACGTGCTTATATCCCACTTCTAGTAACATTGATCAATATCCGTTTAATAACATTAACAAACGTATACCTGGTTACATTTGTTGCTATATAAAAATTAAAACCAAATTATTAAAAACATAATAAGTGTCAGGGAGAACAAAATGCTGCCAAACTCAAAAATGGCTAAAGCCGTACGTTTTGCATTAATTAGTGGTGCTGCAACTGCCGCATTAACTGCGCCAGTCGTATTTGCTGCAAGTGATGATGAATCAGTAGAAAGAATTCAAGTAACAGGTTCACGTATTAAGCGTACTGACTTAGAAGGATCTTCACCGGTAACTACGATTACAGCTGCCGATATGGAAAAAACAGGCGCTATGTCAGTCGCCGATGTTTTACGTCGTAGCAACTTAAACACCTTCGGCTCAAGCGCCGAATCATCGGGTAGCTCTTGGCAGAGCCAAGCTAATATTTCTCTGCGTGGCGCAGGTGCAGACAGAACTTTGGTTCTTCTAAACGGCAAACGTATGCCTGGTTCACCGACTATGGGTGGTACGGCAGTTAACTTAAACACCATTCCAACAGCCGCTATTGAACGCATCGAAATTCTTTCTGATGGTGCTTCGGCTGTTTATGGTTCTGATGCCGTTGCCGGTGTTGTTAACATTATCCTCAAGAAAGATTATGAAGGACTAGAAATCTCGGCTACGGGAGCTAACCCTCAACAAGCTGGTGGTGAAGAGTGGAAAACTCACATCATAGGTGGTACTAGCAGTGACAAGGGCAGTCTAACCTTCTCATTTGAACATCAGAATCGTGAAATTATCTTCCAACGTGATCGTTGGTTCACAAGCTCTACTAACACATTAGCAGAAGAATATGCCAATACAACTGGCGTTTCTGCATATGCGCGTAACTTCTTGGATATGACTTCTGGACAATTTAGTCCAATGGCTGCCTGTGATAACGATAAAATGGTTGGTGGCGGCCATGTATATGATTATGGTGATGGCGATTATATCTGTGGTTATGATTATACCTCAGAAGCAGCCGATCACGCGGCGCGTAAGTATACAGCAGGTTATGTCACTGCAAGTTACGAGCTATCTGACGAAATCATGTTTGAAGCTCAAGGTCTATTTTCTCGTAACGAGACTTTCGGCCGTTACGCTCCTGCAGCAGGCTGGTTTAAAGTTGATGCGGGTCAAGTTGATATCCAGAACTATGATACCGATGGTAACAATACCGGCACGAGTAAAAATGAAAATGATGGCCGAGTTTACTATCGCTTCACCGATGTAGGCACCCGTGATTCAACTACAATTGATTACAGTACTGATATCCAAGTTGGTTTAGTCGGTGAGCATGATGACTTTGGCTGGGATTTCACTTACCACTATAATCTAGCTGAAAACAGCAACTACGGTAAAGGCTATATACACCGCCCAACTGTTGAAGCTATGGTTAAGAGTGGTGAATTTAGTTTCGGTCCTGAAGGAAACACTGATGCTGTTGTTGCTGCAATAAGCCACGATACCCTTAAGCAAGATATCATGGAATTCCAAAGTGTGAATGCCGGTATCAACTTCGAGGCAATCGATCTTCCTGCAGGCATAGTTGGTTGGTATGTGGGTACTGAATTTATGCAGTACAAATATGAAGCTAACGTCGATGCCGAAACAGCTGCAGGTGAAGTCATCGGATCTTCTGGTAGCGGTTCAGGCGGAGATCGCGATGTATTTGCAATCTTTGCAGAGAGTATCATTCCCGTTACTGATGATCTGGAACTCAACCTTGCATTTCGTTATGATAATTATTCAGATTTTGGAACAGCAACGACGCCTAAAATTGCACTTAGATATCAGCTGATTGAAGATGTTGTATTGCGTGCATCATGGGGCCAAGGCTTCCGTGCACCGGCATTATCAGATCTTTATGCTGCCGATTCTTTCAGTGCCGATACAGCAACCGATTATTACTATTGTGAACAGCAAGGAACGTCTACTGCAGATTGTAAAGCTAAGCAATATGACGTAACTCGTACGGCAAACTCTGAGCTACAGCCTGAAACATCTGATTTCTATAATATTGGTGCAATCTGGAACATCACAGACGACTTCAGTACTAAAGTTGAATACTACAATTTAAGTATCGATGATGTGATCACCTTTGTCTCTCTAGACTCTTTACTGAAAGAAGAGAAGAAAGTCGGCTACGGTAACTTGGCTCTAGGCGACATAACACGAATCGGTAATAATGCAGATGGTAAGATCTTGTCTGCAACGACCCCACAGGTCAATGGTAATGGCTTCGATACTTCTGGTATCGATTTCAACTTAACCTATTCAGGCTTAGAAACCGCTGCGGGTGATTTTGGTTCAACATTCGATCTAACTTACATCCTCTCTTACGATGATGAAGAGTACTTCAATGGACCAGTAAACAACCAAATTGGTCGTAACGGCATGCCAGAGTATCGCTTCACTTGGGTTGTTGATTGGTCATATGGTGATCACTCCGCTTCACTATTGACTCAGTACATTGATGGACAATCTGAAAAAACAGATCCAAATACCTATGAGCAAATAGGAAGTCTTTCATCACAAACAACCTTTGATGCAAGCTATAGTTACATGGCTGCATGGAATGGTAAGTTTACCTTAGGTCTTCGTAACATCACCAACCAAGATCCTGTGCTAGATTCAAATCTAGACTATGATTCATCTCTGTATAATCTATACGGACGTACATACACAGCGTCTTATACACAAAAATTCTAAAAAGATAATTTTTGACAAAAGCCTAGGTTATTCCTAGGCTTTTTTATGTCGAAAACATAAGAAAGCAGCAGAAAACATTAATAACCTTTTTATCTAACATGATTGTTTACGATATCCCATCACACCTATATATATAACCACTTGATTTTTAATCAACTTATTTTATTACTTTGTCAGATTAAATCTGATTTTCACGTTCCAAGCTAATGGTGATCAAACCAAAGGTAATTTACGTGCCTCAAGTTTCCCTTTATTAGGCTTACCTATACAATTGTTACCTTGCTCGCAAAATTTTGATTATCCAAGCTGGCAGCTCCAACAACGAGTGTTGTCATTTTCAGATTGTGTTATCATTTGCGTGGTAAATTGGTCTTACCAATTTTGACTTGGGTTAGTTGTCCTAATGTCGCTAGTAATGAACCACTCAGAGATTCCAGGTAAAAAGTAAGCATTAGCAAAGGGAAAACCTGTAAATAAATTACACTTTTCCGGGTTTTAGAGCGATAATTTGACCAAGATCACGAAATTTAATTACATGTTTTTTATACTGACCTTATCAGGAACCAATTTACCCATTTAGCGGTTCTATTAACTAGGAATCAACTTTATATTGGTGTTAATAACCAGTATCTGGCAATTACAAGGCGAAACATGAACAATTGTCCCAGTCCGTTTGATGCTAATACTCCAGCCGCCACCGCCCTAAAAGTGGAAGATGCTGCCGTCATTAAAGTCAATAGGGACACAGAGTCTACTTTGATCCTGGCGATGACAGCCGGCATGTTTATCGGTTTAGCCTTTGTCTTCTATGTCGTGGCGACGGCAGGAAGCAGCGCCCTTCCCTACGGACTGAATAAGCTCATCGGTGGCCTCTGTTTTAGTCTGGGCCTGATGTTAGTTGTCGTTTTAGGAGGCGAGCTATTTACCTCTACCGTATTGACCATTACAGCCCGCGCCAGCAAGCGTGTCACCACTAAGGCGTTAATGCGTAACTGGGGACTGGTTTACCTGGGCAACTTTATCGGTGCCATGCTCTTGGTCGGTCTCATGATCGCCGCTAAGCATTATGAAGCAGGACACGGGCTAATTGGCCTAGGTTACTTACAGACTGCTCAAGCTAAACTCAACCATACATTCGGACAAGCCTTTGCCTTAGGCATCATGTGTAACATCATGGTTTGTCTGGCCGTTTGGATGGCCTACGCTGGAAAAACCGTCACCGACAAATTACTTGCAGTGGTATTACCCGTCGCCATGTTTGTCGCCGCAGGCTTTGAGCACTGCATAGCAAATATGTTTCTTATCCCAATGGCGATTTTTACTAAGCAAGTCGCAACAGCCGATTTTTGGGCAAACGCGGGCATAGACCCGAGTCAGTTTACCGATCTAACTTGGAGTCAATTTATACTCCACAATCTCGTCCCGGTCACTTTAGGTAATATAGTGGGCGGCGCTATTTTCGTAGGACTCACTTATTGGTTTGTTTATCGCCGCCCCGCTCTTACGAAGGCACAGAACGATAATCAAGTTTAATTCTTAACAGAAGGTATTTGCGCTATGACCGAAAAAACGGAACAGTTTGCCAACGCATGGGAAGGATTCACCGCCGGCGATTGGAAAACCCAAGTCAATGTTCGTGACTTTATCCAGGCGAACTACACCCCTTATGAAGGCAATGAGTCATTTCTAGCCGATGCGACTGAAGCGACCACCAAGCTTTGGGACAAGGTGATGGTGGGCATCAAGCAAGAAAACCAGACTCATGCCCCCGTGGATTTCGATACCGACAAGGTATCGACCATCACTTCCCATGAAGCCGGCTATATCGAGCAATCACTCGAAACCATTGTTGGCCTTCAGACAGAAGCACCGCTAAAGCGTGCCATGTTGCCAAACGGCGGCATTCGTATGGTAGAAGGCTCTTGCAAGGCATATGACCGTGTACTTAACCCTGAGATCAAATACGTCTACTCAGAACTGCGTAAGACTCATAACCAGGGCGTGTTCGATATCTACACTCCGGAAATCATGGGTTGTCGTAAATCAGGCATACTGACTGGTTTACCCGACGCCTATGGCCGTGGCCGTATTATCGGCGATTACCGTCGTATCGCCCTTTACGGCATCGATTATCTGATGGCCGACAAGTATGCCCAATTCGGTTCTTTGCAAGCGCGTTTCGAAACCGGTGAAGACTTAAGTGCAACCATGCAACTTCGTGAAGAGATTGCCGAGCAGCACAAGGCATTGGGTCAGATGAAGCAGATGGCGACCAGCTATGGTTTCGACATCTCTAAGCCTGCAAGCAATGCTAAAGAAGCCATTCAGTGGACTTACTTCGGTTATCTAGCCGCAGTTAAGAGCCAGAACGGTGCCGCCATGTCTCTTGGCCGTACTTCAAGCTTCCTCGATGTATTCATCGAACGTGATCTTAAAAACGGTACCTTGACCGAGCAGCAAGCTCAGGAGATGATCGACCACTTCGTGATGAAGCTACGTATGGTTCGTTTCCTACGTACCCCTGAATACGATGAGCTATTCTCTGGTGACCCTATCTGGGCAACTGAGTCTATCGGCGGCATGGGTCTGGATGGTCGTACTCTGGTCACTAAGTCCAGCTTCCGTTTCTTACATACTCTGTACACCATGGGTGCGAGTCCTGAGCCAAACATCACAGTGTTATGGTCTGATAAGCTACCATTAGACTTTAAGAAGTACTGTGCCAAGGTCTCTATCGATACTAGCTCCATCCAGTACGAGAATGATGACCTGATGCGTCCGGACTTCGAGTCTGATGACTACGCCATCGCCTGTTGTGTGAGCCCTATGGTTATCGGTAAACATATGCAGTTCTTCGGCGCTCGTGCTAACTTAGCCAAGACCATGCTGTACGCCATTAACGGTGGTGTCGATGAGAAGAGTAAGGCCCAAGTCGGTCCTAAGTCTGATGCCATCACATCTGAATATTTAGATTTTGATGATGTCATGGGCCGTTTTGATAAGATGATGGACTGGCTAGCCACTCAATATGTGACTGCACTCAACGCTATCCACTTCATGCATGACAAATACTCTTATGAAGCCGCCCTGATGGCACTTCATGACCGAGATGTACGCCGTACCATGGCATGTGGTATCGCAGGTTTATCTATCGCCGCCGATTCACTGTCTGCGATTAAGTACGCCAAAGTTAAGCCCATCCGCGACGAAAATGGCATCGCAGTCGACTTCGACATCCAAGGTGATTACCCTAAATTCGGTAACAACGACGCTCGTGTCGATGACTTAGCCAGTGATCTGGTCGAACGTTTCATGGCGAAGATTCGTCATATGAAAATGTACCGCAACGCCATACCGACTCAGTCTATCCTCACCATCACCTCTAACGTAGTTTATGGTAAGAAGACAGGTACCACACCGGACGGACGCCCAGCAGGCGCACCATTCGCACCGGGTGCTAACCCTATGCATGGTCGTGATGAGAAAGGCGCCGTAGCCTCTCTGACTTCTGTAGCTAAACTGCCATTTGCCCATGCACAAGATGGTATCTCCTATACCTTCTCTATCGTGCCAAATGCACTAGGTAAAGATGAAGATGGCCGACGCACTAACCTGGCAGCCCTTTTGGACGGCTACTTCTCTCATAATGAGTCACGTGAGGGGGGTCAGCATCTGAACGTCAACGTGATGAATCGTGAGATGCTCGAAGATGCTATCGTCAATCCGGACAAGTATCCTCAGCTTACTATCCGAGTCTCAGGTTATGCAGTTCGCTTCAATGCCTTGACACCAGAACAACAGCAAGACGTTATCACACGTACCTTTACTAAAGGAATGTAATGAATTTATCTTGTATAGATAAGTTCTAGTTAACGTCAATAGAGTCAGGCTGTAGCCAAATACGCTACAGCCTGACTTAGTCACATAAGGAGAAATAATGACAGTAAAAGGTCGCATCCACTCACTGGAATCCTTTGGTACCGTAGACGGACCAGGCATAAGGTTTATCACGTTTATGCAAGGTTGCCTGATGCGTTGCCAATACTGTCACAACCGCGATACCTGGGATCTTCATGGTGGACAAGAAGTCGAAGTGAAAGAGCTCATGGAACAAATTATCAGCTATCGCCCCTTCCTCGAAGCGAGCGGCGGCGGTGTCACCGCCAGTGGCGGCGAAGCCATATTGCAAGCCGAATTTGTCTCGGCTTTATTCGCAGAATGTAAGCAAGAAGGCATTCACACTTGTCTGGATACCAATGGCTTTGTACGCAAATACACGCCTATTATAGATGAGCTGCTAGATAATACCGATCTGGTGATGCTCGATATAAAACATATAGACGATCAAAGACACATCGACCTGACACAGGTCAGCAATCACCGCACCTTAGAGTTCGCCCAGTACCTGAATAAAAAACAACAAAAAACCTGGATACGTTATGTGGTTGTCGGTGGTTTTACCGATGATATTGGGGCGGCACAACGCCTGGCAAACTTCCTCAAACCAATGACCAATGTTGAGAAAGTTGAGCTACTGCCCTATCACGAGCTGGGAAAACATAAATGGGAAGCCATGGGAGAGACATATCAACTCGATAATATCTCACCACCGTCGAGTGAAACCATGGAACAGATTAAGCAGGTCTTTGTTGACACTGGGATCAAGGCCATCTACTAGCAGAATGTATGATACTCGCCTCAGTATTAGTGATAAAATTAAATCTCTTCCCAATAAGTATCATCTAATCGCTCGAATGCCGCCTTTAATAACAGCGCCATGTCGAGATAACAGGCTCTCGGGCCAAGGGGACTGTGTATGACTCCCATACTCGACAGTTTAGTGGTCAGTTGAACGCACCAATCGAGCAGAGACAGAGGCAAGGGATGGCGAGCACGCCAGCCGAGCCAAAGCAGACCTTGAACAGGTAAGCTAAGAAAAAACAGGGCAATAGTGATTGCCTGGGGCAAAAAACCCCAACCATTAATATACACTTGACTCGTAGCCGCCAAGAGGGCGAGCACCGGCATCAAGGTCACCGCGAGTTGAGTCGCCCTGATGACCCGATATTCGGGAAAGTAAAAACTAAGTTGTCTGACCATAGGCCAAGTCTTCATATATCGACGACCATCGCCCAAAGTTTTGATAACTTGAATGCTCAATTACAACACCTATTTATATGGATACTGCTTTTACCATAGCACATGCTGCAATAGAGCCCCAAGGCCTTGCAATAGCTAAATTAAGCAGTTTCAGGCTCCGACATCGGAGCACTTCTAGCGACTTCGGCTATTATTGCCAATGAAGTCATATTGTTCAGTGATAAATAATCACAGCATTACAAAAGGTTTAAACATGTCAAACAAACTGGTATTGGTACTTAATTGCGGTAGCTCGTCATTAAAATTTGCGGTTATCGACGCCTCTACGGGCGAAGACCAAATCTCAGGTCTTGCTGAATGTTTTGGACTGGAAGACTCTCGTATCAAGTGGAAAGTCAATGGAGAGAAGCAAACAGCCAGCCTAGGTGAATTCACCGCTCACCGTGAAGCGATAAAGTATATCGTTGATAATATCTTAGGCGCTCACCCACAAATTGCTGAAAAGATTTTAGCTATTGGTCATCGTGTGGTTCATGGCGGTGAGAAGTACACCCAATCAGTCATCATTGATGAAACTGTAGTTCAAGGGATCGAAGATAGTGCGATATTCGCACCGCTACACAATCCCGCCCACCTGATCGGTATTCGTGCCGCCCAAGCCGCCTTCCCGAGCCTGCCTCAGGTTGCCGTGTTCGATACCGCTTTCCATCAAACAATGCCGGAAAAAGCCTTCATCTATGCCCTTCCCTATAAGCTATATCGTGAAAACAGCATACGTCGTTACGGTGCCCATGGTACCAGCCACCTATTCGTCAGTCGTGAAGCGGCTAAGGCTATCGGTAAGGATATCGCAGACACTAATGTCATCTGTGCTCACCTAGGCAATGGTGCATCTGTGACAGCCATTAAGGGTGGAAAGAGTGTCGATACATCCATGGGGCTAACGCCATTGGAAGGTCTGGTTATGGGTACCCGCTGTGGTGATATGGATCCTTCTATCGTCTACCACCTGATCCATCAGCTAGACTACACGGCTGATGAAGTGAACAACCTGATGAATAAGCAGAGTGGTTTGCTGGGGATCTCTGAGCTGACCAGCGATTGCCGTGGCATCGAAGAAGCTTATAACAATGGTCATAAGGGAGCAATTTTGGCACTGGATATCTTCTGCTACCGCTTGGCTAAATATATCGCTTCATACACAGTGCCTCTAGGTCGCTTGGACGCCTTGGTATTCACCGGCGGCATAGGCGAGAACTCAGATATTATCCGAGCTAAGGTGCTTAATCTGTTAGAAATCTTCAACTTCGAGGTTGATGATGAGCGCAATAAGGCGGCACGTTTTGGCAAGCAAGGTCAAATCACCACAGACAAGGGCCCTATCGCATTAGTTATCCCGACCAACGAAGAGTGGGTCATCGCAGAAGATGCCATGAGTCTGCTGAAGTAAATTAATACATGCAAGGCTGGGAGCGATATTTATTACTACTAGCCTGTCATCAAGTCATTGAGTAAGCAAAAACGTTCGGCATGTTCAGATTAAAGAACATGCCATTTCGAGCGTCACCAAGAGGTTGTTATGTCTCGCAATATTATGTTAATTCCCATAGGTACAGGCGTAGGTCTTACCTCTATCAGTTTAGGCCTGGTTCGCGCCTTCGAGCACCACGGTGTGAAGGTTCGCTTCTTCAAGCCTATCGCTCAACAACGTGCACAAGATGCAGGGCCCGAACGTTCGACCACCATCCTATGTAAATCTCCGACGGTTAACCCACTCGAACCGTTCGAGATGGAACATGCGGAAAGCTTAGTTCGCGGCGATAAAATCGATGTCTTGATGGAGCAGATCATCGCTCGCGTCAATGAATGTACCGATGAGACTGAAACACTAGTAGTTGAAGGTCTGGTACAAACACGTAATCACCCGTTTTCCGGCGACGTTAACTACGCCATCGCCAAGGCTCTGGATGCCGATGTTATCTTTGTTGCCACACCGGGCAATGAGAGTGCTACGGCCTTGATGAACCGTTTAGAGATAGCCCATAACTCATGGGGCGGAAAGAAGAACAAACGTATAATAGGCGCCATCATCAATAAGATTGGTGCCCCGGTCGATGAGGAAGGACGCACGCGTCCGGATCTATCAGAAGTCTTCGATCATCAGGATATCCAAAGAGCCGATGCGGCAAACATGTTCCAGCTACCGGGTAAAAGCTCACTGCGCATATTAGGCAGTGTGCCCTATAATCTGGATCTGGTTGCGCCTCGCGCCTCCGATCTTGCCAAGCATCTTAGGGCTAAGATCATCAATGCCGGTGATATGCACACCCGTCGTCTGCGTAAAGTCACCTTCTGTGCCCGCAGCATTCCCAACATGGTTACTCACATCAAGACTGATTCGCTACTGGTTAGCTCAGGCGATCGCTCAGATGTCATCGTCGCCGCTTGCCTGGCCTCGATGAATGGTATCAAGATAGGCGCCTTGCTACTCACAGGCAATTATGAGCTAGAGCCACAGATCATGGCCCTATGTGAACAAGCCTTCGAAACCGGACTGCCGGTATTCTTGATCGATACCAATACCTGGCAGACATCACTCAACATCCAGCGCTTCGATCACGAAGTCCCTGTGGATGACGCCGTGCGCATCGAAGAAGTTCAGGAGTTCGTCGCCAGTCACATAGATCAAAATTGGATCGAATCAGCCACCAAGTACTCACCTCGTGAGCATCGCCTATCGCCACCGGCATTCAGATATAAGCTTACCGAGCTGGCGAGGGCCGCCCATCGCACCGTCGTCTTGCCCGAAGGTAATGAACCTCGCACCATCGAGGCGGCCAGTATTTGTGCCGAGCGAGGAATCGCCAAGTGTATCTTGCTTGGTAACAGGGAAGAGATCGAACGCATTGCAAGCCAACAAGGTGTGACCTTAGGCGAAGGGGTCGATATAATCGAGCCAGAAACGGTCCGTGAACGTTACGTGGAGCCTATGTTGGATCTGCGTCGACACAAAGGACTCACAGAAGTCGTTGCTCGTGAGCAACTGGAAGACAACATGGTGCTAGGCACCATGATGCTCGCTCAAAATGAAGTTGACGGTATCGTCTCTGGTGCGGTTCATACCACTGCCAATACCATACGTCCTCCTTTACAGCTGATTAAAACAGCACCTGGCGCGAGTCTGGTCTCGTCAATTTTCTTCATGCTGATGCCGGATCAGGTATTAGTCTACGGCGATTGTGCCATCAACCCGGATCCCACTGCCGAGCAACTTGCCGATATCGCCATCCAGTCTGCCGAATCGGCCGCCGCATTCGGCATCGAGCCTAGAGTAGCCATGATCAGCTATTCTACCGGCAGCTCAGGCACAGGTTCAGATGTGGATAAGGTGCGTGAAGCGACTCGAATCGCCAAAGAGAAGCGTCCA
>NZ_ABIC01000039.1 GCF_000172075.1 Shewanella benthica KT99
TATGCGTATTATCGATAAGAAAGGTATTGAAGTTGTTCTTGCTGAACTTCGTGCCCGCGGCGAGAAGGTATAATAAACCATGGCTAAATCTAAAAGTAAACGTGAGAAGATCAAGCTAGTTTCTAGCGCTAAGACTGGTCATTTCTACACGACTGAAAAGAACAAACGTAACATGCCTGAAAAGATGGAAATCATGAAATTTGATCCCGTTATCCGTAAGCACGTTATGTACAAAGAAGCTAAAATCAAGTAATAACTTGTTGCTAACTTCTAAACAAGCCCCTGATTCAGGGGCTTTTTTTTGCTTGAAATTTAGTTTTTTCATTCACTGTCATATAGATCGAGTAGGATGAATAATCCAAATTGTTATTCATTTGTGTTATTTTTATTTTATTAGTTCACGCCCTATTTTAAAACGATTCCCCCATACTGACGATTAAATATAAATGCTTTTATTTTGCATTAAAATGCAATATCATGCTTGTTGTAGCCTACGGCTGCGGCCGTCTGTTTTGCATAAATGAATCAAGGTGAGAATATATTCGTGCGTACCACTGAACTCGTTGATGGATTTCGTCACTCAGCTTCCTACGTCAATTCCCATAGGGGCAAGACCTTTGTGGTGATGCTTGGGGGGGAGGCGTTAGCTAATAAACAATTTCGCTCAATCATTAATGATATTGCCCTCTTGCATAGCCTGGGGATCAAGATTGTTCTGGTGCATGGTGCCAGGCCGCAGATTGATGAGGCTTTGGCGGACAAAGCTATCCTGCCTGAGTACTACAATGGCGTAAGGATCACCGACGAAGATGCCTTTAAGGTGATCAAGCAAGTTGTCGGTGGACTGCAGCTGGATATCACCGCCAGACTCTCCATGAGTCTCAGTAATACCCCGATGAAGGGGGCGCAGATCAATGTGGTGAGTGGTAATTTCGTTATCGCTCAACCTCTTGGTGTCGATGACGGTGTCGACTATTGCCTGAGTGGCAAGGTCAGACGTATCGATGTGCAAGGCCTTAAGGGCCAGCTGGACAGTAATAGCATAGTGTTACTCGGGCCCGTTGCCGCCTCGGTCACGGGAGAGAGCTTTAATCTGACTGCCGAAGAGGTCGCCACTCAGATCGCGGTGAAACTCAAAGCCGATAAGATGATAGGTTTTAGCTCACAGAAAGGTATCCTAGATAGCACGGGTCAGGTGCTTGCCGAATTGATGCCAAATGATGCTCAAGCTATCTTGAGTGATTTAGACTTAAGCTCGAGTGTCTGTCGAGGTACTAAAGCTTTTCTCAAAGCCAGCATCGATGCCTGCCGCAATGGTGTCTCCCGTTGTCACTTCGTTAGTTATCTGGATGATGGTGCCTTGTTGCAGGAGCTCTTCTCCAGAGATGGTATTGGTACCCAGATTGTAACCGAGAGTGCCGAACGTCTGCGTCGTGCCGATATTGGTGATATCGGCGGGATCTTAGATCTGATCCGTCCGTTAGAGCAGAAGGGCATTCTAGTTCGTCGTTCCCGTGAGCAGCTGGAGATGGAGATTGAGCAGTTTATGCTTATTGAACGCGATAACCTGGTCATAGGCTGCGCGGCCTTCTACCCGTTCGAGGAAGACAATGCCGGCGAGTTTGCCTGTCTGGTGGTGCATCCCGAATACCGGGATGCCGACCGGGGCAGCATACTGCTGCAGAATATTATCGGTCAGGCCAGGGTCAGGGGCTATTCAAAATTGTTTGCCCTGACCACGCGCAGCATTCATTGGTTCCTGGAACAGGGTTTCGATATCGTCGATGTGGAAACCTTGCCCGATAAGAAGAAGCAACTGTACAACTATCAAAGAAAATCCAAGATACTCGCCTTAGATCTATAACTTGTAGGTTACAGTTTCTTGCGTTTGTACAACATATCTATGGTGAATACGAGCAAGGCTCCCCAGATAAACAAGAAGGTGATTCCTTTCTCCAGATCGAATGATTCGCCATAGAGGGTGACGGCTAAGATAAACATGATGCTTGGGCCGAGATACTGAATGAAGCCCAGTACTGATAGCGGGATCCTCACCGCAGCAGCGGCGAAACAGAGCAAGGGTATGGTGGTCACTATGCCCGCCGCTAATAGCAGCAGATTGAATGACATCTCGTTGGTCATCATGTTGGTCAATGAGCCGCCCATATTGGTAAGCAGGTAGATGAGTGCAACCGGGAATAGGATGGCGGTCTCGACCAGTAAGCCTGTCTTGGCATCGACATTAACTTTTTTACGTAGCAGACCATAGAGGCCAAATGAGCAGGCAAGACCCAAAGATACCAGAGGAATTGAGCCAAACGAGATCAACTGAACCATCACGCCGCTAGCGGCCAGCGCGACGGCAAACCATTGTAGTTTTCGCAGTCGCTCGCCGAGGAAAACCATGCCTAACATGACATTAATCAGTGGGTTGATAAAATAACCTAAGCTGGCATCTAACATATGATTATTATTGATGGCCCAGATAAACAGTAGCCAGTTAGCCGCGATCAGGATTGAGGTCAAGGTTAGCACCATGAGCTGCTTCGGCCGTTTCAACACTTGTCTGAGGCGAGAGAAACCACCGAATACCATCATGAGTATAGTGACAAATAAGAATGACCAGATCACCCGATGGATCAAGATCTCGGTTGCAGAAACCTGTCCCAGCAACTTGAAATACAGTGGCGCGAAGCCCCAGAGAGTATAAGCACAAATAGCAAAGGTTATGCCTTTACTATGTTCAGAATCGAGCATGATTAGAACTACAAAATGAGAAAGTGCCTCATTGTATTCCTCAAGACCTACAGCCTCAAGGTTAAAACTGTGACTAACAGTTTCTTGTCTGTCTCATGAAAGTGACACCAGCAAAGCAAAGCTGACAGACATGAACTGATTGGTATTAGCCAACCATGTAGGTGCCAGTGCCGAAGGCGATGTGATCGCCACGCTCGTTATGCAGTTCCATGCGGCAGACTGACACACGATTTCCGGCGCGGATCACAGTGCCGGTGCCGGTAAATATCTCACCTCTGCCGGGTCTGAGGTAATCTATTCTCAGATCTATAGTGCCTAAAGTTTGCAAACGGCTCTGTAGTTCTTCTACACTCCAGTCGTCGCGACTGGCGACTAAACCCGAGAAGGCTGTTAGTCCACCGACAACGTCGAGTACCGTAGCTGTGACGCCGCCGTGGAGGATCTGCTGGTGGATATTGCCGATAAGCTCAGGCTTCATATTGACGCTAACTTCGACGCCATGGATATCATAACGTTTGATATCCATGCCCAAAAGATTATGAAACGGCACTTGCTTATCGAACACCTCGGCCACTCTCTTAAGTATTTCGGCTTGCACTGGATTGGTCATAAGCATCCTTTTATAGGGTAAGTATCTATTGTTGTTTATTATTAGAGCAATTAATCTATCGCTTATTTACCTCGCTATGCAAGATGAAAAGCAGATTATTATCAAACATAGGCCGATCATGAGAGACAAGAGGCGCGAGCTTTATTAGAATGGTAGGCCCTATTTCTGACTCCCGATGCCCATGGACCAAGTGACGCCGCAACCTCAATCAGATCCACTCTCTTCGAGCCTACAGTCTGTATTCGGCTACCGCACCTTCAGAAAGGGCCAGCGGGAGGTGATCGAGCAGATCTGTGCCGGTATCGATTGTCTGGTGATCATGCCTACAGGTGGTGGTAAGAGCCTGTGTTATCAACTGCCGGCATTGCAGATGCCCGGTTTGACCATAGTCGTTTCACCGCTGATCTCCCTGATGAAAGATCAGGTCGATAGCCTGCAGCAGATGGGAGTCAATGCCGGATACCTAAATTCATCTCAGGCAGGGGAAGAGCGGGCCAGGATCCTCAGGGAGATGCACAGCGGCGAGTTAAAACTGCTTTATGTTTCTCCGGAGCGTTTGCTGCAAGCCAGCTTTATCGAGCGTTTACATGAACTGCATATCTCACTTTTCGCCATAGACGAGGCTCATTGTATCTCCCAGTGGGGGCATGATTTCAGGCCCGAGTATGCGGCGTTAGGCAGGTTGAGACAGTATTTTCCCCATGTGCCTATCATGGCGCTGACGGCCACGGCGGATCAGGCAACCAGGCAGGATATCTGTCAGCGTCTGACCATAACACCATTTTCCTTTCTCACCAGTTTCGATCGGCCGAATATTCGCTACACTGTGGCCGAGAAGCTCAATGCGGCTAACCAGCTGCGTCAGTTCGTGACAGCCCAGAATGGTAGCAGTGGCATCATCTATTGCGGCAGCCGTAGGCGTGTCGATGAAGTGGCGGAGCGCCTGAGGCTCCAGGGTCATAATGCCGACGCCTATCATGCGGGCAGGACGCAGGAGGAGAGGACCGATGTGCAAGATCGCTTCCTGAAAGATCAACTCGATATCGTGGTGGCAACCGTGGCTTTTGGCATGGGTATCAACAAGTCCAATGTTCGTTACGTGGTGCATTACGACATTCCTAAGAGCGTGGAGTCATACTATCAGGAGACGGGGCGCGCCGGGCGTGATGGTTTAGACGCTGAAGCCTTGATGTTGTTCGATCCGGCCGATATTGGCCGGGTACGTCACCTTATAGAACAATCAGAGCCAGGTCCCCAACAACAGGTCGAGCTACATAAGCTCAATACCATGGCCGCCTTTGCCGAGGCGCAGACCTGTCGTCGTCAGGTGCTGCTGCACTATTTCGATGAGAGTGCCGAAGAGCCCTGTGGTAACTGTGATATCTGTTTGGACCCGCCTAAGCGATATAACGGCATTCAAGATGCGCAGAAGGTGCTCTCCAGCATCTATCGTTTGAAGCAAGGCTTCGGCATCAATCACCTCATCGAGGTGTTGCGTGGCTCTAAGGCTGCCAATGTGCTGGACCGCGGCCATGATAAGTTATCCACCTGGGGAATAGGCAAAGACAAGAGTCATGAATATTGGCTGAGCATCATCAGGCAGATAATCCACTTAGGCTTTGCTAGTCAGGATATTACCCGGGGATCCTCGGTCAAGTTGAATCCCTCGGCGCGAGCCGTGCTAAAAGGGCAAGTCGAGTTATTGTTGGCAGAGCCGAGGATCATACTGAAAACCACGACTAAGCGTCGTAGCGGCAGTACTCGTGCGCCATTGAATTATGATCGTAAGTTATTTGCCAGATTAAAGCTGCTGCGTAGGCGCCTGGCTGAAGAGCTGGATGTGCCGCCTTATCTGGTATTCAACGATGCGACTCTGGCCGAAATGGCGGCCATGACTCCCACCAGTCCAGGCGAAATGTTGGCGGTTAATGGTGTCGGTGAGCGTAAGTTAGGCCGTTTCGGTGGTGAATTCCTCGATGAGATCGCCAACTACCTGGCCGATAGCTAGAAGATAAGCCGTTTCGGTGGTGAATTACCTTAATAAGATCGCCAACTACCTGGCCGATAGCTAGAAGATAAGCCGTTTCGGTGGTGAATTACCTTAATAAGATCGCCAACTACCTGGCCGATAGCTAGAAGATAAGCCGTTTCGGTGGTGAATTACCTTAATAAGATCGCCAACTACCTGGCCGATAGCTAGAAGATAAGCCGTTTCGGTGGTGAATTACCTTAATAAGATCGCTAACTAGCTGGCTGATAGCCAGGAAATCCTGATGCAGGCGAGTATGGGCTAATGCTTGCCTGTTTCCTCTTCTTCAACATTAACAGTTTTACCTTAGCTCGTTTTATCAAAGACTCGAGGCTGTCCTGTTGTTGCAATTTTGCATAGCCAATATTAGCCCGATCACCTTGCTGTAATGGCAGCATCACCGCTTCAATCTGTTCGATAATCTTTAAGGTGCCTTTCTCCTGTGTAATTGCTGTAAACGCGTATCCTTGATGAAGTTAAAGGTATTTTCTGCTGCATCGAATTTGAGCACCTGATAACTAAGTACTAACTCATGATATTTAGAGGTTGGGAGACCCGTTGCTATGGCTTGGTTCATCAGGGTCATGGCTTTGGGCTGGTTGCCGCTTGATCATTGGGTGAAGCTCCGTTTACTTATTCGAAATCCATGTGGCAGGCATTATAACTAATGTGATGTATTAAAAAACAACAGAGTATGATTTAGAACTATTGGTGGCAAAATCGACTTATTATCGAGATATCCTAGGTAAATGGCTGCTGATTATAGGATCAATGAAAAGATAGCCAAGGTTTAAAGGTGTTTACTCTGGTCTAATCAGGTGAAAATGAAAAGAATGGGGTTGACACTTGAGCCGCCACACGTTAAAAATTAACCGTTCTTTAGCAAACTAACGTCATAATCGAGTATTAACTTGCTGCATAATTAATTATGCACACTGAATAAATAAGACAGATGAATATAAAATGTGCATTACTCAACCTCCTCATTCTCATTCTCGCAGGTCCTGCGCGGAGGATGTAGTGTTGCACACTCGATAGAGAAACAGCATTCACAAACCCCGCGCTAACAAACGCGGGGTTTTTTGTTTTTCAGCGCAAATAATAATTAGGTCTTCCACGGAGAAACCAGATGTCTAACCGAGTGATTATTTTTGATACGACCCTACGTGATGGCGAACAGGCCTTGGCGGCAAGCTTAACGGTTAAGGAAAAGCTACAGATAGCGCTCTCTCTGGAACGACTGGGTGTTGACGTGATGGAGGTGGGTTTTCCTGTTTCATCTCCGGGAGATTTTAAGTCTGTTCAGACCATAGCCCGTACGATAAAAAACAGCCGAGTGTGTGCTCTGTCCCGCGCCTTGGAAAAAGATATCGATGCAGCGGCTCAGGCACTGTCGGTTGCCGAACAGTTCCGTATTCATACTTTCATCTCCACTTCGACCATACATGTTGAAAGTAAGCTGAAGCGTTCTTTCGATCAGGTATTAGAGATGGCGGTTGGCGCCATCAAGTATGCACGTCGATTCACCGACGATGTCGAGTTCTCCTGTGAAGATGCGGGTCGCACGCCTATGGATAACCTATGTCGTATGGTCGAAGAGGCGATTAAAGCGGGTGCCAGGACGATTAATATTCCCGATACCGTAGGTTACACCATACCGAGCGAATTTGGTTCCATCATAGAAACCCTGTTTAATCGAGTACCTAACATAGATCAGGCGGTGATATCGGTTCACTGTCATGATGATTTAGGCATGTCTGTCGCTAACTCGATCACGGCCATCCAGCATGGTGCGCGCCAGATCGAATGTACGGTCAATGGCATCGGTGAGCGGGCGGGTAACTGTTCTCTGGAAGAGATAGCCATGATCTTGGCTACCCGTAAGGAAAAACTTGGCTTCGAAACCGGCATCAACGCCAAAGAGATCCACCGCACCTCTAGCTTGGTCAGCCAGTTGTGTAATATGCCAGTACAGGCTAATAAGGCGATAGTCGGTGCCAATGCGTTCACTCATTCATCGGGTATTCATCAAGACGGCATGCTTAAGTCACAGAATACCTACGAGATCATGACGCCAGAGAGCATAGGGCTACCGCGTAATAATCTCAATATGACTTCGCGTTCGGGACGTCACGTGATCAAGCATCGCATGGCCGAGATGGGTTATGTTGCGAGCGATTACGATATGGATACCTTGTATACCTCCTTCCTCGAGCTGGCGGACAAGAAGGGTCAGGTGTTCGATTATGATCTCGAGGCGCTGGTCTTCATTGAGGCCCAGGCCGATGAGGACGCACATTATAAATTGCAGCAACTGGTGGTCCATTCTGATTCTACCCAAGGCAATGCAACTGCGACGGTTAAAGTTGACATCGATGGCCAGACTGTCACGGAGGCGGCCACGGGTAATGGCCCTGTGGATGCTGCCTATAATGCCATCGCCCGTGCCAGCAAGTGTGAAGTAAATATTACCAGCTATAAGCTAAGCGCCAAGGGTGAGGGACAAGATGCCCTGGGTCAGGTCGATATTGAGGCGAGCTACCAGCAGCAGAGCTTCCATGGCGTCGGGTTGGCGACGGATGTGGTTGAGGCTTCGGTTCAGGCGCTGATACATGTGATGAACCTGACTTGGCGTGCAGATAAGGTTGCCGATTGCAAAGAGAAGATTCAGCAGCATAGAGAGTTAGGCGGCGTATAACAAAGTTAATAATTATTCGAATAGTAAAATTAAAGAGTTGGGAGTATGTGTCGTATGAGTTATCAAATAGCGGTATTAGCCGGAGATGGAATTGGACCCGAAGTGATGGCCGAGGCACGTAAGGTGTTGGCTGCGGTCGAGAAGCGTTTCGATCTCTCAATCGAATATAGTGAATATGATGTTGGGGGCGCGGCCATCGATAATCATGGTTGTCCTCTGCCTGAGGCGACTCTAAAGGGTTGTGAGGCGGCCGATGCCGTGCTGTTTGGTTCTGTTGGCGGTCCTAAGTGGGAGCACCTTCCGCCAAACGATCAACCTGAGCGTGGCGCGCTACTGCCTCTACGTGGACACTTCGAGCTTTTCTGTAATATGCGTCCGGCCAAATTACATCCGGGCCTCGAACATATGTCGCCACTGCGAAGCGACATCTCAGAGAAGGGTTTCGATATTCTCTGTGTGCGTGAACTCACCGGCGGTATTTATTTCGGTAAGCCTAAGGGTCGTCAGGGAGAAGGCGAGAATGAAGAAGCATTCGATACCATGAGATATAGCCGCAAAGAGATCAGGCGCATAGCTAAGATTGCATTCGAATCTGCCCAAGGTCGTCGTAAGAAGGTTACTTCGGTCGATAAGGCTAACGTCTTGGCCTGTAGCGTACTTTGGCGTGAAGTTGTCGAAGAGGTCGCTAAGGATTACCCGGATGTCGAACTCGAACACATCTATATCGATAACGCCACCATGCAGCTGTTACGTCGTCCAAATGAATTTGATGTCATGCTCTGCTCTAACTTGTTCGGTGATATCGTCTCGGATGAGATTGCCATGTTGACCGGCTCTATGGGTCTGCTGGCATCGATTAGCATGAACAGCCAAGGTTTCGGCATGTACGAACCTGCCGGTGGCAGTGCGCCGGACATCGCCGGTCAGGGGATCGCTAATCCGGTGGCACAAATTCTGTCAGCGGCCTTGCTTCTGCGTCATAGCCTGAAACTCGAAGACGCTGCCCAGGCGATAGAAGCCGCCGTGAGCAAGACACTCAGCGATGGTTACCTAACCGGTGAGTTATTGCCTGAAAGCGAGCGTAGCCAGGCTAAATCTACCAGTCAGATGGGTGATTATATCGCTCAAGCTGTTGCCGAAGGGGAGGCGTAGATCATGGCTAAGACTTTATACGAGAAGGTGTGGGATGCGCATATCGTCATTGAGAATGAGGGGGAAGCGCCACTTATCTATGTAGACAGACATCTGGTCCATGAGGTGACATCACCTCAGGCATTCAGTGGTTTGAGGGCGGCGGGTCGTAAAATGCGCGCGCCAGAGAAAACCTTCGCAACCATGGATCATAACACTTCGACTAAGAGTGCAAGCCTGGATGCTTTGAGTCCTATGGCTCGAATCCAGGTAGAAACACTGCAGGATAACTGTAAAGAGTTTGGTGTGCGCCTCTATGACATACATCATAAGAACCAAGGTATAGTGCATGTGATGGGGCCTGAGCTCGGCATCACCATACCCGGTTCTGTTATCGTATGTGGTGACTCTCACACCGCCACTCATGGTGCATTTGGTGCACTGGCGTTCGGCATAGGTACGTCTGAAGTTGAGCACGTGATGGCGACGCAAACCTTGCGTCAGTTAAAAGCGAAGACGATGAAGATTGTGGTACGTGGACATGCCGCTGCCGGGATCACCGCCAAAGATATCGTGCTTGCCATCATAGGCAAGATTGGCATGGATGGCGGCACGGGTTATGTGGTCGAGTTCTGTGGTGAGGCTATCGAATCCTTAACCATGGAAGGTCGCATGACTGTGTGCAATATGGCCATTGAGATGGGGGCTAAGGCGGGAATGATTGCGCCGGATGCTACCACTGTCGAATATATGCAAGGGCGTGAATTTTCACCCAAGGGCGAAGCTTGGGATCAAGCTGTAGCGGATTGGGCCGAATTAACAACGGATGAAGATGCCGTTTTTGATGCGACAGTCGTGCTCGAGGCCGGTGATATAGCGCCGCAGCTCACATGGGGAACAAATCCGGGACAAGTCGTTGCCATCGATGGCGTCGTACCAAACCCAGCAGATGAGCAAAACGCTACGGTTAGACACAGCATCGAAAAAGCGCTCAAGTATGTTGATCTTTCAGCCGGGACTCGTATGACAGATGTGAGTATCAATAAGGCCTTTATCGGTTCATGTACTAATTCTCGTATCGAAGATCTACGTGCTGCGGCTGCACAGGCTAAGGGCCGTAAGGTTGCCGCTGGCGTGATTGCGATTGTAGTACCAGGATCAGGCTTAGTTAAAGAGCAGGCGGAGGCCGAAGGACTGGATAAGATCTTTATCGATGCGGGATTCGAGTGGCGTCTACCGGGTTGCTCTATGTGTTTAGCGATGAACGATGATCGTTTAGAGGCTGGCGATCGCTGCGCCTCAACCAGTAATCGTAACTTCGAGGGACGTCAGGGACGAGGTAGTCGTACTCACCTCGTTAGCCCGGCTATGGCCGCAGCGGCAGCTATTGCTGGTCACTTCGTCGATATTCGCAAACCTTACTAGCTTACTAGGAGCACCGAGATGTATGAATCTTTTATAGCCGATGTTGATGTCGTCGATATTCGCAAACCTTACTAGCTTACTAGGAGAACAGAGTAATGAATCCATTTACCTCACACACTGGGCTTGCGGTGATGATCGATAGCGCTAATGTCGATACCGATCAGATCATCCCTAAGCAGTTTCTTTCTAAAGTGACTCGCGATGGTTTTGGTGTACACCTCTTCCATGATTGGCGTTATTTGGACGAGGCTGGCGATCAGCCAAATCCAGAGTTTAGCCTCAACTTTCCCAGATATAAGGGCGCATCGGTTCTCCTTACTAAGGAAAATTTTGGCTGTGGTTCTAGTCGTGAGCACGCTCCATGGGCGTTAGCCGATTTTGGTTTACGCGCCATTATCGCACCAAGCTTTGCCGATATCTTCTACGGTAACTCCATCAACAATGGCCTACTGCCAGTGCGTTTGACTGATGTCGAAGTGCAGCAGTTGATGGATGAGGTTGAGGCACAAGAGGGCGCCGAGATCAGCGTCGATCTTGAGGCCTTAACGGTCACATCTCCTTCGGGGGCTACATTTAGTTTTGAGATTGAGACTTCGGCTCGACATAACCTACTCAATGGCTTGGATGCCATTGGTTTGACTCTAGGTTATGTCGATCAGATTGCGGCTTATGAAGCAAAACTCCCAAGCTGGAAGCTGTAAGTTTTTTTAAGCGTACATTTGTACTTAAATGCTAATAATCTAGAGCCGGATGAACCAGTGTTGATCCGGCTTTTGTTTTAAATCGCAACCTGCTTGCCTTATCCAATTGAAAGTATGGCTGTTTTATTTTTTCAGTGAACTAATGCAAGGTTTTGTTATTTTTAGCAGTGATTTTAACTGCCAGATTTTTTCTATTTAAGCTAACGTGTGTAAGTCGCTGCAAATTTAGTTACCCACTGATTTGCATCGTTATTTTTGGTTTAATCCTCATGCCCCTCCTATCCTGTGGTGACACAGTCTCATCATGGTTGACTCGAAGACCGTTTTAAATAGCCATTTTATCTTAATAAATACTTCATACCTCTCCATATCTAGTTAATTACTCTGAATTATCTCTGTTGCTTGCAAAGATATTCTGCATAAGTACACTCCCAATGCTAAAAATCGAGCGATTACTCTAAAGCTGATGTCGATTAAGAAAGATAATAATTATGGGAAGAAGAACTAAGATGATGAACAAGCGCATAATATCTCTGGCCGTGATTGGCGTGCTGCTGGGATGTGTGTCTCATGTACAGGCGGCGGGTTTTCAATTAGCCGAGTACTCAGCCACGGGTCAGGGCCGTGCTTTCGCCGGTGAAGCGGCGATGGCCGACAATGCATCTACTCAGGCGCGTAATCCTGCCATGTTGACCTACCTGGAAGGGACGAGTTTCTCAGCGGGTGGCATCTATGTGATGCCCAATGTGGATGTGACTGGTGATATCTCTATCGCTTCTCCGCTATTTGGTTCACAGGCGATGACGATGAATGCCGATGCCATAGATGTTGCCGATAATGCAGTGGTGCCTAATTTTTATTTTTCTTATCAGATTAATGATAGCTGGACCTGGGGGATGGCGGTTAACTCTAATTACGGTTTGACGACTGAGTTACCTGCCGATCACGCGGCGGCCATCTTCGGCAGCGAGACTTCGGTGACGACTGTCGAGTTTAATCCCAATATTGCCTACAAGATCAATCAAGCATTCAGTGTCGGTGCTGGCCTGAGAATCGTATACGGTGAGGGAAGTATCGGCGCATCGGCTCCTGGCTGGATCGATGGATTGAAGGCTCATCCTTCGCTGCCAGCAGACGTCGCTGCGGCTCTGCCAGCTGGTGGAGCCAGCCTTAAGAGCATGGAAGGTGACGATATCGCCATGGGTTGGAAAGTTGGCGCCAGCTGGCAGATAAATCCTGCACATCGTCTGGGTTTCGCCTATCACAGCGGTGTTGAACTGGAGCTTGATGGTGCAGTTTCGGGACTGCTCTACATTGGTGGACAAGATGTCGATATTGGCGCTCAGTTACCGCTCGAGTTACCGGCTTTTGCCGAGCTGGCTTCTTATCATCAACTCAGTGAAAACTGGGCCATGCATGCCAGTGTGAACTGGACGCAATGGAGTGTCTTCGATGAGTTGGTCGCTTATTTCCCGGGTGAGGTTAAGCCTATCGATTCTTCGGATGGCAAGTCTATGGAGTCTGATCTGGTTAAAGAAGAGAACTTTAAAGATAATTGGCGCTTCGCACTGGGCTCTACATATCAATTAAATAATCAATGGCTGTTACGCACGGGTATCGCCTACGACAATACCGCAGTGGATGATGAGTATCGCACCATGACTATTCCGGATTCTGATCGTTTGTGGCTCAGCGTCGGTGCCGGTTATCAAGCCTTTGAGAATCTGACTGTGGATTTTGCGGTGACTTATATTAAAGCTTACGGTGATGCACCGATCAATGAGTCGATGAATCTAATGGATCTGGCTCAGGTGAGCTTCGATGGTGAAGCCGTTGGTGATGTCTGGTTAGTCGGCATGCAATTGAGTTATAAGCTATAAGCTATAAATTTTAAATCGTAGAATATAAAAGAGTGCCTCACATATGTGGGGCCTTTTTAACTCTCGCTGAATGATCACTTACTTAATGGAACTGGTATAAATCAGTGAAATGAGCTTACTCAAATCTCACTTTATCCTGTGTTTGCTGCATATATTCATCTTATACCATTCCGAGTAAATATCTGATCATTCAGCGGGAGTTCAAAGCACTGTAGGCAAGGTCTATATTTGCTCCTCGGTAACTGCTCCTGCGTTACTCTACCTCCTATATCCCTATAGTCGTGCAATATAGACATTCACCACATCCATGTGGCTTGCGAATGTTTGAAGCTAATAGTTATTCTCGGCAACAAGCTCCTGCGTTGCTCTCGATAATTGCTCCTGCATTATTCTACCTTCACCCGTCCATGGGCTCGTACCTCCTGCATCTGACCTCCATGGTCTTAAGCGTTCCATACGCTTTCAAGACATTTCCCATATCCCTATGGGTCAGGGAAATGTCTTATTTTGTATGGAACAAAATAGACCATGCAGTCGTATATCGAAAACATTCAACGTAGCATAAAGGGCTTTGAAACCCGCACTGCGTGAGGCTCTCAGTGTTTCCACTTCTGTGTTACATTGACTTAAAAGGGAATAACCATTTTCTCATCAATGCGCCTTGAATTGAAAAAACTGAGAGTCTCTGAACTGACCAGATACTTATATGGAATGGTATTACAACTGCTTACATATTGAATAGGCTCGAGGAATTATCTATATTTTGTTAGTAAAATAAACTTCATAAGATTATATTCATCTAATACAATGAACTTAATCTGTGATCTATTTTAGATCGGCAATTACCAAACAAGAGGTGTGATATGAAGCCCTATCTACTTGCGGCGACCCTGTCTTTACTTCCTTTTACCGCAATGGCTAATCAGACCGCTACCGAGATAGTCGAAGGGTTTATCGCTGCTTATAACAGCCATGATGTCAAACAGATGGTGCAATATACATCAGATGATGTGCGTTGGATGCATGTTACCGGGACCAAGGTTGAGGTCGAAACCTCTAGCCAGGAAGAGTTTGCGGCCGCGATGGCGGATTACTTTGAGACATTGAAAGATGCTAATGCCACTATTCTGCAGATGATCGATTCGGGCAATTATGTCAGTACTGTGGAAAGGGTGACCTGGGACAATGATGGTGAGCAACTGAGTCAGTGCAGTATCGGCAATTTCCATATTAAAAATGGCAAGTTGGCCGAGTTTTGGTATCTGCCAGCTCATGCCTGTGATGAAATCACGGTTGAAGCCAATGCTGAAGAGCTCGATCCAGCGAATACTGTGGAACCAGAAATAATAGTGCAACCCGAAATAGGAGTGTTACAGGAGACTCAGCAATAACCTGTATGGTTATGACTGAGATATATACCCAAACCACTTCAAAATGCAGGATTCAGCATGTCGAGAAGTGACAGAGTTCAAGGCATGAAATAGTAGTACTAGTTATTCTAATTCAATATTTCATAACGCAGAAAAATGTTGCTTCTCGCCTTGCCCTGCGGGAGCTCTGAAACGAGCACCTTGAGGTAGCTTGGGTATATTAGCCAAGCATAGGAAAAAGTTGTGACCAAGAAATATGTGATTGCGTTAGATCAGGGGACTACAAGCTCAAGAGCTATCGTATTTGATCATGATGCCAATATTGTTGCCATGTCTCAGCGCGAATTCACTCAGGTATACCCTCAAGCAGGCTGGGTCGAGCATGATCCTATGGAAATATGGGCATCCCAAAGTTCGACCCTGATCGAAGTGCTCGCCAGAGCCGATATTCACAGTGATGAGGTGGCCGCCATAGGCATAACAAATCAACGTGAAACTACGGTTATATGGGATAAAAAAACAGGTAAGCCGGTATACAACGCCATTGTCTGGCAATGCCGCCGCAGCAGTAGTATTTGTGATGAACTCAAGTCACAAGGCCTAGAAGAATATGTACGCGAGTCTACCGGGCTGCTTTTGGACCCCTATTTTTCAGGCACTAAAATAAAATGGATATTAGATAATGTTCCTGGTGTGAGAGCTCGGGCGGAAAAGGGTGAACTCCTGTTTGGCACTATCGATACCTGGTTGGTGTGGAAGTTGACCGAGGGCAAGGTTCATGTTACAGATCCGACGAATGCGAGTCGCACCTTACTATTTAATATTCATACTCTGCAATGGGATCAAAAATTACTCAAAGCACTCGATATACCCAGCTCCCTGTTACCCGAGGTTAAGCCTTCTACTTATATCTATGGTAAGACCAGAATTGCAGGGGAAGGCGGGGAGATCGACATTGCCGGTATTGCAGGGGATCAGCAGTCGGCCTTGTTTGGTCAGCTTTGTATCGATGAGGGCATGGCCAAGAATACCTATGGCACCGGCTGCTTTCTGCTGATGAATACAGGCAAACAGGCGGTGCGGTCTAAGCATGGCTTGTTAACCACTATAGCCATAGGTGCCGAAGGAGAAGTCAATTATGCCCTGGAGGGAGCTGTGTTTATGGGGGGGGCGACTATTCAATGGCTCAGAGATGAGCTTGGTCTTATTCGTGATGTCCAAGATACCGAATACTTCGCTTCGAAAGTAGCTGATACCAATGGTGTTTATTTAGTCCCGGCTTTTGTCGGTTTAGGTGCACCTTATTGGGAGCCCAATGCTCGTGGTGCATTAGTCGGTTTAACAAGAGGCTCTAATCGTAATCACATTATCAGAGCTGCACTAGAGGCTATTGCCTATCAGAGTCGCGATCTTCTCGAGGCGATGACCAAAGACAGTGGAGTCATGTTAAAACAGCTTAACGTCGATGGTGGCGCCGTTGCTAATGACTTTTTAATGCAGTTTCAGGCCGACATAAGCAACGTAGAGGTGCATCGTCCAGTCGTCACCGAGACTACGGCAATGGGAGCCGCTTTTTTGGCTGGTTTGGCTGTGGGGTTTTGGCAGTCTACGGCTGAGCTGAAACATAAAGCTAACTTAGATAAATCCTTTAGTCCTAGTATTTCTGCCGAGGTTAGAGAGAGTCTTTACCTCGGCTGGAAACAGGCTGTTGCTCAAGTGACGTCAAGCAATACCTAGTTGGGAGAGATCTTAGTGATGGGCAGATTAAATATCTATATCAATTCTGGGGAGTGGTGAGTTTACCGCCTCATGTTCGGCGAGATCCTTGTTGGTTGCGCCTTCTCTTTCTCTTTCTTCTTTACTTATCGGGGCACCACGGCGATCGCTGCGGCGCCTGTCTTGCGGTGATTTTCGTCGGTTAAGGCTCTGCGGCAGTTGCGATTGTGGGGGCTCATGATCATCGGCAGCGATACTCGCGCTATTGTTAGTTTCTTCAACCATCAAGCGTTTACGTTCAATGCTCCGCTGAGTGGGGCGTGCAAGCATGGCATAAAGGCTATCTAAACCCACCATAATATCTCCTGTTAAGTGCTCCTACTTAGTACTATCGGCAGTTTCTGCTCAATATTTAGTCATGATTAAGTGTTAAAGTTTGCTTTTCAGCTAGACCAATGATTAATCTTGGTTTATCTGGGCTTCTTTATTTATGAGCATTCTAGTGAGAATACGATGTAAATAGATCTCTGATAATCGAATAGGACGCTCAATTGCCAACTTAATCGAATATTTCTGGGATTTCCTAGCACTTCTTACCTCTAGCATTTGACATTAGCTTCCTCTCCTGGCTGTTTTTTCAACTATTTAGGGATCTTGGTCCACTTTTTCCCATCTAGCTTCGTCAACTCAATCATTTTTTTAAACATGCTGCTAACCCGCTTGAGTACTGGATTTTTAAATAGGTGGTGCTCTTGACAAGTCTTGTGTTCTGTCTTTAAAATTAGCAGTTGTGGGAATTTGTGGATATATGTGGATCATTTGCTGACAGCAAGGACAAGCTAACGTGTTTCGTGGTGCGAGTGCTATAAACCTTGATACAAAAGGGCGGATCGCTATTCCTAAGCGCTACCGTGAGTCATTACGTGCCGAATATAATGGTCAGTTAGTGATTACTGTTGATTTTCAATCATCATGTCTTCTGCTGTACCCATTAGATGAATGGAACAAGATTGAAGCAAAACTGCTCCTGCTCTCCGATACCCAAGCTTCTGAACGAGCGATGAAAAGATTGCTATTAGGCTATGCACACGAGTGTGATCTAGATGGTAACGCTAGGTTATTACTTCCTCTGCCGTTACGTCAATATGCGAATTTGGATAAACACGCAATGTTAGTGGGGCAGTTAAACAAATTTGAGCTCTGGGATGAGGCTGCATGGCTGCAGCAGATAGAGCAAAGCCGAGAGACGATTCGTAGCGAAGAGTTCGCCAACAATGAACGTCTTGCCAATTTCTCACTGTGAACAGTGACGCAAAAAAAGATAAAAGATACTAATGAGCCAAGAATTTTCACATTTATCAGTACTGCTTTCTGAAACGGTTGCAGGCCTGAACATAAAACAAGATGGCATCTATATTGATGGTACCTTTGGCCGAGGCGGGCATTCTCGCGAAGTGTTGAAGCACTTAGGTGGGAATGGCCGTTTAATTGCCATAGACAGAGATCCACAAGCCATTGAGGCTGCTAAGCAGTTTGCCGACGATAGCAGATTCAGCATAGTGCATGGTGGTTTTGGTCAATTGGCTACTTATGTTGAAGATCTTGGCTTGAAGGGCAAGATAGATGGTGTCTTGCTCGATTTTGGTGTTTCATCACCGCAACTGGACGATGCTGAGCGTGGATTCAGTTTCTTAAGAGATGGCCCACTAGATATGCGTATGGATAATTCTCAGGGGGAAACGGCTGCGGAGTGGATCGCCCGCGCCGAAATTGAAGATATGGCTTGGGTATTTAAAACCTATGGTGAAGAGAAAAATTCTCGCCATATCGCAAGATGTATCGCTGCAGATAGACAGAAGACTCCTTTCTTGAGAACCAAGGAGCTGGCTGACCTTATCGCTAGGATCTGTAAGAGTAAGGAACGCAATAAGCATCCAGCCACACGAGTATTTCAGGCAATACGCATCTACATCAATAGTGAATTAGAGCAGATCGATCAGGCACTAGAGGGTGCACTTGTCGTGCTGGCACCTCAGGGACGTTTATCGGTGATCAGTTTCCATTCTCTCGAAGATAGAATGGTAAAACGCTTTATCCGTCGCAATTGCCAAGGGAAAAGTGTTCCTCATGGTTTACCGATCACAGAGGACGAACTCGATAAAACACGTTTGTTGAAGAGCATTGGTAAGGCGACCAAGCCTTCTGCCGAAGAGGTTGAGAGAAACAAGAGAGCTCGTAGTTCTATTTTGCGAGTCGCAGAGAGATTAGAGTATTAATAATGGCTGTGGAAGCTGACTCATTGGTTATAAGCGTGTGCAGTAGGGAGTGCTGATATGGGGCAATCTCAGCTTAACCTGACTCGAATTATCTTACTCGATCTTTGGCATCATAAGTGGGTATTACTACTTGCGGCGGCTGTGGTTGGTAATGCGATCACCATTGTATATACAAGCCATGTGAGCCGTAAATATATCAGCCAATGGGATCAGATGTGGCAGGAAAGAGATAGGTTAGATATCGAATGGCGGAATCTATTGCTCGAAGAGCAATCTCAGTCTGAACATAGTCGAATTACCCGGATTGCGAGTAAACAGTTAGGCATGAGTCGGCCATTGCCTAAGGAAGAGGTCGTGGTAAGGATACCGTGATGAAAATCCCGTTTATATATTGAAAAATTACAAATATTCTCCCGCTACAAACAATCAAGGATAGGTGATAACAAGAGCATAATGAGGAAGATCAAGCAGGCTAAAAGGAAGCAAAAACCACAGCTCATTCACTGGCGTTTATACGTAGTGGTGGGGTTCGTCTGCCTGTTATTCACCAGTTTGATTGGTCGTGCCGCCTATATTCAGATTATCGAACCTGAAAAGTTGCGCCATGAAAGTGATATGCGCAGCTTAAGAACGACCAGCAGAGAGGTTCAGCGGGGACTCATTACCGATCGTAACGGTGAAATGTTGGCTGTCAGTGTACCGGTGAAAGCCGTGTATGCCGATCCTAAAGTGGTTTACGACAAAAAAGGCTTTGCCGATATGCGTCTTTGGAAGGCATTAGCCGATGTGCTCCATGAGCCAGAAGATAAGATTTTAAGTAGAATTAAAGCTAATCCTAAGCGACGTTTCACTTACCTGAAGCGTCAAGTAAACCCAGCAGTTGCCGATTACATCAAGAAACTCAAGTTACCCGGGATATATCTTAAAGCCGAATCACGCCGATATTACCCTACCAGCGAAATCACCGCGCAATTGATCGGTATCACCAACATAGATGATGTCGGTATCGAAGGGATTGAAAATACCTATAACGACTGGTTAACGGGCACTCCTTCGAAACAGAAGGTACGTAAATCCCGAGATGGACACGTAGTTGAGCGCTTGGACATGGTGCAAGAGGGTGAGAGTCCCAATGACTTGGTGTTGAGTATAGATCAACGTATTCAGCAATTAGCCTATCGTGAGATCAAGCGTGTCACTAAGATCAATCAGGCTACGTCTGCTTCGATAGTCGTCATCGATGTGAATACTGGTGAAATATTGGCGATGGCGAATACCCCATCCTATAACCCTAACTCCCGAGATAACTTACAAAGTTATCGCATGCGTAATCGTGCGTTAACCGATGCCTATGAACCGGGTTCAACCATTAAGCCTTTCGTGGTCGCAGCAGCATTAGAAGCGGGGGCCATAGACAAGGACCAGATCTTTAAGACTTCACCGGGACGCATTCGGATCGGCGGTAAGATAGTGCGTGACGGCAGGAACTATGGTGACCTTTCCTTGGGTGAAGTATTGGTTCATTCCAGCAATGTAGGCATGACCCAAATAGCCCTATCTATGCCGGTGCAGGAACTATTAGGTTATTTTCAGGCCATGGGCTTAGGCAATTATTCAGGCATTAACCTTGCGGGAGAGAGTACCGGCTTGCTTCATGACCGTCGGCGCTGGTCTGAGTTTGAACGAGCGACGCTTTCTTTTGGTTATGCTCTCACAGTGACTCCGTTACAGATTGCAAGAATGTATGCCATGTTGGGCGCTAAAGGTGTCTTGTACCCATCTTCGATCTTGAAGCTCAAGCAGAAGCCCGAAGGCGTTCAGGTGATATCTGCGGAAGTTGCCCAGCTTGTGATGGAGATGCTGATAGGCGTGACAGAGGCTGGAGGCACTGCCAGAAAAGCTCATATTGAGGGCTATCCAGTTGCGGGCAAGACAGGTACGGCGCGAAAAGCGGTTGCAGGCGGCTATGGTGAAGACTATGTCGCCATGTTTGCCGGTGTCGCTCCAGTGCATAACCCAAGACTTGCGATTGCAGTCGTGGTGAATGAGCCCAAAGGAGACAAGTATTATGGTGGCGATGTGGCTGGCCCTGCATTTGCTAAGGTGATGTCCGGCGCATTACAGATGCTGAATGTGGAGCCTATTTCCTCGAAAGAAAAAGTACGTCTAGAAAGTCATGTCAGGAGAACAGAATAATGCGACTAAGTGATCTTTTAGCGCCTTGGTTGCATTACTCAGGGCCGGAATCATTCAATAACATATCATTGGACAGCAGAGCGATTACTGCCGGGGATCTATTTATTGCGGTTCCTGGACATCTTGTCGATGGTAGAAAGTTTATTGGTGTAGCATTCGAGCAAGGTGCGGTTGCAGCCTTAGTTCACAGCGACGATCCTGCCGAGCATGGTCGGCTCAAGCTGGAACAAACGGGCTCACCTCAGGTGTTATTTTTCCAATTAAGCCAACACTTGTCGGCAATCGGGGCGCAAGCATATCCATTAGGCGCACATAGACTCAAACTCATCGGTGTTACCGGGACTAATGGTAAGACATCCATTACTCAATTGATGGCTCAGTTAGTCGCTCTTTTAGGCAAACAAGCTTCCTTGATGGGCACTTTAGGTAATGGTTTATGGGGGGACTTAGTCGACAGTGGCAATACCACGGCCGATCCCATCACTATTTCCGCCCAGTTACAGGCTTTTAATCTGGCGGGTGCCGACTTGTGCGCCATGGAAGTGTCCAGCCATGGTCTTATTCAGGGCCGGGTTGAAGCGGTTCCTTTCGATGTCGCCGTATTTACTAATCTGAGCCGAGATCACTTAGATTACCATGGCACTATGCAGGCTTATGGCGACGCAAAGAAAAGGTTATTCAAGTTTACATCATTGCAAAGCGGCCTGATAAATCTCGATGATGAAGTCGGACGCCAGTGGCTCTCCGAAGAGCAATCGGCTAAGCATATTGGTTTCAGTATCTGTTCGGCATATGCCGATGCTGCGAGTATATACACCCTAGATAATCATCAACATGATCAAGGGGTCACAGCGACGCTAGTCTGGCCCGAGGGGCAGGCTAAGTTGGCATCACCTCTGCTTGGTTATTTCAATCTCTCCAATTTAGTCGCCGCATTGGGTGCTTTATATTTGATTGGCTACGATATGCGGGCCATGGCGGCCTCCGTGCCGCAACTTAAATCTGTTGCGGGAAGGATGGAGCGTTTTACCACAGATAATGGTGTGACTCTAGTGGTCGATTATGCCCATACCCCGGATGCTATAGAGCAGGCTCTCAAGGCATTGAGAGGCCATTGTGAAGGTCAGTTATGGTGTTTGTTTGGCTGTGGTGGCGATCGCGATAAGGGTAAACGGCCACTGATGGCACAAGCTGCCGAAGCCTATGCAGATAAGGTGATGGTCACCAGTGATAATGCCAGGAGTGAATCTCCTGAGGTCATTATCGAGGAGATATTAGCGGGTTTAGACGCCCCAGAGCGTGTGCTAACTCAAGTCAGCCGAGAGAAAGCCATCAGACAAGTTGTCGCCTTAGCTAAGCCTGGAGATCTCATCTTGCTGGCGGGGAAAGGACATGAAACCTATCAAGAAATAGCAGGTGAACGCTTGGATTATGATGAGAGAGCATTAGCTAAATCATTGGCAGGAGAGCGGATATGATCCCATTGAACTTGTCAGGTATATGTCAACGCTTGAATGCCAGGTTAGTGGGCGCCGACGGTGAGTTTCGTCATGTTTCCAGTGACAGTCGAGTTATCCCTGAGCACACTCTTTTTGTCGCCTTGAAAGGCGAGAAATTCGATGGACATGATTTTGCCAATATGGCAGTGGAAAATGGCGCAACAGCCTTGTTGGTCGACCATGAATTGCCACTGAACATTGCGCAACTGATTGTTAAAGATACCCAGAAGGCGATGGGAGATCTGGGTGCTTATCTAAGAGAGCTTATTCAGCCAAAATCTGTCGCGTTAACCGGCTCAAATGGCAAGACAAGTGTTAAGGAGATGGTGGCGACCATCTTATCTCAAAGGCACAAGGTGTTGTACACCGCAGGTAACTTCAATAATGAAATTGGCGTGCCTTTGACACTCTTACGCTTAGAGGCCGATGATGAATTTGGCGTGTTCGAGTTAGGTGCAAATCACCAGGGAGAGATAGATTACACCTCTTCCTTGGTCAAGCCTGATGTGGCCCTAGTCAACAATGTGGCGTCGGCGCACCTGGAGGGTTTTGGTTCTCTTGCAGGCGTTGCCTGTGCAAAGTCTGAAATATTTAATCATTTAGCCGCGACTGGGACGGCCGTTATCAATGCCGACGATCAGTTTGCGTCAGTAATGCTGTCGGCATCCATGAGTTTTACTCAGTTGACGTTTGGAGTCGAGTCAGAAGCAGATATTCAAGCATCTGATCTTGAAGCCGATTCTGTGGGGTGTTACCGCTTCAAATTGAGTTACATGCAAGAGTCTGTTTTGATAGCTCTGCCACTATCTGGACGTCATCAGGTGAGCAATGCCCTAGCCGCTACGGCCATCTGTTTATCTTTTGGATTAACGCTAGATGAAATAAAATTAGGCTTGTCACTTCTGCTGCCTGTCAAAGGTAGAATGCTGCCCACTCAATTGGGGCGGGTCCGTGTGATCGATGATAGCTATAACGCCAACCCTGCTTCTGTCACCGCTGCAATCGACTGGCTTCAAGAAATTGAAGGTCATCGTTGTTTAGTGCTGGGTGATTTGGGAGAATTGGGTGACAATGCGTCCCTTTTGCATACTGAACTAGGCGAACTGATAAAACAAAGAGGTCTGGATTCGCTATTTACCTTAGGTGAGCTCAGTGCTAATGCGAGTCGTGCCTTCGGCGTCGATGGTCATATTAGCCTCGAACGTTTGGTAGAAGATTTAATAAAAAATATTAAGCAGTTGCAAGGTGATGTCACTGTTTTGGTCAAAGGATCACGTAGCGCCAAAATGGAGCGCGTGGTCGAAGCTTTAATACTTGCCTACGGGCGCGGGGAGTTTGTTTAATGCTGGTGTATCTGGCGGAGTATTTAACTCAGTTTTATTCTGGGTTTAACGTTTTTTCTTATGTCACTTTCAGAGCCATCTTAGGTCTGATGACCGCTTTGGTCTTCTGCCTTTGGTGGGGACCAAAGATGATCGAGCGTCTACAGACGCTACAGATTGGACAGGTTGTGCGCAGCGATGGACCTGAATCACACTTTAGCAAGAATGGTACGCCAACCATGGGCGGTATTCTGATCTTGGCTGGTATTTTTATCAGTGTATTGCTCTGGGGTGATCTGGGTAGTCGATATGTTTGGGTCGTGCTGTTCGTATTGGCGAGCTTTGGTCTTATCGGTTTCATCGATGATTATCGTAAAGTGGTTCGTAAAGATACCAAGGGGTTGATTGCAAAGTGGAAATATATCTTGCAGTCAATAGCGGCCATCGTGATCGCGTTTTACCTTTATGCCTCAGCGGATACTCCGGGTGAAACCCAACTCGTGGTGCCATTTTTCAAAGATGTTATGCCACAGATGGGGGCTTACTTTATTGTTTTAGCCTACTTCACCATCGTTGGCTCGAGTAATGCGGTGAATTTGACCGATGGATTAGACGGTTTGGCCATCATGCCTACTGTCATGGTTGCGGCTGCATTTGCCCTGATTGCCTATCTGTCTGGTCATGTACAGTTTGCTAACTATTTGCATATCCCTTATCTGCCTGGGGCCGGTGAACTGGTCATTGTCTGCACCGCGATTGTGGGTGCGGGTCTCGGGTTTCTCTGGTTTAACACCTACCCGGCTCAAGTCTTCATGGGAGATGTTGGATCACTTGCTCTTGGCGCCGCATTGGGAGCTATCGCAGTCTTGGTACGTCAGGAGATCTTACTGGTCATCATGGGCGGTGTGTTCGTGATGGAAACCGTTTCGGTGATTCTGCAGGTCGGATCATACAAGCTTCGTGGTCAGCGAATCTTCCGTATGGCTCCTATCCATCATCATTATGAATTGAAAGGTTGGCCCGAGCCCAGAGTGATCGTTCGATTCTGGATCATCTCATTGTTCTTGGTTCTGCTTGGCCTTGCCACGCTGAAGTTAAGGTAATTGACTATGGAACTGCACAATTCGCACTTAGTTTTAGGATTGGGAACCACCGGACTCTCGGTTGTGCGCTATTTGTGTCGGCAGGGTATCACACCTCTAGTCATGGACAGTCGTGAGCAACCCCCAGGGGCTAAGCAACTAGCGCTCGAATTTCCTGAGGTGAACTTAATTACCGGCGGCTTCGATTGCCGCTATCTGGTGCAGGCCAGTCAAATAGTGATTAGTCCCGGCATAGCGTTAGATACACCTGAGATCCGTGCAGCAATAGACATGGATATCGAAGTTATCGGCGATGTCGAGTTGTTCGCAAGAGCAGTTAAAAATAGCAGCTCATGTGTCATAGGGATCACAGGATCGAATGGTAAGTCAACGGTCACCACATTAGTGGGCGAGATGGCCAAAGCCGCCGGCCTTAATTATGCTGTGGGTGGCAACATAGGCATCCCGGTGCTGGACTTATTACAGAGTCCAATCGATCTTTATATACTCGAACTGTCCAGTTTTCAACTCGAGACCACTCATAGTCTGAATTGCATTGCGGCGACTTGCTTAAATATCAGTGAAGATCATATGGATCGTTATAGAGATCTAGAGGCTTACAGGCAAGCTAAGTTGTCCCTTTACGATCAGAGTAAGAGGGCCTTGTTTAATCGTGAAGACTCCCTGACTCAACCCAATGACCCCATGGACCAAAACAGCTTCGGTTTAACCTCGCCAGTAAACGATGAATGGGGCGTCAAGGATGGCAAGATAGTCCATGGGGCAAGCGAGATTGTTTCGTTAGATGATGTTGCGATTGTCGGTAGTCATAATCATGCCAATTTAATCGCCGCCATGGCCCTGGCTTATCATGCCGGTATAGAAAAAGAATCCATGATTGAAGTGGCTAAGCATTTTACTGGCTTGGCTCACCGATGTGAGTTAGTGGCAAATATAGACGCAGTCTCTTATGTCAACGACTCAAAGGCGACGAATGTCGGTGCTACGGTAGCCGCGTTGGAGGGCTTGAGTGAGCATTTAGGTGACATCATTCTGATTGCTGGCGGCGATGGCAAAGGGGCCGATTTTGGCCCATTGGAAGCCGTGTTAGATAAGGTTACTCATCTCATTACCTTGGGTAAAGATGGCGATAAAATTGCGGCATTAAAAGATAACTCCAAGCGAGTCGACTCAATGGCCGATGCCGTCAAGCAAGCTGCTGGCTTGGCAACGGCTGGCGACATTGTCTTATTGTCTCCGGCTTGTGCGAGCCTAGATATGTATAAGAATTTTATGGCTAGGGGCGATGATTTTCGTCAACTGGTACAGGCGTTAAACGCCGAAAACTTAGATTCTGAGGCTGGTACAGATGTCTAGCCAAGAGAGGCAAGTTAACTTGTTTGGCTCGTCTGTTACGTGGCGCTGGCCCAACTTGTTTAAAGGCAATGAGGCTCCAGGCACACAGTTGTACGATCGTGCCTTGCTGTTCTCTATCCTCTCATTGATAAGTTTTGGTTTTGTCATGGTGATGTCGGCCTCTATGCCTGAGGCGCAGAGCCTGACAGGTAATCCTTTTCATTTTGTTATCAGGCACATTGTGTATCTTATCGGCTGTGTGGTTATTTCTGCCGTAGTGCTGCAGGTAGAGATGAGTCATTGGCAGAAGTTTAGCCCCATGTTATTGCTTATCGTAGGCATCATGTTGGTTGCGGTTTTGCTGGTAGGGACCACAGTGAACGGCGCTAAACGTTGGTTAACGATAGGGCCGATTAGAATACAGGTAGCAGAGCTGGCTAAGTTTGCATTCGCTATCTATATGTCAGGCTACTTGGTGAGACGCCATGAAGAGATTAGAGAAAATGCCAAGGGCTTCTATAAGCCTATTGTCGTGTTCGCGGTATATGCGGTGCTTATCCTGTTGCAGCCAGATTTGGGTACGGTTGTAGTCATGTTTGTGGGCACAGTAGGCTTGCTATTTTTGGCTGGCGCGCGACTGTTTGATTTTTTTGCGCTGATTTTGACCGGGGTGTTGGCGTTTGTGGCCTTGGTATTATTGGAGCCATATCGAATGCGCCGGGTGACCTCTTTCTTAGATCCGTGGCAAGACCCGTTTGGCAGCGGTTATCAGTTAACTCAGTCTTTGATGGCCTATGGCCGTGGCGACTGGTTTGGGCAGGGCCTGGGTAATAGCATTCAAAAGCTCGAGTATCTGCCGGAAGCACATACCGATTTTATTTTTGCTGTGATAGGTGAAGAGTTGGGTTTTGTGGGAATTATTGTCGTCTTGTCTGTGTTGCTCTTCGTCTCGTTAAGAGCGATCAGATTAGGTAATTTATGTATCGCGATAGATAAGGCCTTCGAAGGTTATCTCGCCTATTCCATCGGGATCTGGATCTGTTTTCAGACGGTTGTGAATGTGGGAGCGAGTATCGGCATGTTACCGACCAAGGGCTTGACCTTGCCATTTATCAGTTATGGGGGCAGTAGCCTCTGGGTTATGACGGCCGCAGCCATGATATTGATCCGCATCGATCATGAGCGGCGTTTGAGTTGTATCAAGGCAGTACAAGGAAAAATTAATTAATGACAAATGTCTCCGCAGATAAACGCATCTTAATCATGGCCGGTGGTACAGGTGGCCATGTGTTTCCTGCGTTAGCGGTCGCCAAATTTCTAAGCCAAAAAGGCTGGAAGGTGAGGTGGCTGGGTACGGCCGAGCGCATGGAGGCTCGCTTGGTGCCTCAGCATGGCTTCGATATTGATTTTATCGATATCAAGGGTGTCAGAGGCAATGGAGTAGTGCGGAAGTTAGCCGCGCCATTTAAGGTGATACGCTCTGTGATGCAAGCGAGGAAGGTAATACAAGAGTTTAAGCCAGATGTCGTCTTAGGCATGGGGGGATTTGCCAGTGGGCCTGGAGGGATTGCAGCGAGACTGATGGGAATACCTCTGGTGTTACATGAACAGAATGCCATCCCTGGGATGACTAACAAGCTACTGTCTCGTTTTGCGAGCAAGGTTTTATGTGCCTTCGAAGATACCTTCGAGCAAGTATCGGCTCAGGTCGTCGGTAATCCGATACGTAAAGAGTTGGTCGAGTTAGGCCTATCTGCAGCAGAAGACTGCGTCGAAGATGCATTAAAAGTATTAGTCGTTGGCGGGAGTTTAGGGGCGAAAGTCTTTAATGATCTTATGCCCGGAGTGACTGATGCTGTGAGTAAGACTCACTCCATTACTGTCTGGCATCAAGTGGGTAAAGGGAATCTGGTATCGGTAAAAGGTGAGTACCAGCATCTAGGTCAAGACGGAAGCGTCATCGTCGCCGAGTTTATTGACGACATGGAAGCGGCCTATCGTTGGGCCGATGTGGTGTTATGCCGGGCGGGTGCCTTGACGGTATCTGAGTTAGCCGCCGTCGGTTTACCCAGTATTTTAGTGCCTTACCCGCACGCGGTCGACGATCATCAGACCAAAAATGCGCAAGTGTTGGTGAATGCCGGGGGCGCATTTTTACTGCCTCAGGCCATTCTAGATGCCGATAAATTAATTAATAAGTTACAGATGTTAGCCTCCGACAGAGCCGAGCTTTGTCATATGGGCGCAAGAGCTAAAGATGTCGCTGTCATTGACGCCACCGAAAAAGTGGCTGAGGTTTGCATCGAGTTGGCGCAGAAGGGTGGAGATGAGTAAGAGTAAAGACAAATATTCACAGTTAAGAAGCATCATTCCTGAGATGAGACGAGTTAAGCATATCTATTTCGTCGGTATCGGTGGTGCGGGCATGGGCGGAATAGCCGAAGTGCTGGTCAATGAAGGCTACCGCTTATCTGGTTCTGATATTGCCGAGAATACAGTCACTGAAAGGTTGAGAGCTTTAGGCGTTCAAATTTATATCGGTCATCAAGCAGAGCAAGTCCATGATGCAGATGTTGTGGTGGTATCGACCGCCATTGATGCCGAAAACCCTGAGCTAGTTGCGGCGAGAAAGCTGAGAATACCCGTCGTTCAGCGTGCAGAAATGCTGGCTGAGTTGATGCGCTACCGTCATGGGGTTGCCGTTGCTGGCACTCATGGTAAGACAACCACAACTAGCTTGATAGCCAGTGTATACGCTCAAGCCGGTCGAGATCCCACTTTTGTTATCGGTGGTCTGCTAAATAGTGCAGGAACTAATGCGAGATTAGGCCATAGTCGTTACCTTATTGCCGAGGCTGATGAGAGTGATGCGAGCTTCTTGCACCTGCAGCCCATGGTCAGTGTGGTGACAAATATTGAAGCCGATCATATGGACACCTATGGTGGAGACTTTGAGAAATTAAAATCCACCTTCATAGATTTCCTGCACAACTTGCCATTTTATGGTGTTGCAGTGATGTGTATCGATGATCCGGTTATCCGTGAACTGCTGCCTAAAGTAGGCCGGAAAATTGTGTCCTACGGTTTTAGTGAGGATGCGGATATACAGGCGTTGAACTTTGTTCAGCAAGGTTATCGCAGCCACTTCACACTCAGACGAGAGGGTGTAGCAGACATAGAGGTGATGGTGAATTTACCTGGTGAGCACAATGTACTCAACGCACTAGCGGCGATCGCGGTAGCTACCGAAGATGAGATAGAAGATGAGGCAATTGTACGTGCTTTGGCTGAGTTTGAGGGCATAGGAAGACGTTTTCAGCAACTCGGTAGCTTCGCCACAAGCAAGGGTGAGGTGATGTTAGTCGATGATTATGGTCACCACCCTAGTGAAGTTACTGCAACCATTAAGGCGGCAAGATTAGGCTGGCCTGATAAGCGTCTTGTCATGATTTATCAGCCACATAGATATAGCCGCACTCGAGACCTTTACGATGATTTTGTCGAGGTGCTATCTCAAGTCGATAGCTTAATTTTGCTCGATGTGTATGCCGCGGGAGAAGCCCCTATACCGGGAGCCGATAGTCGGGCATTATGTCGCTCCATTCGACAGCGTGGGCAACTGGATCCAATTTTCGTTGCCGGAGCAGAGCCGCTGCTTAGCTTATTACCGAGTATTCTACAGGACGGAGACTTGTTATTGACTCAAGGGGCCGGCAATATCGGCGCATTGTCAAAATTAATTGCTCAAACAAACTTAGGTTTTGAGACTGCAAGTTTAGATGTGGGTGGATTATGATTTTTTATTCTATGCCATTGAAGATGATAGAGGTTTTGACCCTGAGCATAAGGTCTATATAATGACCAGCTATCCATGGTGCACCGATGAAAAACATTTACACCGAAAGAAAGAGATGAGGTGGGATACTCGTGTCTTGGGGTGAGGTAGGTAGCCGTTGGAGGGCTAAGCTGTCGCAGCTGGATTGGTATCTTTGTTTTGGACTGATATTTCTTTTGCTGGTCCTCATAGGTTTATCCATGGCTGCCTGGAAGTTGAATTTGATACTTCATGATGCGGACGCCCTGCCTATTGAAGCCGTTGCCATTAAGGGTGAGCGAACGCATACCTCAGACGAGGAGATACAGATGGCCCTGCAGGACTTGATGCAGAGAAGCCTTTTTTCTGCCGATGTCAATCAAGTTCAGAAGGCGTTAGAGGCATTGCCATGGGTTTATCAAGCGTCAGTTAGGCGTGAATGGCCTGCTAAATTGAAAGTCTATTTAGTCGAGCAAGATGTGGTTGCCCATTGGAATGGCGATGCCTGGCTTAACAAGCTTGGGGAGGTTTTCGATGCGCCTCAAAAAGAGAATATTGGTCCCTTGCCAAGATTAGCCGGTCCTGAAGATCAGTCTAAGATCGTGTTGACCACGTATCGGCAAGTGAGTGAGTTACTGCACATTAATGGCTTTGACTTAGAGGGGTTAAGCTTGAGTCCCAGACATGCGTGGCATGGCGTTCTAAGTAGTGGGATCAAGCTAGAGCTAGGCAGAGAAGATAAAATGGCGAGGATACAAAGGTTTATCAACGTGTATCCGACGCTGATTAAGCAAGATAAAGACGTTGCTAAGGTAGATTTGCGCTACGATACCGGATTAGCCGTGGGTTGGGTTAACGCACAGAAGAGAGCTAGTAAATAATGACCAAGAATCAAGATAGAAACCTGATCGTTGGATTAGACATAGGAACGTCGAAAGTTGCTGTGATTATAGGTGAAGTGCTGCCCGATGGTGAGATAAGTGTCATCGGTTTGGGGACTCATCAATCCAGAGGTATGGATAAAGGTGGTGTGAATGACCTTGATTCAATTGTACGCAGTGTCCAACGGGCCTTAGATCAGGCCGAGTTGATGGCCGATTGTCAGGTCTCGTCTGTCTACTTAAGCATCTCTGGAAAGCATATTGCGTGTCAAAATGAAAATGGCATGGTGTCGATCAATGATGAAGAAGTAACCCAGGACGATGTCGATAACGTCATCCATACGGCTCGTTCGGTGAAAATACCGACAGAGCGTCGTATCTTGCATGTGTTACCGCAAGAGTACGCCATTGATGTCCAGGATGGGATTAAAAGCCCTATTGGCATGTCCGGTATGCGCATGGAAGCTAAAGTTCATATCGTCACATGTGCCAATGATATGGCGAAAAATATCACTAAGAGTGTCGAACGTTGTGGTCTTAAAGTCGATGATCTCGTGTTCTCAGCGATTGCTTCTGCCGACTCGGTGTTGACCAATGATGAGAAAGATCTAGGGGTCTGTCTGGTCGATATCGGTGGTGGTACAACCGATATCTCGATATATACCAATGGTGCATTGAGGCATTGTGCAGTTATACCGGTTGCGGGGAATCAGGTGACTAATGATATCGCCAAAATTTTCCGTACGCCTCTGGCTCATGCAGAGCAGATAAAGGTTCAGTATGCTAGCGCTCGAAGCGCTATGGTAAGTCGTGAAGACAGTATAGAGGTCCCATCTGTAGGGGGGCGTCCGTCTCGAACTATGTCGAGACACACCTTAGCTGAAGTGGTTGAGCCAAGATATCAAGAGTTGTTTGAGTTGGTATTGAAAGAATTACGTGATTCTGGTCTAGAGGACCAGGTCGCCGCCGGTATCGTTCTCACTGGTGGAACATCTTCCATCGAGGGGGCTGTGGATGTGGCCGAAGCTATATTCGGTATGCCGGTAAGAGTAGCGAACCCACTACCAGTGAAAGGTTTATTCGAATATGTTGATCAGCCCATATATTCAACAGGTATTGGCTTGTTACACTACGGAGCAAGAAGGCTGTTTGAACGTCAGTTTGAGCGTCCTGAGCGACAAGGGGTAACCAGTATTTGGAATCGGGTTAAAAGTTGGTTTAAAGGTGAATTTTAATGCCAAGTTAGTACATTAACTTAGTGTGTGATTTGGTATTTCATATATAACGCAGGCAAAATGGAGAGAAGACCATGTTTGAGATCATGGACAGTCATACAGATGATGCGGTGATCAAAGTCATCGGTGTTGGTGGCGGTGGCGGAAACGCAGTAGAGCATATGGTTAAACATAACATCGAAGGTGTTGAGTTTGTTGTTACTAACACAGATGCGCAAGCACTGAGAAAGTCATCTGCTGGTACAACTATTCAATTAGGACGTGATATCACTAAGGGTTTAGGCGCCGGAGCTAATCCAGAAATAGGCCGTTTGGCCGCAGAAGAAGACAGAGAAAATATCAGAAATGCTATTAAGGGCTCTGACATGATCTTTATTGCTGCGGGTATGGGGGGTGGCACTGGAACCGGAGCTGCACCTGTAGTTGCAGAAATAGCCAAAGAAGAAGGGATCTTAACCGTTGCGGTAGTGACTAAACCGTTTCCTTTCGAAGGCAGAAAGCGCATGGCTTATGCCGAACAAGGCATCGAAGAACTGGCTAAGCATGTGGATTCACTGATCACTATTCCTAACGAAAAATTGCTTAAGGTCTTAGGGCGTGGCACATCACTATTAGATGCGTTTGCTGCGGCTAACAATGTGCTCCTTGGTGCTGTTCAAGGTATTGCCGAGCTTATCACTCGTCCTGGTCTGATTAACGTCGATTTCGCCGATGTGAAGACTGTGATGTCTGAGATGGGTAACGCCATGATGGGTACAGGTGTTGCCAGTGGTGAAGATCGTGCCGAGGAGGCCGCCGAAGCTGCTGTTGCCAGTCCATTATTGGAAGATATCGACCTGGCTGGAGCCCGTGGTGTACTGGTAAACATCACCGCGGGTATGGATATGAGCATAGAGGAATTTGAGACTGTGGGTAACCATGTCAAAGCCTATGCTTCGGATAATGCTACCGTAGTCGTCGGTGCGGTTATCGATCCAGAAATGAGTGGCGAGCTACGTGTTACTGTGGTTGCTACAGGCATAGGTGCTGAGAAAAAGCCTGATATTCAACTGGTCACTAAACCTGCTTCTCGTCCTGAAACTGTCATTACACCAGAAGTACGTACCGAGCCTCAAGGTGAGGAATTTGTCCAATCTATGGTTAGCGGCAATGTGGTTCCTGTGGCGCAGACCGCAGCAACACCAAGGAATGAAACTGATTACTTAGATATTCCCGCTTTCTTACGTAAGCAGGCTGATTAAGCTATTAGTTAGGGGGGCACTCATTCAATCTCGCTGCATGTTTCTGTTGGTAGATTTTGGTTAATCTACCAACATATGCTAGTATATTCGACCAGCTACGCCTGAATCTCGTGATTCAAGGGGGTTGTGATTGTTTTTTGTTGATATATACAGGTAAGGCTATGATTTTTCAAAGAACTGTTAAAGAAATGGTGAAAACTACCGGAGTCGGATTGCATTCCGGCAATAAGGTGACTTTGAGCATCAAGCCTGCACCCGTTAATTCGGGTATCGTGCTCGTGCGAACCGACTTGGAGCCAGCCGTTTCTATTCCTGCTAAGGCGGAACTTGTCCGTGAAACCACCATGTGTACGGCACTAGTGAATGACGATGGCATTCGTATATCAACGATCGAGCATCTTTTTGCAGCGCTTGCGGGACTGGGTATTGATAATGCGATCATTGAAGTCGATGCGCCTGAGATACCTATTATGGATGGCAGTGCTAGCCCATTTGTTTTCTTATTACAATCAGTAGGAATTCAAGAGCAAGCAGCGCCCAAGAAATACTTAAGAATCAAGAAAAACATACGCGTTGAAGATGGTGATAAATGGGTAGAGTTAAAACCTTATAAAGGCTTCAAAGTCGATTTCACTATCGACTTTGATCACCCGGTAATTGCGCGTAGTAAGCAGCATATGAAAATGGAGTTTTCATCTTCAGCCTTTATTCGCGATATCAGTAGGGCGAGAACCTTTGGTTTTATGCGTGACATTGAGTATTTGCGTGCTAATAATTTAGCGTTAGGTGGCAGTATGGAGAATGCCGTTGTGCTAGATGAATATAAAGTTCTCAACCCCGATGGCCTACGTTATGAGGACGAGTTCGTTAAGCACAAAATTTTAGATGCATTTGGTGATTTATATGTTGCAGGCTATGCCATAGTCGGTGAGTTCTGCGCATACAAGACCGGGCATGCGTTAAATAATAAATTGGTACGTGCTTTATTGGCTCAGCAGGATGCCTGGGAGTTAGTCAGCTTCGAAAAAGAAGGCGAAGCCCCGGTGAGTTTTTCGGTTCCTGGGGGCGTAGTATTTGCCTGATAGTGAACTAAGATTGCCTTGGACGGTTGGCCAAAGCAGCCAGCCGTTTTAGTTTTACCCCTAAAGGTCCTTCCGTATGTTCAGCTAGCGCCTCTATGTGCTCTGCAGCTTTTTTACTGATTTTATTATTGTTTTTTTTGGGCTTTATCGCATACAAAAACAGACTCGGGTTGACTTTAACTTCGATAGCGGACAGCATGGGTAAGGTTTCGGCTTGAAGCTGTTGCAAAATCTTGGCTTTTTGGAAGTTTATTCTTGCAGCCCATGCAGCCGTTGTCGTTTCGATAACTAGAACACCCTGACGGAGATTGGCAACTTTTAGTTGCTGTGACACTGGACCGGTCAGCACTTGTTTTACGTAGTGATCCAAGTGTAACAGAAGTTCTGCTTTTTCAGCTATATCAGGGAATCTCCCTTGCTGATGCAGTAATTGGCTTAGGTCTTGAGGGGGATTTTTCATGATGATAATAAAATGGCTTAATTAGGCTATGAGTGTAACAGTTTTTATTCAAGGTCGAAATGGTGCCACAAGATGGCAGCCTGGTAAACGTTGGCTATTATTGCCCGTTCTGCTGTTTGTAGCAGGAACTGGTTTGTATCAGCACAGCGCCGAACAAATTCAGTTACAGCAGACTAATAGCGATAATGAACGTGTGGCTCGTGCAGAGCAGAAACGAGAACTTATCGAGCTTAAAGGGGCGACTGAATCACAACTAGCAATGCTGGTAACTCATGTTGCCCGTATGCAAGCTAAGATGACACGTCTCGAAGCACTTGGTTTGCAAATCGCTAAGAACAATCAATTAGAAAATCAGTTTGATTTCTCTTCCGCAGTTGGTGTTGGGGGCCTGAGTCATTTGGGTGCCAACATTGAACTCGATCAACTTATTCTGGATATGGATAAGTTAGTGTCACGAATAGATAATAATAATGCTCAACTTTCAATACTTGAAACTGTCTCATCTAATCTCCATATAGATGAAGAGCGTTATATATCTGGGCGTCCCATCCGTAAAGGTTGGTTATCGTCGCCCTACGGTTTACGTAATGATCCTTTTAGCGGGCGTAGAACGATACATAAAGGTATCGATTTTGCTGGTAAAGAGGGCACCAAGGTGACTGCAACTGCAGCTGGAGTGATCACTTGGGCAGGAAAAATGTTTGGCTATGGTGAGTTGATAGAGATAGACCATGGTAATGGTCTACGCACTCGCTATGGACATAATAAATCTCTGTTAGTAACTGTGGGTGATGTCGTCGCCAAAGGCGAAGGTATTGCGCTTATGGGGAGTACCGGTCGTTCGACTGGGCCTCATGTGCATTACGAAGTGTTGCGGGGTGGGCAGCAGATAGATCCACAGAAGTTTGTCTACCGCAAAGCAAGTTAACTTAATCATCGGCTTTCAGACTCGACAGGGACTAGGCCAACAACATAAAAAGTGGTTCAGATGTTTGGTAAAATACTGACAAAATTATTTGGTAGTCGCAACGAGCGTACACTTAAGTCTCTTAGCAAGGTTGTCACTGAGATAAATGCGCTCGAAGCAGATTATGAAAAGTTAACCGATGATGAGTTAAAGGAGAAAACCTCGACTTTTCGTGAACGTTTAGATAAGGGGGAAACATTAGATGATGTTTTGCCAGAAGCGTTTGCCGTTGTTCGTGAAGCATCTAAGCGTGTATTCGATATGCGTCACTTCGATGTACAGATGCTCGGTGGCATGGTTCTAGACAGTAACCGTATTGCCGAGATGCGTACCGGTGAAGGTAAAACCTTGACGGCGACACTACCTGCCTATTTGAATGGATTAACCGGTAAAGGCGTACATGTCATTACGGTTAACGATTATCTCGCACGTCGTGATGCTGAAAATAACCGCCCACTTTTTGAGTTTCTAGGCTTAACCGTTGGCATCAACGTAGCAGGCATAAGTCAGCAAGAGAAGATAGACGCATATAATTCAGACATTACTTACGGAACCAACAATGAGTTTGGTTTCGATTATCTGCGTGACAATATGGCGTTTTCACCTCAAGAACGTGTTCAACGCCCACTTCACTATGCCCTGATTGATGAAGTCGATTCGATTCTTATCGATGAAGCGAGAACACCATTGATTATCTCTGGTGCGGCCGAAGATAGCTCGGCTCTCTACACTAAGATTAACACGCTAATTCCGCTGCTTGTCCGTCAGGATAAAGAAGATACGGAAGAGGTGATCGGCGATGGAGATTATTCTATCGACGAGAAAGCTAAACAAGTACACATGACCGAGCGTGGTCAAGAAAAAGTTGAAGTTCTGCTCACCGAACGAGGCATGTTAGCCGAAGGCGACTCTCTCTATTCGGCAGCTAATATTTCATTGGTGCATCATGTTAATGCTGCGCTTCGTGCTCATACACTCTTCGAGAGAGATGTCGACTATATTATTCAGGACAATGAAGTGGTCATTGTCGATGAGCATACTGGGCGTGCCATGCCGGGTCGTCGTTGGTCGGAAGGTCTTCATCAGGCTGTTGAAGCCAAAGAAGGCGTCAATATTCAGAATGAAAATCAGACGCTGGCTTCGATTACTTTCCAGAACTTCTTCCGTCAGTATGAAAAGCTAGCGGGTATGACAGGTACCGCCGATACTGAAGCGTTCGAATTTCAACATATTTATGGTTTAGATACAGTGGTGATCCCGACCAACAGACCCATGGTTCGAAAAGACAATGCTGATCTGGTTTATCTAACGCCGGATGAAAAATATGCTGCCATTGTCGAAGATATTCAGGGTTGTCGTGAACGTGGACAGCCAGTTCTTGTGGGTACCGTTTCAATCGAACAATCTGAACTCTTGGCTCGTCTGATGCAGAAAGAGAAGATCCCCCATGAAGTCTTGAATGCTAAATTTCATGAGCGTGAAGCCGAGATCGTTGCGCAAGCGGGAAGGAAGGGAGCCGTTACTATCGCCACTAATATGGCGGGTCGTGGTACAGATATCGTCCTTGGCGGTAACTGGGCGATAGAGATCGAGGCTCTTGAGAGCCCAACGTCTGAACAGAAAGCTAAGATCAAGGCCGATTGGCAAGTTCGTCACGATGAAGTTGTTGACATAGGTGGATTGCATATTTTAGGTACCGAGCGTCATGAATCACGTCGTATCGATAATCAACTGCGTGGACGTTCGGGTCGACAAGGTGATGCTGGTTCTTCGCGTTTTTATCTTTCAATGGAAGATAGCTTAATGCGTATTTTTGCCTCCGAGCGTGTTTCTTCGATGATGAAGAAACTTGGAATGGAGGAAGGTGAAGCCATTGAGCACCCTTGGGTATCACGCGCTATTGAGAATGCCCAACGTAAAGTAGAAGCTAGAAACTTCGATATCCGTAAGCAGTTACTAGAGTTTGATGATGTAGCCAATGATCAACGCCAGGTTGTTTACGCTCAGCGTAATGAGTTAATGGATGCCGAAGATATTCAAGATACTATCGTTAATATTCAGGCCGACGTAGTCAATAGCCTAATCGATCAGTATGTACCGCCTCAATCATTAGAAGAGTTGTGGGATGTGCCAGGCCTTGAAAAGCGTCTGGAGCAGGAATACGCGATTAAAATGCCACTGCAGGAGTGGTTGAATAAGGAAGATGATCTTCATGAAGAGACACTTCGTGAGCGTATCGTAGACACTTGGGTCAAAGCATATCAAGCAAAAGAAGAAATGGTTGGCGCACAGGTCCTGCGTCAGTTCGAAAAAGCTGTCATGCTGCAAACCTTAGATGGACTGTGGAAAGAGCATCTAGCTGCGATGGACTATCTGCGTCAAGGTATCCATCTGCGTGGTTATGCACAGAAAAATCCTAAACAGGAATATAAGCGTGAATCTTTTGAGATGTTCCAACAGATGTTGGAATCATTGAAGCATGATGTGATCAGCGTAATGTCAAAGGTCCAGGTACAGGCACAATCAGATGTTGAAGAGATGGAAGAACGTCGACGTCAAGAAGAAGCCAATATTCGCCTAGACTATCAGCATGCTGCCGCAGAAGCATTAGTGGGCGCAGAAAGTGCTCAAGATTTAGCTGCTCATATTCCGACTGTACGCGAAGGCGCTAAAGTGGGTCGTAACGCTCCTTGCCCCTGTGGTTCAGGCCGTAAGTATAAGCAGTGTCACGGTAAGCTTTCCTAGGCTAGTTAGTCTGGAAAGCCGAATAAATCTTAAAGGCCACTCATCGGAGTGGCTTTTTTTATATTAAGCTTATTTTTTTATATTAAGCTTATTATAGTAGGTTTGAAAGAATATCAAAGGATATAGTCGATTTTATGAGCTGAAACGCACCTGCTGTGGGTAAGTTGTGACTAATTAGAAGATATCTAAAAAATCGTTTTTCTTCATAAAACTGCTTGCGATCATTCTCATACTCTCTATAATGCGCATCCACTGACACGGAAAACCAGTCTTACTATAAACATTAAGTTAAGTAAGATGCAGTCGAGTCAGGGCAACATGTAAGCTTGTTTTTTTCTTCGTTTCAAACGATTGAAATTAAATTTTTAAAAGCCCTTGACGCCAACAACGGAGAGTGTAGAATACGCCTCCTCAAGCCAACGACCTAGCGTCACGGCGGCATATGAAAGATGATGCAATGCTCTTTAACAATTTATCAAGTAATCTGTGTGGACACTCACAGGTGTTGAGTTATTCGAAATTGCTTCACTCTTTCTAGTAAAGGATGAGCAATCAAAAATTTAACTCGATGAACTACTGAGTGACCATAGCGACTTTAGTTTCTACTTTCTTACTCTCACGAGCAAGCAAAGTAAATTCAAAGAAGCAAAATATGTAAGCTTCATTAACTTTCAGGTTAGTGAAAAACAGTTTTTTGTTTTCACTTTTTAAAAAGTGAAGGCAAAAGTTTCATTGAGCCGATGTCATCATCGAAAGAGGATGCATCAAAAGAACTTTAATTGAAGAGTTTGATCATGGCTCAGATTGAACGCTGGCGGCAGGCCTAACACATGCAAGTCGAGCGGAAACAGGAAGGTGCTTGCACCTTTGCTGTCGAGCGGCGGACGGGTGAGTAATGCCTAGGGAACTGCCCAGTCGAGGGGGATAACAGTTGGAAACGACTGCTAATACCGCATACGCCCTACGGGGGAAAGGAGGGGACGCGTTTTTCGAAGTGCGCCTTTCGCGATTGGATGTACCTAGGTGGGATTAGCTAGTTGGTAAGGTAATGGCTTACCAAGGCGACGATCCCTAGCTGGTCTGAGAGGATGATCAGCCACACTGGAACTGAGACACGGTCCAGACTCCTACGGGAGGCAGCAGTGGGGAATATTGCACAATGGGCGCAAGCCTGATGCAGCCATGCCGCGTGTGTGAAGAAGGCCTTCGGGTTGTAAAGCACTTTCAGCGAGGAGGAAAGGTTGTAGTTTAATAAACTACAGCTATGACGTTACTCGCAGAAGAAGCACCGGCTAACTTCGTGCCAGCAGCCGCGGTAATACGAGGGGTGCAAGCGTTAATCGGAATTACTGGGCGTAAAGCGTACGCAGGCGGTTTGTTAAGCAAGATGTG
>NZ_ABIC01000038.1 GCF_000172075.1 Shewanella benthica KT99
GGCGAACAGTCGGTAGTCAGCACGCCATCTTAGTCATAGACCTGTCAGAAGAAAGAGATCAGCCACAGGTGCTGATCAATCCGGAAATTGTGGCGACTGAAGGTGACTTTATAGGCGAGGAGGGGTGTTTATCTATTCCCGGCTATCGAGCCAAGGTGGCCAGAAGTGAGCAGGTGACAGTTAAGGCGCTGGATCGTACCGGTAAACCCTTTGACATTGAGACTGATACATTCTTGGCCATCGTATTACAGCACGAAATAGATCATCTACAAGGCATAGTCTTTACCGATCACCTGTCGAAACTTAAGCAACAAATAGCGCTAAAAAAAGTGAAAAAATACGCCTAAGCCGCTTTCATGGGAGGCAAGGGTAAGCTAAAGCTGATACATAGCCCTCCTGTGAGATGGTTGCTGGCACTCACTTCTCCCCCCAGTAATTTAAGGCTCTGTTTAACGAGTCCAAGTCCGTATCCCCCCTGACTAGAGTGTCTGGCTTCATCCATTCTGGTGAAGGGGTTGAAGAGGTTTTCTAATTTGTCGTCCGGGATCCCTGGGCCGTTGTCTGTTATATCTATGACCAGATTGCCATCATTGATATGTGAACTAATGACAACAGTACAGCTTTCTCCCGCATATTTAAGCGCATTTCTCAGCACATTATCTATGGCGCGAATGAGAAAATCGGCGTCAGTCTGGATATTCAAATCGTGGGTAAATTCCGTCCAGGTGATGGTTTGAGACTCTTGTGCTTCAAACTGGATATCTGCCAGGACTCTGGAACGAATATGGCTCAAGGCAACCCAAGCGTAGGTTAATTCCACGTAGGCATTATTGAGTCGACTGTAATCTAAGATACTATTGATAAGGGATGCCATCTGCTGATTTTCTTGCTCTAAGCGTTGTATAAACTTGTGTTGCTCACGACTCGCTTAGCTTCGCTAAGAGATGTAGCGCGATCTCCTGTCTGGCTAAGGGAGTCCTGAGTTCATGGGATACATCCCTCAGTAAGCGCTTCTGATTTTGCATCGATTGCTGTACTTGCTCCGCCATATGATCGAATTCTGTGGCGAGGTGATAAAATTCAGGTTCTTTAACGGAGAAATGCTGGGCGATCCTGGTGTCTAATCGACCACTGGCCAAGGCTTGAGTGCCTAACTTCAAATGCTTAAGCGGCGTAATTAAGTAACGAGTTAAAATGGAAGTAAATACCAGTAACACAGATATTCCCACCAGAACGCGAATAATCCACAGGCTTTGAGTGAGTTTTTGAGCCGGGTGGAGCTCGGGATTGAGCTGCACCACTAAAGTTAACGGGCCATTGATATGGTGGGCATTAGGCAGAGGAATACCTATCAGAGGTTTTCTGACACTGTTGCCCATGGGCAGATGAAGTTGCCGTATATATTGTAATTTAAAGATGAAATGGGGATGCAATGCTGATTTCGTGATGGATTTGAGGTCTTTGTCTAACACATAAACACGGAATGCCTGATTCTGTTCCCATCTTGTTAATGCTGTTAGAGCTTCCTTGTTAACTAAGTCGGTCGCCTGATTAGCCAAGTGATTAATCTGATCCTGAGTAGATTGAGGCAGAGTTAACAATCGATTGATCACAACCCTTTCAATCCCTGTAGCGATAAGTAAAATAGCCAATAAAGATAAGGTAAAGTAACTAAATAGTTTAACTTGCAGACCCGAGAATAGACCCGTTATTGGTATGGACATAATGAACTGTGACTGTATTTGTGGGAATGAGAATTGTTATCAGAGGGTTTTATCTCACACTGATCTATTTTTCTAGTACCAGAGTGTAAATAGGTGAGCTGTCTCTGTTTAAACATTTTTTCATTTGCTGACCCTTATTCACTTTTTCATGCATGAATAATCCACAAGAGTAAAAATAGATGAACTTGGTCTTGTTAACCCATGAAAGAGAAGTCGATCGCCCAACCAACACAGGTTTACTTGCATTAAACGCTTTTCCTCAATGGTGCAGGCGGATCATTTGGTCTAGGGTGTCTCCGGATCTAGCCTTGATAGAATTAATTAGCAGCCATAGCGCCGCTGTACTTTTTCCAAGACCTAAACTTCTATGTTTCTCAGAAGGAAGATGTGATGCAGATGGCAAAGGTGAGCCTGAGCCTATGGAAAACATTCAGGCTCAGCTCTACCTCGAGTACATGCCTGATACGCTCATTATATTAGATGCAACCTGGCAAGAGGCCCGCAAGATGATGAGGCAAAGCCCCTATCTTAAGGCTGCGGATAAGTTTGCCTTAACTGAGCAGGCGGATTCAGGTTTTACGCTGAGACGAAATCAAATAGAGGGGGGCTTGTGCACCATAGAGTGCATCATCGGCCTACTCGAGTTAAAGAGTCGTCATCAAGAGGTTGAGCTGCTGACACAAGCATTTCATGATTTTCAAGCAGGCCGACAGTCTGGATAAATCTCCATGCTCGGGCTTAAATCAAGGTTAAGTACACACAGAGGAAGTGACTTACCGCGCCAGCGAGCACAAATAGATGCCATATTGCGTGGTTATAGGGAATGCGTTTACCGACATAGAATATCACCCCAAAAGTGTAAAATAACCCGCCAAGAATCAATAACTGAAAACCTAGATCTGTCATCGAAGCGATAAGCTCATTCATCACGGTTGCGCACAACCAGCCCATCAATAAGTAGAGGGCAACACTGAGCTTCTTGAAACGATGAATAAACAGGGTTTTAAATAATACTCCACCAAAAGCCAGGGACCAGATGGCGATGAGGATAATATTAGCCTTGGACCCATCCAGGGCGATGAGCATCAGAGGTGTATAGGTGCCAGCAATTAAAAAATAGATGGCGCAATGATCGGCAATCTTAAGTCTGTGCTTCCAAACTGGAGAGGAGATCGAATGATATAAAGTCGAGCAGGAGAAAAGTAAGACGATGCTGGCACAGTAGATAACCAGTCCAAATAATTGCATGCCATCGAGTGTTTGCTGGCCTTTTATCAGAGAGAGTGCAAGCCCGATAATACCCGCCACAATACCCAGACCATGGCTTATGCTGTTTGCCATCTCTTCTTTATGACTATAGCCACTGCTATTGACTGAGACCGTCGATGCTTGCTGGGACAATGATTCTTCTAGTGCCATATATACCAATTCCATTAAATTTATGGTTAATTCAGAGCTCTCTCAGGGCTGTTAATTCAAGGCGCATTGTTGAGGAAATGGTTATTCCATTTAAGACAATGCAACACAGAAGTCCTGAGAATCTCACGTAGTGCGACTGATGTTTAAAGCCAAGGGAAAAACACTATATGCTGCGCAAGTGGCTTTCGATATACGACTATATGGATATATGCGGTGGAGTCTAACAGTAAATCCAGCATAAAACCACACTTGAGCGTACACGTGTAAGCTAAGTTTATAGCGTCAAAATGAACTTTCTGTCTCATTTGCAATCTGATTTTTATTGATATTGAGTCCAGGATGAAATCTTGGTACTGACTGATTCGCTGTCTTTGAAGTGAAATGAACAGACAATGATGAACCACAGGGATGATGTTATTGAAAGCGTTTCGCGTAGAGGAAGTTCTACTTAGTGAAAACAAGGAAGAACTGAAGGGGCTAAAGGCGGAGATGTGTGCCGTAAATCTCGATATTCAGTTTGATACCTCCTTCGAGCCGCAAGAGCTGAACCATGAGCTTATGCCCTTTAGCTTATCCGCTTATGAGCATGTAAATCTTGTAGCTAATTAAGCGCAGAACCTCTTGGCTATTGGTGAGCGTTCTGGTCATTAGCTGTCATTTGGCCCTGGTGTTTACCTTAGATATCCTCTGGACCTCCGCTCCCTTGGTATACCCGCAAGCTAATCAATATACCCGAACTAAAACGCTCAGTGAGACGGATGGCGACTCAGTTGCGGCGGCGTTAACGCGAGCGATAGCAAAAAGAGTGCATAAAAGACCCATTAAGTCATAATGATTATGATGAAATAATTTGATTGGTTAATCACGAATTCTCAAATTTAATGTTTTATTTAACTTAATAAACCATAAATACAGCGTCTTACATTTGTCTTTGTCATGATATTTTTCGAATTGATATCTTTACAAAAGCCTTGTTAACTTTGATGTTTTAAGATTATACTTCTCGCATCTTGTCGGAGTGCCTATTGGCTGAGACCGTTTATTCGGGATCCGTTGAACCTGATCAGGTTAATACCTGCGAAGGAAACAAGCATGATAATGTCCATAAATCGTGTGAATTTCTGTATTCATTTATCGTCATTATCTGTGACATCGAGCATCTTCTCGTGTCTGTTATTCAACACTCCTGACAAGCAACTTCATTTCAATTAAAGTGAGATTGCTTATGTCAAACCGCCGCGAAACCCGAGCTCAAGCTCAAGAGTTCATCGATACCCTAAAGCCGCTACAGCACCCTAATTCTGAAAAAGTCTATCTAACCGGTAGTCGTGAAGACCTCCGTGTCGGTATGCGCCAAATTATCCTGTCCGATACCATGGTGGGGGGGACTGAGTCGGATCCTATCTTGGAGCCCAATGCGCCGCTTAGAGTCTATGACTGCGCCGGCCCCTATTCAGATCCCGATGCCGATATCAATGTCCGCAGGGGCCTGGATAAATTCAGAAATAATTGGATTGTAGAACGTGACGACACTGAGCAACTTGTCGGTGTCAGTTCATGTTTTACTCAGCAAAGACTCGCCGATGATGGCTTAGATCACCTGAGATTCGATTCTTTACTTCCTCCAAGAAAGGCGAAACCAGGTAAGTGTGTCACTCAGTTACATTATGCCAGACAAGGGATTATAACCCCTGAAATGGAATATATCGCCATCCGCGAGAACATGGCCCAGTCTGAAATCACCGACGAGGTATTGACCCGTAAGGCACAGGGTGAAAGTTTCGGCTCCTCGATTTCAGAGCCTATCACCCCTGAGTTTGTCCGAAGTGAAATTGCCCGAGGCCGGGCGATTATTCCGTTGAATATCAATCATCCAGAAGCCGAGCCCATGATCATAGGCCGTAATTTTCTGGTTAAGGTCAATGCCAATATCGGTAACTCGGCGGTGACTTCATCTATCGAAGAGGAAGTCGAAAAGCTGGTATGGTCTACTCGTTGGGGCGCAGATACCGTGATGGACTTGTCTACCGGCCGCTATATACATGAAACCCGCGAGTGGATCATTCGTAACTCTCCGGTGCCTATTGGAACCGTGCCTATCTATCAGGCCTTAGAGAAGGTGAACGGTGTCGCCGAGGATCTGACCTGGGATGTGTTTAAGGATACATTGATTGAGCAGGCAGAGCAGGGCGTCGATTACTTCACCATTCATGCCGGGGTATTACTGCGCTACGTGCCAATGACGGCGAATCGTCTGACGGGTATCGTCTCACGTGGTGGCGCCATCATGGCAAAGTGGTGTCTGTCACATCATCAGGAAAACTTCCTCTATGAGCACTTCAGAGATATCTGTAAGCTTTGCGCCGCCTATGATGTGTCCTTATCTCTCGGGGACGGTATGCGTCCGGGGTCTATCGCCGATGCCAACGATGAGGCGCAGTTCGCCGAGCTAGAAACCTTAGGCGAGTTGGTGAAGATTGCCTGGGAGTACGATGTGCAGACCATCATCGAAGGTCCTGGTCACATCCCCATGAATCTTATTAAAGAGAACATGGAAAAACAGTTAGAAGTGTGTGATGAAGCCCCTTTCTATACATTAGGCCCACAAACGACTGATATTGCACCTGGATACGATCACTTTACCTCTGGTATTGGGGCGGCGATGATCGCCTGGTTTGGTTGTTCCATGCTCTGTTATGTGACGCCTAAAGAACACCTTGGATTGCCAAACAAGGAAGATGTGAAGCAAGGGTTAATCACCTATAAAATTGCGGCTCATGCCGGTGATGTGGCTAAAGGACATCCGACGGCGCAAATTCGCGATAATGCCTTATCCAAGGCTCGTTTCGAGTTCCGCTGGGAAGATCAATATAACCTGGGACTGGATCCACAAACCGCCAAAGCCTATCACGATGAATCTCTGCCGCAGGAATCGGCCAAGGTGGCTCATTTCTGCTCCATGTGCGGACCTAAGTTCTGTTCGATGAAGATCAGTCAAGAGGTGCGTGAATATGCAGCGGCTCAGAAGCTTGAGATGCAGACCGATGAAGAGTTTAAGGCGAGAAACACGGCCGAGTTAAGCTCAAATCTGGATAGAGAGAAGGGAATGGCCATGATGTCGGCTGAGTTTAAGGCAAAGGGCGCCGCCCTCTATCATGAAGCCGGCACGGTGAAACCTGTGCTCGATGAAGTTGAGGGTTGATCTGATGGAAAATGTAGAGCCGACTTCGTCGGCTTTAAAGCCTGTTGTTTGGTCAATAGCAGGCTCTGACAGTGGCGGAGGTGCGGGTATTGGGGCGGATCTCGCCACCATGAATGATCTCGCTTGTCATGCTTGCACTGTGATCACCACGTTAACGGCACAGAGCTCAGTCGCAGTCAATCTGGTTGAGCCAGTATCCGATGAGATGCTGCTGGCTCAACTCGATACCTTGCTACAAGACTTGCCACCTAAAGCGATAAAGATAGGTTTATTGGCAAATCAGCGGCAGATAGATATTCTGAGTCGTTGGCTTGCCCTGGAACTTGATGATCACAACAAGCGCAGTGGTACTGAGGTCGCGGTTATTTTAGATCCTGTGATGATAGCCAGTTGCGGTGACCGGTTAGATGAAGATGACAGTCGGCTCGATTTCTCGCCATTTAAAGGTTTAATCACCCTGATCACCCCAAATGCCCTTGAGCTCGGTGAGCTGGTGGGTCAAAGCTTAGCTGATATGTCCCAGTATCATCTCGCGGCTCAAGACTTGGCGCAATTACTCGACACCAATGTGTTGGCTAAAGGGGGGGGTAAAGGTCCTGCCTGGCGAGCTGATGCGGCCCAAGATATCTTTGTCTGTACTCGCGCCACAGCTTGCTCTGAAATGCATCAAGGACGTAGTTTCTTGTTATCGAGTCCGCGCGCATCAAACAATAATCATGGTACCGGATGCACTTTAAGCTCCGCCATCGCCAGTGTGATGGCCTCAGGTTTTGTGCTCCATGATGCTATTGTCGTGGCTAAGGCCTATGTCTGTGCTGGAATAAAACACAGTTATCGTGTGGATGAGGGACCCGGACCTTTAGCGCGAACTTCATGGCCTAGAGAGCTGAGTCATTTCCCGACGATCAGCAGCTTAGACGAAGGGCCCTCTCTTCCTGTTGGGATCAAGTTTAAGACGATAGGTGAGCGGTTAGGCCTCTATCCCGTGGTGTCTGACTTGCCACTGTTAGCAAGCTTACTCAAAGCCGGGGCGAAAACGATTCAACTTAGGATAAAGGATGAGAATGATCCTCAGCTTGAGGATAAAATAGCGCACGCCATCGCCTTAGGGCGGGATTATCAGGCTAAGGTATTTATCAATGATTATTGGGAATTGGCACTCAAGCATAATGCTTATGGTGTGCATCTAGGTCAGGAAGATCTCTATGTTGCCGATCTTAAACGTATTGCTGAAGCACAACTTGCCCTTGGCATATCGAGCCATAGCTATTTCGAGCTCTTGCTCGCATCGCAAATCACGCCTTCCTATATCGCACTGGGTCATATCTTTCCAACGACCACTAAGGTGATGCCATCTGCGCCTCAAGGCCTGATGAAACTGCAACACTATGTGGACTTGTTTAAAGGCCACTATCCCTTGGTGGCGATTGGCGGCATAGATGCCAGCCGTATAGAGACCGTGAAGAGAACCGGGGTAGATGATGTTGCCATCGTGAGAGCAGTGACCGAATCACAGCAGCCTGGCGCCGCCTATCTAGCCTTATCCTCTGCCTGGGAGCAAGCTCATGTCAGTCAGTAATGCCGATTTTCTGCGTTACTCCCGGCAAATTCTATTGCCAGATGTCGGTGAAACGGGGCAGTTCGATCTGTTTCAGGCACATGTGGCCATTGTCGGTGTTGGTGGTCTGGGGAATCTGGTCGCTCAGTATCTGGCGGCAGCCGGAGTGGGCAAGCTGACACTGATAGATGATGACAAGATTGAGTTATCTAACTTGCCGAGGCAGCTGCTTTTTAGTGATAAGGATATCGGTGAGTATAAATCAGCGACTGCGGTCCTAAAGCTCTCGAACGCTTACCCGGGCTGTAACTTGCAAGCCGTTACCGATAAATTAAGCGAACATAATCGTCAGGACTTACTGGCACACATGGAGCTTGTGTTCGATTGCACCGATGATTTTGGCACTCGTCAATTGATCAACTTAACCTGCCTCCAAGTTAAGGCGCCATTAATAACGGCCGCGGTGGCTAACTTCAGTGGTCAGATTTTTATGGTCGACATGGAGTCTGCCCCCGATTCGGGCTGTTATGCATGTCTTTTTCCTCAAGACTCTCATATCAGTCAGACCTGCCAGAGTGTTGGCGTCTTAGGTCCTATGGTTGGAGTGATGGCATCCATGCAGGCGCTGCTTGGGATGAATTTACTCTTGGGGATCCCGGTGCCGACGGGGAAGTTACTCAGGTTCGATGGCCGAGCAATGCAGTGGCGTGAGGCGAGCTTGAGTCGAGATCTTCAATGTCATGTGTGTGGTGGACGAGTGGAACAGCCCAGGAGTCAATCCCAGATACCTGATTCAAGCTTACTTTGTGAAGGGGGTCATTAATGAGCCACAAAATATCCGCGAGTAATCGCAGCGAAACATCAATCAAAGTCATGCTCAACGATGAGCAGATTTTCTTATCCAGTGGTTTGAATGTACCAGGATTACTCCAGTTGCAAAATATTGCCGCCAGTTCCGTTGCACTGGTACGTAACGGGCAGGTATTGCCTAAGTCACGCTGGAAAGAGACCTTGTGTCGTGATGGCGATCAATTTGAAGTATTTGCCCTAGTGGCGGGAGGCTAAGATGTTAACTATTGCCGATCATCAATTTTCATCTCGACTGTTTACCGGTACGGGAAAATTTTCAACATCAGCCCTTATGTTAGAGGCGATCACGTGCTCGGGTTCTGAACTTGTCACTATGGCGATGAAGCGACTCGATCTGAAAACGGGCAGCGATGATATCTTGCAGCCCTTGTTAAGCAGTGGGGTTAAACTCCTGCCCAATACATCCGGGGCCAGAAATGCCAAAGAGGCGGTCTTTGCCGCCGAACTCGCCAGAGAAATGTTGGATACGAGCTGGATAAAACTTGAGATCCACCCCGATCCTAAGTATCTGATGCCGGATCCTATCGAAACCTTGGAAGCGGCTAAGATCCTCTGTGATAAAGGCTTCATTGTCTTGCCCTATGTCCATGCCGATCCGGTATTGTGTCGTCGACTCGAAGAAGTGGGTTGCGCCGCTGTGATGCCATTAGGCAGCCCTATCGGATCTAATCAAGGCCTAGTAACAGAGACCTTTCTGAAAATGATCATCGAGCAAGCCAGGGTGCCTGTGATCGTGGATGCCGGCATAGGTGCGCCTTCTCAGGCGACACGTGCCATGGAGCTTGGCGCCGATGCTGTACTGGTCAATACTGCTATCGCCAGTAGCCGGGATCCGGTAGCCATGGGTCGCTGTTTCGCCTCAGCGGTACAGACAGGAAGAGACGCTTATCTCGCCGGCTTAGGTCATGTGAACTCGGTCGCGAGTCAAACCAGTCCATTGACGGGGTTTCTTAATGACACAATGTGAATTTATCGGGATATGCCCATGAGTTTCCTATCCTATCTTCAGGGGCTCTCCCGGGGAAAATTGAAATTAGCCCTCTATTCGGCCACGAGTGATGATGTGGAACGTGCACTCAATTCAGCCGAGGGGGATCTCAATAGCCTACTCGCGCTGTTATCGCCCGCCGCAGAACCTTATATCGAACAGATGGCTCAGCAGTCGGTTCGGCTGACAAGGCAGAGATTCGGCGCCAATATAGGCATGTTTTTACCCCTATATCTGTCGAATTTATGTGCCAACGAGTGTGATTATTGTGGTTTTAGCATGAGTAATAAGCTGAAACGCAAGACATTAAATGGCTCGGAACTCGAAGCCGAGATGGCGGTGATTAAAAAACTAGGTTACGACTCCATCTTGTTAGTCTCCGGAGAGCATGAAACCAAAGTCGGCATCGATTACTTTAAACAGGTTTTACCTCAGGTTAAGAATCAGTTCAGTTATTTAGCCATGGAAGTGCAGCCATTGGCCGAGCATGAGTACGCTGAGCTGGTGGGACTGGGTCTCGATGCCGTGATGATATATCAAGAGACTTATAATCCCCAGACCTATGCCAAGCACCACACCCGAGGCAAGAAAAAGGATTTCGCCTATCGCTTAGATACCCCTGAGCGTGTTGCCAAAGCCGGGGTAGATAAGGTTGGGCTCGGGGTTCTGTTTGGCCTGGATGACTGGCGCTTGGATGCACTCTTGTTAGGCCATCACCTTGCTTATCTTGAGTCTAAGTATTGGCGTACCCGTTACAGTGTCTCATTGCCTAGATTGAGGCCTTGTACAGGTGGGATAACCCCTAAGGTTGAGTTGACCGATAAGGGCTTAGTGCAACTTATCTGTGCTTTCAGGCTGTTTAATCAGCAGCTGGATATTAGTTTGTCGACTCGGGAAGCGCCACAACTCAGAGATAACCTGTTTTCACTGGGGATAACCAACTTAAGTGCCGGCAGCTCGACTCAACCCGGCGGTTATGTCAACCCGGATACTGAGTTAGATCAGTTTGAGATCAGTGATGATAGAAGCCCGGCTCAGGTGAGTCATGCGATGAAGCAAAGGGGATTAAATCCGGTGTGGAAAGATTGGGAGTCGGCCTGGATAGGGAGGTGATACCATTCTTGGATACGTTTAACTGTACTTTTATCTGCTGCTGATTGATAATTGAGCAAACATCAAGTTAATGTTGGAGCTAAAGGTATGCAAATTCCTCCAAGTAATGTATCGGGTCTGGCCGGCTTACAAAGCGCTCAGTCCGGACTGACTCAAGCGACTATCGATGTCGCTAAGCCTGCTAGTGTAGATGTTAAAACAGATGCAGCGCGACCTGTCGAAGACGTCGATAAAACACAAGCCCTTGTCTCAGCAATAGAGGCTGGGCAGCAAGGCGAAGCCGCTGTGGAAGTCATCGCAACGTCATCGGAGAACTTAGGCACTATTATCAACCTAGAGGTGTAGTTGTCATGTCAGGGGTGAGGGTTTCACCTGATATTCAGCTTGGACCGAGAGCATCGTCGATATCATATTCGGCTTTAGTCTCGCAATCCATCTCCAGAGCGAGTGATACTAACCTAAGTGTCAATTTATCAGGCTCAAACTCAAGCCTGCCAAGTTTTAGCCTCAATTTAGGTCCACTGACGGTTAGCGGGTTAGTCAGCCCTAAAGAACAAGCCATAGACCTGTCACCCCGATTTAACTCCCACAGTGTTGTCAGTGATCCTCAGCCTGATATCAATCCATTCGATACTCCTACAAAGCCTCAGGGCCAGCAAGCTCACCATAATATGCAGGATCGGGGAGGGGGCTCGCCCGAAGAGGAGATGGAACCGATATTCACGCCTTTCCCGTATCTTTAATGACGATTTGCAGATGTTGGGCCAAGGTTTGATCGTCTTCGATATTCGGATCTTGGGCTAATACATGTTCAGGATGACACACCAGCAGAAAGTCTATTTCACACAGAGGCTCTGAGATGTAACCACTAGGCGGAACGCCGCCACATATGGCGATATCGACGACTTGGTCTTTAATCAGATCGTGTGTGCCGCTGATCACTGAGTCTATTATGGTGATACGAGTCCCGCGGCTTTGTGGTTGAAAAGTGGCCAGGGCATCGACTAGCATATCCATGGGATAGACAATCTCTCTTGCTATGGTCAGTTTCGGCTCCCAGCCGTTTTCTAAATTATTGGCGAGCAGTTCAAGTTCAGCCACAGACTGGGTGATGTGCCTGGATCGTCTCAACAAGACATCACCTTGCGCGGTCAAGTAGGCTTTTAGTCCTCTAACTTCAAGCAGTTAGATGCCTAATTGGGATTGAAGCTTAGCAACGGCGTGGTTGAGAGATGATTGACTCTTATTAAGGACCGCAGCAGCCTGAGCATCGCCACCAAAATCGACGACGGCTTGCAATATTCGCCATTGTTCTAAGGTTGATTTAGCTCTATCCATGTTTAATCTGACCTAAAATGCTATCTATAATATACATTGAGTTAATAGTGGCCTGAGTGTATTCAGGCCACTGTTATTATTTCTTAACCGATACTTGCTTAGGCAGGTACTTCTTGGTGGCCTTGAGTTCAGTAAAATATGGCCCTTTATGCAGCTTCTGTGGCCAATTGAGTAGCATCATGGCCAAGACATTTCTGTGCTCACCGAGCGCTAAATCAGGATTTCCCATAGGTGAACGAATAAACTGCACACTTTCATCGAAGGCATTGACAATATGGGCTTGAGTCTTGGCCACAACCGGGTTATCAGACTGTCCCGCTAGATGAAAGCTTATTCCCACTTCGGCAATGATATCGTCGGTGGCATCTTCTAAGATGCGATCAATATTGTCTTCAAAGTAGTCCAAAATCCAGGCAAACTCTTTAGGTGGGACATGGTGCTGATAGTATTCGCTGGCTGCAAAGATGAAGTGCGTGAGGCCGTATAACTTGTTCTGATACTGTTTTTTATTGAGTTCACTATCTTTGTCGTTGGGATACACTGCAATGAAGGCCTGTTTGTACTCATTGACATAGTCTCCAACTCCTAACTGCTTAGCCCAGTAGGCGTAATTGATTAATTGTGCCGCCCAGGATTTAATCATAGCTTTATCGGTTAGCCCTGTCTTTAAGTCGGTATTCTTCAGCGCCGTGATCAGTTTATCATGACAGGGGCCCGTTAAACCAAATTCATGGATACGGCTCGAAAATCTGAGTAATACATCGGTGTAAAATAGAAACTCAGGAAAGGGTTTTAACGCCTTCTTTCTGGCTTTAGCCCTAGGACCTTTGCCTAGCACAGCAATGGATTTTTCAGCCTCAGTGGTGATAAATCCCGGTTTTTCGAGAGAGCAGGCATAGAAGGCTTGAGATTCGGTGACGGCGTAGAGGTCGATGAGCGCGGCATTGGCATACTTTTCATCACCCGTCATGCGGTAGAGACGGATCCCATAATGGCCCTGCACGCGAGGAGGAAGCTGGTAAAGGTGCAGTTCGAGATTATTCTTTATGCCTTGATACACCTTGTCATTTTGTGTCTGGCTTGGGTCAATGACAGCGCTAGCTGCACTTAGGCTAAATAGGGCAAGTGAAAGTGTACTGATCTTGAGAAAATTTTTCTGGGTAAGAAAAGCCATCTTGTATCCTTTTAATGAGAGATCGTGCATCGACAGGTTCACCGAGTAATATTCTTAGCCTTTGATTTATTGTTTTGGAATCTTCATTGACCACCAGTGTATTGTACACACTGGATTGATTTTTACAGTGTTTTGTAGATTGGTAGAGGTATTGAGAGAGTGAGTCTTGCCAAAGCTCCTGATAGTACAGAGGACCGGCAGTGACGATAGCGTAAAAATTATAGGGATAATCTTCAGGGCGTTCCCATTCACCTGTGAATGACTCGATAAATTCAACGTCGAGTCTCTTATAGGGTTTTAGGCTAGCATTGGAATAAAAATTTAGTGTGACTTTAGCCCTGAACACCTTTAGCTGTCGGGCGAAGCGGGAAACGGTTCTTTCGCGGCTGAGCTCGGTATAGGGTTCGACAATCCCTTCACCTAGATATAAGGCTAACCAAAGCTCACCCATATTACGGGTATCGAGCGTCTCACCGAGCGTGTTGACCAGGTAGTAGTGACTGCTGTGGGACAGAGCCGCAAGGGCTGAGGCGTATGCCTTAACTAGGATATGCTGGTCTTTGATGTGACTCAGCTCTTGCTTCATTGACAGTTGAATCTGGCCGAACTGGCGCCCTAGCACCGGCGATCTTAAGATATGTATCTGGCTTCGATTGCTAGGCTGTATAAATATATCGCCTAACAATCGACCTTGATACCAGACTCGCTGGATATTTACCGTCACAGTCTCGAAACTAAATCCTAATGTTTCGGCTCTTACCTGTATATTCTCCATGAGCTCAGTTGCTGCTATATTTGCCGTGTCCATGCTTTTGGATTGAGACAGATGGTGGCCTAGATTCCAAGGCGCTGTGGGGGCCATCTCTGTTTGGGAGTCTAGAAATGTTTTGACTAACTCAGGTGTTGCCAGAAACTGCTTCGCCAGAGAGAAGCGGGCATAGTCTGCAAACCCTTTATCATGTGCCTGCAGGGTCTTTAGTTGCAAGACTCGCTCGAGAGCCAGCTGGTTTTTCTCTTTTGCCCGTCCTTGATAGGCTTGCCAAACACGCTTTTGACAGACAGGATCATCCTGTTTGATTAAATAGGCTGCAATGCTGAGGTTAAAAGCATTACTAGATTGGGGATGCGGCGAGTGCTTATTTTCGCGGTCACTGCTGGCTCTATTTGTTAACGATGACTTGTTAGAATCTGTGTTTAATTGGCAATCTTGTTCGGTAAAATTCAATGTCAGTTGCTGGGTTCTTAATCCCTGTTTAATGCTGGCTTGAGCCGTGTGTAGCTGAGATTTTTGTGCCAAAGAAAGATGGTTTACCTCGAGTGCATCGAGTCTGTTTAATAGTTGGCTGAGCTCCTTATTATTGGCCGCTTTTGCTAACTGATTGGTCAATTGTGTCAACCAAGGCGAGTTCAGCGTTTGAGCCATCATATCGGCCAAATGCAACTGACATTGCAGCAGACTTTCTTGGTAGAGGAGCGGTAGGGGGTAGCTACGGTAATATTGCAATCTATCTTTGATATTAAATAGGCTTAGCAGGGAGGCTTCGAGGGCGTGACTCTGCTTGATAACAGCTTCGTTGGGTTGGGTGATTGCGGCGAGATTGACATGTGATAACTGCGAATCACCTGTAAACGAATCGCTAGGCGAGTGCAGTTGCAAGCATTGCTCTACGAGTAAAGGCAGAGGAGAAACGGCGGCCTTGACCGCCGTAGTGAAGATAAGACTAGAGCTGAGCGCTATGGCAAAAATGCTTCTTAGCATATTCAACTCGTTCATCCACTGTCATATTATGATCACCGAGTTTGTCCACATTATCCAGATTGGGCAAGATCCCTCGGTTATTGGCTATTTGTATGGCGAGACCGGGACGGGCATTGAGCTCAAGCAGCAAGGGTCCCTTGTCTCTATCGAGTACCATATCTGTGCCTAAATAGCCCATCTCACTCATTTCATAAGTTTTAGAAGCCGTGTGGAGCAAGAAGTCCCAGTGAGGTACTTCAATATCAATAAGCTTCTTATTGGTATCCGGATGAAAATCGATGGGCTCATCAAATTGTACTGCATGCAGTCCCTTACCCGTGCCGATATCGACGCCAACTCCTACGGCTCCCTGATGCAAGTTAGCCTTGCCATCGGATGCCGCAGTCGACAGGCGTAGCATGCCCATGACGGGAAAGCCTTTGTACACGATGAGGCGAATGTCCGGCACCCCTTCATAGGAGTAGCCATCGAAAACCGGATCGAATAGAATAAGCCCCTCAACGATGGCCACATCGGGATTGCCGCCAAGAGAAAACAGGCCACTGAGTACATTCGATACATGGCGGTATACTTCAGAAGGCGTGACCTCTTGACCGTTAGGTTTATAGTAACGACCCGCTTCTACCTTAGTGATCACTAATATCCCTTTACCACCTGAGCCTTTCGATGGCTTGATAACGAAGCCATCTTCAGCGGCAACCATGGCCGGGATATCTTCAATCTCATGTTGCTCCCGCACCACACCGATAAGCGAAGGGACGGCGATGTTATTGGCTAATGCCAGTTGTTTGGTGATGAGTTTATCATCGACTCGTTTGTAAAATTTACGTGGATTACAGCGACCAATATAGTCGATGTTACGCTTATTCATGCCAAGCACACCCTTGCTGCGCAGAGCCGATGGCCAGGCTAATGAGAACTTCATGGTTATTCTCCTGCCAAGGGCTTAAAGCGTTTAAGTTCGAATAACCGGTAACCGGTATATTGGCCCATGAGTAACACGATAGCCAAGATAACTAGATGAATGCCTAAGAAGTTAAATACCCAGTGCTGTATCCAAGGCGCGCTCATGGCCAGATACGCCAGAGTGGCGACAAACAGGCTACCCCCGCCTTGTAAAACTACTTCCTTAGGGCCTTCCTCTTCCCATAAAATAGACATTCTTTCTATGGTCCAGGCAAGGATGATCATCGGGAAATAGGTGATGGTTAACCCTTCACTGAGACCAAACTTATATGACAATAAGGTAAACACGCCTATGATACCGATAACAACGATGATCACCGCGGATATTCGGGAGATAAGCAGCAGGTTCAGCTGTGACAGATAGGAGCGGATCATCAGGCCACAAGCGACAATAAGTATGAAACCAATGAGACCGGTCAACAGAGTTGTTTGAATGAATGCCAAGGCAATCAAGACCGGCATAAAAGTGCCTGAAGTCTTAAGGCCCACAAGGACACGAAGAAATACCACCATTAGCACGCCGATGGGGATTAATAAGATGCCTTTAAACAGGCTCTGTTCTTCCAGCGGCAGTTGATATAAGGAGAAATCGAGCGCGCCTTTATTGTTCATCACATCCAGAGAGGTGGCCAGTGCCGAGCGAGTATCCTGAAGCATTGAAAAAGTCACTTGGGAATTGATACCACCGATCACATCTAGGGTCGATTTCCCCGACCTATCCCAAAGAAGCAGATTTTCAGGGCGCCCTTGAGTGCCATCCTTAGGATTGAAAAGGTGCCACTCGCCATCATCATAGACTTCTACAAAACTGACTAGCTGCTGCCTGCGTCGTTGATCTTCAAGATTCAAGCCGCTGACGACTTGAGCCGGGATCCCCTTGCTATTGAGCATGTGTACAAAAAGCGTGCTAGTGGAGTTACTACTCAAGAGTAACTCAATATTTTGACTGCGTTCTTCGGCGTTGAAGGCTTTATTAAGCTGCTGAGCGAATGAGAGGTTGGTTGCACTCTTGGCCCAGACTTCTTCGATGGCCTGCTCTGCTGCGACTTTCTCCGTCGCTGGCCAAATATAAGCATTGGTAACTTCAGGGGTGCCTATCGCCTTAATCCTGGTGATCCCTGTAGGGATAAGGGTGACTTTATAATAAAGAACTTGCCGGCCTGTAGCGGAACGAATCGACCAGTCTGCTCGCTTATTTTCTGGGTCATCGGTGATCGATAATCCGAAACCGGGCGAGCTGGCATTCTCAACTAATATTTCAAATGCCGGATCGTTTGGCAGTGCGAATGAGACTTCTGCAGGTTCTCCGGTGCCTTGGAAGCTGATTTTTGCCTCGACGCCCCAGCTTTGAACTTGCTTGCCCGGTAAGAAAGGCACCTTGTGTTCTATCCCACGATAAATACTGCTGGCTATGCCTACAATGAACAGTAGGGCAACCAGTATGTAAAAGGGTTTCTTCGAATGCATTAACTCTATTCCTATTTATTTATGGCTGAATGAGCCTGTTTTTTTCCATGGATAAATGTTTGCCCCACATCGACGATGGCAATGTCTTGTATAAATTTACGCCCCAATAAGAGTGGGAAATCGAGATGACTACGATCGACTAAGTTAAGATCGGTCTCAGCCTTGTATTTGCCAATCTGTAAATGTGCATGGATCACCGGGCGGCGGTCACTCTTTTCATCGGCTTCTTGCTTGATACGCACGAAACGTTCGACTTTCGATTCGAACGTTTCTGCTGGGGCATCGCGGCCCCGAGTCAATACATCGAAACGAACCCATTGCTTACCATCGCGTTCGAACAGGATGATATTGCGGGCATCGAGAGAAGAAGATTCGGCTCCGGTGTCGATACGTGTCTTAAAACTCGCTTTAATCTCATCGACATAGACATTTTCTGTCGCGCCCAGTAGGAACTTGTCACCTAAGGGTGAGGGAGGACATTCCAGCGCAATCGGAGTGATGGTCTCTTTGGGTTCAAGCTTGAGCTGAGCTATCTGGGTCTCTAGGGCTGTCAGTTGTGTCGATAACACCTTATAACCTGCTGCTTGTGCCTGAGTATTTTCATCTATAATAGCAACGAGATCGGCTTGTTGTTTTGCTAAGCTTGTTTCTAATACTGCAGCATCAATCGGTTGTGGCAATTTTTCAGTTTGATTTGTCGACGCGCAACCTGCCAAGGTTGTAATTGCAGCGATACAGAATATCTGCTTTAACATAGTGCTTCCCATTACAATGGTGTTTAGTCCGGTGGATCATTACCAAGCTGTTACGGCTTGAGCTTATATAGTCCTAGATAAGATAAAATTAAATCTTATCTAGGCTGGTTTTTAGTGGCGATAAACGTAGCACGCTTTGGTGCAGGGTGACCCTCTATCGTCAAATCGATATCGGTCGGATCCAGGTAATCAACTAAAGATTCATTAGGCATCCAGTCGGTACTTCTCTGCTCGGCTAACGAGGTCACATCGGTGTCGACACATCTCACATTGATAAAGCCGGCTTTCTTAAGCCAAGCTTCTAAAGCGGCAGCAGAAGGAATAAACCATACATTATTCATTTTGCCATATCTATCTTCAGGCACGAGAACGGTATTTTCATCACCATCTATGACCAGTGTCTCTAAAACGAGTTCACCACCGCTGCGCAATTGATCCCTAAGTTGTAACAAATGATCGATAGGGGACCGGCGATGATAGAGTACTCCCATAGAAAAGACCGTATCGAAAGCGTCTAAGGGGGGGAGTTCCTCTATGCCTAGGGGCAATAAGTGAATAGGATGCTGTTCACCGGCCAATCTCTTGATGGCTTCGAATTGGCACAAGAAGAGGGTGGCAGGATCGATACCTACGACATGTTTAGCACCTTCACCTAGCATACGCCACATATGATAACCACTGCCACAGCCCACATCGAGTATGGTTCGATTGTTTAAAGGTGATAGGTGAGGCAGCACGCGTTCCCACTTCCAGTCAGAACGCCATTCGGTATTTATTTCTATGCCATGGACAGAGAAGGGACCCTTGCGCCAAGGCTGAAAAATACGCAATAAATTTTCGAGTTTCTCTTGCTCACCCGAGCTTAGCTGGCTACCGGATCCAATCGTGACACTCTTTTTGAAATCTAAGCTGTCGGGCGCCGGATAGTGGAGCTTATTGAGGACATTTTCCCATTTAGGCAAGGTGCCGTGTTTATGCTCTCTCTGCCATTGACCCAATATAGCGGGCAATGTTTCTAACCAGTGCTGCAGGCTTGAATCTGCAATTTGTTTGTAAAAGGAGCTGAAACTAATCACTTGGTTATCACCTTTTGAAGCTATTGAGTTGAAATTATAAACGAAATCTAGTGTTATTCTTGGGTTCTAAGACTTAATGGCGACCATAGAGGCGAAATTGAAGCATTGAAACCATATATTGAAATATTTGAAACCCTGTTGTCTAACTCGGTGTTGGTGTTGTACCAAGGTATCTGGCTTCATCACATTTTCCAGTGAACTGCGTTTTTGACTTATTTCCAGTTCGCTGTAGCCATTGGCTCGTTTAAAGTCCAGGTGAAGATCATATAAGAGTGTTTGAATCGCATCATCTTCAAAATTTAATTTCTCTGAAAGGATCAGGATGCCACCCGGATTGAGTCCATGATAAATGTTACTCAACAGCTGATCTCTGTCTGCAGGAGCCAGAAACTGCATAGTGAAATTAAGCACCACCATGGAGGCATTCTCAATTTTGATATCTCTGATGTCGCCACAGACTAGATCGACAGGCGTGCTACTCACGTAAGCCGTTAAGTTCTCACTACAACGTTCAATCATAGAGGGGCTATTGTCGACGGCTATGATACGACAATGTCGATTATCGATCTGGCGTCTGATACTCAAGGTGGCGGCGCCAAGCGAGCAGCCTAGGTCATAGATATTGCTATCGGACGTGGCGAATTTTTGTGCGAAATCACCTAGGGTATTAATAATCTGGCTATACCCAGGTACCGAGCGTTTAATCATGTCGTTAAACACGCCAGCCACTTTTTCATCAAACTGAAAGTCGCTTACGTTTTTGCATGCTTGAGCATATATATTATCTTGAGATGATGTCATTAGCTTTTAGTGTGTAAATTCAACGTTTCATTCTATCGAAATAACACTCTATGCGGCAAGCCTAGTACTGGATATTTCTGGTAAAGTTTTGTCTAATAGCGAATGTATAACAAAATTCTCACACTCGTTTAGCTTTTTGGATATAACACTTGAAATATTTCACCTTCGTTTTTGTTGTTTTCTTGCTGGTTCTATCTTCGGTTTCCCTTTGGGCTGACGAAGCTAAACCGCTCATTTTAGTGATGGGAGAAGACAGCTATCCATACCAGTTCGTCGATGAGCAAGGTGAGCCTAGTGGTGTACTGGTGGATATGTGGCAGGAGTGGTCAAAACAAACGGCAACGCCTGTTATGTTCGTTTCTCGTCATTGGACCGATACATTAGATCAATTATCTCATGGTGATGCCGACGTGCATATCGGTATGGCGGTGACTCAGAGTCGCAGTGAAAAGTTTGCCTTTGCTCAAGCCCTCACTCATGTCAGCACTTATCTCTATTTGCACAAAGATTTACCTCAGAGATTGACGTTTGAGGAGTTAGGGCCATATCAGGTCGGTATCGTCTCTGGATCTTCACATGAGAATGAACTGCTGAAACTGAGCTCTAAGATACGATTTAAACGTTATAAGAACAGACATGAACTGCTGGTGGGAGTGTTACATGGAGAGATAAAAGTATTCGCGGGAATGCAGGGGTATCTCAGAGATAAAAAGATCAACAAACAAGTTATCAGTTTATTTCCCCTCTCTCATCGAATATTAATTAAACAAGTCCCCCTGAGGCCTGCACTGAATAAGTCCGATGGCCAGCTAATGCAGCAAGTTAATGCCGGGTTTGCCGCTATCGATAAGGGACGCTTAGATGCTATCGAAGAATATTGGATTGGCATAAAACCTCAACAAAATGGCTTAATCATAGCGACGGCGATAAATCTCGAGCCATTCATATCCCTTGGAGGAGACGGCATGCCCCATGGACTGTATGTCGACATCTGGAGTCTCTGGTCTGATAAAACTGGCATCCCTATCTCCTTTATCACATCCGATATAAATCAATCCCTGGATCGGGTTAAATCAGGTAAAGCAGATGTACATATCGGCTATCCGGAGAGTGATAAATTTAACACAGGATTATTGAGAAGTCAGCTGCTCTATCGGGTGAAAAGCCGGTTGCACAGCTACGGGAAGCCCATAGACTCACTGCAGAGTCTGCAAGGGAGCAGAGTCGGCGCCGTGCCTACGGCGCCATATCTTGCGGAGCTAAAGCAAGCACTGCCCGATGTGGAACTCAAACTGTATGGTTCGGTGACGGCCATGATCCAAGCGGCGAAAGAGGGTCATATTGGTAGTTTTGTGGCCTCTTCCTCCTGGACACATCATTACTTGATGTTGCAGGGCGCCTTGTCAGAGTTTTATCCGTTTCCTAAGTTGGAGTTCGTCACCGACATTTTTGTGTTAACCAGCCCCCACAATGTCGGTTTATCGAACCGAATAAAGGCGGGATTTGAACTTATTGAAACTCAGGAACTGGCCGAAATTGAACGTAAATGGATCTTGGATAGCCAAGTACGCACCTTTAAATCTCATCTTGAACTCATACAATTATCGGGTGAACAGCAGCAGTATCTACAAGATTTGAAGTCGATAAGAGTGGGTTATCTCAAAGACTGGCAGCCGATGGAATTTTCCAATGAGGATGACATGTTTTCTGGGATCAATCGAGACGTTGTCGATGTGATAACCAAGCAACTTGGCGTCAGCGTCGAAGCCGTTGCCTTCGATGAGTGGCAATCCCTTATCAATGCACTTATTGAAGGGGATGTTGATATCGCAGGAAGTGTTGCAGCAACCGCCGATAGGAGAAAGGCCTTATTATTTAGCGATCCCTATTGGCCCTCTCCATGGTCATTGGCGACGCCCATCGAAAGAGAAGCTATCTTCAATGTCCAGCAACTTGCGGGGCAAAGGTTAGCGATAGTCGAAGGTTATCAACTCGTTAACCAATTGATGGGGGCCGGTTACGGCATTGAACTTGTGTTAGTCGCCGATCCCCATAGCGGATTGACTGCAGTGAAGGAAGGCAAGGCCGATGCATTTGTCGATAAGGCGATCAATTTGGCATCAACACTCAAGCATGGCGACTATAGTCAGTTAAAAATGTCTGTGTTGGCCGATTTTTCTGAGCAACACAGTCATTTCGGCATTCATCCTTCATTGGCACAATTTGTTCCGCTAATGAATTTAGCCCTCAAGAATCTGGATCAGACCAAGCGGCAAGTTATCTATCAGCATTGGATTCAACCGGTGGCGGTTGCTCCTCGAGGATCTGACACCGTTAAATGGTGTGTGAGCATCATTATCATCTTGTTGACACTGATGGCGATCATCTTAATGTGTAGATTATTATTCACAAAAGAGCGGCTGAAACGAATCCAGCTTGAGAGTCAGTTGAGTAAAATGACCCATTTTGACCCGATGACAGGGTTTGCTAATCGTAGTCTGTTAGATGACAGATTGAAGCAGGCGGTGTTATTACACAGTCGGGAACAGGCGACATTCGGTGTGCTTTTTATCGACATTGGCGGACTGAAATCTGTCAATAAACAGATGGGTCATGATGTCGGTGATAAGTTACTCAAATTAGTGGCCGAACAGATGAGCACTTGTATACGTCGCTCCGATACCTTAGCGCGATTTGGCAGTAATGAATTTGTCGTGGTATTGAATAAAAGTAAAGATCTCGATCTCGTCTGTCAGGTCGCTGACACGATTATCGCTAATTTATCGAAATCTTTTGACTGTGAGAACACAAAATTGAATGTTAGGGCGAGTATTGGCATTGCAATGTTTCCGGCAGACGGCGACAATGTGGTGGAGTTACTCAAGTCTGCCGATAAATTAATGTATCGAGCGAAACAAAGTGGTGGTAATTGTTACAAATCATCATGATAATGATTTTCACTCGAGATGAAATCGCAGATTTCAGCAAAAAGATGATTGATCCTTAGCCAACTAGAGGTTAAGTGGTTTTGTAAGCGGCAATATTTTACTATAATGCCGCTTTTGTGTTGATTAGAATATTCCTCAGCCTTAGGTTTGCGGATTAAAGGAAAGAGTTAGATGCGCAGTCAATATTGTGGAGACGTTAACAAGTCTCACGTTGGACAAGAAGTGACCCTAGTGGGTTGGGTAAATCGTAGCCGTGACCTGGGTGGAGTGGTTTTTCTCGACTTAAGAGACAGAGAAGGGATCATACAGGTTGTTTATGATCCGGATTTACCTGAAGTGTTCGACGTTGCCAGTAGCCTGCGCAGTGAGTTCTGTGTCCAAATAAAAGGTGTGGTCAGTGCGCGTCCCGATAGTCAGATCAACGACAAGATGCGTACCGGTGAGATTGAGATCTTGGGCAAAGAGTTAACTATCTTAAACAGCTCAGCACCTCTGCCCATCAACATGGATAAGAATCAGCACAACACGGAAGAGCAGCGACTTAAATATCGTTATCTTGATCTTCGTCGTCCTGAGATGGCCGAACGTATCATTTTTCGCGCTAAAGTCACCAGCGTCGTGCGTCGTTTCCTCGATGGTAATGGTTTCCTCGATATCGAAACGCCTATCTTGACCAAGGCAACACCGGAAGGTGCACGAGATTATTTAGTGCCTAGCCGTACTTATAAGGGGCAATTCTTCGCGCTGCCTCAGTCCCCCCAGCTGTTTAAACAGTTACTCATGATGTCGGGTTTCGATCGCTATTATCAAATTGTTAAGTGTTTCCGTGATGAAGACTTACGTGCCGATCGTCAGCCTGAATTCACCCAAATCGATATCGAAACCTCATTTATGTCCTCTGCGCAGGTCATGGATAAAACCGAAGAGATGATGCGTAGTCTCTTCAAAGAGTTGCTCGATGTTGACCTAGGTGAGTTTCCTAAGATGACCTTTGCCGAAGCCATGCGGCGCTTCGGTTCCGACAAGCCAGATCTGCGTAATCCGTTAGAACTTATCGATGTTGCCGATCTTCTTACCGACGTCGATTTTAAGGTGTTCCAGGGACCCGCCACGGATCCAGAGGGACGCGTTGCGGTACTTTGTATCCCAGGTGGTGCCAAGTTATCGCGTAAACAATTAGACCAGTATGCTAAGTATGCCACCATCTATGGGGCTAAAGGCTTAGCATGGATGAAGGTCAACGAGCTGGATAAAGGGCTCGAAGGTATTCAATCTCCGGTACTTAAGTTCCTTAATGAAGATGTGGTTAAGGCTCTACTTGAGCGCACTAAGGCTAAGTCTGGCGATCTGATTTTATTTGGTGCAGATAAAGCAAATATCGTTGCCGAAGCGATGGGCGCATTGCGCATAAAAGCCGGTGAAGACTTCGACCTGTTAAAGGGCGATTGGAAACCACTATGGGTCGTCGACTTCCCTATGTTTGAGCCTACTTCAGACGGTGGACTGCATGCCATGCATCATCCATTTACCGCGCCGAGTGGCATGACGCCGGAGCAACTCGAAGCTGACCCGACTGCAGCTATCTCAGATGCCTATGACATGGTGTTAAATGGCTGTGAGCTTGGCGGTGGTTCAGTGCGTATTCATAACAGTGAGATGCAAACCGCCGTGTTCCGTATTCTGGGCATCGAAGAGGAAGAGGCCAACGAGAAGTTTGGCTTCCTGTTAGAAGCCTTGCGTTACGGTACACCACCCCATGCCGGTTTGGCTTTCGGTTTAGATAGAATCGTCATGTTGATGACGGGGGCTTCCTCTATTCGTGATGTGATGGCATTCCCCAAGACAACCACTGCGGCTTGCCCTCTGACCAATGCACCTGGGTTTGCCAATCCTGAACAACTCGTCGAGCTAGGCATCAGTGTCATCGAAAGCGAAGAAGAAAAAGAAGTATCAGAGTAATCAATAAGTAGCCGGGGCAACTCGGCTTTTTTATTACCGGTCTGATCCGAGTCTCATTTAGCGTTAATATATTGCATCTTCTTCATCCGGTAAATTATCCTCTTCGAAATCAAGGAGCATTCACATGTCAGGTCACAGTAAATGGGATAACATCAAGCATCGTAAGGCGGCACAAGATGCCAAGCGAGGTAAGCTTTTTACCAAGTTTATTCGTGAGTTAACCGTCGCTGCCCGTGAAGGTGGCTCGGATGCCGATTCTAACCCTAGATTACGCGCTGCTATCGATAAGTCACTGTCTAATAATATGACTCGCGATACTATCGAACGCGCCGTTAAGCGCGGAGCTGGGGAGCTTGATGGTCAGGTATTAGAGACCATCATGTATGAAGGTTATGGACCCGGCGGCACGGCTGTCATGGTCGAAACCATGACGGACAATAAGAACCGCACCGTATCTGGCGTGCGTAATGCATTCAGTAAATCCGGTGGTAACTTAGGCACAGACGGTTCGGTGTCATATCTGTTCGATAAGAAAGGTGTCATCTCTTATGCTGCAGGAACAGATGAAGATATCGTCATGGATGTGGCTTTAGAAGCGGGCGCCGATGATGTGGTCAGCCATGAAGATGGCGCCATCGATGTCTTTACTAGCCCCGAAGATTTTGGCGCAGTCAAGGACGCCTTGGATGCTGCGGGTCTTGAATCTGTTCACGCCGAGGTGACTATGGTGCCCTCGACTACAGCCTCCCTCGATGCCAGCACAGCGGCTAAATTCCTGCGCTTAATTGATAATCTTGAAGATCATGATGATGTGCAAGAGGTGTATCATAACGCTGAGATCTCAGATGAAGTGATGGAGACACTAGAATAACCTATGTCAATAATACTCGGGATCGATCCTGGCTCACGGATCACAGGCTATGGGGTGATCAAACGAAATGGTAGGCACCCTCTATACCTGGGAAGCGGCTGTATTCGTACCAATTCAGAAGATTTTGCCTATCGCCTTAAACAAATTTTCGATGGCATCTCCGAAATAATACGCCAATACCAGCCGACTGAATTTGCCATAGAGCGTGTTTTTATGGCTAAAAATGCCGACTCGGCGCTTAAGTTAGGCCAAGCCAGAGGTGCAGCCATCGTTGCCGCGACCAATGCCGATCTTCCTGTCGGCGAATATTCGGCGACACAGATAAAAAGTGCCGTGGTGGGCACAGGTAGGGCGCAAAAATCACAAGTTCAGCACATGGTACAGCAAATTCTTAAACTGTCGGCTTGCCCACAAGCCGATGCCGCCGATGCATTAGGTGTCGCAATTTGTCATTTTCATACCAGTCAAAGCCTGTTGGCTCTCGGTGGAGTGGCAAGCAAAAGAACATATGGACGTTATAGATGATAGGTCGACTACGAGGCGTGCTCCTTGAGAAGCAAGCCCCCGAGATTTTGATAGAAGTGAGTGGCTTGGGTTACGAAGTCCAGATGCCCCTCACCAGTTTCTATGAACTCCCTGAACTCAATCAAGAAGCGATAGTCTACACCCACTTTGTGGTCCGTGAAGATGCTCAACTTCTCTATGGATTTATGACTAAGCAGGAGCGGGCTTTGTTCCGTTTATTGATTAAAACCAATGGTGTTGGGCCAAAGCTGGCATTAACTATCCTGTCTGGTATGACATCGGTCGAATTTGTTGCCTGCGTCGAACGGGACGATATCGCCACCTTAGTCAAGTTGCCTGGCGTCGGTAAGAAGACGGCCGAGCGGCTACTGGTAGAGATGCGCGATAAGCTCAAGAGTCTGATGGAAGCCTCGGCGGGCTCCGAGCGAGAATTTATGCTCAAGAGCAACTATAGGCCGGCAAAGATAGTCAATACCGCCGAAGATGATGCGATTGCCGCTCTGTTGGCCTTAGGCTATAAACCGGCACAGGCGAGTAAGTCGGTATCAGCGGCTTACAAGGACGGAATGAGTTCTCAGGAACTGATTAAGGCATCACTCAAGTCGATGTTGTAGTAATAAGTATAAGATGTAATTTAAAGAGAGATAAATGATAGAAGCCGATCGTATTATTCATGCAGAGCCTCAAGGTGTTGAGCTGTATGAAGAGCAGGTAGACAGAGCCATGCGTCCTAAATTACTCGACGAGTATACGGGACAGGATGCGACTCGCGCTCAACTTAAGGTGTTTATTCAGGCGGCGAAGAATCGTGGCGAAGCACTGGATCATATGCTCATCTATGGCCCGCCAGGTTTAGGTAAAACCACCTTGGCTCTCATCGTAGCCAATGAGATGGGCGTCAATATCAAGTCGACCTCGGGCCCTGTGCTCGAAAAAGCGGGTGATTTAGCGGCGCTGCTGACCAACCTTGAATCAGGTGACGTACTCTTTATCGATGAGATCCATAGGCTCAGTCCTGTGGTCGAAGAGATCCTTTATCCAGCGATGGAAGACTATCAGCTTGATATCATGATAGGTGAGGGACCGGCAGCCCGGTCGATTAAACTCGATTTGCCCCCATTTACCCTGATTGGTGCGACGACTCGGGCGGGAGCGTTAACGTCGCCCTTACGGTCGAGATTTGGTATTCCTCTGCGGCTCGAATTTTATAATGTTAAAGATCTCAGCACCATAGTGACTCGCTCGGCCAAAGTACTCGAGCTTCCTATCGATGAGGAAGGTTCGTTGGAAATTGCCAGACGCTCTCGCGGCACACCGCGTATCGCTAACCGTTTATTGAGACGAGTGAGAGATTATGCCGAGGTTAAGCATGACGGTGAGATCAATAAGCATGTTGCCGATCTCGCCTTAGAGATGCTGGACGTCGATGTCGAAGGTTTCGATTATATGGACAGAAAGCTCATGCTGGCGATTATTGATAAATTTATGGGTGGGCCTGTGGGTCTGGATAACTTGGCCGCCGCCATTGGAGAGGAACGGGAAACCATAGAGGATGTACTGGAGCCTTTCCTTATTCAACAAGGCTTTATTCAGCGAACGCCTCGAGGGCGTATCGCCACTCAACGTGCCTATCAGCACTTTAATCTGATCCAGCCAGAACAAAACTAACTCTAGAGCTCGTCTCCGTTAGGACTATTGGAGGGTGATGATGCTTATCATTGTTCTTCAATCGTTAAGGTATATCGCGGGTATTTTTGTCCCGCAGTACTCTTTTTCCCCGCCACCACTTTTGCCCCTATGTCTACATACTCGCCGTTGAGCCCAGGATTGTCTAAACCAGACACAGGGAAACCCTTATAGGTCTTATTCTTGTATCTCACTCTTATACACGCAGAGCTCGAGGGCAATGTGATGAGACTAGATGCTGGTAAACTCCTACCGGCGGCATGTTAGTCACAATAAGAAACCAAGCATTGAATCGCGAATACAAGACCAGAGTGGAATATGATGGTGTCTTTATATTTGACCGTGTGATCCCGGGTCGATATCAAATCTTTATCGAAGATAAGCTAATGGCTGACCTAGTTCTGTAACCCGGTGATTATTTCGAGCTAGAGACAATCACGCTAGGCTAGTACCCATAGGCATACCTTCTACGTGCTGACGTAAGTATCTTGGTATTTTTTGAGCTGTTGCTGGAATCAAGCAATAAGTGCAACACGCTTACCAGTAAAGACCTCGAGGGGTGTTAGCCCGCCTAATATCTTTCTTGGCGTTAAATTTAGTTGCAATATCCTGTTCTCGATTTCCTCCTCCGTCAGCCTAGCCATGTCGAATTTCTTAGGCTAAAACCGCCGAATCCGACCGTTAGTATTTTCATTCGTTCCTCGCTGCCAACTCGCATAAGGTTTGGCAAAATAAACCTTCGCTCCCGTCGCTTCATGAACCTTCATATGGCCTGCAAACTCACCGCCATTATCCAAGGTTATTGTCAATGCAGTATGGACTTGCCCAAGCAAAGCGATCATCGCATCACTCAAGCATTCACTTGGGGCGAATTCTATTGGCATGCGGTCACAGATCGCCCCAGGAGACCAGTTAAGCACCATGCATTTTCGAATAATCTCGTCAGTACTTGGCTGGCGTTTACAGGCTTTTTTCGACGTCCTTTTACGCTTACAGCTTAACGTATGTGCCATTTTCGGGTCATAGTTTAGGCTGGTGATATTTCGCTTTAACTCACGGCATACGGTACTAAAATGTACCCCGACTTCCTCGGCGATCTGACGAAGTGTCATACCTGTTTTACGGGAGGCAGATATTTGGTATCGTAGTTCCTGAGTGAGCTGATGGTACTGTTTGTTCATGACCGACTCTGAATTTGTGTGTGAGAACTAAAATTCTGCCTTCAGCTCTCTCACTTTTCAACCTTAATCTGTTGCACTTATTGTATTACCTCAGCTTTCACCGCGGTAAAAACATCTACTGCTTATAATAAACATCAGTTATATGGTGGAAATAAATTATCAATAACGTAAAAATATAATGGTATAGCATATTAACGAGTGCATTTTAATATATTAAAATAAAATAAATCTCCATTGCATTAATGAAGTGTGATTTTCAATGGTTGTTAATACTATTATTTATAACTCTACCTATTTGCGGTTACCATGATAACAAGCTGGCATGATTTGTATCAAATTGTAATGTCTTGGTGTGTTAGTAATAATTTAAATGTTATTTAATACACGAAAGTCTTTCTGAACCTAAGCTGAAAAATAAGATAAACAAATGTAAGTCGAATTGACTTGAGTCATAAAAACGCTACAGAATGGCATTCTATATAATGCTCACCAGTCAAAGTGTGATCTGCGTCACACTTTTGGCTATTTTATAGGTTATGAAACTGTTAATTATTGGCTAGATGGAATCTCTGCCTAATTAGTGTTATTTGAGTTTATCATGCTGTTTGATAACATTCCCCTCCTCGTTGGTTTTGTAAATACACCAACTCACTACCTTGTGTTATCTATATTTTAACCTTTCTGCATCAGTAGTTAATTAAAATGGTGATTGACTGATTTATGGTGAAACTATAGTTTCAATTTCAACGCCATTAATACCGATTAACAAAGCTATACACATTGGTAATAAATAACGATAATTGGCGCAAAATAAAAACAAATAATGAGAAAGTAATAATAAGTTAGGGAGTACATCTTAATGATAAGAACATCGCTGCATTCAAGTAGTAAGTTATCGCAAGCTATCAAGCTTGGGTTAATCGCATCGGTTTCAACTACTGCATTCACAGTATCAAACACTGCTTATGCACAAGAAGAAACTGCTAATGTAGAGCGGATTTCAGTAACTGGCTCCCGCATTCAACGTCAAGACATGGAAACGGCTTCACCGATTACCATTATCGATGCGGCAACCATTAAAGCAGAAGGTTTCACTTCTGTAGACCAAATGCTACAAGCACAGACTTCAATGGCTGGTGCTGCTGCTGGTTCAAGCACCAACAATGGCTCAGACGGTGTTGCTCATGTTGACCTTCGTGGTATGGGCTCACAACGTACCTTAGTATTGCTCAATGGCCGTCGTATGGTGAATTCAGGTTCTGGTGCCGACAGCGCTGTGGATCTTAACTCTATCCCTATTGCAATGATTGCACGTGTAGAAATTCTAAAAGATGGCGCATCAGCTGTGTATGGCTCAGATGCCATCGCTGGTGTCATTAACATCATCACTAAGCAAGACTTTGAAGGCTTCCAGTTTGATGTTACTGGCGGCATGACTGATAAGAGCGACGGCGAAAACGGCGAAATCAGTGCACTTTATGGCTTTAATACCGATACTGGTAACTATACATTCGGTGCTGCTTACTCAGAACGTCGCGGCGTCATTCAGTCGGATCGTGATTGGACAGATCCAGGTGCTAGCTCATTTGTTCCAAATGGCTCTCTTGGCGGCATGGTTAAAGATGACAATGGCAATTGGGTAGACCGTACAGAAGGCTACGATTATACCCAAGACAGTTTTTACCAGACGCCAAGTAAGCGCTACAGCTTGTTCGCTAACATGACTCAAGAGCTTGGCAGCGATATAGTGCTAACCGGTGATATCCTTTACACCAAGCGTAAGTCACATCAGCAGATGGCACCTCAGCCTGCTAACCTGGACCTAGATGTTTGTCAAGCCGGTGACGATCCTGCTACGTGTGTAGAACTTGACCAAGATATGATCGATGCAGGCATCACGCCAAACGATAAAGGCCAAGTTAACTACAGAAGACGTATGACTGATGTAGGTCCTCGTATTTCTACTCAGGACACAGATACATTACGCGTCTCTGCAGCTCTAGCAGGTTCAATCGATGTTAATACCGGTATGGACTGGGATATTTCTTACACTTACGGTAAAAACAAAGCTGATACCGGAGTAGAAAACTCCATCAATGCAAAAATCATGACGAATGCAATCTATGCAGATCAAGATGCTTGGTTTACCGGTCAGCCGATGACAGACCAAGACTTGCTCAATAGTGTCGCTTACACTGAACAAGCTGATGGTGGTAACGAGCAGCATATTTTCTCTGCTGGTCTAACCGGTGAACTATTTGACCTCGATGCAGGTGCTGTAGCCTATGCTATCGGTGCAGAATACCGTTATGAAAGTGGTTACTACAATCCTGACCCCATTGTTGTTGCCGGTGAGAGTACTGCTGCTCAGCAAGATCCTACCGATGGTAACTACAGCGTGATTTCTGTGTTTCAGGAAGTAAGCGTACCATTTACTGATAAGCTAACCGGTGAATTCGCACTTCGTTTCGACGATTATTCGACGTTCGGTAATGCATCTACATGGAAGATTGGTTTAACATACGCGGCGACAGATGACTTGATGATCCGTACCGTTGCGGCAACAGGCTTCCGTGCTCCTAGTGTTAGCGAGCTATACGGCGGAAACTCAGGTTCATTCGATTACCTAGTTGATCCATGGGGTAATGAGCCAGACCAACAGATCTTAGTTAATCGTACTTCGGATGATGATCTTAAACCTGAAGAGTCTGAGTCTTACACTGCTGGCTTAGTGTATTCGCCTAGCTATATTGATGGTATGTCACTGACATTGGATTGGTGGCGCTTTAAAGTAACCAACGCGATTGCCCGTATGGATACGCAAAACGGTTTACAGAGCTGTTATGATTATCAAGAAAAAGGAATCGGTAATGATTCGGCCTGTGTGGCCTTTAACATCGGTGAAAACGGCGATTTAGAACATCTAACAAATACACTAACTAACGTCGGCTATCAAGATACTAGCGGTATCGATTTTAACTTAGCGTACAGCTTTGAAGCGTTAAGCTTAGATTGGAGAATTAGCAATGACACCACTTACTTACTGAATTTTGAGCAAGATGGCGTCGATTACACTAACACCATAGATGGTAACTTCGGTGCCTATGCTCAAGTGCGTAATAACTTCAGCATCAAAGCTGGCCAAGATGATTGGAATGTCATGTACTTCAACCGTTATATCGGCGAGATGGATGATTTAGGCGCGGGCACAAAAGTTGATTCAATTCTTTATCACAATGTGTCAGCCAGCTACTTCATCAATGATACTTGGATGGTAAGCGCCGGTGTTAAGAACTTGACTGATGAAGAACCATCAAATGTTTCTAACGGCAGTGACGGTGGTACGGTACCAGAAGTTTATGACACCATAGGTCGTCAGTATTATGCTGGTGTGACGGTGAAGTTCTAATCTTTATCGTTTAAATTTAAAAAAAGCGCCTATCGGCGCTTTTTTTATGCTGATTGAATGATGCAAAACATCAACCTAAGCCTTTAGATGCTGAACTCATCTGGATGAGCTCTATCTTGTAACCATCAGGATCTGCCACAAAAGCAATCTCAGTCGAGCCTCCTGCCACGGGGCCCGGCGCTCTGACTATGTTTCCCCCTGCGGCCTCTATGGCCTGACAGCGAGCATAGATGTCTTCTTCACCTATGGCTAAATGACCAAAGGCATTACCCATTTCATAGCTATCGTTATCCCAGTTGTGAGTCAGCTCTATAACACCGGCGCCGGTGGATTCGTCATCGAAGCCGACGAAGGCGAGGGTATATCTATATTCGGTATTCTCAGACTTTCGCAGTAGTTTCATACCCATAACTTGAGTGTAAAAGTGAATACTTTTTTCTAGATCGACGACACGGATCATGGTGTGTAAAAATTGAGACATTAAAACCTCGGTAGTGTTTAATTATTAAAATGGCAGCCTTGCTGTTAAAGATTATAACCCATTGAATCTAAAATCCTCGGCACATTTATTTCATAACGTTTGTAGGAAATTAACCTAGGCATAGATCACACTCTGATGCTTTTATGGTGTGAAATTCAGTTATTTCTTACGATAATGACCCATCTAGTTGATCTATACTGACACTGAATAGGAAAGTGAATGAATACTGAATTAAAAATGGCATTTGGTTTAAGTGCAATTATCGGCATATTTTTATCTATCTTCTTTTGGGCTATGTTTTAACTCTTATCCTTAAGTGTTAGTTAGCATAAAAAAAAGCCGCTAAGCGGCTTTTTAAGTATTTGTAATCACAGAATTTAATAGCTTGATTTAATCCTCTGGATAGACCTTCTCTTTAAACTCACATAAGTCTTCTATCAAGCAACTTCCACATCGTGGTTTTCTGGCTATGCAGGTGTATCTGCCGTGCAGGATAAACCAATGGTGAACATCGACCATAAACTCTGATGGGACGACCTTTAACATCTTTTGCTCGACCTGATCGACATTTTTTCCCATGGCAAACTTGGTTCTGTTCGCGACTCTGAATATATGGGTGTCTATGGCAATGGTAGGCCAGCCGAAGGCAGTATTGAGTACCACGTTAGCCGTTTTTCGTCCTACACCGGGAAGAGACTCCAGGGCCTCACGGTCTTCAGGGACTTGCCCCTGATATTTCTCGACTAAGATCCCACAGGCTTTAATGACATTGACGGCTTTATTATTATATAAACCTATGGTCTTAATGTAAGTTTTCAGGCCATCTACGCCTAAGGCATAGATGGCCTCTGGGGTGTTGGCTACTGGAAATAATTTATCGGTTGCCTTGTTGACGCTGACATCGGTAGCTTGCGCCGAAAGGGTAACCGCCACCAGTAATTCGAACGGGCTAGAGAAATTGAGCTCAGTCTCTGGATGGGGATTATTCTCTCTGAGGATCTCTAATATCCGCTGACGTTTATCTTTATTCATATATTTTCTTATTATACGTTTATTTGCATCAAATGAGCTTCACGATTTCGAGCATAGCGGGCAGAATTAGCTGACTTTAGTAATTCTTGCTCTTTTTACCTGTCCTTGTACTGTCACTTGCGGCTGCTTGTCGGCGATTTTTTTATCGATAACATTCTTCAAGGCGATCAAGAATCCCATGCCTATGAAGGCGCCTGGTGGGAGCATAGCCAAGAGAAAACTGGTCTCAAACTGCCAGAGATGTATCGTGAGTCCTGCCGCCCAATCACCGAGTAACAGATCGGCGCCATCAAACAAGGTTCCTTGGCCAAGGATTTCTCTGCCGGCGCCTAGAATGGCTAAGACAATTAAGAAGCCTAAGCCCATCATAAATCCATCGAAGGCAGATTTAGCTACGGAGTTACGGGATGCAAATGCTTCGGCGCGTCCGATAATCACACAGTTGGTCACAATCAAGGGCAGGAAGATCCCCAAAGACAAATAGAGTCCATAAGCGTAGGCATTGATAAGCAGTTGCACACTCGTCACCAAGGCGGCAATGATCATCACAAACACAGGAATACGGATCTCTTTTGGTACATAATCTTTGACTAAAGAAACTAAAATATTAGAGAAAATCAACACCAACATGGTTGCTAAACCTAAACCTAATGCATTAGTTAAGGTGGCTGTTACAGCGAGTAAGGGGCACAGTCCTAAGAGTTGTACCAGGCCTGGATTGTTCTTCCATAAGCCTTGGAATGCTATCTCTTTATACGCACTCATTGCGCTGGGTTTTGCATCGGCGGCTATATCCAGTACGGACTCATCTGCAGCATCGACATTAGATCCATTCATCGGTAATCAACCTCACAGTTTGCAGGGCGTTTAAGTAATATTTCATTGTTTTTATTGAAGTAATTCAGCGCGTTGCGTACGGCTTTAACATAGGCTCTAGGGGTGATTGTGGCGCCGGTAAATTGGTCGAAATCACCACCATCTTTCTTAACCTTCCAGCGTTTATCTGTATCAGATTGAAGCATCTTCTGATTGAAACTCAGTACCCAATCAGATTTCCTCAGGTCTATTTTATCTCCGAGCCCAGGTGTTTCTGCATGGGAAAGCGTCCTTACCCCGAGCACTTTTCCGCTGCTGTCTATGCCAATGATCAACTTTATATTGCCATTATACCCATCGGGGGCAATAGCTTCCATGGCGATGGCGACGGGAATAGATTGATTAGTCGCGATATATGCAGGCAGCGGCATATCGATACCCATAGCATCTTCATCGTGGATCAAGATACAGTAATCGGTTAGTTCATTGTCATGCATGCTGTCTGGAATTAGCTGATGCAAGGTCCGTTTTAATTGAAGCTGCTGTTGCTGTTTAATTTTATCGACAGTTTGATAGTTGACCACGGCCACAAAAGCGGTGCATAACAGAGCGAATAGTCCCAGCAACAAGCCGTTTTTTAAGATTGAATTCTTCATATGTAATTCTCTGTATTAGCTTCTGGATCTGTGACCATAAGTTCTGGGCTTCATATAGTGATCGATAAAAGGTGCACACAGGTTGGCGAGTAGAATGGCAAAGGCATAAGCATCCGGGTAACCACCATAAGTACGTATGATATAAACTAAGACTCCAATCAGTGCGCCGAACAGCAATCGACCTCTGACACTGGTCGCCGCGGTCACTGGATCGGTAGCAATGAAAAAAGCAGCCAGCATGGTTGCACCCGAAAACAGGTGAAATAGAGGACCCGCATGGGTATCCGGATTTAGAATAAACCCTATGCTTGCACAGATGTAGAGCGCACCTAGGAGTCCTGTACTGATGTGCCAGCGGATTAACTTCATCTTTATCATGGCAAGCCCACCGGCGAGATAAGCCATGTTGACCCAAAACCAGCCGACACCATAGCCATCACTAAAGATAGATTTAGTTAGGCTTTCTGTACTGGTTAATCCCATGGCAAGATCCGTTTTTAAGGTATCTAGTGGGGTAGCCATAGCAATACCATCGAAGCCCATCTTGTAAGCACTGATCTCCAGTTGGCTGCCGCCAATAAATATCATCTGCAAACTGGCAAATATGTCCAGTGGCTGGCCTGCAATGACACTCGGCGCGACCCAGCTGGTCATCTGAACAGGGAAGGAGATCAGTAGCATGACGTACGCCGCCATCGCCGGGTTAAATATGTTGTGCCCAAGCCCACCATAGAGATGTTTAACTATGATGATCGCAAATATCGCACCGAGGAAGGTTAACCACCAAGGCGCAAGCGGAGGCACAGCTATGCCGATAAAGAGGGCCGTCAGTAAGGCGCTATTATCTTTTAGCGTGGCTAATACGGGCCTTTTTCTTAAGGTTAACACGCTAGCCTCACAAAATAGCGCGACGCAGATGGCAAGCAGCAGTTGAATGATGGTGCCCCAGCCAAAAAAATAGCACTGCACCGCTACGCCAGGTAAGGCGCACAGTAGCACTCTTTGCATCAAGGTACTGGTTTGGAATCGACGACTCAAATGAGGCGAAGAGGCAATCTTAAATGCCATCAATTAATCCTTATCATCTTCTGTGTTGGTGCTAATTTTCAGGGCAGCCTTCTTAGCTTTAGCCTTGGCTTTAGCAATAGTGGCTGCTATTCGAGCCTTCTTGTCGTCGACAGGAGCATTTACGCTGCCTGAGTTTTCAGAGCCATTGCCAGTTGAAGAGTCTGCAGAGTCTTGTTTCAAACCTGCTTTCTTGGCTTTAGCTCGAGCTATGGCCGCTGCTATTTTTGCCTGCCTCTCGTCAGCAGGAACGCTCGTTTCTGGCATTGAACTTGTTATCTTGCTCGCGGTATCGTCTTGGGTTGCGACTGCTTTTTGTGCCGCTTTCTTCGCTTTAATTCTTGCCATTGCCAGGGCGACGGCATCTTTATCCGATGAGGACATATTTGACTTGCGCCTCGCTGCAGATGCTTTTTGTTTCTCTTCTCTTGCCCGTTTTTCATCTTCTAGGCGTTGGGTGCGAAGATCGAATCTTTGTTTTGCCAGTTCTGCTTGTTTTTTCTCTTCGGCTTCGGCTTTTATCGCAGACTTAGCGATACGATAGTATTCAACTAAAGGGATTTCACTGGGACAAACGTAAGTACAGCAACCACATTCGATGCAGTCGGCCAAGTTAAATTTAGTGGCTTTATCGTATTCTTGAGCCTGTGCATGCCAGAACAACTGCTGGGGGAGGAGTTGCACCGGACATACATGAGCACATTCACCACAACGCACACAGGGGAGTTCTTTCTGTTCGGGGGCAAGTTCGTCGCTAGCAGGTAACAGAATACAATTAGAGCCCTTTAGTGTCGGTGCATTGTCGTTATGCAAGGCATAGCCCATCATAGGTCCACCTATGATCACCTTGTCATGTTCATCGCCTATGAATTGAGTCTGGGTCAAGACATGAGATATTGGGGTGCCTATGGGGATCCAATAATTACCAGCAAGCTGGGTATTGTCTCCTGTGACAGTAACAACACGCTCTATAAGAGGGAAATCACGCAGAATAGCTTGGTTGATGGCATAGGCCGTGGCAACATTTTGCACCACGATGCCAAGTTGCGCGGGAATGGCTCCTGATGGGACCTCTTGCCCAGTCAAAATCTGAATAAGTTGTTTCTCGCCTCCAGAAGGATACAGCGTCGGTATACTGGTGATCCTGACGCCATCTTTTGGCAGTGAGCTTCGATTCAATGCATGTTGCATCTCCTCGATGGCTTCTGGTTTATTGTCTTCAATGGCGATAATTAGGCGTTGGGGAGCCAGTAATCGATGAATGATGGCGATGCCGTTGAGGATCTCATCGCTTTTTTCACGCATGAGCATGTCATCGGCAGTAATGTAGGGTTCACATTCAATGCCATTGATGATGATTAACTCAATATCACTGGCTGGGCTGAGTTTAATATGGGTAGGAAATGCCGCGCCGCCGAGGCCCGCGATACCCGCTTGCTGTATTTTTGTCAGCAGCTGTTTGTCTGTTAACTGGTCGACTTCATTGGTAGAGAGTGCCGGGTGAATGTGCGCATCATGAGTATCCAGTCCATCGGCGCTAATAACGCAGCTCAATACGGCTAATCCTGAGGCATGGTTACCCGGACGTATTTCTATGCATGATACATGGCCCGAAGTCGGTGCGTGTGCCGGTAGATGGCCAAAATTCGTACCCTTGGTGAGAATGGCACCTTTAGCGACATAATCACCTGGTTTTACTATCAAGATTGCAGATTCGCCCACCTGAGGCAGGGGAACTACATACTCATCTGCTAGGGGCAAGCTTTTGATCTGTGTTCTGTTAGAGAGAGTTTTTCTCTCTGGAGGATGAATACCACCGGTTGACCGCCAAAGTGTCCCTTTATCAATTTGTTCGAATAAAGTTAGCACTTTACATCCTCATCTATGGTTTTCACTGGGATAGCGTTTAACTTCCAATCCCAGTTTTTGATATTTTGTGTCACTGGAAGCATGTCAATGCAATCGACAGGGCAAGGCTCAACACACAGATCACAACCGGTACAATAATCTGTTATGACGGTGTGCATCAGCTTACCTGTGCCTAAAATGGCATCCACAGGACAGGCTTGAATGCATTTGGTACAGCCAATACATTCATCTTCACGTATATATGCCACTTTTTTTATCTGCACTTCCTCGGTCGCCGTTAAAGGCTCAGGATCAACCCCAGCCATATCGGCCAGTTTTTCCATGGTGGCGGCGCCACCGGGAGGACATTTATTGATCTTGTCTCCATTCGCTATGGCTTCAGCATAGGGACGACAACCCGGGTATCCACATTGGCCACATTGTGTCTGAGGCAGTAGGGCTTCAAGCTGATCCACCAGAGGATCGCCTTCGACTTTAAATTTTTCCGCTGCGAAACCAAGCAAGAGACCAAAAAAGAGTGCGAGGACAGTCAGCAAGATTATTGCGATAAATATTCCAGACATGACTATTTAACTAACCCCGTGAATCCCATAAATGCCAGCGACATCAAGCCTGCGGTTATCATTGCAATGGCTCCACCTCTAAAGGGTAGAGGCACATCTGCAGCAGCGAGACGCTCGCGCATGGCTGAAAACAGGATAAGCACCAGTGAAAAGCCGACAGCGGCACCAAAACCATACACGGCAGACTGAATAAAGTTATGTTTTTCATTGATGTTGAGTAGCGCTACACCCAATACGGCGCAGTTTGTGGTGATCAGTGGCAGATAGATCCCGAGTGCCCTATAGAGTGAAGCACTGGTTTTTTGAACTAACATTTCAGTAAATTGTACTACAACGGCGATAACCAAAATGAAGCTCATGGTTCTAAGGTAATCGAGGTCAAAGGGCAGTAGCAGATATTGATTGACCAGATAACTTAATACCGAGGCCAATGTCAACACGAACGTGGTCGCCATAGACATGCCTATGGCGGACTCAAGCTTGCTGGAGACCCCCATAAAAGGGCAAAGACCAAGAAATTTTACTAATACAAAATTATTGACTAGGACTGTGCCGATCAATAATAGGAGATACTCACTCATCTCATTTCATTTTTGGGAATAATCATTAGTGGTATTATCGGCTTTTCCACTGCCAGAACACACATAGAATACAACGTTATCATTAATTTG
>NZ_ABIC01000037.1 GCF_000172075.1 Shewanella benthica KT99
AGCGTCACATGTGTAGGCACTACAACGGATAGCTCATCCTTGGTTTTTCCCACAAAAAACATCTCTTGCTGAAAAATTACTGGGGCTATAGGCGCATCGGGGCTGAAGCTATGTATGCTATAGACTTGAGAATGAACTGCTAACGTCATCCGCGCCATGATTATCCATTACCTAATATTTTTGAATTAGAGTCAGTAGCTTAACATAGTTATCGGCTGCAGTTTTTTGCAAAACTGGGCTGCGCTTAGTTATGCTAAATCACTAGGATTAGCTTGTTCAATAAGGTCGCTAACAGCTCCCTTATTGAATAAGTATAGGTGTGTAGACCTTGATTGAGCTTAATGTTTGTCCAGTATCTGAACTTATGGCTTGTCGAGCTATCTCACCGATTCTACTCATAGGTATCGTGTTAAAGGGTGAACTTTATGAGTACTTATTTGACATGTTGGCAAAATGATAGGATGGCTTTATCTATTTTTCTCGTTATTGTTAATCTCTTTACAAAAAAATTATTGATTCAATAGCTTAATCATAAATTCGTAGGGTGTTTTAGATTACATCTGTTAATTTATTGTTTTCACTTTGATTTTTTTGTCGATTGGGCGCAAAATTAATGATTATTCTTTTTGGGTTGGCCTCATGACTACAACACCCCTTGTCATCACATCCGATGACATTTTACTTAAGCTCTGTAACTCTGTTTCCCATGTCTTATCCAGTACCACTGCAAGCCAAGTGACACATGCTGCTATGGTGCAGAGTATTACCCGCACTTGCCTCAAACCCGACCTCAGTTGTTTCTCTATTTTCGATGGGGGCTTCTCGGGATTAGTGGTGATTAATTTCTCGGCCCCTGCTGCCATCGAGATCTATCGCTCTTACATGAAACAGATGGGCATGCCGGAATCTGAGCTGGCTTTTTCTCACACATCCGATGAAGTCGGTGATGTATTGAGTGAGTTAATGAACCAGATATTGGGCGACTTTATCAGTAAGGTGAATAAACAACTTCAGACTTCTATTAACCAGAGTCAGCCAAAAATGCTGACCATTAATAAAGAGCTAACCATCTCTATCGATACTAATTTAGATGAGGCCGTGGCGCGAAGAGTGTCATTCCGTACGCAAAATAATCATATATTTTATCTTGAGTTTGCCATGGACAAGACTGAGTTTATTAAGCTTAAGGATTTCGATGCCGAAGAGGAGTTTAATCCCGATGATCTTCTGGCTGAGCATGGGCAAAATCACAAGGGTAATAAGTTCAAGGCCAAGACCTCTCCTTTAGCTCAGGTCATGGATAAGACAATTGCTGACGAGGCAGATGATCTGCTCAATGAGCTAGGACTTTAGACTCACTAATCAATCCATTTTTTCTCTTTATGTTGGGGTCAATAACCAGAGTCACGGCTCAGCAGCAAGTATCAATTGTTGCTGCTGATGATATACCCGGCGCCAGCTCCGCTGACTAGCGTCAAACAAAACACTAAACTTGCCGGTGAAATCATGGTTGACAGTGTACTCAAGTTGGTTAGAGGTGGAGCAGTCAAAGCCCAGCGGGATCCCAACCAGCTTAATTGTCAGAGAGTCGACGACGGCCTTTGGGCATTAAGCTAAACTCATGAGTTTATTTGACCATATTTAAGAAGCGATTGACCTGAGCCTTAGGTTTTCGAGCCAAGTCCTGCATCAAGGTAAAACTCGGTGCTAGGATGCTATGTTCGTTGCGCATATCATCAAGCATCAATAACCAAAGTTTAGCTGTCATCTCTGAATCGGCCAATGCCCGGTGAAATACACCATCATTTTCAATCTGTTTATATTCAACCAGGCCACCGAGTTTATGATTGGGGGCGTCTTGATATAAACGACGTGCTATCAACATGGAGCAGGCAAATTCCCCGCCATAGCTTAAGTTAATCGCATCGAGTTCGGCATCTAAGAAGCGCTGATCGAAGGAGGCATTATGTGCCACTAGGTTATGATTGCCGATAAAGTCGGCGAAGCGTGCCATCACCTCTTCACATGGGGCAGCATTGGCCAACATAGCGTTTGAAATACCTGTGTAACCTGCAATGAAGCCACTGACACGAAAGCCTGGATTCATCAATTCCTGAAACGTATCGACGACTATGCCATCTTGTATTCTGACTGCGCCAATCTCTATGGCTCTATCGCCTTGGTTAGGGGAGAGGCCAGTGGTCTCGAAATCGAGGATGATGACTGAGTCGGCTGCTGGAGTGGTCATGGGTATAGAACCTTACTTTAATTTTATCAAAGGAATACAGAAAATAACGCTCTATGACACCGATATAAATGTACATACGTGTTCTAAACTAAAAAGCCCGCGACTCACTATGAGTCGCGGGCTTTTTAGAGCGTAAACCTAAGAAGTAAAATTACTTCTTAGCTTCAGCTGCTTTTCTTTCTTTAACATCAGCGATAACTTTCTCAGAAATGTTGTTTGGACATTGACTGTAGTGAGAGAACTCCATAGAGAACTGACCACGGCCCGATGTCATAGTACGTAGTGTACTGATGTAACCAAACATTTCAGATAACGCTACGTCAGCCTTGATACGAACGCCAGTAACACCCGCCATCTGATCTTTGATCATGCCGCGACGACGGTTAAGGTCACCAATAACATCACCAACATGGTCATCTGGAGTAAACACGTCAACAGCCATGATTGGCTCAAGAAGCTTAGGATCTGCCTTTGGAATTGACTGACGGAATGCGCCTTTAGCAGCGATTTCGAAGGCGATAGCTGACGAGTCAACTGCATGGAAAGCACCATCACGAAGTTCAAACTCAACGTCAAGCACAGGGAAACCAGCGATAGTACCGGTACCCATCAAGCTCTTGAAGCCTTTCTCAACGGCTGGCCAGAATTCCTTAGGAACGTTACCACCAACAACTTTAGAGGTGAAGGTAAAGCCTGTGTTTGCTTCGCCCGGACGGATAACGTAGTCGATCCTACCGAACTGACCAGAACCACCAGACTGCTTCTTGTGGGTGTAGCTATCTTCAACAACCTGAGTGATAGTCTCACGGTATGCAACCTGTGGCTCACCGACGATTAGCTCAACACCGTAGGTACGCTTAAGGATATCAACCTTAATGTCTAGGTGAAGTTCGCCCATGCCTCTAAGGATGGTTTCGCCTGAATCTTCGTCAGTTTCAACGCGGAAAGTTGGATCTTCAGCAATCATCTTACCGATAGCGATACCCATCTTCTCTGAACCACCTTTGTCTTTCGGTTTAACAGCGATTGAGATAACTGGCTCTGGGAATACCATGGCTTCTAGTGTACAAGGGTGCTTAGGATCACATAATGTGTGACCAGTCTGAACATTCTTCATGCCTACGATAGCGATGATGTCGCCCGCTTGTGCAGTCGACAATTCAGTACGCTCGTTTGCTTGCATCTCAACCATACGGCCAACACGCTCAGTCTTACCTGTGAACGAGTTAAGGATGGTGTCACCCTTGCTGATGCGACCCGAGTAGATACGTACGAAGGTCAGGGCACCAAAACGGTCATCCATGATCTTGAATGCAAGCGCTTTAAATGGCAATTCTGCATCAACGATAGCGAATTCACCATTTGGCTCGCCTTCTTCGTCGGTAAGCGGCTGTGGATCAACTTCTTGTGGCGCTGGTAAGTAATCAACAACGGCGTCAAGAAGGAGCTGGATGCCCTTGTTCTTAAATGCTGAGCCACAGTATGTTGGGAAGAAATCTAAGTTACGAGTACCTAAACGAACACAACGCTTGATGTCTTCGATAGATATCTCTTCGCCTTCCATGTAGGCTTCTAGCAAATCGTCATCCTGCTCTAGGGCAGTCTCGACGAGTATCTCACGGTACTCTTCAACCAGATCATGCATATCCGCTGGGATATCTTGGATTGAGTAGTTTTCAGCTTCGCCTGTTTCATCCCATATCCAAGCCTTACGAGTCAGCAGGTCAACCAGACCACAGAACTCATCTTCGATACCGATAGGAAGTACCATGACGATCGGGTTAGCACCCAGTACATCTTTAGTTTGCTTGACGACATTTAGGAAGTCAGCGCCCATACGGTCCAACTTGTTGACGAAGATGATACGTGCAACTGCTGATTCGTTCGCATAACGCCAGTTAGTTTCTGACTGAGGTTCAACACCACCAGAACCACAGAATACGCCGATACCGCCATCAAGGACCTTAAGAGAACGATAAACTTCTACTGTGAAGTCAACGTGGCCAGGGGTGTCGATAACGTTAAAACGGTGACCTTTCCAAAAACAACTTACAGCAGCAGCCTGAATGGTAATACCACGCTCAGCTTCCTGTTCCATGAAATCAGTTGTTGATTCGCCATCATGAACTTCACCGATCTTATGGATTTTACCGGTAAGCTTTAGGATACGCTCTGTTGTGGTGGTCTTACCCGCGTCAACATGAGCGAAGATACCAATGTTTCTGTACTTTGATAAATCAGTCATTTTTCTACTCTATTGGAGTTACGTTCTAAAATTCGGGGGGAAGTATATCAACACTTTGAGAATATCTTTATAGATTTTTATTGAAAACCGCTACTTTCGCTTAAATAAGCCAATTAAATACGCATTCTAACTAAGAGATTCTGGTCTGTATGGCTTGCTATGACTGAGTGATGTCACTGACAGGTTAGAATTGTGCAAGCCTATTTTTACTTATATCACTTTTATTAAATGTGAGCTTAGTTCAGTACTATTTCATCTGTTAGTCGCAATTATCTGTTTAAAGCCTCCTTTTTTATGATCTTATCGAGCGTTTATGGCAATATTTGTTGCTAGTATCGCGCAAATTTTTCATGGCTTTATTACTATGCATCTGCACTTAGGTGAACTTACACCGGAAACCTTCCTTAGAGATTATTGGCAGAAGAAACCTCTGGTTATTCGACAAGGATTCAAAAATTTTGAAGACTTACTCACGCCAGAAGATATGGCGGGTCTTGCCTGTGACGATATGGTCGAGTCTCGTCGTATCTATAAAACAGAGGGCGAATGGCAGGCAGAGTTTGGGCCATTCGATAGTTATGAGCATCTGGGTGAGTCGGACTGGACTCTGGTGGTTCAAGCACTAAATAATTGGGTGCCAAAAGCTGATGAATTGATTCAGTGTTTCGATTTTATTCCTCGTTGGCGTTTAGACGATGTGATGGTCAGCTACGCGACCCCCGGCGGCGGTGTTGGTCCACATATTGACCTATATGATGTATTTATCTGCCAGGGCTCTGGTCGTCGTCGTTGGCGGGTTGGCGACAGAGGGCCCCACAAGGAGTTCGCAGCTCATCCAGCTTTATTACATACCGAAGCCTTTGAGGCCATTATAGATGTCGAGTTATTGCCCGGTGATATCTTATATCTGCCACCAGGTTTTCCTCACGACGGGGTGGCACTGGAAGCGTCCATGAGCTTCTCTGTCGGATATCGCACCGCATCAGCTAAAGATATGGTCAGTGCATTAGCGGATCATCTTATCGATAATGATTTAGGCTGTGAGCAGATAGCCGATCCGGGTCGTCCCCTTGCCAGGCAAAGCGGCAAGATAAGTGATGCCGATCTGGCCCGTATCAAGGCGCAATTACTCGATACTCTCGATGATCAACTTATTAGTGAGTTTTCTGGCCGTTATCTGACTCAATCTAAGTGTGAATTGGACCTTGTCGATGAAGAGTTAGGATTTCAGCCTACAGATATTGTTGAGCTCCTCGGCAATCAAGCGCTCACACGGTTAGGGGGGCTACGCTGTCTCTATTTTGAGCATACAGTTGGGCAGGGGATCTTCTATCTCAATGGTGAGCAAATCTCTATGCCGTCCAGACTAATGACCATCATAATGATGCTCTGCGATCATCAAATTCTTACCCCTGAGATGCTCGAGCCCTGGCTTAATGATGCAGACTTCCTCGACATGTTAACTACCTGGGTCAATGTCGGTTTCTGGTATTTTCAGGAGAGTTAGGCAGTTGAAACAGCATAAAATGGAGCCATAAGGCTCCATTTTTGTTAGAGTATTTATATTATATCATTCCATATAAGTATCTGGTCAGTTCAGAGACTCTCAGTTTTTTCAATTCAAGGCACATTGATGAGGAAATGGTTATTCCCTTTTAAGTCAATGAAACGCAGAAGTGGAAACACTGAGAGCCTCACGTAGTGCGGCTGATGTTTAAAGCAAAGGGCAAAGCCCTTTATGCTACGTTGAATGTTCTCGATATACGACTGCATGGTCTATTTTGTTCCATACAAAATAAGACATTTCCCTGACCCATAGGGATATGGGAAATGTCTTTAAAGCGTATGGAACGCTTAAGACCATGGAGGTCAGATGCAGGAGGTACGAGCCCATGGACGGGTGAAGGTAGAATAATGCAGGAGCAATTATCGAGAGCAACGCAGGAGCCTGTTGCCGAGAGTAACTATTAGCTTCAAACATTCGCAAGCCACATGGATGTGGTGAATGTCTATATTGCAGGAGTAAATATAGACCTTGCCTACAGCGCTTTGAACTCCCGCTGAATGATCAGATACTTACTCGGAATGGTATTATTCGTCTTTTGGTTTGATCACAGAGACATTGTCGTAATATCTCATCGAAGGAGAGCCAGCTTTGGCGATTGAACACAGCGTAATCATGTCAGTTTTAAGCTCGTTAGAGTGCCGCACCAACTTCACCATCAAGAAGATCACCGAGTATATGTTGCCTCAGCTCAAGGAGCCTGTGTATCTGCATGGCTCGGCCCGTGACTGTCAACTGGTCATCAGGCCCGCTTATGAGGTATTTCTTGCCGATCTCAGTGGGCTCGAGGGGGTAAAACATAAACAGGGTTATTTTCATAATAATGAGATGACACGTTTCCCTAAGCGGGTACAGAAGAGCCTCAACGGTATTCATTATGGTTTGGCGTTTAAATTTGAAGATGAAGCTGCGGTTAAGCGATTCATCAAGCGTCTGATCGGCATCATTAATGGCGACTAACACCACATTTGATAAGCGGTTAATCGTTGATAGGATTATTTCGGGGCTTGAGCTTGCCAAGCAGGCAGCCATGTCTGCGGCAAAACAGGCCCACGAAACAGCCACACACAGCGAAACCGTGGCCAAGAGTAAGTATGAGACCTTCGGTCTCGAAGCCTCATACTTGGCCCATGGGCAGGCTCAACGAGTCGCAGAATGTGAAGTTGAGTTATCGGGCTATAGGTCATTGAACTTAGCCTGTTTCTTAGATGATTCCGCTATAGACTTATCTGCCTTGGTGAGCCTCGAAGACGAGCTTGGAATAGAAAACACCTATTTCATCGGCCCCGGCGCACCGGGCATGAAAATTTCCCTCGAAATTGACAAGAATATTGACCTCGAAACCGACAAGAATACAGATATTGATTTAGCGGCCGTGTGTCATAAAAATTCAAACAAAGAGCAGCTGATGATCACCGTCATCACTCCATCATCTCCCCTAGGACAGTTACTCATGGGCAAGTATCTTGATGATTCTGTGCGGCTCAATATAGGCGAACAGCCTAAGGTTTATGAAATCACAGGGGTGGAGTAAACCCCTCTGGAGATTGATTCTCGTTAATCCCTGTCTTTTATTACTGAATTTATTCGTCTTTTTCTAATTTAACTTGATTTGTCGGCCATAATGGTTAGTTTGGTTTGTATCGGGTATGTTGCGCCTAAGTTTTAATTCCGTGTCGTTATTTACCATTTTTCTGCCGGATAGCCAATCGATGTCGTTTATTGCTCCTGAGCATATTTACCAAAATCTATCTATCACACGTTCTTTTTCCTTTTTGAGAACCAGAGGTGTGTTGCTGTTAACTGTATGCTTAGCTCAGTGTGTTACTGGTGCCCAGGCGCAAGATCTCGAACCCAGAAGTTACACCAATATTCCCATTGGAATGAATTTTATGCTGTTGGGGTACGCCCATTCTCAGGGGGAAGTGTCACCCTCTCCGGGTGCACCTGTCGAAAATGTACAGCTTAATATCGATGCTGCCGTCAGCGGATATGCCCATTCTTTCTCTCTGGGGGGGCGTTCATCTAAAATAGATATAGGGGTATCGCGAGTCTGCTTCGATGGTAGCGCCATATTAGCGGGGGAAACCATCACAGCAGACAGATGTGGTTATACCGATCCAAGTATCAGGCTCACCTGGAACTTTTTCGGCGCCCCGGCGTTATCACCTAAAGAGTTTGCATCTTGGGATCAAGGTGTCGTGATTGGTACCAGCTTGCAAGTGACTGTGCCTATAGGCCGTTATGATGAAAAGCGCTTGCTCAATGCCGGTACTAATCGGTGGGTTTTCGTCCGGGAATAGGCATGTCTCAGAAACTGGGTCGCTGGTATTACAACCTTATCGCCTCCGCGAGAATATATGCTGACAACGATGAGTATTTCAATGAGGTGAGTTTACAGCAAGAGCCTCAGTACACATTGCAGGGACACCTCATCTATTCCATCGGCCCTGGACACTGGCTCTCCATTAATTCGAATTATTTTTTTGGTGGCGAGACAACTAAAGGAAATATTGAGTTCAATGACTATCAGGAGAACTCTCGATTTGGGTTAACTTACTCAATCCCTTTGAGCAGGCACCATAGCATCAAACTAAATTACAGCAAAGGGGTACTGACTCGAGTGGGTAATGACTTCGATTCATTTGGTGCATTTTGGTTGTACAATTTTTAAGGCTTGTTTGGTTCCAGTTTAATATCGAAAGAAACAATGACAAGAATGCCAGCAAAGATGCCGGCATTTTTATTGAGACGCTATAGTGAACTATTGAACCGCTAATCTCTCAACTTAGCATCCACCACAGGGTAATGATCCCAGACTCTTTTATCCGTTAGGGAACGTACCAGCTTGACGTATTCTGCGTGGGTCCAGGCGAGCGGGGTGGCCGAGTTGGTCCCTTGGTCATGTCGATAGCGATATCGGCTAGGGTCGCCTACGCTGTCCCACACCTGCTCCGGCAACATCAGCCCTTGGTTGGCAAACTCTCCATTCCCTGAACCTAAGTATCGATCAGCTCCCTACGGCGTTTATCGGTTAGCTCATTATTTTCGATGGCAAGTGCCAGCTCATAGTGGCCACGCTCTTCGGGTGAATACTCTTTCGTAGAGATGACAGTCCAGCCCACGGCTAACAAGAGTACGGCCCCACCAAAATAGAAGGCATAACGCACCGAGTCGGCTATTTCACCCGCAGGCGCCGTATTGGCCACGTCAAAATACTTGGTCAGTATGTAAGGTAAAGCCGAGGCGATAACGGCACCAATACCGATAAAAAAGCTTTGCATGGCATAGCCGAGGGGACGCTGACGTTAGGGCTAGTTACCGCCGACAAATACCCTGAAGGGTTCCATGGCGATATTGATCGAAGCGTCCATGATCCACAGCATGCCAGCGGCAATCCATAAAGTAGGCGAGTTAGGCATGATGAAGATAGCTAAGGTGGTCAGGATGGCGCCGATGAGAAAGTAAGGTCGGCGTCGTCCTAGTTTTCCCCAGGTGTTATCACTCATATAGCCGATAATAGGTTGTACCAAGAGGCCGGTGAGCGGCGCGGCTATCCAGAGAATGGGGATCTCATCGATTGAGGATCCCAGCGTCTGAAAAATTCGGCTGACATTGGCATTTTCAATGCGAAGCCAAATTGGATCCCCATAAAACCGCAACACATGTTGAAAATCTGCCAGAAGCTGAGCTCTGGTTTACGGCGGCCATGCGTGGCCTGATTGCTAGGGTGTACGGGCTCAGACATACTATCGTTTACCTTAATATTATTGTTATTATTGTTATTATTGCTATATAGATTATTCAAATGTCACAAGCATGATCTAAAATGTAACACATTGGCATAGTACCCTCGGGCACGAATTTGATACAATGAAATGCATACGTATTCATCATATTTATTAACACTAAGTCAAGGTTAGGTTAACCTGGCTGGTGTTTTCTGTAGGGACCAATCATTGAAATTATTTAACTTTCTTATATTGACTATATTGGTACTTTTGAGCGGATGTAACTCAGCTAATCATGGTTCATTTGTCACTCAGACTTATGATGGCGCAGAGGCTAACAGGGGGACTGGGGTTGCTTTGGTTAAGCTTGGCAAGGTTGAAGGTAAAAGCTGTCAAACTGCCATTTTGTATCTGATCCCTTTTGATGAATCTGCTTCGACTCATAGGGCAATCGAAGATGCTAAATCCAAGATTGAAGGAACTGCACTACTGGCTGATATCTCAATTGACGATAAATTATGGGTCGAGTTTGGTTATTCGGTGCAATGTATCTTAGTGAGTGCAACGGCCTATGGCATTAAGACAGGTTCACAATAACCTGTCTTAATGGTTATCGACGTTGATTTAGAGTGTGTCTTGGCCACATTGAGGCGATGTTCATCGCTCCCTCCTTGTCACTCGTCTCAGTGAAGCCTAGTTGAAAATATTCACTAGATTAAATACTCTAGCTTGAGGTTTAAACAGAAACTTATCTCTAGAGCGGGGTAAATAGGAGCTAAATGAAACTCAGCCCCAAGTCTATGAAACGATTATTGAATCTCTATCCACCTTACATAGGAGCGGGGATAAAGATCACCCACTTGAGCCAAGATTGGCGGCAACTTCATGTTGCCATGTCGGTGCGCTGGTACAATCGCAACGCCGTGAATACGCACTTTGGTGGCAGTCTCTATTCCATGGTCGACCCACACCTGATGTTGCTATTGATGCAGCTGCTGGGCAGAGATTACTTTATCTGGGACAAGGCGGCCGATATCGAATTCTTGAAGGCGACGAAGAAGACAGTCACCTGTGTCATCAGTATTTCAGCTAACGATATAGAGGAGATCAAGCAAGGCACTCAAGGGGGTGACAAGTATTTTCCTACATTCACCTTAGAGATAAAAGATGAAATGGGTGAGGTGATAGCCAGAGTGAACAAGACTCTCTACGTGAAGAGCAAGCCGCTCAAGGCGTGACAGGCTTATTTTCACTGTGTTTAAGCACTCGCTTATCAAGAGTAAATGAAGGTACTTGAGGTTTCAGGCTTCAAGTACCTTTTTTCATTTTCTGATCTGATTTAACACTTAACATTGGTTATGTATTGCCATGGATATATTGTTTTGGCGGCCGGCCTAAGGTCTTCTTGAAAAAAGTGATGAAGGCGCTGACCGACTCATAGCCCAAATCTTCAGCTACCCTTGGTACCGAATCTGTGCAGTGTGTATGGATTTTTGGCCGGACGGGATCGTATTATTGAACATAAGCCGAGTGTCACCATGAAACTCGGCGCTGCTGGACTGGTCTAGACAGATGCTGAAATTTAAGGGGAGATTGGTCGTTTTACGCCGATGGCGCTTCGAGTTATCGGCCCGGCCCTGTTATAATGAGCGCACTTCTCTGTTTTGCCGCATTTTTCCTATTGAGTCGAGTGCTTTATGCTGAGTGTTGCATACTAAGCGCCTTGCGTTAGCTAATGTGATCTAAGGCTTAAACAGTTATTTATTCGTTATTATGTTGAGAGCCAAAATGTCATTTTCTAATCTTGGATTAAGCGATCCGATTTTAACATCCCTAGCCGAGCTAGGTTATTCATCGCCAACGCCGATCCAAGCCGAAGCTATCCCGTTGGCCCTAAAAGGCAAGAACTTGATCGCGGCAGCTCAGACGGGCAGCGGTAAGACAGCCACGTTTGTGTTGCCTATGCTTGAGATGTTGGCAAGAGGGGAGACCCAACGTAAGAAACGTGTTCGTGCACTTATTCTCACTCCCACCAGGGAGCTCGCGGTTCAGGTCTGCAACAGCATAGAAGCTTATGGCAAGTACCTTAACCTTAAGGCGCTGGCGGTATATGGCGGCGTCGATTACGAGCCGCAGAAACAGGCTTTGATAGAAGGCATAGACATAGTCGTTGCCACTCCGGGTCGCTTGAGGGATTTGTATACCCAAAGATCCATTCATTTCGATGAAATCGAAATGTTGGTGCTCGATGAAGCCGACAGAATGCTGGATATGGGCTTTATCGAAGATATCACTAAGATCATAGATACCTTGCCGGTAGACAGGCAAAATCTCTTGTTCTCGGCGACCCTATCGCGTCAGGTCAGGGAGCTTGCCAAAGAGACCATTCCTAATGCCATTCAGCTCTCTGTCACTAAGAAAAGTGAAGGTAAGCCCAATATTGACCAGTGGTTAGTGACGGTGGATAAAGATAAGAAGTCGGCGTTATTGAGTCATCTGATCAAAGAGAACCGCTGGCAGCAGGCGCTTATTTTTATTGAGACTAAACACGGCGCGGCTAAGCTCGTGACTCAGCTTGAGAAACGGGGCATTCAAGCCGAGTGCATCCACAGTGGTCGTGCTCAGGCCATTCGAGAGCAGATCTTGGCGGATTTCAAGTCGGGTAAGATACAGTTTCTTATCTCTACCGGGATCTCCGCTCGAGGCATAGATATCGATGAGCTGCCGTTAGTGATCAACTATGACTTGCCATATCCTGCCGATGAGTACGTGCATCGTATCGGTCGTACCGCACGCGCGGGCGCCGCCGGTGAGGCGATATCTCTGGTGTCTAAAGATGATTTCAAGAATCTGTGCATGATTGAAAAGCGTCTCGATCACTTGATCGAGAGAAAAGTGGTTGCAGGGTTCGAACCACGTAAAGAAGTACCTGTCTCAGTGTTGAATTTCGTGCCTAAGAATAAGCCGGCTAGAGATGATTCAAAGGATAGCAGGCCTAAGCCAAAAGATAAGCGCGCGGCATCGAAATCCAGCGCGTCGACTCACAGCTCAGGCAGGTCATCGACACCTAAACAAACTGACAAAAAAGAGAGCTCAGCCGATAACAAGTTGCCGCTTAATCCATGGGGCCGATAACCCATACCCATACCCAGAATCCAGTTAGTCAACGCTAAACCTCATCGAGATTTTTTCGAATAAAAGCTCGAATGAAACCTCAAATAAAACAGAAAAGGCGAGTGAATTCACCCGCCTTTTTTGGTTTTGGCCATGACAAGCACAGGAAGTGTGGCCATGTGGGCTAGATGGTCAAAAATACTGAGCACTGAGTCAGTCTTTACTTGCGTATTGATGGCTTAACTCCTATGATCCACACGTTTTTATTTCAGTCTTGATTTTCAGGCATCCACTGCAGGCGATTTCATGCTTAACTCACCACTTTCTCCCAGCTCGACCGAATTAGTCATCAATGTGTTAGATATGGTTTTATCTGAAGGAAAACCCTTAGACAGAGCCTACTCTCATCATTTCTCGGGCTTACAATTAGCGCCGTCTGAGCAGGCTCGTATCACTGTGGTCGCCGGAGATATCCTACGTAAATTAAACCTTTACTGTTATCTTTCCGATGTGAAATCTGAAGAGATGTCACGTATGGGTACTCGCTTACTCAACGTATGGCACATGTTCCATGAACTCGAACTGCCTAAGATGCAATATGCATTACAGGTGGATGAGAGAGAATATTTTGACCGTTTGGAGAAAGCCAAGGCTCAGCCAGCGTTATGGGACGGTTGTCCTGAATGGTTAGATACCATGGGTCAGGCCCAGCTTGGCGATGCTTGGGCGAGAGAAAGAGCGGCGCTAAGTACGCAACCTAAGCGTTATTTACGAGTGAACCTTCTCAAGTGTACTCGTGAAGACTTAGGCAAGAAGCTGAGAAATGAGCAAGTTCAAACGAAAGAGGTCGAGGGCGTAGATACTGCACTGGAAGTCACTTCCGATTCGGCACTGTTTCGCACCGAGAGTTTCAAGAAGGGTTGGTTCGAGCAACAAGATGCCGGCTCACAACTGGTGGCAGCGGCGGTAGATGCTAAGCCGGGTATGCGGGTTATCGATGCCTGTGCCGGTGCTGGTGGGAAGACCTTGTCCATCGCGGCTCAGATGCAGGGCAAGGGACGTTTACTGGCCATGGATGTCGAGCAGTGGAAACTCGACAGTTTGAAACAACGCGCTCGCCGCGCCAACGCACATAATGTAGAGACCCGCATCATTGCCAGCTCTAAGACCATCAAGCGTCTTAAGCTCAGCGCCGATCGTGTGCTGCTAGATGTGCCATGTTCAGGTCTTGGGGTACTTAAACGTAACCCTGATGCCAAGTGGCGTGACACCCCTGAGCGTTTACCCGTCTTGGTCGAGCTACAGAAACATATCCTCCAGAGTTATAGCCGTATGGTGAAAGTGGGTGGCATTTTAATCTACGCCACTTGCTCTATCATGCCCGAAGAGAACCGTGATCAGATTGATGCCTTCCTGGCTGAAAATGAGCATTTCAAGCTTATCGAAGACGAGAACATCAGCGTGGCTGATTCTGGATTCGATGGCTTCTATTTGGCTAAGTTAGAACGTATTTCTGAGTAAACAGTGATAGCTAACAGCTTTGCAGGTTCGGCTTCGATATGATTTACATGGATAAGTATCTGGCTAAGCTTGAACGCATCTCAGAGTAATAGACACTCAGACTGAAACAGAGGTGGACTTTTCGCCTCTGTTCACTTCTTAAGGCTCAATTATTATTCCTCGATTCTTATTCCCTGAGCTGATTCTCTACCCTTACCTATTTCTCTGGTACCTATCCCTCCGATACCTAATACGGCCCCCTATTGCGATTCACAATGACGACTCGAAGATAACTCATGCTCAAAAACTTGCTGCAGCACACATTTATTCGACATAACATCTTGTTTAATTAACAAATCTTAACCCTATTTATTCCAGATAGGCGTAAAATGATGACATGGCTTTATACCTGTTATTAGCCAGTATTTAATTAGACGTATTGTAAAGATCTGGGGGATCACTATGTCATTATCGATGACCGAAGACACAAGTCAGAGCAAAACCTACCGTGTATGGGACAGACCCACACGTGTGTTTCATTGGATTAACCTGCTATTGGTGCTCAGCCTGATGTTTGTCGGCTTGATCATGTTGTTTAAGAGTGAAATTGGCATCACGGGATTAGCAGCCAAGATAGGCCTGAAAGAGCTACACACAGTTATCGGCTATTTGTTCGCAATAAACCTGATAATAAGGCTTGTGTGGGGCTTTTTTGGCAACCGGTTTGCCAAATTTACTGGCAACTTACCAAAGATCGGGGCTATAAAGCAGTATCAGACGGCCTTACGTGCAGGGGAAAACCCGCAATACCTAGGTCATAATCCCACGGGTAAACTCGCTGTTCTGGTCATCATGCTCATACTGACTGTGATCATGGCGACGGGATTGATCCGCGCAGGTACGGATATCTATTATCCGCCATTTGGGGCGGCAGTGACTCAATATATTGCTGCCGAAGGCGTCGATGCCACTAGCATTAAGCCTTACGATAAAACTGGCGTAGACAAGGCTAAGCTTGCCGTGATCAAGCCCTACAAGAGCCTGGCGGGCACAGTACACCTGTATAGCGCCTATTTTCTTATGCTATTGATTGTGCTGCATATCGCTGGCGTGATTATCGCCGAATTACGTCATCAGCCAGGGATAATCTCGGCCATGTTTTCGGGAAAGAAACGAATAGTGGGAACACCGCTGGATAAATAAGGCTAGATATAAATTTTTGCCCTAGTAGCTTACCTAGATCTCAGGGCCTACTAGATAAAAATGTTGTGGTAATATCAGCCAGCTCAGAGGGTTAACTTATGCCGCTGACTGATTTACCTATCTTATCCCTTATCCCTTATCCTTTATCTCATTGGCCTTGTCTAAATAATGAATATCGGTGGCATCTCTGAGCCTTCTTGCGGCTTGCTCAGGTGTCAGATCTCGCTGAGCCTCGGCCAGCATCTCATAACCCACCATAAACTTCTTCACCGTGGCCGAGCGTAGCAGTGGCGGATAAAATACGCCGTGTAACTGCCAATGATCGCTGTCGGTCAATTCACCTTCTCTGTCTCGCTCGAATGGTGCGAAATGCCATGTTTTTCTTGATATGCTGTTAAATTATGGTCTTTTTTTCTGACTTCATTCGGCAGCCGCTTCGTCCTGGCCTTGCCAAAGACGCTTAGCTCTATAGGGGGAGACGAGTATCCAATCACCCGTGATTGGGTTAAATCTAGGGTGTGGATGTTCAATAGGATCGAAGCTAGTCATAGTATGTTACATCTTGATATGAGCGTGAAAAATGGCGTTTATCAAGAATACTATATAGGGCTTAGCCCCATCAATGGTATAGTTCTCCCTTTCGATTTAATTTAAATGGTTTAAAAGCTTGGACACTGTGAGTCGTTTGCTGTTGCCTTGGTTTTTGTATGTACTGATAATCATGATTGGAAGGCAAGATTGACCCCACTAGAGAATTATTTTAGCCAGTCAGTAATATTTGACGGGATGCAGGTTTTACTGGAAATGACAGTGGTCGACGTTGACTACAGTGGACCTGTGCTGTCTGCGAAGTTTAGCTCGGCTAAAGACCTGGGCATGGTCACTGAGGGGCTTGATGCCGGTGATGCTAGGCAATCACAAGTCATTGCCAGATTAGACTGGTCTGCGGGCCCAGTCCTTGGCTCCGCGAATACGGTGTGCAGCCAGTGTAGCGAGGCACAGTCACCTTGCATTCATCTTGCCGCCATCGCCATCGATTATGTCGCCAGACAAGCCCCCATCATTCCCTATCCGAGTGAAACTAAACGTGCCGATACCGCACTCAGATTATTGAGAACCGAGCTGAGTCAACGTTACGATCCTTATCCTAATATGGCCAGACATAGAGTGGTGTACTTGTTATCCACAAGGGATGGAGCGCTGCACCTGAGCGTCCATAAAGGCTATGTCAGCAAATCAGGTAAATACTCAATCAAGACAGATCTAGGCTTTGAGGTATTGGACCGAGGCAGCTTGCCAAAATTTGTGACTCAAACCGACGTGTATTTACTGCGTAAGTTAAGAGAATTAGCCCAAGTGCTGGATGATGAGACGAGAGCTGCTCAGCAAGAGACGCTTTCCTTAGGCTTAGGAGAAACGTGTGACAGTGAATTCCTTTATCAATTAATGGCTACTCAGCGCTGTTTCTGGCGGCATTGTGAGCAGGTCCCTCTCAAAGTCGAGCCACATTACCTCGATGATTTTATCGAGCCAAGCGCCTTACATCGAGTGGCTTCAGGGCAGTACCTTGACCTTGCCAGCATGAGTCTGGTGTTGACCGACTTGCCCCCATCTCTGGGTAAACTCAGCGATAAGCAGCGCACTGAATACCTACAAAGAGTCGCAGATGATGACAGGGAATGGTCGCCTAAACTTACAGTGTATCGCAGGGGGATCGAGTTTCCCTGGGATGAGCAGAGTCATCTGGATTTACAGGTCGCTCGCTTTTCCCTCATCAGCGATAATTTGGAGTGTGGCTTAGTCGACATTTTTGCTCATGCCAGCGAGTCACCGCATCTGCTCAAGCTCGCTGCTGAACTGAGTATTCAGCTGTCCGATTTCCCGCTGCTGTCATCTGGATTTGAACCCATAGTCTGGCATCAGTTCCTCCTCGGCGATCGTCAGTTACCTGAGGTGCTGAGTCAACAGATGCTTGCCATAAGGCGTCTGATGTTGGCTGGCTGGTCAATCGATTTTCAATTAATCAATCGTTTTAGCTTGGCCCAAGTCCAGACTTGGTATGGAGAGGTGAGTCATCAAGCCGCGGATAAGCAATGGTTCGACCTTGAACTGGGTGTTGAAGTGGATGGTAAGAAGATCAATTTATTGCCCTATCTGGTCAAAGCGATAAGACAGGGCTTGCTGCAAAAATTAAGCGACACAGACACGGTATTCATGGAGCTCGACTCAGGTCAACGTCTGTCTCTGCCTGCCGACAGAGTGAAGCATATACTTTCAGTATTGGTCGAGTTGTATGAAAGAAAACCTCTGTCAGTCGATGATAAATTAACCATGTCCATGAGTCAGTTGACTCGCATTGCAGAATTGGCTGACCGAGATAAAATCAACAAGAAAGACTGGCATTGGCAGGGCAGTCACTGGTTACAGAATAAGGCTCAGCAACTTTACTCTTATTTAGAAGTGAGTTCAGCTGACCAAGGCCCAGCAGGTCGGGACGCTAAAGCTAAACAAATAGATTTTGCTGTTTCACCGCCTGTCGGGCTCAATGCACAGCTCAGAGAGTATCAGCAGCTGGGACTAAACTGGTTGCAGTTCTTAAAGCAGCACGAATTTTGTGGAATACTCGCCGATGACATGGGTTTGGGTAAAACAATCCAAACTCTGAGTAGTATCTTACTCGATAAAGAGGCCGGTAAGCTGTCTAGTCCCTGTTTAGTGGTCGCGCCAACGAGCCTATTAGCCAACTGGCTGCATGAAGCTGGGACATTCGCCCCAGAACTTAGGGTGCTGCTCTGGTCCGGGCCTAAGCGTCACAGTTTGCAAGATAAGATCGATAGCAGCGATCTCTTGATCACCAGCTATGGCACACTGCAACACGATGTTGATTTCTGGGCCAAGCAACACTTTCATCTGGTGATCTTAGATGAAGCTCAGACCATCAAAAATGTTCGTAGTCGCATTAGTCGAGTGGTTGCCAGCTTATCTTCGACCCATAGACTCTGCTTAACCGGTACGCCTTTAGAAAATCATCTGGGGGAGTTATGGTCACTGTTTAACTTCCTGATGCCGGGTTTCCTCGGTACCTATGCTCAGTTTCAGCGACATTATCAAGTGCCGATTGAAAAAGAGCAAGATGATGAGCGTCGCCGGGCGCTCGTGCAGAGGATTGCGCCGTTCATGTTACGTAGGCTTAAATCTGAAGTCGCCACAGAATTGCCTGATAAGACGGTGATCAATGAGTATATCAACCTGACCGAGACTCAGGGGGATCTGTATGAAACGATCCGCTTGACCATGTCTGAAGAGATGAGAAAAGCGGTGTCAGTCTCGGGAGTGAAACGTAACCGTTTAGCCATCAGTAATGCCTTGCTCAAACTCAGGCAGGTCTGTTGTCATCCTGACTTACTCAAACTCGATTACATCGAGCCATCAGACCTAGCCAATGCCGATCTTGCTGATCCAAATTCAGCCAATGGAGTGCAGCCTCTCGATACTCGCTCGGGAAAGTTAAACTGGCTCGCCGCTAAGCTGCCTGGCATGCTCGAAGAGGGCCGGCGAGTATTAATTTTCTCCTCTTTTACCAGCATGCTGAGTCTGATAGGTGAACTCCTGGAAAAGCTAGGCATTAGTTTCGTTGAATTGACGGGAAAGAGTCGAGATCGAGGGGCTCTGGTTGAGCGTTTTCAGCAACGAGAGGTGCCGATATTCTTGATTAGCCTGAAGGCGGGGGGCGCGGGCCTGAATCTAACCGCCGCCGATGTGGTTATCCATATCGATCCCTGGTGGAATCCAGCAGCCGAGCAGCAGGCCAGTGATCGGGCTCACCGGATAGGCCAGGATAAGTCGGTGTTTGTCTATAAACTCATCTGTAAGGATACCGTTGAGGAGAGGATACAGTTGCTGCAGGAATCTAAACATAACTTAGCACAGAGCATCTACCAGCAAGAGAGTCTGGCTGTTGCTGAGATGACAGGAGATGACTGGCTCGAGCTGCTTAAGCCTATCGATCTGGATGACTAATCTTATATCAATGGGTTTATCGATTAGCCATGTGCCCAGGTTTAAACGGCCATTGGTGATAGGAAGAGTTAATGCGGCCGAGGTGTGCTGCAGATGGATATGGGCTAAGCCTATTCTGATTTCTTTCCGCTCTGGAAGCGCAGCATAGACCTCGTCTGTGATCAGATGAAATCCGCGGGGCTTAGCAGGTAAATTAAATTCTTTTTGATACCACATGACTTACTCTTTACATTGGACAGTGTTCGGGACTGATATTCAGGTTAACTCATTGGTTGTATTAATGATGCTGGTATTAATAATACAGGTAGAGATTGGGGGAATTTGCTCTATGGAGTAGCAAGTTTAACGGGCCTGAATGACTCGATTTCTACTGGCATTTTTCTCCTTGTAGAGCGCCTTGTCTCTGGCATTCACCATTCATCTACACTTTCATCTTCGAGCTCTTTCACCCCTATGCTACATGTGATGAGTGTGATCTGCTTCTCTAGTGTGTGGGCCTTGTATTGCTATTCTCGTAGCAGTGAGAAAAGTAGCGGGGTCATGGCTAAGGAGAAGAAGCCTGCGTATCTAGTCACTGCTGGCGCTAAGGAATTACTCGGTGTATAACTAGTTTAATACACTGAGTTTTTGGGGCTCTAATATGCAACTATTAATGTCAAAGCGGTTAAGCCAGCTGGTTAAAATCGGCCTGGTACTGAGCATACTATTTCAGGTGAATTCACTCTCCGCGGCTCCAAACCTGGATCTCAGTGTCCAGGACGCAGATGGTCGCTCCTATGTATTATCTCAATTCTCTGGAGAGCTGATTTATATCGATTTTTGGGCATCTTGGTGTGGACCATGTCGAAAGTCTTTCCCCTGGATGAATGAGATGCATCATAAGTATGTTGATCAGGGGCTTAAGATCATTGCCATCAACTTAGACAATGACATATCACTCGCCCGTCAGTTTCTCGGGCAGATTTCTGCCGACTTCACTATCGCCTATGATCCCGATACTCAGGTGGCAGAACAATTCGATATCTTGGGGATGCCGAGCAGCTACCTGTTCAATCGACAAGGTAAATTAGTCGCTAAACACCTGGGTTTCTATGCGGAGCATAAGGCGGACTATGAAGCCGAGATTTTACACTATCTTAAGCAAGCAAAGCCGGAATAGAGCACAGATAAGCTGTGAGTAGCATGAGTATGTGTGGGGGAGTCGATCAAATTAGGGGCGAGAGATGATGATATTCGGGACTGAACTGATTAGAAGCCTAGCATTTTGGGTGTGTTTATCTTTGACGGCCTGTGCGGGGTTAGGCGTGGAACCTTGGCAGCGAGATCAATTTGCCCGTGACGACATGGCGCTGGACAGTGAAAAACTGGATCTGACCTTGGACGATCATATCTATTTCAGCAAAGAGGGCACCAGTGGCGGCCGAGCGCTCGCCGGGGGCGGTTGTGGCTGCAACTAAAACGGTCAATAAATCAAAAGCACACACTGGAACCGGGACGGAAATCGGTGCAAGGCTTGGTATCAGAGCGAGTGAGCCTTCGATTGCCGAGGCGTTGTCGATTGCCAGCTTTGCGCTGCTGAGCATGACGAGCTCGGTGGTCATTGCCGCTCAAAGAGACTCAGTAGCCGATAATCCCATCGGCAGAGAGACTCAATTCGCCGCTGTCATCACTACCGATGAAGCCGTCACCTCAGATACTGATGAGACAGATCCAGCTGAAATAGACGCCGCCTTACTCTATTATCTTGAGCAGGACAGGGTGACGGTAGCCGAGGGGATCTTCAATCTTAAGCTACCCGTAGGCGATAAGCGGGTTTACGAGGGCAAGTTGGTACTAGATACCTTGACCGGCTCCTCGGCCAATGGCGCCGTGCCCCAAGATGAACGCCAGACTTTTACCCGTCCGTCAGGCAATGGCGAATACAATATCGATTCAGCTAATACCCCGTTAGATGACACCTTCAAAGACACTCGAGTACAACTCAGTGGCAACTGGGCCGAGATATGGTCACCTGACTGGAGCAGTAATCATGGGCTCTATCTGTCGAGAGAATATGACTACACATCCATGGGCATTAATTCGGCACTGGAACGCTCGTTTAACAAGAGTAACACTCAACTTTCATTAGGGATGGCCTATTACTATGATCTGGTCGATCCTGTGGGAGGACGGCCTGTGGCCATGAGCAAGATGGTGTTTCGGGATGATTTTGACTCTCAATCCGAGTTCAGAACTGAATTTGATAAGACCCGCCAGATAGCGAGTAGCGATAAACAGACAGTGGATCTCAGCGTCGGTTTAACCCAGATCCTCAATCGGTATACGCTGGTGCAACTCAGCTATAACCTGTCTTCTTTGCAAGGATATATGACCGATCCCTACAAGGTGCTCAGCCTGGTTGATGCGTCGGGAACCAGTGAGGCATATCTTTATGAGAGTCGACCCGATGAGCGTCTCAAGCAGAGCTTTTATCTGTTCAGTAAACATGCATTATCCACCGGGGTGACAGATCTGGCTTATCGTTATAGTCATGATGACTGGGGCGTGTCCTCACATACCTTCGAGACCCGTTATAGGTACAACTTCACTGCAACTTTTTTTGGCCAACTGCACCTGAGGTATTATCGACAAGAAGCGGCCAGCTTTTATCGGGCTTTTCTGAATTCGGCTGAGGAACTCCCTGAGTTTGCATCGGCAGATTATCGTATCGGTAATATGAATGCCTATACCTTAGGCATAAAAATGGGTCACAGTTTAGTTGATGGCACTAAGGCCAGCTATCGCCTCGAGTATTATCAACAAGATCCCTATTCTAATGGAGAACAAGCCACTGGCCAGCTGGCTCAGCATGAGTTATATCCAAGCATTAAGGCGATTATTTTTCAGCTAGGATTGTCATTTTAATGGTCTCTATTGCGCTGCATGGCCATGGCCTTCATTGTTATGATACGGTCATTCATGTGATCTGTCCTGTAATAGTAAGCACTGATGAGTGACGGGATGCCCCATCAAGAGGAAAACTGTCTATGAGCGAAGAGCTGTCATTGGCTGTCACTTCCTGGGGGCATCTGGCGAGCTTTAATGCCATGGCCAGTCGGTGTGAGGTGCTTATACGCACAGCCGATAGAGAGCAGGCCTATATCATGGCCTACCAGGTTTTGCAGGAAACACGGCGCATAGAGCAAAAGTACAGTCGCTTCAATAATAGCAGTTTGCTTAGCAGGCTCAATGCCACTGCTGGCGACTGGCAGAATATCGACGTAGAAACCTCGGCGCTCTTGGGTTTCTCCAAGCAGTGCTTCGACTTAAGTGATGGCATGTTCGATATTACGGCGGGACCCATATTAACACTCTGGACCTTCGGCCCAGATGCAAATGTGCCCACTTCTGCATCTATCGGCAAGGCACTTAAATATGTCGGTTTTGACAAGCTAACCATAGAGGCGTCGCGGCTACATCTCCCCCGTGGTATGAGCCTGGATTTCGGTGGCATCGCCAAGGAGTATGCCTGTGACAGAGCGGCGAGCCTGTTGACACTTGATTATCCTCACATACCCGCCCTGGTTAATCTAGGCGGTGATATAGCCTGTGCTTCGATTGTTGATAAGCCCTGGCAGGTGGGAATAGAAGACCCTAGCGAATTGGACCATGCCACTCGAACCATCAGCTTAACGGGTGGCGGGCTGGCTACCAGCGGTCACACCCGGCGTTATCTACTCGATGGGGGGAAGCGATATGGGCACATACTCAACCTTAACACAGGTTATCCGGTGGAGCGGGCCCCTCTGTCTGTGACCGTTATCGCCGCCAATTGTTTGCTGGCAGGTATGTTATCCACCATAGCCATGTTAAAAGGCGCCAATGCGCAGGACTTTATGGCCTCTCAGGATGTCGATTTTCATCTCTGCCGCTAACATATTCATGTCGGTTGCTTGTAATAGTATTAGCAAGAAAATCGACAAACTCATAGGTGCCGATACTGTTTGAGCAGACAGAACCAGAATAAAACTATCAGGCAAATCTTAAATTTGTCACTCTGTTTCTGTCGCCATTCTTGCAGGGGCAGCGCATGAGTGCTTGATTTTTACTCGCACCGCTCAAACCCGCCTCTAATACGCGCTCTAGGTTAGATGGGTTCATCAAACAGCGCTTTTGCTTACCCACTATACTCACCTTAGTTGGCTCTGCTCTCAACATATTTAACGCGATATGACGTAAACAAGACAAATTTTCTGCCCCATGGTCTTTGTATAGTTGGCAAGCATCTTCATTCATGCTGACATCAAGCACCCAATGCATTGACACTATGCCCCAGTGTTCGCGCACGGCATCTGCAGCCTGGTCGGCTGTAAGCGTCTTTGAGCTTATATAATATCGATACTCTAGTGATATGGGTTTTCCTTTAACTGCCCTAGAACTCTCTACCATGATAATTTTGTTGAGCCCTTTCCAGCGAGAAAAATCACCTTGTAAATCAGTTGCATCGAGTACAAAACATTGCCGAGTTTCTACTCGACCATGACTTTTCTCAAGTGGAGAGCTTGAAAACTCAATCGGCTCTGCTCTATGCGAGCGAAATACTTGCTTTATCGCTTTAGACAGGCCACCTTGGTTCTCTTTAACTGCAAGCAGATAATCTGCGCCTTTGTTTACGATGGCTTTAGCTATCTTTGTTTGGCAAGCCATTGCATCAATTGTGACTAACGCACCACACAGTTCTAGCATGTTGATTAACTCAGGAATTGCTGTGATCTCATTACTTTTTTTGTCTGTTTTTAGCTGACCTAAAACCATTTTATTTTCGTTCGCATTTCCCGTATGAAAAATTATTATTTTATTAGCAATCCAAGTGAATATCCCTATCTGTTGGGTTCTTCCCTGAGTGTCGATTAGGTATAGCAATTCCATGAAATATCCGATGATTATATTTTTCCCTATATTAACTAGAGAATGCTAGAGCCAGCTTTAATTTTGGTTGGTGACCAGTTGTTTGCTTCTTTGCTGTGCTTGTTGGCATTTGTTGTTGGGATCGAACCCCTTATCATCACGGTAATGGCTGCATAAGTCGCTTAACATCTTCCTCCAGGGGGCATCACCCTGGTATGTTGCTAAGCTGTACCATCTGTTTTGATCAGTATCGACTAAGATGAGGTCTTCATAGTCAGGTAACATAGCTAACTGCCAGTGCTGGAAATATACTGAACGCTGCTTTTGAGCAATCATCTCCCTATAGATGGAGGGAACCAATACTGCCCGTCCATTTGCTCTGATCTCATATTTAGAGAGGGTTTCAGACAGTACCTTAGCCTCATCAATAAAGCTGGCATTGATCGATTTAACCGGGATTGAAGATTCGACAAACACGCTTTGCGACACCACTTGGCTCATGTCTTTGGGTAAGACATGGCCATCGAATGCTTTATCTGTCGGCTTTAGTGACAACCCCAACTCCTTGAACAAGCTAGGAGTGATATCGGTTAAAGAGTATATTCCCTGAATTTTTTTTGCGGTTTCTACCTGTGGATTAAATCGACGATAAGCCATCAAGACATTGGCTTGTTCCTGACTCAGTACATTAGTGCCATGGCCCCAGGCATTGACTTTGAGTCTAGCTTCACCCTTTGGTTGGCTTCCCTGTAAGGTGTCTTCCTCGAGCATGAACCCTTCACCGTGATCTGAGATCAGGTATACCAGGGCGTTATCCAAGAAGCCCCTGTCTTGCAATGTATCCATAAATTGTTGAAATTGAACGTCGACTTTAGACAGCATAGCTTGATGCATAAAGTGATTATAGTTTCCCTTCCAGGTGGCACTGTTCACATCGATAAAGTTTTTAGAGGTGAAGGGCCAGTGTAACTGACAAAAGTGAACGGCTAAGAAGTTGGGCCGGCTGGTGGAGAGGGAATTTGTGACCTTACGGTTAAATAACATAGGATCGTAGGCTTTTCCATAGGCGCGGTTCATATATAGGTAGGGAAACAGTGATTCGGAAACAGCAAGTTTGAGTAATATGTTAGTCAAAGGAATGTCACCAATATTGGCTATGATGGCATCGGCGGCGCCGATTTTAGGGCCTATAACCTGATCGAATCCATATTCGGTGTCTATTTGGTTGAATCGTCTTTCGTCTATCCCATAGGTAGTTTTATAGCCTCTGGCTTTAAGCTCTCTTATCAAGGGCAGTGGCTTATCGATCAGCTCTGGCGGGGCCAGATTAAACCTTGCGCCATGCGTAACCGGATACTGGCCGGTGAGTATGCTCATCCAGGCAACATAGGTTCTTCCTAGGGGCGTATAGGTCTTGTCATAGAGGTAAGATTGTTGGATAAATTGGTTTATACTCGGGGTAAAATTATTGTCGGGATTTCGAAAGCTAAGATGATCCGGTCGCAGGGCATCTATGCCGATAATGAATACATTGGGGCTGCTATTGTCAGTGGGTGCATAATGCTCGCTACTGCTTCTGCTAGAGATGCCAGCCATGATCAGGCAGATAGCGAGAACAGAGAACGTCAGGCGTTTTCCTACCAGGGTGATGACTCCCCATAGGAATAAACTGCACAGGGCTGTTAACAACAGAGTCAACCCCAATGGCGTAGCTAAGGGGGTATCTCTTAAAAAACCAAGCAGTGATGTGGGATACCAATAAGCATTGGCGCCTAATACTAAGGTGATATGGCTCAACATGATGACTAACCATATCTGGGTCCTGATCCCTGCATCTTTAAATATAGTGAACCAAGGTTTACAGGAAAGAGTAATAATAACAGCCCAGAGCACATGTAAGGCTATGACCAGGAAGACAAATTGCAATAAATCCAAAATAAGCCATAAACTGAGTAGATTATCATCACTCAGGAGGGTCATGGTTTGTGCTAGTGAGAATGATGAGTAGTACTGTAATACTTGTTTAAAATTAAATAGGGCGACTAAAAACAACAACATCATGGCGTTGGTGCGCCAAAATGTTCTAATCATAGATATATTTTCGGTCATCTGCTCGAGTTTTTGAGCCATATTCTCCCCTATCAATTAGCTCTAATTCCTTAAACAGAGACTCGATTATTGCGTATCTAAGGCCTCATCTCCCTTCATCGGTGAAACTTGTGTTTGCTTCGACGGAGTGAGGGTATATTTATCATTGTCTTCGATGACACGGCTTAAATCTGTGGCGGCTGGCCAGTCTCCGAGTATCAGATAACGCTCCGCCAGACTCGAGCCCGAAGGGCTATCTGTTTTTATCGACATTCTCGATTGATAGACCTGCCAGGCTGGCACAATATTGACGGCCAGCAACAGCATAATGATGCCAGTCAGCATTATGTTAATGGTCATCGTGGATAAACTATTCACCGCTTTAATAATCCCTTGTTCGCATTCATTTCGACCTTAGTCAAAAAGACCAATATATTTTGTTTAACATTATAGTTGGCTTTTTTCTTGCCAGCCTATTCTTTCCAGCCTTTTCTTGCCAGCCTGATAGGGGGGGCGAGTTGACGGGATAATGAGCCCGTATAATTTGTTTAAGCTTGGGTTTTGTACTAAAAGTTAAGGTAACAGCCTAATCCTTGTCATACTGGTTCATTGGGCGGGTGGGTTTGTGTCTGGTGCGCATTGGGTAACATCATTGTCCTATCACCATTATTTTTCGTGCATTTATCATCATTTTTTGCGGGGGCAGATGTATGAGAACATGGCTTTTTTTCCTTGTCTCTATTGTTTTTTCTTTAGGATCGGTTGCCGATATTGCAGCGAGTTACAGCCAGGCTGATATGCACAAGTTAGCTTGGCTCTATGGAGGTGCCGAGGGTGATTTAATCTGGTTTGACGATAGCGGACTCACCCTAAGCGGCATGGCCTTAATCGGTCTCTTAGATGATCTTGGCATCGACTCCGGCGCAGTCAGTGAACCAGGATCTGATGACGTTCAGTTGATAGATAGGTTATATTCGAAGGCCTTGTTGGACCTTTTAGAGCGGATTAAATTTGTAAAAGACAGAGGCATAGGTGATGAGGGCATAAAATTGCTCGAAGCCATTAATAATGCCGAGTTATCGGCTTATATCGCGAGTATTTTACCCTCCTATAACGAGGTATTAAGAATTCGTCGCATGATCCGGGTATATAAAACCCAATTGGATATGGATTGGCCGTCAGTCACTCGGGTTAACTTCAAATTGGGTCAGAGTTCTCAGCAAGTGCAACGCCTGCGCTGGATGCTAACCGTCTTAGGGGATCTCGAAAACAGCGAGCTGACTCGTTATAGGGAAGCAATCTATGATCCTATGGTGATTCAAGGCATTAAGTCTTTTCAACGTCGGCACGGTTTGACGGCTAACGGTGAATTAGATGCACCTACGGTGCAGGCATTAAATATCTCACCAAAACGAAGAGTCATTCAGATGCAACAAAATTTGTGGCGTTGGATCATGCTACCATCGAGTCCTCCCCCCAAATATATCAAGATCAATATCCCCAACTATTCTTTGGAACTGTTTGTATTAGGCGAACTGGACTTGTCCATGAAGGTGATAGTCGGTAAACCTAGCTCGCCCACTCCAGTGCTCTTGACTCGAGTCACGAGAATGACGATAAACCCTTACTGGACTCCACCCACCAGTATTATCCGCTCGGAGTTACTTCCCCTCAATAGTCGAGAGCCTGGTTACTTAAACCATAAAGGCTTTGAATTACATCCAGTGGCCAAGAAAGATAACCCTGTAGTCAAGCTCATTAATATTGCTCCGAGGCAATTAGCCGAACTGCTCAAAGAATATCGCCTGGTTCAGGCTCCTGGGAAAGATAATGCATTAGGTAAACTGAGGTTTACCATACCAAACACTGAATCAATTTACCTACATGATACCCCACAAAAAAAATTATTTGCGGGTAACGATCTGGCTCTGAGTCATGGTTGTATTCGACTGGAAAAAGCTGTCGCACTGTTCGAGTATATCCTGTCGACTCAGGATAATGCTGAGGAGATACGCAGGGCTCTGGGGCAGCCCAATACCCGGTATGTTTCCCTGTCTAATGCCATACCCATATTTATTACCTACCAGACAGCATGGGTCGATAGTCGCGGCAAGTTACAATTGCGACCCGATATTTATCACTTAGATAGGGAGATATGAAGGCATGGCTGAGCATATTCCTGACACGGCAGACTTTATGAAGCTTATCCGGCGAGAGAAAAACGCCCGGATGAAACTAAAATTATTGGCTCTACTTCATTTTCACGAAGGGAAATCCAGGTATCAGATAGCAGATTACCTGAAGGTGAGCCGCACTAGCGTCAACAAATGGGTGACGAGTTATTTGACACATGGCTTGGATGGTCTGAAAGATAAGAAGCACAGTGGCAGACCGGCATCCCTAACAGCGATTCAGATGCAACAACTGTCACGCTACATCAAGTTGAAAACGACCTCAAAAACTAACGGATTGCTCCATGGCAGTGAAATTCAAGCCTATATTACGCAACGTTTTGGCGTGACTTATGAAATCTCTAATATTTATCGTATCTTAGACAAATTAGGCTACGCTTGAGTGACACCTTTTCCCCATCATATTTTATTAGCACTGAATATTACCACTCGTGTTGATTAATAAAGTGACCTAATTTATCTGTCTGCGCTAATAGTTTCACTCAGTGTCATTTAGCCGAAGCTTCACTAAAAATGCTTATACTCCATGAAAATGGTCGTTTATCGAACAGTGTGAGGTGGCGATTTACAAATTTTAATTTTGAACTAGGTAGCAGAATCAAACATAATTGTAGAGGCGATTCAAGAAAAAAATGTGGGCATGTCACTGGATCAGTTATTTATTCAGCGTGGAGTAACTCAGGGTCCTTTGCTACCTTTAAGTAGCTCTAGTGTTTATGTGTTGTGGGCACTAATAGTGAGTATACAAGCTGCTAGTTTAGAAGACCTTGTGTCCCTTAAATGGCGTGCTTATATATGGATACAGCTTATCAGCACGCACATTGATACACATTACTATGTGCCGATACTTGAATGACTAGGAGAAACAAATCATGAACTTTAAACAGATATTTGCAGATTTTATTGAAGATGAGAGTGGACTAACCGCGGTTGAATACGCCATAGCGGGTGGGTTAGTGGTCGGTGGCATGATTGCGGCATTTAATACGTTAGGAACTAATGCAACAGCGAAAATTAATTGTCTTGCGTCTGCGGTGAATGGTGTTTCTGATAATTGTTAGCTGCAGGTTAATAATAATTGTTGGAGTTAATATTATGCCCATATGGATGTGGGCAAGATTATGTTTTGTTTATTGTGATAGGCCATATGATTATGACTGACTCTCAGCTTTCATTGCAGCTCTTGCTTGCCGGAGCATTTTTTATCGCTGCGATTGTGATGGATCTCTATAAAGAGAAGATCCCCAATAAACTCTGCCTACTGGCGATCTTTTGTGGCTTTGCCATCAATGCTTATTATGCCCAGTTACAGGGGGCTTTAATGGCCTTGTTCGGCTTTGCATTGGCATTTATCATCCTGTTCCCTACTTTTATATTGCGCATATTAGGGGCTGGAGACATAAAACTGATGATGGGTATTGGCGCCTTGATGGGGCCGCAACTGCTGGTTTGGAGTCTGGCTTACGGCATCGTTGCTGGAGCGGGAACCAGTTTGCTGCTGATTATATGGAAGACAGGTTTTACCGGCATGGCTATGACTTTAAAACGATATTGGGATTGTTTCTATCTGCGCTGTTATTTTAAACCCGAAGCCGGAGAAGCGGCGGGGTTACGTGTGCCTTATGCACCAGCACTCGCACTTGGCTGGTTATGGGCCTGCTCTTTAGACAGTGAAATATCTCAATTGTACTTCAACTGGCACCTCTATTTAGGTTTAGGTACCAGCTAGTATGTTACTTACATATGTCTTCATTAGGCCCCAGAGGCAGATAATATGCTACGTTTAAGCACAGATAGCTCCTCCCCCAATAGTAATAGGCCCAATATTAATCAGGAGGCGAGTGAACTGGCTCCCCGTCCGACTTCTATTCAAGACACTGGAATACAAGAATCCGTATTACTCGAGTTGATGCTAAAGCATCTTTTGAATGGCGGGGTATTGACCAAGTCTCAACTCGTCAAGAAGATGGGGATCACCGGGGGGATTATTCAGGCACTGTTCGATAAGGCTAAAGGCTTGGCCTGGGTTGAAAATCGACAATCCACAGCCGATGGCCAGATGCGTTATGCACTGAGCGAATCGGGTGACCGATATGCCAAGCAAGCCTCGATGAAGAGTGGCTATCGTGGCCTGGTGCCTGTGCCATTAGCGCAATATTCAACAATTTGTCGTATGCAGTCCAGTAGAAGAAACCCGATCACCTTCAAGATGTTACAAAATGCCCTTAAGGCGCTGGTTCTGCCCAATGACCTGCTGCATAAAATAGGTCCGGCGCTAAACTCTAGTCGGCCAATACTCATCTATGGTCCACCCGGAACGGGTAAGAGTTATCTTTGTCGAAACCTGAACGCCACCTTAGGTGACACTGTGTTAATTCCATACGCGATTGCTGTCGGTACCGAAATTATTCAGGTATATGATCCACAACTTCATCATGCTGTAGATAATGCTATTGAGTTGGATCAATTGGATCTGGTAAAAGGTCATGATCCGCGTTGGATCGAGTGTAAGAGGCCCTTGCGGATCACCGGAGGTGAGCTCTCGGCCGAAATGTTGGAGGTGCAATTTGATAGTCATAGTCGAACTTATATGGCCCCTATTCAACTTAAAGCCAACAATGGCATCCTGTTATTAGATGATTTAGGCCGCCAGCGCATCAGTGCTAAGCAACTCTTCAATCGTTGGATCATCCCCATGGAGGAGCAGCGTGACTTTCTGTCCATGCAGTCGGGTGAACATTTCGAGATCCCTTTCGAGTTAATTCTACTATTCTCTACTAACCTTAATCCTAAAGAACTGGTCGATGATGCTTTCTTGAGGCGGCTCGGATATAAAATTCACTTCGATGCACTCGATGAGCCCCTGTACCGAAAAATCTGGTTTCAGGTATGTGAAGAGCAAAGGCTCAGCTGCAGTGAGGAGATGTATCAACACCTGCTCAATGATTATCATCTTCTTCTGGAGAAGCCTTTGATCCCTTGTTATCCCCGTGATTTGTTAGGGATCATGGCAGATCAAATCAGTTTTATGGAACTCAAACCTGTGGTGACTAAGGCCTTGATTGCTGAAGCTTGGTCTATCTATTTTGTTCAGGGTTAACGTTCAGTTAAATAAGCGCAAAGGAGCTTTCGATGAACAATAAAACCATGTTATTCGTCTTGCTGTCGCTGGTCTTCGGTGTGGTAGCGGTTTTTTTAGCCCAGAGTTGGCTAGAGTCTAATAGTGAAGCCGATGGCTTAGAAGCGACATCGACAGTGATCACTATGGCAACCTTAGTGCCTCTTGGGGCAATACTGGAGCGAAAGCATCTGAAGTTGACCCCTATGCCTAACTCGGTGATCCCTGAAGCTGCCATTAAAACTTTCGAGGAAGCCGAAGGCATGGTAGTTAAGCATAATCTTTATAGCGGAGAGATATTGCGCAGTGAGCGCATTATCAAGAAGGGAGAGGGCAGTACATTAGCGAGTTTGATCAGCCCTAATATGCGGGCGGTGACCATCAGGGTGAATGATGTCATCGGGGTCGCAGGCTTCCTGTTACCGGGTAATCGCGTCGATGTGCTTAATTTATTCAAGAAAGACGGAAGCTTACACACAGACATCGTATTGGCTAATATCAAAATTCTCGCCATAGATCAAAGATCATCCAATGACGAAAACAAGCCAACATTGGTGCGGGCGGTGACTCTCGAGATGAGTCTTGAACAGGCGGAGACCTTACTTATCGCCAAGGGCCGTGGAAAACTGCAATTGGCATTAAGAAATCCCAATGACTCCGCCGAAGTTGAGCTAGCCTTAATCAATGAGAAACAACAGAGAGAGGAGATATCTGTTGTTAACACAGCGACACCGCCTAAGACAATAGTTCGTGTTTCATCAGAGAGTAAAACTAAGGTCTATGTGCTCAAGGGGATGAAGGAGCAGGTTGTTAAGATGAGTAATTAGGGGTAGATGGTTATCCATGCATTGAGAAAGGAGTGCAGTATGCCAGGTTCAATATCAAAATTGATTAAGGTATTAGCATGTTGTTTAGCTTTGAGTTTCGTTGTGATACATTTTTCAGCCAAAGCCGGAGGTCCCACGGGAGCGAGCCGAGATATCATGCAGATCCCGATCTTCAAATCCAGGATCATAAATCTTAAGCATGCCGTTCATCGGGTATCAGTGGGTAATCCCAACATAGGGGATATCAAATTACTGCCGAACAATGAGCTCTATGTATTAGGTAAGAAACTAGGCAGCACTAATATCATGATCTGGGATGAAAATGAGCGATTGGTTGATGTTATCGATATCGAGATCACCCATGACCTTAATGGGCTTAAATTACGCCTACACGAATTCTTACCCGGTGAAAAGCTTGGTGTACAAACTTCTCAGGGTCATCTGTTGATAAGCGGACAGGCATCGAACCTGAAAAAGATGAATACAGCAGTCGAGCTCGCTAAGGCATACGCCGCCGCCGCATCTGTGTCTAAGGTCAAGAGCACAGTATTGAACATGATGACAGTGGGCGGGGATCACCAGGTAATGCTGGAAGTGGTGATTGCCGAAGTTCAGCGAGAAGTCGCCCGTCAATTCGATTCCAAATTTTTTATCTTCAATAAAGGTTCAAAAATGTCGGGAGGAGTGGCTGGGAGAGGTGGGTCGTTTGACTTAGACCCAGCAGCAGCAATCGATAGCCGGGGCTTCTTTGCCCGATACCTCAACGACAACCTAATGATGAACTTTGCCTTAGATGTCGCCAAACAAAATGGTTTAGCTAAGATATTGGCCGAACCCACTGTGACGGCGTTGAGTGGCCAATCTGCAGAGTTTCTTTCCGGCGGTGAGTTTCCCATTCCTGTACCGGGTATTAATGGTTCCACTACCATTCAATATCGTGATTTTGGGGTTGGAGTCAGGTTTGTCCCCACGGTGTTAGACTCGGGCCAGATAAACTTAAATCTCAATGTCATTGTGAGTGAGATCAGTAATGTCCATTCAGTGTCACTGTCAGGTGGAGGCTCAAATGCCACTCTGATTGTCCCGTCAATTGTCAAGAGAACCACATCGACAACGGTAGAGCTTGCCGATGGTCAGACTATCGCTATCAGCGGCCTAATCAGTGATACCTTGCGGGAAAATATAGACAAGTTACCTGGTCTTGGGGATATCCCCATCTTAGGTCAACTTTTTACCAGTAAAAGTTTTAAGAGTGGTCAGAGTGAACTCGTCATTTTAGTGACCCCTAGGTTGGTAAGGCCCTTTAACAGGAAACATATTTCGCTGCCCACCGATGATTTTGTGTTGCCGTCTGATATGGAGTTTTATCTCTTAGGCAAGATGTCACACAAAAAACAGAATTCACAGCGGAGCGGGACTCCCTACGAGGCGATTGCAAATGATGCAAAGGTCTATGATACGGGAACTCAACAGAAATACGGACACTCACTTTAGCTAAGGGAGAATGGGTGTATGAAAAAGTTCAATGTTAACTTAGGTGTTAAGCATGTTTGCCTATTGGTCGCAGTCACATTAGTGGGCTGCGCCGAGCTCAACGATTTTCCTATGGATGCCAGTTATCAGCAGGTGAAACAGATCCAGATTTTAGATCCCGGCGCGCCGGAACGCAATGCCGGTATAGTCGGTGTGTTGGAGGGAAATTATGGTGAAAGGGTGATGAAGGCCTACCGTGAGAGTAATGTGGTGCCCAAAGAAGCCAGAACTAATATGTCGATGAAAATAACCAATTAATTAATATTGTGATACTTGTTTGTGGCACTCCTGTTGAGCCTGAATAAGTATCACTCAACTTAACCCTGATGATTGGAGGCAAGATGTTTCCTTCACAAGTGAGCTTTAAGCAATTTTCTTTAGCTAAACTGGGTAAACAAGGCGGGGCCATACTGGTGATGTTTACCATAGGATTATTCTCGTTGCTGGCCGTCGCCGCCCTCGCACTGGACGGTGGGCATCTTCTGCTGAACAAAGGCCGGTTACAGAATGCGGTAGATTCATCTGCCTTATATGCGGCTAAGATATTGCAAAATGGAGGTAGCCTCTTTGATGCCAGAGAAGCGGCGACGCTCATCTTGATGCAAAACCTGGGGTTTGAGGAGAACAGTGAACTCAATACCAGCGTCGATCTGTCGTCACCGGATTATAACGCCACTCAAGTCACAGCCAATATTTTTATCGAGTTTTCCCTGTGGCCCGATCCATTCATTCCCGTGTTCGATGATTCCAGCAAGTATGTGCGGATCCGTGTCGAAAATGTCGGCTTAAATAATTTTTTTGCTCAAATATTAAATTTTGATAAGAAAGTGAGAGCATCGGCCGTTGCCGGCAAGAGTACGGATATCGAATGCCTGAACAGGGTGGTACCTATGATGGTTTGCGGACTGAATACCGATCCTGATTTTACCATAACAGATCCAATTTCAGGTGAGATAACTCAAGCCCCATTTGGTTTGCCTCTCGATACACTCTATGTGATGAAGACGGGGTCGAATCAAGGAACGGCCATAGGTCCGGGTAATTTTCAGTTACTTAGGTTAGGCGGCTCCTCCGGTGGTGCCGATATTCGCCGCGCCTTGGCCGGGGAGTTCACCCCAGGGGCATGTGTGGGTCCAGGTGATGATGTACAAACTGAGCCGGGAAATAGTGTTGGCCCTGTGGTTCAGGGGTTAAACACACGGTTCGGTCTGTGGCAAGGAGGCGGAGTTAATTCCGACGAACACCCCAGGGACTTTAATATTTGTCAGGGGGACAGGGTCGAAGTCGACAACGACGGGGTGATCATTCCTTTTAGTGGAGTGGAGGCCGAGTACAGTCATCAGGACTACCTCGATGGCGATGATTTCAATCACTGTGGTACCGGTGATATCACCTCAGATACCAGTATTGCAGCAGGTGGACGCCGAGAGCTTCCTGTGGTGATAGGTCTCTGTAACGGGATGACAAATGGTGCCAATACTATTACGTCATTGGGGACCGGTTGTTTCTTCCTGACTCAGGAGATCAGCAAGAAGGGAAATGAGGCCCATGTGGTTGGAGAATTTGTTCGTGTGTGTTCCAGTGCCGGAAATGCGTCACTGGATCCTAACTTTGTGAGTAATACCTCCACCATAGTGCTCTACCGAGACCCGGACAGCCCGGATTCATAAGGAGGAATTATGGGGTTAAGACAACAAACAGGTGTAGCGGCCGTCGAGTTTACTATTTTGTTACCCGTCTTGTTATTGTTGGTGTTTGCCACCGCCGAGTTGGGTAGAGCCCTGTATCAATATAGCCATCTGACGCGCATGGTGAGAGATGCGGGGCGATACCTCTCCACCAAAGCTATTTCCAACACCACAGAAAACCTGCCGAACCCGCTCAATGATGCCAGCTGTGGCAACTGTATCTCCAACACCATAGATCTGTTGGTGTACGGCAAAGTGGGCGGCACAATTCCTCTTTTATATGGGCTGGATGCAAGCGATGTGACTATCATTGGCGACTCGGTTACCGACAGAGTCATTATCACAGTGGATTATGATTGGCTGCCTCTGTTTGGTGAGCAGATATCAGGTTTCGGCTTGGGTGATAGCACAGATCTTAGTTTCAATTTTCATGTTAGCTATGCGATGAGAGCCGGACTATGAAATATCAGCGTGGAGTCTATGCGGTTGAATTTGCCATAGTCGCTGGCATATTTTTCATGCTGATGTTTGCCATTATCGAGGTGGGCAGGTTGATGTACACCTACAATGTGCTGCATGAGGCCTCGAGGAGAGCGGCCAGAATTGCTGTGGTGTGTCGGATAGACGATACCGATATTAAAACCATGGCGCTGTTTAATGGCGCAAATCTGATTCCTAACCTAACGACGGCTAACTTAAGTATCAGCTATCTCGATGAGTTAGGTAATGCTGCAACAGGCATAGATATCGACTTGGTGAGGGCGGACATAGCCAACTACCAACATCAGTTTCTTGTACCTGGCTTATCCAGGGTCATAAACTCGCCCACTTTCACTGCCTATCTGCCTAGAGAGAGCTTAGGCGTTTATCATGTCGAAGAGGATGATCCTGGTAGTGGTTTTATCGATTGTAATTAAATAGTCTTAGAAACTAAATTCTTACTATAGTAAATATAAGTATTTTTTATCAAGGGATGACAACCGAATGGATAAGCCGCTGGAGTTACTGGTGTCGAATGAAACAGCAAGAGACACTAACAAAAACATCAATGTCGACTCCCATCCGGCGGTGAAAACGCTCGCTAATAGAATATTGCCTTACCCGGTACACGCGCTCTTGATAAACAGTTGTCATAAAAGCATCGCCGATATCGAACTCAACCTGAATTCTTATCTGAACCTCTCCTGGGAGGGGATAGAAACTGTTAATTCATTCGCCGCGAGTTCGACGAACGCTAGGCCTTATAATCTTGTTCTTTTAGTCTTGCCCAATGATGAAGCCAGTGCGGTTCAGGCACTAAAATCTGCTGCAGCCTATGGTGTCGATATTATCATTCTTGGTCAGAATACCCCTCAAGGCGTCTTGAGGTTAGCCTTTCAGCAAGGAGTGAGTGATTTTGTCTCCCCGCAGGAGCTCGCGGCTGAACTGCTACAGTCACTGGAAAAGATAGCGCATAAACTGGCAGATAAGGCCGACCTAGCCCCAGTGCTGGCTGTGGTTAACGCTAAGGGGGGCTCGGGGGCCAGTTTTATCGCGGCCAGTATCGCCATGATCACATCGATTAGAGATGAAGGAGAGGTTTCCCTACTCGATACCGACCTTTTACAGGGGACCTTGGCACATATGCTGGGTCTGGAGCCTCATTATTTTATCACCGATGCGATACAGGAATTGGACTCTCTGGATGAAATGGCACTAAAAGGCGCCATGACCAATCTGGGTCATCTGCATCTGCTGGCTGCCGAGCCATTTGCTGTCCTCAATGCCAGCGAGCCCATCGAGCTGCGAAATACCAATGAACTTTTACTCAAGTGTCGCCAGTATTATCAACAGGTGGTTATCGATCTCTCTCGTGGTCCTGAAATTTGGAATGTCGATATGCTAACCAATGCCAACATTTTACTGGTGATGCAGCAAAACGTGATGAGTATCCGTGAAGCTAAGGCTGTGGTCAATCAACTGGTAAGATTTATGGGTATCGACATAGAGCGTATCCATTTACTGATTAATCGATATCAAAAGACCAGTTCGGGGATAAGCTTGAAAGATATTAGGGAGACGACCGGCATCGAGTCGCACTTCGTGGTGGCCAATGATTTTAAGCTTGCCAGTCAATGTACCGACCTGGGCTCACCCATCACAGAGGTCGCTAATCGCGAGCAAATTCTCAAAGATCTTTCTCAAGTGACAGAACATTTTTTCCCCAGATCCAAACAGGCCGTGGGTCGTTCTCAAGGATTTTGGAATCGAATATTGAGGAAGGGGCTATGACCAATATGCCGGAACAACAAAAAGTAGAATTTAAGCAACTCACAGCGGAGGAGCTGCATTTAAAGGAGCAGGTCTATAATAAATTGTTGAGCGTCATGGATCTTTCCTTGATTGAAACCATATCGAAAGAGCAGGCCCAACAACAGATCAATGACATTTGTGACCAGTTGATCACCGACTTGCATCTGCCCATCAATCTGTCCGCCAGACAACGTTTGATAAAGCTGATCATAGATGAAGTATTAGGCTTGGGGCCGCTGGAGGTATTGTTGGCGGATCCAAGCATCTCAGATATTTTGGTTAACTCATATAACCGGGTGTATATAGAGCGCAAAGGTAAGTTAGAACGAGTCCCGATAGAGTTTCACAACAACGCCCACCTACTCAATATTATCGACCGGATCGTCTCCAGTGTGGGTCGAAGAATCGATGAATCATCCCCTATGGTCGATGCTCGTCTGGCGGATGGCTCTCGGGTGAATGCGATAATTCCGCCACTCGCCTTAGATGGACCCGCATTATCCATCCGGCGGTTTGCCGTGGATAAAATGTGTGCCGAGGAACTGATCGAGATAGGCTCCATGACCAGTCAGATGAATGAGCTACTCAGCGCTGCAGTTGCTGGCAAACTTAATATCTTGGTTTCCGGAGGTACGGGTAGCGGTAAGACGACATTACTTAACATGCTCTCCGGCTATATACCAGCCGATGAACGGATTGTAACCATAGAAGATTCTGCGGAACTACAACTACGTCAACCCCATACGGTCCGCCTGGAAACAAGGCCAGCCAATATCGAAGGAAAAGGGGAGGTGAGTCAAAGGGATCTGGTTAAAAATTGCTTGAGGATGCGCCCGGATAGAATCGTCATCGGTGAAGTCAGGGGGGGAGAGGCTCTGGACATGTTGACTGCGATGAATACCGGTCATGAAGGTTCACTCACTACGCTGCATGCTAATAGCGCCAGAGATGCCTTGGGGCGTCTCGAATACATGGTGTGTATGGCAGGTTTTGATATACCAGTGGTTAATATCAGGACTCAGATAGCATCTGCAATCGATCTGGTGGTACAGCTTGATCGAATGGAAGACGGGGGACGGAGAGTAACTAGCATTCAGGAGATCAATGGCATGGAGGGGGAGATCATCACCATGTCTGAGTTGTTTTATTTTAAGCGTGAAGGCAGAGATCAAAAAGGCGACATCATAGGAAAGTTTGCCGCCACTGGGGTGATCCCTGGTTTTCATAACAAATTAAAACAGCACGGTATCGATCTTTCATTAGATATTTTCGATTGTGGTGATCCTTTTGCCGATTTTTAAGGGGCGAGTATGTTCTCAAATGAACTGATCTTTTTTGGCTTAATTTTTTTGGCGGTGATCTTACTGTCTCAGGCACTATTTTTACCTGTATATAGCCCACAGAGAGCGAATACGGCATTGATCCGTAAACGGCTGAAGCAACTGTCGGCTCATGCTGGAGATACTAGCTTCGAAGTGTCGTTATTACGTAAGAGTAAATTAGAGAAGTTAACTAATTTAGGTAGGATGCTAGAACGTATAGAATTTATTGAGAATTTAAGTTATCGATTGGAGTTGGCCGATTATAAGATGATGGGCCATCAGTTTTTATTCTTAGGTATATTTACATCGATGATCATGGCGATGCTAGCTTGGTATTACATTAATGAACCCTTCATGACCGCTTTTATTTTTGTCATCACCTCATTCTTGTTTAACATGAAGCTCAATCGTGACACCAATAAGAGAATGGATACCATAGAGGCCAGCTTTCCCGATGGTTTGGATGTGATCCGCCGGGCCCTGCAGGCGGGATATTCCTTTACTGACGCAATAAAATTGGCTACCGAAGAGTTGGAGGGGCCATTGGCGAAAGAGTTTAAGCTGATGTTTGTTAATATCAACTACACCAAAGACATTAAGCTCGCCTTGTTGGGATTTATTCAACGTGTTCCTAGCGTGTCGGCGCTAGCCTTTGCCAGTGCCGTGATGGTGCAGAGAGAAACTGGCGGTAATTTAGCGGAAAATATTGAGAATTTAACTAGGGTAATTAGGCAGAGGTTTAAATTCAGGCGTCGAGTTAAGACTTTATCGGCAGAAGGACGCTTGTCTGCCTGGATCTTAATCTTATTACCCTTCGCGCTCTTTGCCGTTATCTATCTACAAACACCTGCGTATGTCGGTGAGTTAACTGGCACGGAAGCGGGACAAAAATTACTCATGTGGGGAGGGGTCGGAATGATAATTGGCGGCTGGTGGATAAGTAGAATCATTAAGATAGACGTTTAATTATGGATTATCTCATTGGTTTATTAAGTACCCTATTTGACGACCCCGAGCATGTTAAGTGGGCCGTATATGTGATGGCGGCGATCGCAGGTATCACCTTAGCTATCTCGATCTCTTTATTCATCACTGGTATATATTCCCCACTGAGGAAGCGCTTGAAAATCATTAACCAAACCGGTGAAGGGCATCATATGACTCGCACCGACGTCAATGCCACCATAGAGCATGGCATAGGACGTATGGCAAGCAGAACACCGTTAAATCTGACAAATGATGACACTCGTCGGCTATTGATACATGCGGGTTTGCATTCTGAGAATGCACTGGCCGTTTTTAGTTCAGTCAGATTGATCTTATTGCTTATCTCGGCGGGTTTATCTGTACTCATCTTGAGTCTGTTTCCTGAAATATCTGGCATGATGAGTGTGTATGTGGTCGCACTGATGGTGGGGGGGGCCTATTTGTTACCTTCGATGGTGTTACAGCATTTGGCATCCAGACGTATGAAGAATCTCAGAGCAGGTTTTCCCGACGCCTTAGATCTATTAGTCGTCTGTTGTGAGGCCGGACTCGGCTTGCTCGCGGCGCTACAGCGCGTAGCCAATGAACTGGCCATCAGTCATGCCAGTCTCGCCAGTGAGCTGGATCTGGTTTGCAGCAAGGTCAGGGCGGGGTTGACCATCAAGGTGGCTCTGCAGGAGTTCACCGAGAGAACCGGTTTGGAAGACATAAAGGGTCTCAACTCGGCAATCTCACAGAGTATTCGTTTAGGCACTGGCATAGCTGCAACCTTGAGGATATTTTCCGATGAATATCGTGATAAGCGCCTGCAAGATGCGGAAGAGCAGGCCGCAAAGCTTGCGGTGAAGATGATTTTTCCCATGATGCTGTGTATCTGGCCCTCATTTTTCATCGTCGCGGTGGGGCCCGCAGTGCTCAAGGTAATGAAAGTATGGGGACAAGCTTTCTAGCCAAATGATAATTAGTCAAATTAATTAAGCATAAGGAGCGGCCATGGCAGGTTCAATTCGGTTTAACTTATTCAGAGGCTTAAGCCCGTGCTCTCTGATTTCCCCCGTTATCATGCTACTGCTATCGGCATGTATGACAACTAAATCAGCCGAGGAGATACAGGCATTAGAGGTCAGCCCACCTCAGCGGCAAGATCTCTATGACACCAATACTATGATAATGGTAGCGACCGCCAATCCCCCCAAGGATGAAGTGGATGCTGTGGCACGGGCGAAACGTGAAGAATCTTTGGGAAATTTAGACTCTGCTCTGTATCTCTATGTTCAGGCGTTGGATTTCAAACCTGATAACGCCAATGTCCTATATCAAATTGCTAGAATACACAGTATTAAAGGCAATATTCAACTGGCATATTTGACCTATAATGAAGCTTTAGTCATAGAACCAGAGATGATGATGTCTCATGCTGGACTGGGTCTTATCAACATGGATAAGCGTCAGCACAGACAAGCAAGAATACATCTGGAAAAAGCGATAAGTCTGGATCAAACCAGACTGCAACAGCTTGTTCAAAGTTCTGATACTGACCTGTTATTAGATCTTGATAGGTCTTCTCCTATTAGAATCTATAATGCTATGGCGATTCTGGACGATCTGGATAATGAACATGAGCGAGCCCGGATCTTGTATAAACTGGCTTTAAAGAAAGAGCCACATTCGGCACTGATCATCACTAACCTAGGTTATTCCTATTACTTGAGTGGTAATTATACCTTGGCAGAAAATCATCTAAAACAGGCGATACGAGAAGATCCCAGTTTCGATCGTGGCTGGACAAACCTAGGTTTGGTCTATGTCAGGAAAGGCCTATACAATAGGGCTCTGTCGACTTTTGAACATACTATGGAGCCGGCCGATGCATTGAATGATCTGGGATATTTTTTGATGCTAGAGGGGCAATATAAACAAGCCATAGCACTTTTCAAAAGGGCAATTGATAATTCACCCAGCTATTTTGAACAAGCACAGAAAAATCTGCGACGAGCCTCTATGGAGCTAAACAGTAGATATTAATGTTGCCAATAGAATAAATAAAAAAACGCCCGGATGGGCGTTTTTTTGTTTATAGGTAAAATCTAGAAGCTTGCCGACTTAGGTGCGCGAGGGAATGGGATCACATCGCGGATATTAGCCACACCAGTGACGTATGAGACTAAACGCTCGAAACCAAGACCGAACCCTGCATGGGGTACGGTCCCGTAGCGGCGCAGGTCACGATACCACCAGTAGTCTTCCTTGCTCAGGTTCATCTCTTCGAGGCGTGCATCGAGTACATCTAAACGTTCTTCTCGTTGAGCGCCACCGATTATCTCACCGATCCCAGGTGCGAGTATGTCCATGGCGGCAACAGTCTTACCGTCATCGTTAAGGCGCATGTAGAAGGCCTTAATGTCTTTCGGGTAGTTTTTCACGACTACAGGGGCTTTGAAATGCTCTTCCGCCAGGTATCTTTCATGCTCAGATTGCAGATCGATTCCCCATTCGACGGCATATTCGAACTTCTTGCCACAGTTTTTCAGGATCTCGACCGCCTCGGTGTAATCAACTTGAGCAAAGTCACTGGTCACGAAAGACTCAAGACGCTCAATCACCGTTTTATCGACACGTTGGGCGAAAAAATCAAGATCATCACGACGTTCTTCGAGTACGGCTCTGAAGCAGAACTTTAGCATCTGCTCGGCGAGGGCGGCAATATCATCGAGATCGGCGAAAGCCACTTCAGGTTCAACCATCCAGAATTCGGCCAGATGGCGGCTGGTGTTTGAGTTTTCTGCACGGAACGTAGGACCGAAGGTATAGACTTTCGATAATGCGCAGGCATAAGTCTCGGCATTAAGTTGTCCAGATACGGTGAGGAAGGCCTCTTTACCGAAGAAGTCTTCGCTGTAGTCGACCTTACCTTCGTCGGTACGGGGTAAGTTTTCCATGTCTAAGGTAGAGACTTGGAACATCTCACCGGCACCTTCACAATCCGATGCTGTGATGAGGGGAGTCGAGACCCAGATGAAACCTTCTTCATGGTAGAATCTGTGTATTGCTTGTGACAAACAGTTACGTACACGCGC
>NZ_ABIC01000036.1 GCF_000172075.1 Shewanella benthica KT99
ACGCCCAGTAATTCCGATTAACGCTTGCACCCCTCGTATTACCGCGGCTGCTGGCACGAAGTTAGCCGGTGCTTCTTCTGCGAGTAACGTCACAGCTACAGTTTATTAAACTACAACCTTTCCTCCTCGCTGAAAGTGCTTTACAACCCGAAGGCTTCTTCACACACGCGGCATGGCTGCATCAGGCTTGCGCCCATTGTGCAATATTCCCCACTGCTGCCTCCCGTAGGAGTCTGGACCGTGTCTCAGTTCCAGTGTGGCTGATCATCCTCTCAGACCAGCTAGGGATCGTCGCCTTGGTAAGCCATTACCTTACCAACTAGCTAATCCCACCTAGGTACATCCAATCGCGAAAGGCGTACTTCGAAAAGCGCGTCCCCTCCTTTCCCCCGTAGGGCGTATGCGGTATTAGCAGTCGTTTCCAACTGTTATCCCCCTCGACTGGGCAGTTCCCTAGGCATTACTCACCCGTCCGCCGCTCGACAGCAAAGGTGCAAGCACCTTCCTGTTTCCGCTCGACTTGCATGTGTTAGGCCTGCCGCCAGCGTTCAATCTGAGCCATGATCAAACTCTTCAATTAAAGTTCTTTTGATGCATCCTCTTTCGATGATGACATCGGCTCAATGAAACTTTTGCCTTCACTTTTTAAAAAGTGAAAACAAAAAAACTGTTTTTCACTAACCCGAAAGTTAATGAAGCTTACATATTTTGCTTCTTTGAATTTACTTTGCTTGCTCGTGAGAGTAATAAAGTAGACACCAAAGTCGCTATGGTCACTCAGTAGTTCATTGAGTAAATTTTTTGATTACCTCGTGAGAGGTAATTTCGAATAACTCAACACCTGTGAGTGTCCACACAGATTTCTTGTTTCGTATTGTTAAAGAGCTGGTGCTTGGTAGCACCGCCGTTAGACGCTAGGTCGCAGGCTTTTACTTACTTCCCAAGGCGTTCCGCCTTGGCTAGGGATGCGTATTCTACACTCCCAATTGTTGGCGTCAAGGGCTTTTTAAAATTTAATTTCAATCGTTTAAAACGAAGAAAAAACAAGCTTACTTGTTGCCCTGACTGCGTTTCAACTTCGTTTAAGAAGACTGGTTTGCCGTGTCAGTGGATGCGCATTATAGGGGCGTCAGCCCAGAGCGCAAGGGCTAATAGTGAGTTAATTCTCTTTTCTTATTCGTTTGAATGTTATTTGGCCTGATCTCCTACTTTTTAAGCATTATAATGCCGGTATTACGCTTCATACCTATATTTAAGGAGTTTCCGTGCCTGTTTCATTAAGAGCCTATAAAGGGGTAAGTCCTCAATTCGATGATTCTGTATACCTAGATGATGCCTGTGTACTCGTTGGCGACATATTTTTAGATACTGATTCTAGTATTTGGCCTTTAGTTGCCGCACGCGGTGATGTGAACCACATGAGAATTGGTAAGAGGACCAATGTACAAGACGGGGCAATTCTTCATGTCACGCGCAAGTCTCCATCTAATCCTGACGGCCATCCTCTATTAATAGGCGATGACGTCACCATAGGACATAAAGCTATGCTCCATGGTTGCAGCGTTGGCAATCGTATCTTAGTCGGTATGGGAGCCATTATCCTGGACGGTGCAATATTAGAAGATGATGTGATCTTAGGCGCGGGTTCTTTAGTTCCGCCAGGGAAGGTACTAAAGAGTGGCCACTTATATGTAGGTAGCCCGGCAAAACAGGTCCGCGCGCTGACCGAAGCAGAACTTCAATTTCTACCACAGTCAGCCGATAATTATGTTCGACTCAAGAATGAGTATTTAGATAAAGAAATAGTCACTCCAGTCTAGTTAAAGGCAAGTCTTTAACAATGTGAAGGCGATTAGCGCCAACTCACAGCCCCATCCTCATCGAACATCTCCTGTTCGATGAGCTCTTCAACGTGATCTTCGATATCGAAACGGCATGCTTCGAAGGCAGCAAGCACTTCGGCTTCCCCTGTCAACGCCTCACCATGCAGCTTAGTTAATCTTGATAGGCTTATTCGACATTGTATATTAGCTCCCTGAACCTGAGCCGGAAAAATAACCTGCTGCTTATTATCATCCCAATCTTGTAAGTCCGGAAATAAAACACTCTGATTCATTCTGCATCCAACTTTATTCTTAATGCATCTAAAGCTGTTGTCACCTTGGGCCTAACACCACGCCATAATTCAAAACTTTTAGCAGCCTGCCCTACTAGCATGCCTAAGCCATCGACCACAGCACTCGCTCCCAAGGATGAGGCCCAAGAATTAAACGAAGTCATCTGCTTGCTATACATCATGTCGTAGCACTTTGTTGCTGCATCTATGACTGACTCGGGGATCTGTGGAACATCACCTGATAAGCTTGAAGAAGTAGAATTAATGATTATATCGAATGAAGCAGTCAGTTCATTAGTCGCTATGGCTCTGGTGTTTCCGTATTCGGCAAACAGCTCCGCCAGCACTTCCGCTTTCTCATGAGTTCTATTGTGGATACAGAGCTCGGCAATCTCGGCATTTAACAGAGGCAGAATGCAGCCCCTTGCAGCCCCACCGGCCCCCAAGAGCAGCACTCGTTTTCCGACTAAGCTACCAAAGTTATGTTGCAGATCGGCGACCAGACCTAAACCATCGGTATTGTCACCACGAATATCGCCGTTCTCTAATAAGGTTAAGGTATTAACCGCTCCCGCCAACGATGCCAATTCACTCAACTCATCGCATAATTTAAATGCCTGCTCTTTAAAGGGGACGGTAACATTGGCTCCCTTGCCCTTATTAAGCCAAAACTCCGACAAGCTCTTTTCGAAACCATCGATCGGGGCCAGCAAGGCCTCATACTCTAATACTTGCTCCGTCTCTTCGGCAAATAAACCATGTATAAATGGAGATTTACTGTGTGCTATCGGGTTTCCAAAAACGGCATATCTGTCAGTCATCGTTTATCTCCAAAGTCGGATGCAACCTGATTAAACCAAAGCTTCTGGTGTGTACATATACTCCCAACGGACCAGAATGTCGGGAATGTGGCATCGACATATGTTGCAGTTAATGCCTACGCCACCAGCAATTCAATCAAGCATAACTTTACTTATTCAAACCCAACCAGTCTCTCGGTTTAAGAAAGTCTGTATACAGTAAAGCTTCGGGCGATCCAGCTTCTGGTGTGTACATATACTCCCAACGAACCAAGGGTGGCATCGACATCAATATAGACTCGGTTCTGCCACCAGTTTGCAGTCCGAACAAGGTACCTCTGTCATACACTAGGTTGAATTCGACATAGCGCCCACGACGGTAAAGTTGGAAGTCGCGTTCCTTCTCACCATATTCAGTATCTTTACGACGATTAACGATTGGGGCATAGGAGGTCAAGAAGCCAGTACCTACCGCTTGCATAAATTCGAAGCTAGTATCGAAACCTTCTTGGTTAAGATCATCAAAAAAGAGCCCACCGACACCGCGAGTCTCATCTCTATGGGGCAAATAGAAGTATTCATCACACCACTGCTTATATTTAGGGTAAACCTCATCACCGAATGGGTCACAGAAAGACTTGGCATCTTGATGCCACTCAATGACATCTTCCTCAAATGGGTAATAAGGAGTCAGATCGAATCCCCCGCCAAACCACCAAACCGGATCGGCTCCCTCTTTAGATGCAATGAAGAAACGCACGTTCGCATGAGTCGTCGGAATATAGGGGTTATGAGGATGGATGACCAGTGACACCCCCATAGCCTCGAAGCTACGGCCCGCAAGCTCCGGGCGATGAGCCGTTGCCGATGCCGGCATTGAAGCACCTGTCACATGGGAAAAATTAACACCGGCTTGCTCGAATACGGCACCTTTGGTTAATACCCGACTCGTGCCTCCACCACCTTCTTCTCGCTCCCAGGAGTCAGCCTTAAACTCTCCCTTGCCATCGAGCTGTTCCAGACCTTCACAGATTTGCTGCTGCAGGGCGAGTAAAAATGATTTTACTGCACGGATGTCAGGTACTGACATATAGATTCCTTTTTTTTATATTTACAAGCTGGCACTTATATAGCGTATTTTTAAGTGTTTAGCGTAAGACCTTGCCGCTGAGGGCGTCGATAATCGTCGAAGGATTTGCATCTAAGCCTAACTCTCCAGTGGCAGTGCCTGCTATCACACCTTCAAATTGTGCGGTCACTTCATCCAAACTCATTGCGGGTTGTTGACCGGTAATATTTGCACTGGTAGACACCAGAGGTTTACCCAGATTATTGCAGATAGCTTGTATTCCTGGATGGGCGGAAACCCTAACCGCCAATGAATTAAAGCTGCCACAGAGTAGCTTAGAAATATCGGATCTTATAGGCATAATAAAGGTGAAAGGACCGGGCCATTTAGAAAACACTGACTCAAGCTGTTTTGTCGTCAACTGAGTGTCATCGAGATAGGGTGCGAGCTGAGAATAATCGCTGGCGACTAAGATCAATCCCTTCTGCCAAGGACGCTGTTTCAAGCCGAGTAACTTCTCTATCGCTACATCATTATCAGGATCACAGCCTAAGCCATACACAGCCTCGGTTGGATAGGCGATCACGCCTCCATTTTCAATCAGCTCAGAAATTTCTGATGGGTCTAACTGCAACATGTATCGTTACCTTCAATCAAATTCAATAATTTAGACTGCTCTTTTATACTTGCATGTCTTCTTCGGACACTCTAAGCGAGACCCAGCGGCACCTTTCCTCACTATCAGGATGCCGAAACCACACTCGGGACAGGCTTCGGCTACGGGTCGATAGTTCACTAAAAACTTACACTTAGGGTAACCGCTGCAGGCATAAAAACTTTTACCAAACCGACTGGTTCTATGCTCAATCTTCCCGGTTTTACAACTTGGGCAAGCAATCTGATCTTCAGGTTCTTCCTTATCATGCTTTTCAATATGCTTACAATCGGGGTAATTTGTACAGCCAATAAAAATGCCAAATCGTCCAGACTTTACCGCCAGTTCATGGCCACACTCGGGGCATTCTGAATCAGGGATGGCTTGAGTTTCAATAGACTCATGTTGTACTAACGGCCGAGTATAATCACATACAGGATAACTATTACACCCAATGAAACCGCCATGTTTACTATGCCGAACCGATAGCTCACTGCCGCACTTAGGGCAGAGTTCATACTCTTTCTCTAAGGCATGTTCATGGGAACTAAACAGTTGATCATCAATTTTAGACATGGGGTTCTCGGTTAAATCGGCTATCAGCCATTTTACCAAGCAAAGCCAACACAGGGAAATATCTTAGGAGATTAATTATCACTAGGTTTATAGCTAGAAACAACACAAGTATATAGTATGCAAAAAATACAATGGAATGAATATTATGCTGCGCAAGTCAGTTTTGGCTCTTGCGATAGCTCTGCCTACTCTACTATCTAAGAGCCTTTAGCGACTTAGACCCCGGCACACCTGTTCAAGGATGATGCTCACAGGCATTACTAATCAAAAAAGGAGGCTAGGCCTCCTTTTTTTTATCACATTAAGTGCAGAAATAATGAGTGCTGATATAACTAGGAATGCAATCGACCGTCATGCTGCTCGAAGATAAGATCTTCCATTTTTTCATAAGCAGACTCATTACCTGGCACATTAAATAACACCATAAGCACGACCCACTTGAGATCTTCCAATATTAACATCGGCTCATCAAGTTCCATTACACGGTCTATGACCATCTCGCGGATTATAACGCTTAATACTTTTATCTGCTCTAGAAATAGAAGAAAACCTCTACACTCGACATCTAGCTTATCCATCTCATCCTGAGTATAAATTCTGAATGAATGTTGAGCATGATCACACAGATAAGGCGTATCCCCTTCCTGTAGCTCGGCTAAATGTTCAAGCCAAGAGATGGCTTTAATTATCTCGGACTGATGAAAACCAGCACGGGTGAGCTCTTGTGTAAGCTCATCTTCATCCACTAAAAACTCTACTTCACTATGAACATAGTTTTCAAATAGATACATGAGGATATCAAACATGGCTAGCTCCTCTTTAGTCTTATATAACCACCGGGCACTACAGCGACCCAACCTTGTAATTCAAGTTCAAGCATTTGCTCTAATACTAAATCTATGGCCTTTCCACTATGCTCAACCACATCATCTATTGTGGTGGTCTCATATCCTACACTAGCTAACAGTGAGGCAAATGGCAAATTAACGGCCTTAACCTCCTCTATATAGTGACGTCTTCTCAGTTCTTCAAGGTGAAAATCCGATAAAGCGGTAACTTCTTCTATTATATCGGCCGCATTCTCCACAAGCTTTGCGCCGTCTTTGAGAAGGTCATGGCAACCTTGACTCTGACCGGCGAGGATATTACCAGGAACCGCGAACACCTCACGCCCTTGTTCCAATGCCAGTTTAGCGGTAATGAGTGAACCGCTTTTTCTGCAGGCTTCTACCACTAAGGTACCTAAAGATAGACCGCTGATTATCCTGTTACGTTTCGGAAAATTACCGGCGAAAGGTTTCGTACCGGGCCAAAACTCACTGACTATGGCTCCATGGTGCTGAATTTTTTCATAGATAGCCCTGTGTCTGCGAGGATAGATCACATCGGTTCCCGTCCCCAACACTGCCAAAGTTCTTCCTTCATTATCGATACATGCTTGATGAGCCGAGCCATCGATGCCTACGGCCATACCACTCACTACAGCAAAACCTAAACCTGTTATCTCAGCAGCCAACCGATAGGCTATCTGCAGCCCTGTTTGTGACGCGGCTCTGCTACCAACAATCGCAATAGCAGGAAACTTCAACGCATGTAGCTCCCCTTTGACGAATATGATAGTGGGCGGATCGATTATCTGCTTGAGAAGATAAGGGTAGTCGGGATCGTCTAAGGTCAATATATAATGATTATCGGCAGCTTGTTGCCATGACAGTGCCGACTCTACACGAGAAAAGTCGGGAGTGAGCGAACACTTGAGTAGACTCTCAGGCAGCGGAAGAGCATCGGGTTCATGCTCTAACATCTGTCTGAGTTCCTCTACATCCATGTAGTTGAGCAGTTGTTGGATCCGGGCGGGTCCTAGCCCGGATACAGCACTAACAACCAGCCAGTCGACCAGTTTATCGGTAATTCCTTCACCTCAATATTGGTAATTAGTAAAATTATAACCAGAATCAACAGATATCCCTTCGGCTGCCAATCAGTTTATGTGTCCAACTCTAAGCTTTATTCACCGCCTAGTTATTCCCTAACTCTTTATTCACTAATAAGGAGAGCATCGGGTGTTACTAGCTTATCTTCGACTCTGACGGGCCTCTCGTTAACCATGATGAGTCCCATGCTGGTCTTGCCGAACACCTTGAACACCATCAACTTGCCTCGATAGATATCCGGCATCTTGATAGAGTTAGTGGAAGACACACTCGACAACATAGTCTCGTATGTACTTCGCCCTGTAGGTATTACAGGCTGACCATCACCATTAATAACGATATCTAAGCCATCTCTATAGATAGAGAAAACATGACCGGATTCGACACCATCCTCGCTGCCTTTATCGATATAAACAACATCGAGTTTCCCCATCTCACGCAGATATTTCTCAGAGGCTAGCACGGATGCAGGAGATGAAAGCTCGGCGGCTCGAGGCATAAAATAAGCGGACATTAATGAGTCATCTTCGATTGGCATCACTCGACTGCCCGCAACTGTTTCACGAAAATTACTCAATAACTTAATTTTAGAGACAGGACCGGACTCGATGACACGACCACTGGCGGTTAATATCACCTCGACGCCAAGATCGTCCCCATTGTTGCTGACAAAATCACGACCTCGCTCATAGGCACCGAATTTATCACCCATGGTAAGTTCGGCTTGAATATAAATCACATCGCCAACGATATGATGCCTAGATTCACTCTCACCGCCTAACACCATAGGCTGAGTTTCGAACCAGTCACTATCAACTACCCTGTTCTGAACTAGATATGGCCTGACTAACGCAAGATCAATGGCAGGGATAGCACTATCTTTAGGCATGATTCTGCCTTGAGGAGACTTACGAATATAAGGTTTTACGACCAGTCTAGGTTCACCGTCGATGAAGACTAATGTCAGCCTGTCACCAGGATAGATGAGATGGGGGTTAGCGATTTGAGGGTTGTCCCCCCAAAGCTTAGGCCAGCGCCAAGGATCTTTTAGGAAATATGCAGAGATATCCCAGAGGGTATCTCCCTTCTCCACCACATAAGAGTCGGGGTGCCCTGATTTCAATGTCAGGGTATCGGCGAACACAAAAGAGCAATTTAATAAAATTAAACCGAGTAAAATTAATCGTTTCATCGGGGTTCCCACGCTGTTTGTTCTCTATATGACAAACTATCCCTTGCAGGAAGCACTCGAAAGATAAAACTAGTTTGGTGATATAGAGAGCTTTTGCTGTTATTGATTGCCACTAAGGATTAAAATTGACCCATTAGCTAAAGTCAGTATAACCAACTGATAAAGATTTGACAGACTTGTTAAGAGTTTAAGTATGAGTTTACTAAAAATTTTACGTTTTCCCGATGAAAGATTACGCACGCTTGCCAAGCCGGTTACAGAGTTTAACACTGGCTTGCAAACTCAAATCAATAATATGTTCGAAACCATGTACGAAGACAAGGGAGTTGGCCTAGCCGCAACCCAGGTCGATTACCACAGGCAATTGATTATCATGGATCTTCAAGATGAAGAAGAAAGACCAAAAGTCTTCATAAACTTGGAAATTGTTGCCAGCAGCGGCCACTTTTCCAACGAAGAGGGCTGTCTTTCTGTACCTGGGTTCTATGCCGACATCGAGCGCGCCGAACATGTCACCATCAAGGCTCTTGATCGAGACGGTATTGAGTTCACTCTCGATGCTGATGGCTTATTCGCCATCTGTTTACAGCACGAACTGGATCACCTCAAAGGCAAGTTATTTGTCGATTACCTGTCGCCCCTAAAGCGTCAGCGCATCAAGCAAAAGCTGGAAAAAGCCGCACGACTAGAAGCAAAACAGGGATAGCCTTATCTTGAAACCATTAAATATCGTTTTTGCCGGTACTCCGGACTTCGCCGCTCGCCACCTGCAAGCCCTGATAGACTCTGAACATCATGTTATTGGTGTCTATTCTCAGCCTGATCGCCCCGCAGGAAGAGGAAAAAAATTACAGGCGAGTCCGGTAAAAACCTTGGCGCTGGAGCATAACATTCCTATTTACCAGCCTAAGTCCTTACGTGATGAAGCGGCCCAGCAGGAATTAAGCGGCTTAAATGCCGACCTTATGGTTGTCGTCGCCTACGGTTTAATCTTGCCTCAAGTGGTTTTGGATACCCCAAGACTAGGCTGTATCAATGTACACGGCTCAATCCTTCCCCGCTGGCGCGGTGCGGCACCGATACAAAGAGCACTCTGGGCCGGTGATAAAGAAACAGGTATCACCATAATGCAGATGGACTTAGGTCTGGATACCGGTGATATGCTTCTCAAGACTCAGCTGACTATCGAAGATGATGACACCTCAGGGAGCCTCTATGACAAATTGGCACTACAAGGACCGGATGCACTTATTCAAGCATTAGCCGGTCTGGCAAATGGTGAACTCAAGGCAGAGAAGCAAGATGAAACTCTGGCGAACTACGCCAAAAAGCTGAGTAAAGAAGAAGCTGAGCTGGATTGGAATAAATCGGCACTGCAGCTTTGGCGCGAAATACGCGCCTTTAATCCTTGGCCTATCAGCCACTTCAGTCACAATGATGCCAGTATCAAGGTCAGACAGGCTAAGGTGAGTGAATCGATTAGCGATGCACCGGCAGGCACCATCATCTCAGCCGATAAGAACGGCATAGAGATAGCGACAGGTGAAGGGGTGCTGAGTCTGCAGAACATGCAGTTACCGGGTAAGAAGCCACTGAGTGTCGGCGACATCCTTAATTCTCGCGGTGATTGGTTTACTCCAGGCACACGCTTAAAAAACAAAGAGGCTAGCTAATGAATTTGCGCGCACTGGCGGCAAGAGTCGCATTTCAGGTGCTTGAGAAAGGTACCTCGTTATCCGTCGCTCTTCCCGATCAACAGCAGCACCTAGAGAGTGGCAAAGATAAAGCCCTACTTGCAGAGCTTAGCTACGGCGTGATGCGCCACCTGCCCCAGCTGGATAAGTTGGTCAGCGACTGCATGAGCAAACCATTAAAAGGTAAGCAGCGAATCGTTCACCAACTGCTGCTTATAGGTTGCTATCAACTCTACTTTACCCGAATTCCCAGCCATGCAGCGATTTCAGAAACTGCTGAAGCCTGTAGACAGCTTAAGTTTGAAGGCCTAGTGAAAGTGGTTAATGGTGTATTGCGTAACATTCAGCGTCAAGAAAAGCCTCTGCCGACTGATAACGACACCTTAGCCTTCAACACCCCAGCCTGGATTGTTAAGCGCCTTAAAGCCGCTTACCCTGAAAACTGGCAAGAGGTTATCGAACAGAGCCACCAGCGTCCACCAATGTGGCTGCGCAATAATAAACAGTCACAGACTCGGGATGAGTATCTTGCCGCCTTAGCGGAAATAGACATCCCGGCTTCTGCAGGCAAGAGCAGCGATGCTATCTTACTCGAGAGCCCTCGCGACGTAGCGCAACTGCCAGGTTTTGAGCAAGGCGCCGCCTCGGTTCAGGATGGTGCGGCTCAGTGGGCTGCCACGTTACTGGCCCCTAAAGATGGTGAGCTGATACTCGATGCTTGTGCTGCTCCCGGTGGCAAGACTTGCCATCTATTAGAGCTGGCCAATATCGAACTGGTCGCCGTCGATTTCGATGAGAAACGTCTCGAGCGTGTGCAACAAAATCTGGATCGCCTATCACTTAAGGCCAAGCTAGTTCATGGAGATGCAGCCGATATCGATTCCTGGTGGCAAGGTGACAAGTTCGATCGTATCTTACTCGACGCCCCCTGTTCGGCAACTGGCGTGATACGTCGCCACCCGGATATTAAATGGCTAAGAAAACAGACCGATATTGATGAGCTAGCCTCACTGCAGAGTAAAATTTTAGATCATTGCTGGCAGTGGCTTAAGCCCGGTGGCACACTCCTGTATGCAACCTGCTCGATTCTCCCACAAGAGAATGAACAGCAGATCCGCTCATTCTTAGCAAGAGCCGATGATGCCACTCTCTTTCCTATCAGTGAGCAGCCAAATCCCGACGATATCGGCTGGCAAATCACCCCAGGAACAGAGAATATGGACGGATTCTATTACGCTCGCCTAGTAAAGGGATAAAGCAAGGCCATGAAGATTATCATTTTGGGTGCCGGTCAGGTCGGTGGCACACTGGCTGAAAACTTAGTTGGTGAGAATAATGACATCACAGTCGTCGATTTAGACAAGACCCGCTTGCGTTCATTACAGGATAAATACGATCTGCGCGTCGTACACGGTCATGGTGCTCACCCGGATGTGCTCAAGGAGGCGGGCGCCGAAGATGCCGATATGCTCATCGCCGTGACCAACAGCGATGAATGTAATATGGCGGCCTGTCAGATCGCTTACACCCTGTTTGGAACACCGACTAAGATAGCCAGGATCCGTTCAGAGCAATACTTAGCGCTTAAAGACAAATTATTTTTTAACAGTGAAACCAAGCTTAATGATAATCGAACTCGTGGTGGTTTCATTATCGATGAACTTATCGCCCCAGAACAGTTAGTGACCTCCTACATTCGCCGCTTGGTGGAATATCCCGGCGCCTTACAGGTATTAGAATTTGCCGAGGGGCGTCTCAGCCTAGTCGCGGTAAAAGCCTATTATGGTGGCCCCTTGGTGGGTAATGCCCTCGCGACCTTGCGTGAACATATGCCAAATATCGATACCCGAGTCGCGGCCATCTTCAGGCAAGGCCGTCCAATCATGCCATGCGGTACCACGATCATCGAAGCCGATGACGAAGTCTTCTTCCTTGCCGATAGTCGCCATGTCCGCGCAGTAATGAGTGAGATGCAAAAGCTCGATAACACCTACCGAAATATCATGATCGTCGGTGGTGGCAATATCGGCATGGGACTCGCCAAACAACTACAGCGCAATCACTCGGTTAAGCTTATCGAGCATAGACAAGAGCGCGCCGAGGAACTTTCTGAGCGATTGGAAAATACCACAGTATTTTGTGGTGATGCCTCAGATCAGGAGCTCCTGCTCGAAGAGAATATCGATCAGACCGATGTGTTTATCGCCGTCACCAATGACGATGAAGCCAACATCATGGCCGCACTTCTCGCTAAGCGCATGGGTGCCAAGAAAGTGATGGTACTGATCCAGCGCGAGGCTTATGTCGATATCGTGCAGGAAGCCAATATCGATATTGCCATTTCTCCTCAGCAAGCCACCATATCTGCACTCTTGACCCATATACGTCAGGGCGATATCTGTAACGTCTACTCCCTGCGCCGCGGGGCCGCAGAGGCCATTGAAGCCATAGCTCACGGCGACTCCAAGACCTCTAAAGTTATAGGTAAGAAGATAGGCGATATTAAGTTACCACCGGGTACCACTATCGGTGCCATAGTGCGGGATGAAGAGGTGTTGATGGCTCATGACAAAACAGTGATAGAGCAAGGCGACCATGTCATTCTCTTCTTGGTAAACAAGAAGTTTATCGGCGAAGTTGAGAAGCTTTTCCAGCCGAGTGCTTTCTTCTTTTAATATTTCCCATCAGACACGTTTGAATAGCGGCTTAGCTGTTAACTCGGCTTTACTGAGAATGATAGAGGCTGGCCGCTCGTTTGTTTTTCAAAGGATTGACTCATGCTGAACTTTCGGCCACTGCTGTTTATTTTAGGCATATTTCTGTCGACCCTGACGGTATTTATGTTTATCCCCTTGCTCTTCGCCCTGCTCTATAGTGAAGAAACCGTTGGTGCCTTCATGATCTCATCTCTGGTCACTGCCACGGCGGCCACCACTTGCATGCACCAGGGAAAAAGTAAGCAGCTCAATCTAAATATTCGCGACTTATTCCTACTGACCAGCCTGACTTGGCTAATAGTCAGTATTTTCGCCGCCATGCCGTTCACCCTCTATCACGGCATCAACTATACCGACGCCTTCTTCGAGACTATGTCGGGGATCACCACCACAGGTTCGACAGTATTGTCAGGCTTGGACACTATGGATCACAGCATATTGATCTGGCGCTCTCTATTACAATGGCTAGGTGGTATTGGCTTTATCGTGATGGCCGTGGCGGTACTACCTTTTCTAAATGTCGGTGGTATGCGGCTGTTTAGAACCGAATCCTCCGACTGGAGTGACAAGGCGATCCCCCGTACCCAAGACATGGCCAAGCACCTTTTCTACATCTATATCTTACTCACGGTACTCTGTGGGTTCGCCTACCATATGGCGGGTATGAGCTGGTTTGAGGCGATCAACCATGCCATGACCACCCTCTCGACAGGCGGCTACTCCACTTCCGATAGTTCCATGGCAGCTTTCTCTGATAATGCCCATTGGGTCGCCATCGTCTTTATGGCCGCCGGCGGCTTGCCGATGCTGATGTTCGTCAACTGTATTCAGCAGAGATCTTTATTAGTATGGAATGACGCCCAGGTGAAAGGCTTCCTGCTATTCATCTTTACGGTGTCATCTTGCCTGGCATTCTGGCTCTGGAGCAGTCGCGAGATCCCCCCCATAGATGCCATACGTCTAGCCAGCTTCAACGTAGTCTCAGTGGTCACCACTACCGGTTACGGCTTAACGGATTACACCGCCTGGGGCGCGCTTGCCAATGTCATCTTCCTGTTCTTAATGTTCGCCGGTAGCTGCTCAGGCTCGACCTCTGGTGGCATCAAGATATTCCGCTTTCAGATAGCCATCGCCATCATGCGAGAACAACTCAAGCAACAATTCCACCCTAACGGAGTATTCAAAGAACGCTATAACAACCGTCCTATAGGCGATGATATCGTCCGCTCCCTGGTGACCTTTATCTTGCTGTTCATGTTCGTGATAATCGCGCTTTCGGTCATATTAGTCATGACGGGACTCGATCCGACCACCAGTTTCACCGGCGCTATAACAGCAGTGACCAACGTAGGTCCAGGTCTTGGCCATATTATCGGTCCAGCGGGTAATTTCTCTAGCTTGCCCGACGTGGCTAAGTGGGCACTGGCAATCGGAATGCTGTTAGGACGCTTGGAGATACTGACGGTTGCAGTGCTGTTCCACCCAGGCTTTTGGAAATACTAGTTCGAAGTATTTATGTCGATGTTTATTTGGCTTACTTGCCTGATAGCCAGTTTCAAATATCTTTTGAGATTGGGTTCATTAGACAGGTTTTGGTATTTGATTATTTTCTGGTAAGCATGGCTTCGGTTTCAGGGTGAGGTTTCATGAAATGAAACTCTTCGAACGAGAGACAGGATGTCGAACTGGCATTTAAACATGGAAGTTGTTTGAAAACGCAGAGCCCACATGGAAGACTCTTATGAAATCAAGAGCCGGCGCCTCGCAGAACCTTGTCAAAATAAAGAGTGCACAACCCTCGCCGGACAGGCGTTAGATTACAATGAAGGTTTGATCTTCAATTACACATTCAAATACCAAAGGCACTGGATTCCGGCTCAAAAGATCTACCGGAATGACGAAAAGTAACTACCTATTAGCAAATGAAGCCAAAATAAAAAAATGTAATCAGCCTTCATTCGAAGGCCAACGCTGGAGTAATACAATAAGTGCAACAGGCTGAAATTTGAATAGTGAGCCAGCTGAAGGCACAATCTAAGCTCTCACACAAAAATTAAGTCCGTTATGAATAAACTCAACGAACAGTACCGACAGCTAACTCAAGAGCCACGATACCAGATTTCAGCCCTTCGTAAAACAGGGATGGGACTGAGAGGCATTGCCAAAGAGATCGGGGTACATTACAGCACTGTTAGTCGGGAGCTGAATAGAAATTCACCCCCTAATGGATACTCAGGTGCTGAGGCTCACCCGCTGAGTGATATACGGAAACGAACATCCTTAAAAGCGAACAAACGTCATAGCCACACAGATGACATCATCCGTGGCTCCGTCATTTTAGGCTGGTCTCCAGAGACTGTTAGTCTGCGAATGACGGTTGAAAGTAAAGTCACAGAGACGCTTAGCCATACGACGATCTACCGACGTATTGAAGAGAATAGGTTGCAAGGTGGTCACCTGTACCGTCAGCTGCCCAGGTTTGGTAAAACACGGTGGAAGGGTGGGAAACGTAATAAAAAAGCGGGAGTTAGGCTAATTCATGATCGAGTCGATATTACAGAGCGGCCTGATATTGTGGATGCGCGGACGCGATTAGGTGATTGGGAAGGAGACACGGTACACGGGCAGAGTGCCCACCTTGTGACACTCGTCGATCGCACAAGCCGCTTTACGCTAGCCAAACGTGTATTTAGCAAAACGAAAGAAGAAGTTGGCGATGCAATGATTGCTCTGCTGAAAACCGCTCACACGGTAAAGACAGTGACGTTAGATAATGGCGGTGAATTTGCAGGTCACGTTCGAGTGTCCAAGGCAATAGGTGCAGATATGTACTTTGCCAAGCCTTATGCCAGTTGGCAACGAGGAACCAATGAGAATACCAATGGTCGGATCAGGCGTTTTTGGCCAAAAAAATTCGATATGGGCAAACTGACAGATGATGAAATTGAAAGAAGGATCTTGCTACTTAATTTCACGCCAAGAAAAGTATTAGGTGGCCTCACTCCATTTGAGGTCTATATGGGACAGGGTGTTGCACTTATTACTTGAATCCAGCACTAACAAGAAAACAAAGCTAAAGGTTATTTAGCCAAACTAACCAAATGATCGGCATAGACTTTAACGTCATCCCAGTCGGTGTAGTCTATGACTGATTTGGGATCGGTTGGGCCGTCTGTCATCTTCATGATCATCTGAATGGCGAGTCTGTCCCACCAGCGCCATGAGGGGTAATCAACCTTGCCGGCGATCACTTTAACGTCCTTGGGTTTCCAAGGAGAAAGCTCGATGAACTTCTGCAGATACTTGTTATTCTCCGGGATGCGCTTCTCGGGTTTACGAGCAACGACGTTGACACTATAGAAGCTGTTGGGAAGACTATCCAAGGCTGCTTGATGCTCAGAGGCAAAGGCGAATACCGATTTATCATAGCTGCCATAGAGTACGCAGGCACCTAAGGCGACACAATCATATTGCGACCAATCCAGGCCACTTTTCGTCGCTTCACTGATATGCATCACAGTGCATCGGTTGCCGCTGCTTTCAATTTGTTCGGCGACGGCGCGGCTGATCCTGGCGGTATGACCACCTCTGGAGTAGTAAAGTACCAGTACTGACTTCATCGATATGTCCAATTCAAAACTATTTTCAGCGCTTATTGTTGCAGCAAGTCATTTTATAAACACAGGAATTGATCACAAATTAGCGCTAGCTCATATAAATAGAAGTCAAAATTGAGATCTGTAGCCAAGTTAGTATCATTGCCTTAGCTAAACGGCTCAATTAGAATAAACTAATCCAAGAGTGAAGTGAGTATAGGTATGCAAAATAATATCGATGTAAATGCCATGGTGACCAACGCTGAGAATGCGGCTAAGTGGTTAAAAGCGATTGCCAATCCGAATCGATTGATGATCTTGTGCCTAATACTGGATAATGAATTGAGTGTAACTCAACTCAATGAGACCGTCCCGCTGAGCCAATCTGCCCTGTCTCAGCACCTTGCCGTTTTAAGAGTTCAAGATCTGGTATCTACACGTAAGAGTTCCCAAGTGGTGTATTACTCACTCAAGAATGAACAGGTCACTGAAATCATCTCGATCATGCATAAGCAGTTTTGTGCATAACTCGTAGGTTCCAGACGTATCCATTGACGACCCCTTGGTCATCTACTGCTTATTGTTAACAGCTAAGTCTATCTGTCGGTGAAAGCCTTGGCGAACTCTTCTACTTGCTCCCAGTCAGTGAACTCGTAGGCTTCAGACGTATCCGTCGGCCCCTTAGTCATCCACATGATAAAACGTATCATGGTCTTATCGAAGAAGCGGTATTTAGGGTAATCGATCTTACCGGCGAAGACGCCTAGCTGCTGCGGTTTCCATAATGAAAGCGCTAGAAACTTCTTCATATAGGGATTGGTTTCCGGAGTGTTCTTCTCCGGCTTTCTGGCAACCACATTCACACTAAAGAAGGCATTTTTCTTAGCATTGAGCACGGCTTGGTGACGGTTGATATACTGATACAGATCCGGCCTATGCTTACCATAACGGATACTGGCACCTATCAAGATCTTATCGAAGTAAGAGAGGTTTAAACCTTGAGCATCTTCCAGCGAAGCTAAAGTCACACTATCACCCGCACCTTCGCTAATCCCCTGCACAAACTCACAGATTACTTTTGTTTGGCCATCGACGGTGGAGTAGATAATTAACGTATTGCTCATCAGGTTTCCTGAATAATGAAGGTAGAAATATAAGCGCCACTGACTGGGCTCTCTCTAAGTTATCTATATTGATTAAATAAAAATACTGCCAATAATGCTATAAGGTAAAAGTCTAAATCGCCTCTAATTTCGCCAAAAAGTAGGCGTAAACAGCACCAGAAGCGTAAACACTTCGAGTCTGCCAAATAACATGGCCAGCAAGAGTATCCACTTAGAACCATCATTGATGCTGGCATAGTTGCTGGCAACCTCTCCTAACCCAGGGCCTAAGTTATTCAAGCAAGCCGCGGTGGCGCTAAAGGCGGTGATATTATCCATCCCCATTGCCATCAATGCCAGCATACAGATAACAAAAACCAGGGCGTAAGCAGAGAAAAACCCCCATACCGCATCGATGACGCGCTCGGGTAAGACTTTATTGCCGATCCTAATCGAGAACATGGCTCTGGGATGTACCAGACGTTTAAGTTCACGGGAGCCCTGCTTGAGTAGCAAGATCATCCGCATTACCTTGATACCGCCGGCAGTCGAACCGCCACAGCCGCCAATAAAGCTCGAGAAGATGAGTAACATAGGCAGAAACAGCGGCCACATGTGGAAGCTCTCTGTGCCGAATCCTGCCGTTGTCGAAATTGACACCGCCTGAAATAGGGCATAATCGAAGGCCTCTTCCGGTGAATCATAGATCCCCGAGTGATAGAGAGTCGCGAAGCAGATCGCGGTCAACACAAGTTGCACGATAATAAGCACCTTAAACTCGGCATCCTTGAAGTAGACCCTAAGGTTAATACCGCGACGGGTGAAAGCAGCAAAGTGAAGGCTGAAGTTGAGCGCAGCTATCAAGAGAAAGACCACACAGACCATGTTAATTGCCGTGCTATCGAAATGGCCGATACTGGCATCATAGGTTGAGAATCCGCCGATGGCGATAGTAGAGAAAGAGTGACAGATAGCATCGAAAACATTCATTCCCGCCACCCAGTAAGAGAAGGCACAGGCGACAGTCAGTAAGAAATAGATATACCATAAAGCCTTGGCAGTCTCGGCTATCCTGGGGGTCATCTTACTGTCTTTCACCGGCCCGGGCATCTCGGCGCGATAGAGCTGCATTCCCCCGATACCAAGTACAGGTAGAATGGCAACGGCCAAGACAATAATCCCCATGCCACCCAGCCATTGCAGCAGATGTCGGTAAAAGAGTATGGCTTTGGGTAGAGAATCTAAGCCAACAATCACAGTGGCACCTGTGGTAGTTAGGGCCGAGAAAGACTCGAAGAAGCTGTCAGTAATAGATAAGTCCGGCTGGCTAGAAAAAATAAACGGCACCGCACCGATGGAACCCAGCACTCCCCAAAAAAGCACCACTAAGAGGAAGCCTTCACGGGTGCGAAGATCTTTCTTGTGTCTTCGATTGGGATACCAGAGCATGAAACCGAGAAATAGACTCAATACAAACGCCTGAATAAATGCGGTACCGCCTCCATCTTTATAGATCACCGCCACCAGAGCTGGCGGGAGCAGAGACAGGGAAAACAAGCCCACTAGCAAACCCGTTATTCTTATAATCGTTCTATATTGCATCTAGGCCTATCTATTATTCATTAGCGAAACTCGCTCCCCATAAGATGAGAGCGAAGAAAAACGCACCTTTTGTTATTTTCGCACATTTCGATAACTCAGCACAGGGACAAATCATAGTGCTCACTCATGATTAATACCTTTTGGTATAAACCTCTTAAGTGAGAGTCACTCCAGCTCAAAGTTCGCTTTGAGCTTTCCCTGACTCATGGTGGCCAAATCAGTATTGAGTTGGTCTCGATACCGCTTAGGAAGCTCAAAGGTCACCAGCACCTTATCGGTAAAGGATCTGTCCGATATCACCCCGTCACTCTGCTTAAGCAGATACTCCACATCCTGAAGCTGGCCATAATCACATTCCAATAAACCCGGATAACGGATCTGTTTAAGCTCAGTTTGTAACTGAGTCAGGCCTTGTCTGATACCCGAACTATAGGCCCTGACTAAACCACCCACTCCGAGCTTAGTACCACCGAAGTAACGCACCACAATGGCGCCTATCTCACCCACACCAGATCCCTGTAACGTGGCTAGCATGGGACGCCCGGCACTTCCGGCTGGCTCTCCATCATCACTGGAACCAATAGCCATGCTGTTATCAGGTGCCGCATTCACGAACGCATAGCAATAATGGCTAGCCCCTGGATATTCACCCTTGATATTAGTAAGCGCACACTTCAACTCTTCGCCAGACTGACAATGAAAAAGAAAAGAGATAAAGCGGCTATGCTTTATCTCCTCTTCTATTACTAAGTCAGCAGATGGGATCTGATAACTATCAATCATTAGCCTAAACCGCAATCGCGAGTCATGTTCTCATTTCTATCGGCATGAACTATGACATTATCTTCGATACGAATGCCGCCGAATGGACGTAACTGCTCTATGGTGTTCCAGTTGATCTGTGCCTGACGTTTATCTTGCTTCAAGCCGTCCAGTAGAGAGTCGATGATGTAGATCCCCGGCTCGATTGTCAGCACTTGATTCACCGCTAAGGTACGGGTGCAGCGCAGGAAGGGATGCGCATCTGGTGCGGCAATATGAGTGCCTCGCTCGTCATGAAGATAGCCACCCATATCGTGGACTTGTAGCCCTAACATATGACCAAGTCCATGGGGGAAGAAGACTCTGGTGATCCCCTGCTCGACTAAGCTATCGACATCTCCTCTGGCCATATTAAAATCTAACATGATCCGGGCAATTTTCTTATGGGTCTCAATATGCAAATCAACATATTTAACTCCCGGCCTCATCATATCGACAAGCTCGAGCTGCGCCTTGTTCATCGCCTCAATCAAGTCACTGAAGATATTTTTCTCGAAGGCATAAGTGCGGGTAATATCCGCGGCATAACCAGAGAAATTTGCCCCAGCATCGATAAGAAATGATTTTCTCGAATGAGGACTCGCATGTTCAAGTTTAGTGTAATGCAGAATCGAAGCATTGCGGTTAAGCGCGATGATATTGCCATAGGGAACCTCGTTCTCGCCCTGACAAGAAGCTGTCAGGTATTCCTGCTGGATCTCAAACTCACTGCCACCATTATAGAAGGCCTTTTTAGCCGCTACGTGGCCTTGTACGGCTATCTCGTTAGAGCGTCGCATGCACTCGAGCTCATATTGGGTCTTGGTCGCTCTATGGTAATGAAGGTAACTCAGCACCGCATCTGGATTTCGACTCTTAAAGCCAAGCACCTCGGCAACATCTAAGTGTTCCCCTATATAGGCCCAGTTGGCGATATCTTTTGGCAGTAACTCAGCAACTTTATCGGCTTTAGTCAGCAGCTTTATTTCAACATGCTCGCTCCAGAATGTATCGGGAACATCGGCAACCTTGTGCCAGAAATCTACCGGACGAAAGAAGATCAATTGCGGCTTATCCCGGCCATTGACTAACAACCAAGAGTGAGGATTATCCAAGATAGGTAACCAGGCTTTAAAGTGCGGATTGACCTTAAAAGGGTAATCCATATCGTCTAAAAACTGGCGATGAGGCTGACCTGAATGGAACACCAGGCCAGCTAAATTTTCCTGGGTAACTATGTCCGCCACACGACGGTTCAGTTCGGTGATGTGAGCAAGATAATGGCTAGCGAGCTGATCCATGAGTGACTTCCTGTTGTTAGTTGTTCTTATTACTAATTCAGCATCTGAAAACAGTCTAACATAAAGCTTAAAAAGACCTCCACCAAAGCAACAATCAAACAGGTGTTTAAATTGGGTGTTGTAATTTTTCTAAATTCGTCGCACACTGAGTAGCAACTGGTCAGATGATGACCTGCGCTGAGATATAATAATAACCCCTAGTTAAGACGGGTATCACGCAAAAGGAAGCAAGCAATGATCTACCAAAGTCCTACGATTCAGGTTGAGTTACTTGAAGATAATATCGCTCGGCTATGCTTTAACGCACCGGGTTCAGTCAACAAGCTAGATAGAGAAACGATTGACTCTCTTAACGCTGCACTCGATGCAATCAAGCAAAATTCAGACATCCAAGCTTTAGTCCTGACTTCAGCTAAAAGCGCCTTCATCGTTGGCGCCGACATCACTGAATTCTTAGGCTTGTTCGCTCAAGACGATAGCGTGCTACTCCCTTGGATAGCAGAAGCGAACGTCGTATTCAATAAGTTAGAAGATCTTCCCTTTCCAACTATCTCAGCCATCAACGGCTTTGCACTAGGTGGCGGTTTCGAAACCGTACTAGCAACCGATTTCCGTATTGCCGATACGACGGCAAGAGTGGGATTACCCGAGTCTAAGCTAGGACTGGTTCCTGGTTTTGGTGGTACGGTTCGCCTGCCACGTATAATCGGTGCAGACAACGCCCTCGAGTGGATCACTAGCGGTAAAGACCAACGTCCGGAAGCGGCACTTAAAGTCGGCGCTATCGACGCGATCGTTGCACCAGAGAATTTACAAGCTGCAGCGATTCAGATGATCAAGGATGCCGTCGCAGAAAAACTCGATTGGCAGAGTCGCCGCGCTCGCAAGCAGGCACCACTAACACTGCCTAAGCTAGAAGCTATGATGTCATTCGCCACGGCGAAAGGCATGGTTTTCAAGATAGCAGGCAAGCATTATCCAGCACCTATGACAGCCATCAGCGTCATAGAGCAAGCCGCAAACCTTAAGCGAGATGAAGCCCTTAAGATAGAGCATCAAGCTTTTGTTAAGCTAGCCAAAACAGACGTGGCTCAGGCATTGATCGGTATCTTCCTCAATGACCAGTTAGTCAAAGGCAAGGCGAAAAAGGCCGGTAAACTGGCTAAGAAAGTAGACACAGCCGCCGTACTGGGTGCAGGCATCATGGGTGGCGGCATCGCCTACCAGAGCGCCAGCAAGGGCACTCCTATCGTCATGAAAGATATTACACAGCCAGCTCTGGAGTTAGGTCTGGGTGAAGCCTCTAAGCTGCTTGCAGCGCAGATTAAACGTGGTCGTTCCACACCAGAGAAGATGGCCAAGGTGCTTAACAACATCACTGCGACTCTGGACTATGCCCCGGTCAAAGATGTCGACCTAGTCGTCGAAGCCGTTGTCGAACACCCTAAGGTCAAGGCTATGGTACTGGCCGAAGTTGAGCAGCACGTTGCCGACGACGCCATCATCACCTCGAATACCTCGACCATCTCGATCAACCTACTGGCGAAGGCCCTGAAGAAGCCTGAACGTTTCTGTGGCATGCACTTCTTCAACCCGGTACATAAGATGCCATTGGTTGAAATTATTCGTGGTGAGCATAGCTCGGAAGAGACAATTGCGACTGTAGTTGCGTACGCCAGCAAGATGGGTAAGACACCTATCGTAGTCAATGATTGTCCGGGTTTCTTCATTAACCGTGTGCTGTTCCCTTACTTCGCCGGCTTCAGTGGCCTACTCGCCGATGGCGGTGATTTCGCCGCAATCGATAAGGTGATGGAGAAGCAGTTCGGTTGGCCAATGGGGCCGGCATACCTGCTCGATGTTGTCGGCTTAGATACGGGTCATCACGCACAGGCTGTAATGGCTGAAGGCTTCCCTGATCGCATGGCGAAAGAAGGCAAAGATGCTATCGATATCATGTTTGAGGCACAACGCTTCGGTCAGAAGAATAGCAAAGGTTTCTATGCTTACTCGGTCGACCGTCGTGGCAAGCCGAAGAAAGATGTCGATGCCATTAGCTATGAACTGCTAGGTGCCGAATTCGGCGAGCTTAAGCAATTCGAGTCCGATGTGATCATCGCCCGCACTATGATCCCTATGATCATAGAAACTGTGCGTTGTCTCGAGGAAGGCATTATAGCTTCACCTGCTGAAGCGGATATGGGTCTGGTTTACGGTCTAGGTTTCCCGCCATTCCGAGGCGGTGTATTCCGTTACATAGAGACCATGGGCGTGGCAAACTTCGTCGCTCTTGCCGATAAATATGCTCACTTAGGTGGCCTATATCAAGTAACAGATGCCATGCGTGAACTTGCCGCAAACAATGGCAGCTACTACCAGTCTAAATAAGTGGCAAGGAATAAAATAATGAAACAAGCAGTTATCGTAGATTGCATCCGTACTCCCATGGGCCGCTCTAAGGCTGGAGTATTTAGGAATGTACGCGCAGAGACACTCTCTGCTGAACTAATGAAGGCCCTGGTTGAACGTAACCCTAAACTGGATCCTAATACCATTGAAGACGTGATCTGGGGCTGTGTGCAGCAGACTCTGGAGCAAGGCTTCAATATCGCCCGTAACGCATCACTGCTTGCGGGTCTGCCTAAGCAGATTGGCGGCGTGACCGTTAACCGTCTATGTGGTTCATCGATGGATGCCCTGCACCAAGCCGCGCGCGCTATCATGACAGGCCAAGGTGATACGTTCATCGTCGGTGGTGTCGAACACATGGGTCATGTGCCGATGAATCATGGTGTCGACTTCCACCCCGGTCTTGCCAATAATGTCGCTAAGGCATCGGGCATGATGGGCCTAACGGCTGAGATGCTAGGTAAGATGCACGGCATCACACGTGAGCAGCAAGATGAATTTGCCGTACGTTCACATAAACGTGCTCATGCAGCCACAGTCGAAGGTCGCTTCGCCAATGAGATCCACCCAATCGAAGGTCATGATGCCAATGGTGCCTTGATCATGGTTGAGCATGACGAAGTTATCCGCCCCGAAACGACCATGGAATCTCTATCAGGACTTAGACCCACTTTCGATCCAGTCAATGGTACCGTAACAGCGGGGACATCTTCAGCCCTGTCCGATGGCGCTTCAGCCATGTTGGTTATGGAAGAAGAGAAAGCCAAGTCTTTAGGCTTACCAATACGTGCCCGTATCCGCTCAATGGCTGTCGCCGGTTGTGATGCTGCCATCATGGGTTACGGTCCGGTTCCGGCGACTAAGAAAGCACTGGAACGCGCTGGCCTGACTATCGAGGATATCGATGTTATCGAACTCAACGAAGCCTTCGCCGCCCAGTCTCTGCCTTGTGTGAAAGAATTAGGTCTGATGGACGTGGTCGATGAGAAGGTTAACCTCAATGGCGGCGCTATCGCCCTAGGTCACCCATTGGGTTGCTCAGGTACTCGTATCTCTACAACCCTTATCAACTTGATGGAAAGTAAAGATGCAAAATATGGTCTGGCAACCATGTGTATCGGTTTAGGTCAAGGTATCGCAACGATATTCGAAAGACCTTAGAGTTACCATCAGATAAAACTTGTTAACGAAGTTAACCTTTAAAAAACCTAAGTGTATTTTGCTTAGGTTTTTTTGTTCCACATGGAACATCTACACTGCAAGCTCCTGAAAACCCTCCCGCAAACAGATCGACTTCCCCTTGAACAATGAAGCAAAATATGGCAAAACTAGTCCTCCTCAAACAACTTTGGAATCAAGAGATGGAACTGGTATTACTGGCAGATAAGCCCGAGGCTATTCCGCAACTAGCCAAATGGTATAACGATGAATGGGGCACTGCTACTTTGAACAAGGAGGCCGATGACTCCAGCCGATCGACTCAGGCCCTGGAAGACAAACTCAAAGATAAGCAGGTGGGCTGGAAAGCCGTCGAACAGCTGACCTATCACGGAGTGAAAGTGCTGGTGATGAAATTAAAGGTGAATGAGCAAGTTTGCGAAGAGCAGAAAAGAGCATGACGCCAGCAATTAATGCATTAAAGAAAGCTAACATAGACTTCACCATTCATGAATATCACCATGAACCGGGTTGTGACTCCTATGGGTTAGAGGCAGCAGAAAAATTAGGTTTGCAACTTGAACAGGTATTTAAAACCTTGGTCGTGCAACTCGATGGCAAGCAGTTGGTGGTTGCCATTATCCCCGTCGCCGCCAAACTCAGTATGAAACTCATAGCCAAGGCAGCGAAAGCGAAAAAAGCCGCTATGGCCAATGCCGATGATGTGCAAAGATCCACGGGTTATAAGTTGGGAGCTGTCAGTCCAATCGCCCAGAAGAAAGCCCTAAAGACTTACATAGACATCAGTGCAGAGAATCACCCACAAATATATGTCAGCGGCGGTCAGCGAGGATTAGATATTGAACTAGCGCCAGAGCAGCTACAACTGGTGACTAGGGCACAAGTATCACCCCTCACGAGTTAGTCTAATCTGACAAAATCCCCCTCAGAGCTTGGATAAAGCTTTTTGCTGGAGTAATATTAGTCACTCTTTACAAGCACGCCTCACCTCTGATCCGCAGTAGGTTTGATGGCAGATATATGGTTGAGGAATTATGAGCGACCGAGTGAGTGATACGATTATCGATGGCATGAACCAGGCCGACCATCAGCTTGATGCTATCGGGCTACGATGTCCTGAGCCCGTTATGATGGTGCGTAAATCAGTACGTAAAATGGAAGCCGGCGAGACCCTGCTGATCATCGCAGATGATCCAGCCACTACACGCGATATTCCCAGCTTCTGTGAGTTCATGGATCATAAGCTACTCTCGAGTAGCACAGATAAGACGCCTTATCTGTATCTAATTCAGAAAGGGCTTTGAACTTAAGCAGACTCGATGACAGGCTTAACTCAGTCCATCGAGTTAGCTTGGCTCTACTATTCTGATTCTTTCTATGTCTCTGTCTTCATAATCACTTTATAACTGACAGCAAGCCCACAAACTAAACTCATCTATAAACTAGCTCCAAAAAACGATCTGAACACCCGCCTCAAAATATATCTATAAGACTCTACATAGAGTAAGCCTTGAATCCAGTCAAAATTCACAATTTACTACACGATATTGGTTTTATCAGTCCCTTAAATATGCGATAAAAGACAGGTGAAATTAACTTGTATCCAGCATAAAAACACAAGCATCACAAAAATAACAACTCGGCTCGCTTTAACAAAAAGACTGGCACAATCAACAAAGAATAATTATTGCCAACAGTTTTTAGATAAGAAGAATAAATCAGGGATTAAAATGATAAAACATACGTTCACCCCGCTATGTGCTGCAATCGCACTTAGCTTAAGTTTGCCAATAATGGCGAGCGAATCGACCTCAGACAAAGAACCTAAGTGGCAGGTAAATGCGCCGGCTAATGCGCCATTCGAACAGGTTAAGATTGATGTATCCGAAGGCACCTGGATGAATATCAGTGTCAGCCCAAACGGTAAAACTATCGTGTTCGACATGCTGGGTGATATCTACCAAATCCCCATGCAAGGCGGTGAAGCCAAAGTACTTGCTAAAGGCATAGCCTGGCAGATGCAGCCAACATACAGCCCGGACGGCAAGTATATCGCCTTCACCTCGGATGAGAATGGTGGCGACAATATTTGGATCATGGATGCCGATGGCAGCAATCCAAGAGCCGTAACCGACGAAACATTCCGTCTGCTCAATAGCCCAGCCTGGAGTCCGGATTCACAATACTTGGTCGCACGTAAGCACTACACAGGTTCTCGTAGTCTAGGTGCCGGAGAAGTCTGGCTATATCATGTGGCAGGCGGCGAAGGCATTAAACTCACCGAGCGTCCTAACGAAGAGAAAGACCTGGGCGAACCCGCCTACTCACCGGATGGACGCTACATCTACTTTAGCCAAGATGCCACTCCGGGTAAGACATTCCATTACTCGAAAGACTCGGTCAAGGGTATCTATAAGATCAAACGCTACGATACCGAAACTGGTGACATAGAGGTATTAGTCGAGGGCACAGGTGGCGCCATAAGGCCGACCCCTAGTCCGGATGGAACTAAGCTAGCCTATATCAAACGAGACGGATTTCAGTCTTCTCTGTACCTGCTCGACCTCAAATCAGGCAAGAAAGAGAAGCTATACGGCAAGCTAGACAGAGACATGCAAGAGACCTGGGCCATTCACGGTGTCTATCCGACCATGAGTTGGACCGCCGACAACCAAGAGATAGTCTTCTGGGCTGGCGGTAAAATTAACAAACTGGATGTTGAGTCCAAATCAGTTAAACAGATCCCCTTCTCGGTCAAGACCGAATTGACAGTTCAACCTGCGGTACGGTTCGAGCAAGACCTTGATAAGGATGTGTTCGACGTCAAGATGCTGCGTATGGCTCAGGTTTCACCCGATGGTAACAAAGTCGTTTATGAAGCCCTGGGTAAGCTGTGGGTTAAAAGTTTATCTAATAAGTCTGACAAGCACAGCCGCCTCACTAATCTTGATGCAGATCTGAGGGAGCTATATCCCCAGTGGTCTCGTGACAGCAGAAGTATCGTGTTTACCACCTGGGATGATCAGGACCAAGGTACAGTTAAAGTTATCAGGGTCAGGAATAAACGCATTAAAACTTTGACCAAGGAGCCGGGGAAATATGTAGAACCCACCTTCTCACCCGATGGTTCCTTCGTGGTTTACCGTAAAACTAAAGGCGGTTATATCACCCCGAAAACCTGGTCCCAGGATACTGGACTGTATAAGGTAGATATCAAAGGCAAACAAAATACCCGAATCACGCCAGATGGTTATCAGCCACAGTTTGGTGCCGACTCCCAGCGTGTCTACTTTATGGATCAAGGCGAGACTCCAGAGTTCGCCTCAATAAACCTAGATGGCTTCCAGAAGCGAGTTCACTACACCAGTAAGCTAGGTACAGAATTTCGCATATCTCCCGATGGCAAGCAGCTCGCTTTCGCCGAACGCTTCAAGGTCTGGGTTACCCCATTCGCTAAACACGGCGAGACCATAGAGATAGGCCCCAAGGCGAGTAACTTGCCTGTAAGCCAGTTAAGCGTGCGTGCCGGTGAGAGTATTAGCTGGAACGGTAACAGCGATCAACTCTACTGGACCTTGGGCCCAGAGCTGTATCAGATGCCAGTAGATATAGAGTATAAAGGTCAGCGTAAAACTAACGGTGATGAGCAAGCTAGCTCAGATATAGCTAAGGTCGAACCTAAGATCACCGATCTGGGATTCGCTCAGAAGGCCGATGTTCCACGTGGAACAATTGCCTTCGTCGGTGGCAAGATCATCACCATGGAAGATGATAAGGTGATTGAGAATGGTGTGGTGATCGTCAAGGATAATAAGATTATCTCTGTCGGTGACGCATCGACGCAGATCCCTAGTGAAGCGACTGTCATAGACATCAAGGGCAAGACCCTGATGCCGGGATTATTCGATGCTCATGCACATGGCGCACAGGGTGAAGATGAAATTATCCCTCAGCAAAACTGGGAACTCTACTCTAACTTGTCTCTGGGTGTCACGGCTATCCATGATCCGTCTAACGATACCACAGAGATATTCGCCGCTTCCGAGCAACAGAAAGCGGGTAATATTGTCGGCCCACGTATCTTCTCGACAGGAACCATTCTCTATGGAGCCAATGGTCCCGGCTACACATCTCATATCGATTCACTGGAGGATGCTAAATTTCACCTGCTACGTCTGAAGAAAGTTGGCGCATTCAGTGTGAAGAGTTATAACCAACCACGTCGTAATCAGCGCCAACAAATCATAGCTGCCGCTCGTGAACTCGAGATGATGGTGGTGCCTGAAGGTGGCAGTTTGCTACAACATAACCTGACCATGATTGTCGATGGCCATACTGGTATCGAACATTCATTACCAGCGGCCTCTATCTACAACGACATAAAGCAACTCTGGAGTCAGACTGAAGTCGGTTACACCCCGACTCTGGTCGTCGCCTATGGCGGTATATCGGGTGAAAACTATTGGTACGATAAGACAGATGTATGGGCTCATCCAAGACTGTCCATGTATGTACCCAGCGATATCTTAAATGCCAGATCCATGCGACGCACTACTGCACCGGATGAACATTACAACCATTTCAATGTTGCTCGAGTCGCCAATGAGATGAATGATTTGGGTGTTAAACCCAATATAGGTGCCCATGGTCAACGGGAAGGTTTAGCGGCTCATTGGGAAATGTGGATGTTTGCCCAAGGTGGCATGAGTAATCTCGAAGTGCTCAAGACGGCAACAATAAATCCGGCCAAACACTTCGGCATGGATCATCAGCTTGGTTCAATCAAGCAAGGTAAGCTCGCCGATTTGATCGTCATCGATGGTGATCCACTAGAGGATATTCGAGTCACAGATCGCGTTACTTATACCATGGTCAACGGCAAACTCTACAACGCCGAAACCATGAACCAGCTAAACGGTGGATCTAAAAATAGAGGCAAGCAGAGAAAACCTTTCTTTTTTGAACTCTAATCTCTGTTTTGAACTTTAAAATCTGGCTAACTTTGCTGCCAGATTTTAATTTCAGGAAAATTATTTTTTAAGTGAAAAAGCTAAAAAATAATTTAATATCGCTTCGCGATGTAAGAGAACAACATAAATAAAGTCTGAAAATAAAAAGAGTGTTCCACGTGGAACACTCTTTTTTTAGTTTCTAGAACCTAGGCTCTAGTTCCTAGGAAGTTTTCTTTTACCAGAGAGTGCAACGAACATCGAACAGGCGCAGCCATCGTCTTGGCTTTTCCCCTGCTCTTCCTTCTCCAAAAACCTAGCCCCTAGGAACTTTTATTTCCAGAGAGTGAAACGAACGTCCACAGATGCGCCGTCGTCTTGGCTTTTCCCTTGCTCTTCCTTCTCCTAAAACCTAACCCCTTAGGAACTCGATCCTTCTTTATTACATTTATCATAACAAAAACAATATGTTGCATGATCATTGAACATGCCTACCGCCTGCATAAACGCATAACAGATTGTCGGCCCGACGAAGTTAAAACCCATTTTTTTCAATGCGTTAGACATGGCTTCAGACTCGCTAGTCTTCACGGGGATCTCTTCCATAGCTTCAAAATGGTTCACTATCGGGCTGCCACCAACGAAGCTCCAGAGAAATTCAGAAAAATCATTGCCCTGTTCGCCCTTGGTGTCAGAAAAGTTGGCCATGTAAGCACGAGCATTCTTGATGATGGAGTTAACCTTGAGACGATTTCTGACTATGCCTTTATCTTGAAGTAACTCCTCGACCTTGGCAGCATCAAATTTAGCAATCACAGCAGGATCGAAGTTGGCAAATGCCGCTTCATAGTTTTTTTGTTTCTTGAGAATGGTGATCCAGGAAAGTCCCGCCTGCTGACCATCGAGGCAGAGCTTGGCGAAAAGCTCCTGGCTGCCATACACGGGTCGGCCCCAGACGTAATCATGATAGTCCAGGTAAACTTGATCATCCCCAACCCAGCCGCAGCGCTTCTTGTCCATAGGCCCATTCCCTAAATATAATTTTTATGTTTATTTCCTTTAGGAGATAAAAAATAACCTACATATGCCTATTTCTACAAGGTATAATCGAAACCATTTTTTATTTCCAAGCTAGCTCTAGCGGCTAAATAAGCAACTAGACAAGGTGTTGGTATCATCCTGACGGCGTAGACAGTAGACATGACGACGAAACATGACGTAAAGACATTCCAGGGTTTCATTATGACCCTGCAGGAGTACTGGGCGCAGCAAGGTTGCGCCATCGTTCAACCTCTCGATATGGAGGTTGGCGCCGGTACATTCCACCCACAAACTTTCCTACGTTCATTAGGCCCAGAGCCGATGAACTGTGCCTATGTGCAGCCATGTCGCCGCCCAACTGATGGCCGTTATGGTGATAACCCTAACCGTCTACAGCAATATTATCAGTTTCAGGTAGTGTTAAAGCCGTCTCCGGATAACATTCAAGAATTATATCTGGGCTCATTGGAAGCTGTAGGTGTAGACATGGGCGTTCATGATGTACGCTTCGTAGAAGACAACTGGGAATCACCTACATTAGGTGCCTGGGGTCTGGGTTGGGAAGTCTGGTTGAACGGCATGGAAGTGTCTCAATTCACTTATTTTCAACAGGTTGGCGGTATCGAATGTAGTCCGGTAACCGGTGAGATCACTTACGGTCTGGAACGTCTGGCCATGTATATCCAGGAAGTTGACAGCGTCTATGATCTGGTCTGGACTGATGGCCCCCTGGGCAAAGTTCTGTATGGTGATATTTTCCACCAGAACGAAGTTGAACAGTCAGCTTATAACTTTGAACACGCTAATGTTGAAGTGTTATTCAGAAATTTTGATGATTGTGAGCAAGCTTGCCAGCATCTACTAACACTTAAAAAGCCGCTGCCACTGCCAGCCTACGAGCAAGTCATGAAAGCCTCTCATGCTTTTAACCTGCTTGATGCGCGCCATGCTATCTCGGTTACTGAACGCCAACGTTATATCTTACGTGTTCGCACTATGGCTAAAGGTGTTGCAGAGTCTTACTATCAAGCGCGTGAAGCTCTCGGCTTCCCAATGTGTAAGTAGAGGAATAACAAATGAATGTTGAAAACTTACTGATTGAAGTAGGCACAGAAGAGCTGCCACCGAAATCCCTGCGCAAACTGGCAGAGTCTTTCCTGAGCAACTTTACCGCTGAGCTAAAGAAATCTGAGCTTAGCTTCGAGTCTGCGGTATGGCATGCAACGCCACGCCGCTTAGCAATCTGCGTCAACCAACTTGTTTTAGCTCAGGCTGACAAGGTGGTCGAAAAACGAGGCCCGGCAGTGGCTCAGGCCTTCGATGCCGATGGCAATCCGACTAAAGCCGCCATGGGCTGGGCCCGTGGCAATGGCATCACAGTCGAAGAAGCCGGCCGTCTGAAAACGGATAAAGGCGAATGGTTACTGCATCAGGCAAAAATTGTCGGCGTAGAGACTAAGAGCCTGATCTCGGCGATGGCCCAACGTGCACTAGATAAGTTACCGTTCCCTAAGCCAATGCGCTGGGGCAGCAACAAGACGCAATTTATCCGCCCCGTTCATACGGTGACTATGCTACTTGGCAGTGAAATCGTTGCCGGTGAGCTACTGGGCATAAAATCAGATCGCGTCATTCGTGGTCATCGCTTCATGGGTCAAGCCAGCTTCGAATTAGATCACGCCGATAACTACCTGTCAGCTCTGAAAGAAAAAGGCAAGGTACTCGCCGACTACGAGGCCCGCAAGGCAATCATCAAGACAGATGCAGAAGCTGCTGCGGCTAAGCTTGGCGGCATTGCCGATCTGGAAGACGAACTGCTGGAAGAGGTCTGCTCTCTGGTGGAATGGCCAGTGGTATTAACCGCTAGTTTCGAAGAGAAATTTCTCAATGTACCGTCCGAAGCCTTGGTTTACACCATGAAAGGCGATCAGAAGTACTTCCCGGTATTCGACCAAACGGGTCAACTACTCGCTAACTTCATCTTCGTCACTAACATAGTGTCTAAAGATCCTCAGGTGATCATTTCGGGTAACGAGAAAGTGGTACGTCCACGCCTTGCCGATGCCGAGTTCTTCTTCGAAAACGATAAGAAACAGACATTGGAAGACCGCCTACCGAGTCTGGAAAGCGTGGTGTTCCAGAAGCAACTGGGAACGATTAAGCAACGTGTCGAACGCATCTCTGCAATGGCTGGCTTCATCGCTAGCAGCATAGATGCAAATGCCGAGGAAGCATCTCGTGCAGGCCTGCTGTCTAAGTCAGATCTGATGACCAACATGGTCATGGAATTCACCGACCTTCAAGGCACCATGGGCATGCATTACGCACGCCTCAATGGTGAGACTGAAGCCGTTGCTCTGGCTCTGCAAGAGCAATACAAGCCTAAGTTTTCCGGCGATACTGTTCCTACAGCAGCCATCTCTGTCTGTGTGGCTCTGGCTGAGAAGCTGGATACTCTGGTAGGTATCTTCGGTATCGGTCTGGCACCTAAGGGGGCCGCCGATCCATTCGCACTGCGCCGCGCTGCTATCGGTATCTTACGTATCTGTGTCGAGAATAATCTGCCGCTGGATCTGGTTGACCTTATCGCTAAAGCACAGGCACTACATGGCAGTAACTTAAGCAATGACACAACTGCCGAGCAGGTACTCGAGTTCTTCATGGGCCGTTTCCGTGCCTGGTATCAAGATCAAGGCGTTAGCGTCGACGTGATTTTAGCCGTACTGGCTCGTCATCCAACTTCACCAGCCGACTTCGATAGCCGCATCAAGGCCGTGGCTCACTTCAGGACTCTGGAGCAGGCTTTGGCATTGGCCGCCGCTAACAAACGCGTGTCTAATATTCTGGCTAAGGTTAAAGGTGATATTCCGGCAAGTATCGATGCGAGTTTATTGACTGAAACCGCAGAGAAGGCACTGGCACAGAAGCTCAATGAGCTTCAACCTAAACTGGCCCCTCTATTTGCCTCGGCAAACTATCAGGAAGCACTGGCACTTCTGGCTGACCTACGTGAAAGCGTGGATGTTTTCTTCGAAGAAGTCATGGTCATGGTCGATGACGAAGCATTGAAAAACAACCGTTTAGCCCTGCTTTCAAGCCTACGCGAGCAGTTCCTCCATGTAGCGGATATATCTTTGCTGCAATAAGAAGGTTTAAGTTCCTAGAACCTAGGAACTAAAGAAGCCTCAGAGAAATCTGGGGCTTTTGTATAGGGAAATACTTATCCCCGGACACCATGGATGGTGTAAGAGGAGATTTGTATAGGGAAATACTTATCCCCGGACACCATGGATGGTGTAAGAGGGGATAAGTATAAGCAGCATTTATTGCCTGCTTTTAAATCTCTTTCAGCTGCTCGTGTAAAACCTCAAACTCATCCCGGCTTAGATCTGCATCGATTAATAAGCGTGCCAGACAAGCTTCATCTAGCTTCTTAGCCTGATATAACATCGAGCATTCGCTGATAAGATTAGCCCTCCATATCACACTAGCAAGAACCTCGGTGGGCTTAGTACTGGTATTAGCTAATTGTATGAGCGATGACTCTAAACTAGAGGGTAACAGCCAGCATCTAGCCAATAACGCACTCAGAGTGAGGGATTTAGTGGTCATCACCTGCCTGAATAGCCAAGAGTTAGGCATTTCACCGGGGTCGGCTAACTGAAATGCATCCAACAGCATCTTAAAGATGGCGATTTTGCCTACATCATGGATCAAACCTAACATGAATGCCGTTTCTTGCTCTTCTACCGATAGTTCAGTGGAGATCCGAGTGGACAGAAAGGCCACCTGTAAACTGTGTCGCCAGATTTGCACACCGAAGCGTCGATAATAGATAGGCTTAATGGCTATCATCTCTCGAACCAAACAAGTAGTCACATAGCGTTTGAGCTGCTCTCTTCCCAATTGGACGAAGGCCTGTTGTAGGCTCGCCACTTCATTATCACCTCGTCTGAAAGCCGGTGAATTACACAGTTTCAACAAGTCGACACTCAACACAGGATCCTGCTGAATAAGCTGTATCAGTTGCTTAATCTCGACACTGTCGTCGCTCAAGCGCTTATTTAGCTCTGCCATTCTCGTGGGGAGCTTAAGTACCTTGTCGGCTATATCTTGAGGTGACATCAGCGCATGTTCTACATCACCTATCACCGCTCTCTCTAAATTATTAGCGACTCCGCCGGTGTCATTGGATCTTGTCGGAAAAAGTAGACTATAAAACAGCGCAGCAAGATCAACCGAGTCAGAGATGAGCACTTCCTCTGTCACTGCTTGGGCTAGTGGTTTAGGCGATGCGTTGACTAATTTATCTTGCATACTGCTGTCTTGCCTAAAGCTTTTCGGCTGGGAAATAGAGGTTTTATCTCTGATATTAAACAGCTTATTAAAAAGTTTTCTAACCAATTTGTATGACCGAGATAATAAAGCAGCGCCAGGATAGAAACTGAATCATAGCGCTGAGGAAAATAATCGGTGCAGTTTAGCGGGTTACAAACGAGGTGATAAGTATTATCCTAATTTTTTACTACAATTGATAAAGAACACACCATGAGCGACGAGCTGCAACCTAAGTTATTCCTCCTCGGTGAAAAAGCCCTGGTACTGGATTGTGCCGGTCTATCAGGCTCGAGCAGCAAGCTGGAGATACAGAGACAAATATGGCACATAGCGGATATATGCAGGGCCAGTGGTGATTTTGACGATATTGTTCCAGGTAATAATAATCTCACGTTTTTTTTCAAAGACAGTAAAAAAATCCCTTTCTGGATCAAGCAAATCAACACGCTTTGGAGCAATAAACGGCCTCAAGACAAGCCTGGTAAGCTCATCCAGATCCCGGTCCAATATGGTGGGGAATATGGGCCAGATCTTAATGCTGTTGCCGAGTACCACAAGCTCACTGCGCAAGAGGTGATAGCGATACATACCTCGACTCAATACAATGTGCTATTTCTGGGTTTTCAGCCCGGTTTTCCCTATCTGGATGGGCTGGATGAGCGACTCTTTACCCCAAGATTGGCGACTCCCAGATTATCGATTCCAGCGGGATCTGTCGGTATCGGTGGCGAGCAGACGGGCATATACCCGACTCGGTCACCGGGAGGCTGGCAGCTTATTGGCCGCAGTTCTCTGGCGCTATTCGATGCAACATCTGAGCATGGTGCCCTGCTGGCCCCCGGAGACAGGGTACAGTTTGTCTCGGTACTCTCGATTTCAGAGCCGTCTATTTCAGTTCAAGTAATTTCAGACCTATCTAGTCCCAAGCAGCCTATTTTAAAGCCAGCTAAAGCCAGTCATAAGGAATCCTCAAGATGATAGAGGTACTCACACCAGGCTTGCACACCACAGTTCAAGATCTAGGACGCACAGGCTATCGCCACATAGGCGTACCAGTCTCGGGCGCCTTAGATCGACAAGCCTTGATACTTGCCAATCGTTTAGTCGCTAATCCGGATAATGCCGCAAGCCTCGAACTCACGGCAGGAACATTAGAGCTCAAGTTTCACCGTGATGCCTGGTTTAGCCTGACAGGAGCTCACTATGAGATCAACATAGGCTCCAGGGAGTTCTGGCATGGCTGGCGTAGCAAGATTAATGCCGGAGAAACCCTCTGCCTGAGAGGGCCAAAATCCGGCATGCGTGCCTATCTCGCCGTAGATGGCGGCATAGATGTGCCTATCTGTTTAGGCTCTAGATCGACACTCATGACCGCCGAACTAGGCGGTCACCAAGGTAGAGTTCTCAAGGTCGGGGATCGAATCCCCTTAGGAGATAAACGCTCGCTTTCTAAGCCAATTGGCGCGGTGCAGAGAAATTATTCTAATGAGGTACGCGCCCTGCCCGGACCCGAGATGGCCCTGTTTACCCAAGAGTCACGTAGAGTATTCTGGAGTAGCCAGTGGCAAGTCTCTAACGACAGTAACCGCATGGGAGCACGTTTATCCGGTGAGACGTTAAAATTAGCCCAAGAGCAAAGCTTAAACTCGCATGCAGTTATGCCAGGCACCATTCAGGTTCCGCCATCGGGTCAGCCCATAGTCTTGCTAGCAGACGGACAGACGACTGGTGGTTATCCTAAGATTGCCACTGTGATTGAAGCCGATCTGTGGAAACTAGCGCAGACAAGGCCTGGACAAAAGCTACAATTTATTCACGTGAGTCCAAACCAAGTGGAAGACGCAAACCATGAATGGCAACAATATTTTTATCGTCTCCAAAGAGCAATTGATGCTAATAGCTCTTGCTTACAACTGATCACTTACAGCTTATAACTTAGTATGTGAAACTGAGGTCAATCATGTTATCAAATCCCAAAGGCTACCCGATAGATCTCAATGCCGACTTAGGTGAAGGTGGCGCCAATGATGCAGCCTTACTGCAAGTGATCACTTCGGCCAATATCGCCTGCGGAGGTCATACTGGTGATCAATCGAGTATGCAGACCACGGTGAAGCTCGCGCTAACCTCAGGGGTTCATATTGGCGCTCACCCCAGCTACCCCGATGGTGAAAATTTTGGTCGCCAGCCCATGGTGATTTCAGACCAAGAGTTATTAACCTCACTCTATCAGCAAATTAACTCATTAAAAGCCGTCTGTGACTCCCTAGGCGCTAAAATGTTCCACGTGAAACCTCATGGTGCCCTTTATAATCAGGCTGCGTTCAACGAGCATTTAGGAGGTATCTTAATAGATGTGATTAAACGGATAGATCCAACACTTAAGTTGATGATCTTAGCCGGGAGCCCTCTAGTGAACCAGGCAAAATCACATGGATTAACGATTATCGAAGAAGCCTTTGCCGATCGGCGATATTTAGCAAATGCTAGTCTGGCACCCCGGCAGATGCAAGGCGCCGTGATAGAGGAGGATGCTCAAGCCATGGAGCAAGTTGAGCAGTTACTCGCGAATAAGCCGCTAACAACACTCGATGGAGCCTTGCTGCGACTCAGGGCCGATAGCATCTGTATACACGGGGATAATGAGCATGCACTCAGCTTGGCCAAGCTGATAAGTGCAAGGCTCACGGCAGGAAAGAAGCTGTAAGTTTTAAGTTGTAAGCTAGATCCTGAAACGAGTTCGGGATAACGACTCAAATTCAAGCTGGATTCCGGCCACAAGCATGCCGGAATGACGTATATCTTTCGGCTCAATGCCTTGTTATCTGTCCTAACCTTGCTAGTACTATGGCCTTGTTAGCTTCTTTAAAACATTCCAGACATTAACCCCCTCCTAGACCATCCATGGTCTTCGGGGATAAGCACTCTGACTATCACGGATGATAGGAATGCACAGAGATGTAGGAACATCTCCTGCCATGTACAAAAAAGCCCCGGATTTCTCCAGGGCTTCTCTCATTAGCTATTTGCTTTGAACACTAAATGTTAGCACTTAACGCTTTCCGCCACCTAGTGGCATCAATAGAGATGCGCAGCAGATCTATTTAGACATCCAAGTTCGCTACGTTCAGCGCATTATCTTCGATAAATTTACGACGCGGCTCAACTTGATCACCCATCAAACAGGTAAACAGCTGATCGGCGCCGATAGCATCTTCGATGGTCACTACTAGCATACGGCGCGACTCAGGATCCATGGTGGTTTCCCAAAGCTGCTCAGGGTTCATCTCACCCAATCCCTTATAACGTTGGATATAGAGACCACGTCTGGAATCATTCATCAGCCAGTTAAGCGCCTCGACGAAGGTAGAAATCTCCTTCATTCGCTCACCACGCTTAATGAAACCGCCTTCAACTATGAGCCCTTCGAGCGCCTCTGCAAGCTTAGTCATACGCTCATAGTCGCTGGAATTGAGGAACTCGTAGGTAAACAAGTAGCTAGTATCGATACCGTGCTTACGTATGTGCACATTTGGCAGATATACTTTGCGCTCAGGGTCCATAAACGGCTCGGCTTTATAGATAACACCGCCTGACTCTTTCTCGGTTAGATCTGCGACAAATGCGTCACACCACTGCTTAACCTTAGCCTCATCGGCTAACATATCTGCATCCAGAGCTGGATGATAAAGCATACGTTCGGTCAACAGAGTCGGATAACGCTGCTCTAAACGCGCAAAGATGGTTTCAATTTCGCGATACTGATAAACCAATTTCTCTAACGGTACACCTGAGATAGCTGGTGCATCGGCAGAAGAATGCAGCTCACCACCATCTAGGGCTAAGTTGGTCAGAAACTCAGTCAAGGCCAGCTCATCTTTCAGATACTGTTCCTGTCTGCCTTTCTTCACCTTATAGAGAGGTGGCTGGGCAATGTAAATATAGCCACGTTCGATAAGCTCAGGCATCTGACGGAAGAAGAAGGTCAGCAGTAGAGTTCGAATGTGAGATCCATCGACGTCCGCATCGGTCATGATGACGATGTTATGGTAACGGGTCTTATCTGGATCGTATTCATCAGGACCGATACCACAACCCAGTGCGGTGATCAGGGTCGCGACTTCCTGCGAAGAGAGCATCTTATCGAATCTAGCCTTCTCAACATTGAGAATCTTACCCTTTAGTGGCAGAATCGCTTGGTTCTTACGGTTACGCCCCTGCTTGGCGCTACCGCCAGCAGAGTCACCTTCCACTATGTATATTTCAGAAAGCGCTGGGTCTTTTTCCTGACAATCAGCCAGTTTACCCGGCAGGCCACCTAAATCTAATGCACCTTTACGACGCGTCATCTCACGGGCTTTACGCGCCGCTTCACGCGCACGAGACGCGTCGATAATCTTACCAACGATCAACCTAGCTTCGGTAGGATGTTCCATCAGGTAGTCACCCAACTTCTCACCCATGGTCTGCTCAACCGCCGATTTAACTTCACTCGAAACTAACTTATCTTTGGTCTGAGAACTGAATTTAGGATCTGGCACCTTAACCGAGATAACCGCAGTCAGGCCTTCGCGGGCATCATCGCCGGTAGCACTGGTTTTACCCTTCTTGTTATAACCTTCACGCTCCATGTAAGCGTTTAGGTTACGGGTCAATGCACCACGGAAACCAGCAAGGTGAGTACCACCATCACGCTGAGGAATGTTGTTAGTGAAACAGAAGATGTTCTCCTGATAACCATCGTTCCACTGCATGGCAACTTCGACTGTGATACCGTCGTCGCGCTCATGAATAAAGTGGAACACGTCTTTGTTGACCGGCGTCTTGTTGATGTTGAGGTAATCGACGAAGGCGCTGATGCCACCTTGATACTCGAAAAACTCATCACGGTTATCACGCTCATCGATCAAGCGAATGCCGACTCCCGAGTTGAGGAATGATAACTCACGCACACGTTTAACCAGAATATCGAAATGAAACTCGATATTATTAGTGAAGGTTTTATGACTTGGCCAAAATCTTAATTCGGTACCCGTACTGGTCGCATCACCAATCTCTTTGATCGGCGCATCGGGAACGCCCATGGTATAGAACTGCTCGTAGAGCTTACCATTACGGCGAATAATCAGCTGTAGCTTCTGAGACAGAGCGTTTACTACCGAGACTCCCACTCCATGGAGACCACCGGAGACTTTATAGGAGTTATCGTCGAATTTACCGCCCGCATGGAGTACAGTCATGATCACTTCTGCGGCCGATATACCCTCTTCCGGGTGAATATCAACGGGTATACCACGACCATCATCTTTCACCGAGACCGAACCATCGGTATGGATAATGATGACAATCTCGCTACAATGGCCGGCTAAAGCTTCATCGATAGAGTTATCGACCACTTCGAATACCATGTGATGTAGACCAGAACCGTCGTCGGTATCGCCGATATACATCCCTGGTCTCTTCCGTACTGCATCAAGGCCTTTTAGCACCTTAATGCTCGAAGAATCGTAAACATTCTCTGACATATTATTCTCTCATCGGTTGTTCAATTACCGTTACACGCCCCTGTTCCACATGGAACACCTTACTCGGTGGCGTGTTTAACGAATCTAGTATCGCTGCAGGCTCAATAGCGGTGACAAAAACTTGTGCGCCGGTATCGGTTAACTGCTGCAGCAACAATTGCCTGTGCTTTGCATCCAATTCCGATGGAAGATCATCCACCAGATAAATACTATTCTTATCTATTTGCTGCTTGAGTAACTTCCCCTGTGCAATACGCAGTGCACAGACTAACAATTTCAGCTGTCCCCGCGATAAAGCATCCTGAACCGGCAAGGTGCCGACACGTAATCTCAAATCGGCCTTATGGGGACCGCTAGCGGTATTACCGCTGGATACGTCTCTGGGATATTGCGTCTCTAAGAGCTGCGCATAATCTGTTTTACTATCCCAACCTCGGGTAAAAGAAATCTTCACATCAACCTGAGGTAAAAACTCTTCGATTATACCCTTAAGTAGCTCATTTAACGAGTTTACATATTGAGTTCTAATATCGGTCACGACTTCAGAATAACGCACTAACTCTCTATCCCAATATTGAATCTGAGCGTAGCTAGCTTCATTTTTAAGCAACTGATTTCGTTGCTTTAAAATTCGTTTAACATTGATCCAAGCCGAATGAAAACGTTCATCACAATGGAAGGCTCCCCAATCGATAAACTGACGCCTCGACTTAGGCCCTTCAAACAGCAAGGCAAAGCTCTCGGGAGTGATCACTTGTATCGGCAAAAACTCGGCCAGGGTCGATAAACGTTTGACCTTATCACCATCAATCTTGACCTCGGTCTCACCGCTGCGAAATCGTCGCAGGCCTATCTTGCTCTCTTTACCCTGCACGGTTAAGTTAGCAAATAAGGTTAACTTATCATCCGAGTGTTGAATCACCCGCTGAGAAAGATGACTGCGAAAGGAGCGGCCCATACCAAGGAAATAGATAGCCTCTAAAATACTGGTTTTGCCACTGCCATTAAGGCCATAGATGAGATTGATCCCTTCACCCGGAAGCAGTTGAGCAGAGGCGATATTGCGAAAAGTTTCAATATGAAGACGCGTCAGACTCATTTATGGCTCATTAATCACTTATTCGGGCAAGCTAACAAAATGCACTTAATTTAACGGATAAAAACATCGCAAATCATCAGCTGAAAAATTCAAATAGCCAAGAAGATTAGCATATCCACAGACCACATCAAAGCGCGGATGTCATCCACAAAAAAGGCTGCGTTAGCAGCCTCTTCAAGATTAATTGGGGTTTATAAGACTAGAGCCTCATCGGCATAACCACATACATAGAATTTTCTTCGATATGATTCTCAATCAAGGCACTGGAGTTACCATCGATAAGCGTGATGCGTACCTCGTCTGAGGGTAAGTTATTGAGCACATCCAACAGATAACTGACGTTGAAGCCTATCTCCAATGGAGTGTTATCATATTCTACATCTATGATCTCCTCGGCTTCTTCCTGCTCAGGGTTGTTCGCGGTGATCTTAAGCAGGTTATTCTCTAGCTGTACCCGCACACCACGAAACTTCTCATTCGACAGGATAGAGGCGCGCAACAGAGCCTGCTTAAGTTGGTTGCGACTGGCAATAACGATTTTATCGCCACCCTTTGGCAAGACTCGACGGTAATCTGGGAAGCGCCCGTCGATTAACTTACTGGTCAACACGGCACTCGATGTCGTCGCCCGTATGGCATTGTCACCGATAGCGATAGTCACATCTAAGTCTTCACCTTCGTACAGACGTTGCAGCTCGACAACACCTTTACGGGGCACGATCACTTGCTTCTTTGGCAGATTAGCCTCAATTTTACGATGGCTCAAGGCCAAGCGATGTCCGTCGGTAGCGATGGCACGCAGCACATTGCCATCGGTTTCCAGTAGCAGACCATTAAGGTAATAACGCACGTCCTGGTTAGCCATGGAGAACTGAGTCGCATCGATGAGCGACTTGAGTATGCCCTGCTTAATGGTAAATTCGATATCAGACTCGAAAGCCTCTACATTGGGATACTCTTCCGCCGGCAGTGTCGCTAAGGTAAAGCGACTGCGGCCGGATCTGAGTAACAGACGATTTTCCTGTTGCTCAATTTTTATCTCGACCTGATCTGGGAGTGATTTAACGATATCGAGAAATTTCTTCGCCGGAATGGTAGTACGCCCCTCTTCAACATCACCTTCTAACTGAACCTGACCGACTAATTCGACTTCAAGATCGGTACCTGTCATCTTAAGTGTGTGACCACTTACTTCAACTAAGAGGTTTGCCAGAATAGGCAAGTTATGTCGTCTCTCCACCGCTCCATTAACTAATTGCAGCGGCTTTAATAGGGCATCCCTATCAATTGAAAATTTCATCAGTTTCAATTCCCCAGATTTATGAAGATAAGGTACGGATCAAGTTAGCATAATCTTCTTTAATATCATGATTTTCTTCGCGCAACTGTGCAATTCTACGACATGCATGCAAAACAGTTGTATGGTCACGCCCCCCAAAAGCATCCCCTATCTCAGGTAAGCTCTGGTTGGTTAATTCTTTCGATAGCGCCATAGCCACCTGACGAGGTCTGGCAACACTACGAGAACGACGCTTGGACAGCATATCGGCCATCTTGATCTTATAATATTCGGCAACAGTCTTCTGAATGTTATCTATGGTGACTAATTTTTCCTGCAGCGCCAGCAAATCTCGCAAGGCTTCACGGACGAAATCGATAGTGATTGGGCGACCGGTAAAATTAGCATTCGCTATGACTCGATTCAATGCACCTTCGAGCTCACGAACGTTGGAACGTAATCGCTTAGCGATGAAGAAAGCGACTTCATCGGGTAGATTGACGCCACTCTCCAGTGCCTTACGCATCAGGATCGCCACACGAGTCTCTAGCTCAGGAGGCTCGATCGCCACGGTCAAGCCCCAACCGAAACGAGATTTGAGACGATCTTCTACGCCATCGATCTCTTTCGGATATTTATCTGAGGTCAAGATCACCTGATGATTACCTTCCAATAACGCATTGAAGGTATGGAAGAATTCTTCCTGTGATCTGTCTTTATTGGCAAAGAATTGAATATCATCGATAAACAGTGCATCGACACTACGGTAATAACGTTTGAACTCTTCGATGGCATTATTCTGCAGGGCTTTCACCATATCCTGAACGAAACGCTCAGAATGCATGTAGACCACTTTGGCATTGGGATTATTCTTGATGATAGCATTGCCCACTGCGTGTAACAGGTGAGTCTTACCTAAACCGGTACCACCATAGAGGAATAATGGGTTGTAAGCACCACCAGGATTTTCGGCGACTTGCTGCGCCGCAGCTTTGCCTAATTGGTTCGATTTACCCTCGACAAAATTGTCAAACTGATAAGCTGGATTAATATTACTGCGGTGATTCGTCATGATAGCCGGTTCGGGCATATTCACATTAAATGCAGTCCTAGCCGGTCTGGTATTCATCTGAACTCTTGGGGGAGCCATTGCAGGAGTCGCCTGAACCGGGCGTGGAGCCGCAGGCTTACTGCCTATATCGAAACGTAACGTAGGCGCATCACTACCTAACT
>NZ_ABIC01000035.1 GCF_000172075.1 Shewanella benthica KT99
GAATCGATAACCGCTGAAAGCATCTAAGCGGGAAGCGAGTCTAAGATGAGTCATCCCTAGGGATTTAATTCCTCTAAAGAGCCGTTCGAGACTAGGACGTTGATAGGCAGGGTGTGTAAGTGCTGTGAGGCATTGAGCTAACCTGTACTAATGACTCGTGAGGCTTAACCATACAACCCAGATGGGTTTACTCTTGTTAAAAGAGAAGTATGTGGTTAATGAGTGATTACTTTACAAGCACAAAAGAATACCGACTTGATTTAAGTTGAACCAATTATTACTTTTATTTAAAGCTGTTTAAAAGACTTTTTAAATAGCCAGCTTTCTAAATTCTTTTACCTTTAGCTTTTTGAAAAGCTGAAAGTAATCGCAAAATTAGTCTGGAAACCATAGCATTGTGGCCCCACCTGAATCCATCTCGAACTCAGAAGTGAAACGCAATTGCGCCGATGGTAGTGTGGGGTCTCCCCATGTGAGAGTAGGTCATTTCCAGGCGCCTAATAAACGATAAAGCCCGTTGCTAACGCAACGGGCTTTTTTCGTTTTAGTCTGGAAAATGACCGAACGAACATGGGGAATATAGATAGCGCATGCGAAGCATGCATCCTTTCATGTGATAGTAGGGTGCAGACCTTGCGCTTATCAAGCGTAGCTTGATGCTGGGTCTGAACGCGGAGGATTTATCCGAAGCCGGGCCATTGGAAGGCGCCTCCGCTCTTTGTTCTACGTATATATGCTCCGCGAAAGGGCTATTCCCGATGTCGGTCGATAAATGCTCCTCGGTAACAGCTCCTGCGTTATACCAATCTGGAAAATTAACTGGTCATATTCGCCCAATCCCTAGAACACATTTTTGTCACTCTTTCAGCACTCTCGGTGAAAGTGTTCCAGGCTTCACAAACACTATCAACAATGTCTTCATAATTTTTGAAAACTCGATTGGCAAGGCAGTGCTGGCGCATCCAGCTCCACACTTGTTCGATCGAATTAAGCTCAGGTGAATAAGGGGGTAATTTGATGAGGCTGACATTATTGAATTCATCTGCAATGCCATCGGTATGCAGCCAGCACCATCCATAATAACGACTGCATGTCTGTCTGCTTCTGTGACTTCCGAGATCTGTCTCAAGTGCAGGATCATGGCTTCTTTACTCGTCCATGGAACCACTGTTGCTTGGCCTATACCTCTGCTTGGACATACTGAACCAAATAGGTATGAATATGTGCCCCGGTTAATCTACCACCTTGAGCGCTACTTGCTCTTTTTTCTATGTAGTCAGCCAGTTGCGCTCGTTGTTTAGTGCTAATAAATGTGGGTACTACCAGTACGTGGTTTCTCTTGTAAGCCTGCTAGGCCTTCTGTTAAATAGACATGTACCCACTTGTTGACACTGGTTCTACTCACTTTTAAAAATTGAGAAATTTGAGTCCGAGACTTTCCATCTTGAAAGTGAGCGAGTGCAAGTAAGCGCATCTTCATTTGAATGGATGTCTGGCTACGAGCAAGAGCATTGAAATCTGTATTTTTAAAATTATCCATGAATACAAATGAAGAAGATATGATGATCACAATTAGATCATATTTTTACTTAGAATGGTATTACCGCCATTCTTGGCGGCATGCCCGAAGCTGGGCCATTGGAAGGCGCCTCCGCTTTTGTTCCAAACTACTCATGCTATGCATACAAAGCGTTACTTCTCCGCCCCCATATGTTCATCATTTTTACTTTTCAATTAGCCTTGCTGATCGATTAAATCTCTCTGTCTTTTTAAATGAACATATTCTCAATTAAATCTTTAGCGGGTATTGCTATTGATAGTGGGCTTGTTACTTTAGCTGCTATTAATGGATTGCTGGTTTAAGGTGTATCGATGAAGCTAGAGATGATATGTACGGGTGAGGAGGTGTTAGCGGGACAGATAGTGGATACCAATGCCGCCTGGTTTGCTAATACTCTTATGGACAAGGGAATTGAGTGTCAACGTCGGGTGACTGTCGGTGATCGCCTGGAAGATCTGGTTGCAGTATTCAAAGAGCGTAGCTTAGAAGCGGATATCATACTGGTCAATGGTGGCTTAGGGCCAACGAGTGATGATCTTTCTACTGAGGCTATGGCCTTGGCTATGGGGGTTCCTTTAATCGAAAATATCGAGTGGCGTACTAAGCTCGAAGATTGGTTTGCCCGTAATGGCCGAGTCATGGCCGAGAGTAATCTTAAGCAGGCATTGCTTCCAGAGTCGGCTCTGATGATCGATAACCCGGTAGGCACAGCTTGTGGCTTCGCCGTAAAGTTCAATCGTGCCTGGTTGTTTTTTACACCTGGGGTACCATTTGAATTTAAACGTATGGTGACTGAGCAATTTATCCCCTTCGTTGAAGAGAGGTTTGCGGCTTCGAGCTCGGTTGCTCTGAAGAAGTTGCTAACTCTGGGGAATGGTGAGTCTGCACTCGCAGATAGATTGGAGGCTATTCCTTTACCCGAAGGAATTACCTTAGGTTACCGCTCTTATATGCCTTATATCGAGATTAAGCTATTTGCACGAGGGGCTGCGGCTATCACTTCTTTGCCTAGAATTAATTCTGAGATCAAGGCTTTGTTGGGTAATGCGCTTGTGGCAGAAAATGTCACTACATTGGATCAAGAGATCCATAATAAATTAGTAAACTCAGGACTTAGTCTCTGTGTTGCCGAGTCATGTACCGGTGGCATGATCACCAGTGGCTTGGTTGCATTTCCTGGTAGCTCCTCGTACTTACATCATGGTTTAGTCACTTATAGCAATGAGGCTAAGGTCAAAGTTCTCGGGGTTAATCCTCAGACTCTGGATGACTACGGCGCAGTGTCCATTGCAACTGTTGAAGAGATGGCCAAGGGGGCCCGCAATATACTAGGCAGTGATTACGCACTTGCGACCAGTGGCATTGCTGGTCCGGAAGGCGGTTCGGCTGATAAGCCAGTTGGGACTGTAGCGATAGCATTGGCAACTAAATATGGTGTACATAGTCAGATGCTGAAACTGCCGAGTCGTTCCCGTGAATTAGTGAGAACATTAACTACAGCAGTGGCTTATGACATGCTAAGGCGTGAACTTTTAGGTGATGCTGTTATCGTGGATTACTCGTCATTTAGCAGATTTAGTAAGTAAGACTCGAATGGCTAGCAGCGTAAAAGAGAGCAGATTGTAATCAAGCGAGTCTTGATCGCAATCTGCTCTGAATATTAAACTTATTCGTCAAAGATTAACTGAAGTTTTCCCGGTTGTACCTGGATTCGTTTAGTCATCTCAGCGATGAGTGCCTGATTAGATTCATTGGTATCGAGCACATAGACAGGCTGAGTTTCCAGAAACTGAGTTAAGAAGCGCATCAGTTGGGGAGAAAACTGCTGGATGGCCTTATCGAAATCTTTTGGGCTAGATTTTATCTCTACTAGCTTAAGTTCTCTTAGATAGACGCTATGGTTTGTAGCGTCATACCAAGGCTTTGCCTCAAAGGTCGCTTCCAATTCAGCTTCGAATGGCATCAAGGGGTTACGTACCTTTATAACACTCGTTGCCGAGACCGCCATAGTATCTGCTTTATGCCCCAATTTAACTTCGATATTATTGATGTGCATATCGATGCCAAAGAGTTTATTACCCTGTTTAATTTCGAAATGGATCTCTTCCGATAGGTAGTCTTCTAATTCATTCTCTGTGATGCTGTATTGACTGACGCAGCCAGTCAAAAACAGCAATACAAAGCTAAGAGTAAAGCTTAATATTTTCATCAACCTGTGTTTCTCATGCCAGCAGCGACACCGGCTATGGTTAACATTAAGGCGAGTTCCACATTGGCTGATGCATCTTTCTTTCGTGTCCTCGCTAATAATTCCGCCTGCATGAAGTTCAGTGGATCTATGTAAGGGTTACGTAAGGTAATCGACTCCTTGTTCCATGGAGTGTGGGACATCAAGGTATCAGATTGAGTCAGCTCTAATACAGCCTTAATCCCAGTCGCTAATCTTTCACGTAATGCTTCGCCAAGATGATGAAGATTTTCTGGTACCAGACAGGTTTCGTAATACTTAGCCAAGTTAGGCTCGGCCTTGGAATAAACCATCTCTAGCATAGATATGCGGGTCTTAAAGAAGGGCCACTCTTGCTCCATCTCCTGTAACAAGGGCATATCTCCTCTGTCTATTGCGGCCTGAAGCGCCTCGCCTGCACCTAGCCAAGCAGGCAGCATCAAACGGTTTTGCGACCAGGCAAAGATCCAAGGAATAGCTCTTAGGCTTTCGATACCGCCGTCGACCTTACGTTTTGCCGGGCGACTGCCCAGAGGTAATTTTCCTAGCTCGACTTCGGGAGTGGCGGCGCGAAAATATGCCACAAAATCTGGCTCTTCTCTGACGATTGCACGATAGGACTTCACCGATTCCTCGGCTAGCTGTTGCATACAGGCGCGCCATTCTGGTTTTGGCTCAGGTGGTGGAAGCAAGGTTGCCTCCATTACCGCCGAGGTATACAAGGCTAAGCTCTGAACGGCTAATTTTGGTAAGCCAAACTTGAAGCGGATCATCTCGCCTTGCTCGGTTACGCGGATGCGTCCATCGACAGAACCAGGAGGTTGAGACAGAATTGCTTCATGAGCGGGCCCGCCCCCTCGGCCAATGGTGCCACCCCGTCCATGAAACAGGGTGAGTTTCACATCGGCTTGTCGGCTTATCTCAACCAGTTGCTCCTGAGCATGGTATTGAGCCCACGCCGCCGCCATAACGCCGGCGTCTTTGGCTGAATCCGAATAGCCGATCATTATTTCTTGATGGCCTTTGGTATATCCACGGTACCAATCGATGGCGAAGAGTGCCGACATACAAGTTGCAGCATTATTGAGATCGTCCAGAGTCTCAAACAGTGGTACCACTCTCATAGGATGAGGGCAGCCTGTCTCTTTGAGTAAAAGCAATACGGTCAGTACATCCGATGGCTTGCTTGCCATAGATATCACATAGGAACCGAGAGCTCTGGCTGGTTGGCTTGCTATCAGTCGGCAAGTACTTATGACTTCGGCGACATCGGCACTCGGTTGCCAATTCGTGGGGATTAATGGACGTTTACTGGTGAGCTCTCTTAAGAGGAATGCTTGTTTCTCATTTTCATCCCAGTGGTTGAAGTCTCCCATACCCAGATAGCGGGTCAACTCGGCAATAACATCACTGTGGCGTTCGGCGTCCTGACGGATATCGAGTCTGAGCATATGTATACCAAAACAGGCGATACGACGTAGCATATCCAATAGCAGGCCGTTGGCGATCAGACTCATACCCTTCTCTGACAAACTCCTATATAGCATCATCAGAGGTTCTTTGAGATCACTCTCATGCCAGATAATGGAGCTGTGATCCACTTCAGGTTTATGGCCTTCGAGGCGCTCGTTGAGATAGTCTATGGTATTGCGTAGTTTAAGCCTGAGTTCATGGAGTACATCTCTATAGGGCTCGTGGCTATTATTCGTTAACGCCGATAACTCATCGTTGGCACTTTCCATTGAGAGGTCATTGACCAGTAAAATAATATCTTTTAGATATAGACGTGCCGCGGTGTGACGGTTTCTATCTAGTACTTCCTGGGTGACGACAGCCGTGACAAACGGGTTGCCATCACGATCTCCTCCCATCCAGCTGGAGAATCGCACCGGTGCAATGTCGATGGGTAGTTGCTTGCCAGTACGCTCTTCTACTTGCTCATTGAGCTGTCTGAGAAAATCAGGAATGGCTTGCCAGAGGGAGACTTCGATAGTGCTAAGGCCCCATTTGGCTTCGTCTACCGGGGTTGGTCGCTCGTGGCGAATCTCATTGGTATGCCAGATTTGGGCGATGAGTTGCCTGAGGCGGAGATGCTGTTGCTTCTTCTCTCGCTGGCTAAGTTGTGGGTTTTCAAGTGCAGCGAGACTATCGATAACCGATGAATATTTTTGGATCAGGGTTCGGCGGGATATCTCTGTGGGATGAGCGGTCAATACCAGATCGATATCTAGGTTCTGCAGGCAATCTAGCATCTTCTCTTGATCAATATTGCTGCTCAACACTCTACCCAATAGCTGCTCTACTGGATCGGGAACACATACTAACTCGTCGCAATTGCGGCTGATGGTATGAAATTGCTCGGCGATATTGGCCAAGTTTAGAAATTGGTTGAATGCCTTCGCAAAGGGAACTAATTCATTATCCGGAAGTGCCGCAAGCAGTTTGAGCATCTCATCACGAGAGGTCTCATCTCCTTGCCTGGAGCTTTTCGCTAATTGACGGATCTGTTCTATCTTATCGAGAAAAGTGTCATCTAAATTGGTGCGTATTGTGTCACCTAAAATCTGTCCTAAGGTACCAACGTTAGACCTTAAAGACGCATACATATCAGCCATACTTACTCCATATCCAATTTCGCTATTCGACCACAATACCTAGGGTTAACGGCTTAGGTCAATATAGACAACCGAGATATTGTGAGCTTATGTGTGCCATATCACTCAAGACTGGCATAACTATTTAGTCTCGAGTGATATTAATACCATTCCATATAAGTATCTGGTCAGTTCAGAGACTCTCAGTTTTTTCAATTCAAGGCGCATTGATGAGGAAATGGTTATTCCCTTTTAAGTCAATGTAACGCAGAAGTGGAAACACTGAGAGCCTCACGCAGTGCGGCTGATGTTTAAAGAAAAGGGTAAAGCCCTTTATGCTACGTTGAATGTTCTCGATATACGACTGCATGGTCTATTTTGTTCCATACAAAATAAGACATTTCCTCCTTCCATGGAGGTCAGATGCAGGAGGTACGAGCCCATGGACGGGTGAAGGTAGAATAATGCCGGAGCAATTATCGAGAGCAACGCAGGAGCTTGTTGCCGAGAATAACTATTAGCTTCAAACATTCGCCTTGCCTACAGTGCTTTGAACTCCCGCTGAATGATCAGATACTTACTCGGAATGGTATAATACTATATCCGTTCTACCTCAGTCTGCTCTGAAATCTGCACTTTGAAGTAGAACGGCTATTATGAGCCTATTTAATGCAGGCGTGATAGATGAGCTGTTTGAGGAGCTCGACGGTTTTCTTCAAATAGGCGGTGTCGAGAAACTCATCTGGCTGGTGAGCCTGTTCTATGCTGCCAGGGCCTAATACTAAGGTTTGGCAACCCAGTTTGGCAATATAAGGGGCTTCGGTCGCGTAGTTAACGACCTCAGGTCTACTCGAAGATAATTCTGCCACTAGTTTACTCCAGCTGCTTTGTGCATTACCGGCGAAAGGCTCGGATCCTGGATAAAGCGGTGCAACCACAATACTGCCGGGAAACTGAGCACTGATAGGTGCAAGGTAATTAAGGACTAACTGCTCGAGCTCTTCTAATGCTAATCCGGGGAGCGGACGAATATCGATATGCAGATCACAGCAGCCACAGATTCGGTTGGCCGCATCGCCGCCATGTACGTGACCGAAGTTCATCGTTGGGTAAGGTACGCTAAATGCGTCTTCATGATAGTTGTCGGCTAGATGTTGCTTGAGTTTCAGCAGTTGTCCCATCACTTGATGCATTATTTCGATAGCATTTAGCCCTTTCGCAGGGTCTGAAGAGTGGCCACTGCGACCCGTGACTCTTATGCCTTGAGTCAGATGCCCTTTATGCATATAAACCGGTTTTAAGCTGGTTGGCTCGCCGATGATGGCGTAATCGGGTGAGATAGATTTTGCTTCGGCAAAGGCTTTAGCTCCATTCATGGTGGTTTCTTCATCGGCGCTGGCCAAGATATGTAGAGGACGTTTGAAATCCTCCAGAGGCATATCCTTTAGCGCTGCTAATATGAGGGCAAAGAATCCCTTCATATCGCATGTGCCGAGGCCGTACCAGCGGTTATCTTTTTCCGTTAGAGTGAATGGATCTTGGCTCCAACGACCCTCATCAAACGGCACTGTATCTGTGTGACCGGCGAGTAGAAGACCACCACTACCGGGGCCAAATGAAGCGATGAAGTTATGTTTATTACGGGAATTCGGTACGGATTGCATCTTACATTGAAAGCCTAAATCATCGAACCAGGTATGCAATAGATCGATCACGCCTTGGTTACTCATATCTTGCTCGACTTCGAGGGCGCTAATCGAAGGTGTCGCTATGAGCTGAGTAAAACTCGTTTTCAGATCTGGAATTTGTGTCATGCTTCACCTTTAAAATAGATATTCAAATATATTGCATAAATAGTTAACCGTGCTAGTCTAGCAAACAGCTAAGGCGAGTACCAGAATACAGTGCTAATCACTGAGAGTAAAAATGATAATTGCATACACTAAAATTAACAAAAAGGTCACATTAACAGACTTCCTGCGACGATAAACTTGTCAACATTGGTGTTTCTACCAGGGCTTAAGTTGTGCCCCCTTTTTTTCTCTCTCGTTTAAAAATTAAGAAGTCATAGATTATGAAAAGCATTGCTATTATCGGCGCTAGTGGTTACACGGGCGCACAGATCACCTCTCTTATATATGCCGATGCAAACTTAAACATTCAAGGTCTGTATGTTTCTGAGAATAGTTTAGATAAAGGTAAGCCATTATCTGAGCTCTATCCTGTATATAGTCATATCTCATTATGCCTGTCTCCATTATCACCAGAAGCTAAGGCTTTAATTGTCGATCAGGCCGATGCAGTGGTATTAGCAACCGATCATAATGTCAGCTTACATCTGGCGGCCTGGTTTTATGCACAAGGTCTGGCGGTATTCGATTTAAGCGGTGCCTATCGGTTTGCCGATAAGGCTCAGTACCCGAAATGGTATGGCTTCGAGCATGACTATCCTGAAGTATTATCTAATGCCGTTTATGGTCTTGCCGAGTGGAATCGTGCCGAGATTGCCGACAGCAAGATGATTGCCGTCCCAGGGTGTTATCCAACGGCATCGCTTATCGCATTGAAGCCATTAGCATCTCTGCTAACCAGTACCTTGCCGGTGATTAACGCCGTGAGCGGTGTCACAGGAGCCGGTAGAAAGGCACAACTGCAAACCAGTTTTTGTGAAGTGAGTCTAACGCCTTACGGTGTCTTGGGTCACAGGCACCAGCCTGAAATTGCTACTCAGCTAGGTCAGCAAGTCATCTTTACTCCACACTTAGGTAATTTTAAGCGTGGCATACTCGCAACCATTACCGCACAGCTAGCTGCGGGAACCACGGAAGCCGATATTGCCAAGGCATACTCATTTTATGATAACGCGCCTCTTGTTACGGTGAAGCACAACCAATTTCCTCGAGTAGATGATGTGGTCAATACGCCTAATTGTCATCTGGGATGGAAGTTCGATCCCCAGACGGGTTATCTGGTGGTGGCGAGCGCAATTGATAACTTGATGAAAGGCGCGGCTAGTCAGGCTCATCAGTGCATAAAGATTCATTTCAAATACTAATTTCATTAGGCGAGTAGATAAGTATGTCAACGAGTAATAAAACATTAGTGATTAAAGTTGGTGGCGCCTTACTGCAGTGTGAGATGGGCATGAACAGGTTGATGGATACTGTGGCTAAGATGATTGCCAAGGGGCAGAAGATTATCTTGGTGCATGGGGGCGGCTGTATCGTCGATGAACAGCTCACAGCCAACGGTATGGAAACTGAGAAAGTAGACGGGTTAAGGGTTACACCTGCGGCACAAGTGCCTGTCATCGTGGGTGCACTAGCCGGAACCGCGAATAAATTATTGCAAGCCGCGGCGATAAAGTCCGGTATTTCGGCCATCGGCATGAGCCTGAGTGATGGCGATATTGTCACGGCCAAGATTAAAGATGCAAGGCTAGGATTTGTCGGTGAAGTTTCACCTAAGAATGCGACTTATCTTGAGTTTATTCTCTCTCAGGCTTGGTTGCCGATTGTTAGCTCGATTGCAATCGACGCAAGCGGCCAGCAACTCAACGTCAATGCCGATCAAGCCGCGACCGTGTTGGCAAAACTTGTCGATGCTCAGCTAGTGCTGTTATCCGATGTCTCGGGTGTGCTCGATGGCAAGGGCCAATTAATTAAGAGTCTCAATAGGGCGCAGGTAGCAGAGCTCACTCATATAGGCATTCTCGAGAACGGCATGAAAGTGAAGGTCGAGGCCGCACTGGACGTCGCTGAACTCATGGGCCAGCCAGTACAAGTGGCTTCTTGGAGAAGTGAAGAGCAATTGTTAGCCCTGTCAAATGGTCAGTTGGTGGGAACACAGATCCAACCTAATTAGTTTTTACTTTAAAATCATTATCATTAAATTTGAGCTAGCCGCGACGCGGCTAACTGAATACAAGAATAAGTGTTGGATTAAGCTGCCAATCAGAGGAGAGTGACCATGAACCACCTGTTATCGATAAAAGATCTAACTCAAGAGCAACTGAAAGACTTGTTGTCCCTGGCGAAAAAAATAAAGGCTAATCCAGCCGAGTATCGCCATGCCTTGGACGGTAAGAGTGTGGTGATGTTATTTGAGAAGCCTTCATTGAGAACTCGCGTTAGTTTCGATATCGGCATCAATAAACTTGGCGGCCATTGCCTCTACCTGGATCAGCAAAATGGTGCCTTGGGTAAACGTGAGCCGATAGCCGATTTTGCTGCCAATATATCATGTTGGGCCGACGCTATCGTGGCGAGAACCTATCTACATTCGACCATTGAAGGCCTGGCTGAGCATGGCAGTGTGCCGGTAATTAATGCGCTATCGGATCTCTATCACCCTTGCCAGGGCTTAGCAGACTTCCTCACTTTATCTGAGAAGTTTGACGATGTTAGTCAGGTTAAACTCGCTTATGTCGGTGACGGTAACAATGTGGCCCACTCATTGATGTTCGGCGCCGCAATTCTCGGCGCTAAGATGACCGTCGTTTGTCCTCCCGGGCACTTTCCTGATGGCGAAGTCGTGGTACAGGCGCAAGCGTTGGCGGCTAAGCATGGCGGCTCTCTGTTGCTGACCTCAGATATTGAGGCGATGGGTGCGCAAGATGCTATTTACACCGATACCTGGATCTCTATGGGTGACGAGACTGATATGGCTGATATCAAAGCTAAGTTCGGTCCATATCAGGTCAATGCTGCTCTGATGGAAAAAGCGGGCGCTAACTTCTTCATGCACTGTTTGCCAGTATATCGTGAAGTTGAGGCTACTGCAGAGGTGGTCGATGGTGAGGGTTCACTTATCTTGCAGCAAGCTGAAAATCGCATGCATGCACAAAATGCCGTACTCGTGACCTTGCTGGGTCAGAAAGATTAGACAAAATCTAGACGTAAACATATTTATATCTCATCGAGGTTTCGATGAGCAAGTAACAGAAATTAGGAAACAGAGATGTCGAATCAAATAAAGAAAACAGATGTGAAAAAAGTTGTCCTGGCATATTCGGGTGGACTGGATACGTCGGCTATTATCCCCTGGCTAAAAGAGACCTATGATAATTGTGAAATTATTGCCTTCTGTGCCGATGTGGGTCAGGGAGATGCCGAGCTCGAAGGCCTCCATGCCAAGGCGATTGCTTCGGGTGCCTCCGAGTGCTATATCGTCGACCTTAAAGAAGAACTGGTTGCCGATTATATCTACCCAACCATAGCCACTGGCGCCATCTATGAAGGTACTTACTTACTCGGCACTTCTATGGCCAGGCCTATTATTGCTAAGGCTCAGATAGAAATTGCACGTAAAGTCGGTGCCGATGCTGTCTGTCATGGCTGTACCGGTAAAGGCAACGATCAGGTTCGTTTCGAAGGCTGTTTCGCCGCGCTGGCTCCGGATCTCAAAGTGATCGCTCCATGGCGTGAATGGGAGATGGTGAGTCGTGAGGATCTACTCGACTACTTGGCCGAGCGTAATATCGAGACAAGTTCGTCGATAACCAAAATTTACAGTCGTGATGCCAATGCCTGGCATATTTCACACGAAGGTGGCGAGTTGGAAGATCCGTGGAACGAACCGTCTAAAGGCGTGTGGACTATGACAGTCGCCCCTGAAGATGCTCCGGATGTACCTGAATATGTGACACTGGAATTAGAGCAGGGCAAGATCACTAAGGTTAACGGTGAGGCGCTGTCTCCTTACGCGGCACTCACGGTGCTAAATAAAGTGGCAGGAGCTCATGGTGTAGGCAGAATCGATATCACAGAGAACAGGCTGGTAGGCATGAAGTCTCGTGGTTGTTATGAGACTCCAGGTGGCACTGTGATGTTTGCGGCGTTACGTGCCATCGAAGAGTTGGTACTCGACAAGACGAGCCGTGAGTGGCGCGAGCAAGTTGGCGCGCAGATGGCTCAGCTGGTTTATGACGGACGTTGGTTCACTCCTCTTTGTGAGTCCCTGCTAGCCGCCTCCGGGCCCTTAGCTAAGTTAGTTAATGGTGAAGTCGTCATTAAGCTCTACAAGGGTCAGGCTCAAGCGGTTAAGAAGCGCTCACCTAACAGCCTATATTCTGAAGCGTTTGCGACCTTTGGCGAAGATGATGTGTATAACCAGAAAGATGCCGAAGGCTTTATTCGTCTCTACTCGCTCTCTAGTCGCATCAGAGCACTGAAGGGTCTGTAAATCGCGGCAGATGATTTAATTAAAATAAAGGGCGCTAAGCGTCCTTTTTTGTAAAAGATGAGGATACCAGCATGGCATTATGGGGCGGAAGATTTAGTCAGGAAAGCAGTGCATTGTTTAAATTATTCAATGATTCACTGCCTGTGGATTACCGTTTGATTGAACAGGACATCGTCGGCTCGATAGCCTGGGCCGAAGCAATCACACAGGTCGGTGTCTTGACTGAGCAAGAGTGCACTCAGTTACAGCAGGCATTGAAAGACCTATTAGCCGAGGTTGAAGATAAGCCAGAGTTGATCTTGGCATCGGGCGCCGAAGATATTCATAGCTTCGTCGAGCAATCACTTATCGCTAAAGTAGGTGATCTGGGCAAGAAAATACATACAGGGCGCTCCCGTAATGACCAGGTGGCTACCGATCTTAAACTATGGTGCAAGAAGGAGGGTCAACAGCAACTCGTTTTACTAAAGAGCTTGAGACAAGCACTTCTCGAACTGGCCCAAAGAGAGCTCGATGCAGTTATGCCGGGTTATACCCATCTGCAGCGTGCTCAGCCCATTACATTTGGTCACTGGTGTCTAGCCTATGTTGAGATGTTTGAGCGTGATATTAGCCGCTTAGAAGATGCACTCAAGCGGGCCGATACTTGTCCTCTGGGTACTGGAGCGCTTGCCGGTACGGCTTATCCAATGGATAGATACAAGTTAGCCGCTGCGTTAGGATTTGCCTCTCCGACCCTTAACAGTTTAGATTCGGTCTCCGACAGAGATCATGTGATTGAGATCTGCAGCGATGCTTCAATCAGCATGATGCATCTGAGTCGTCTGGCAGAAGACCTCATCTTCTTCAACAGTGGTGAAGCGGGCTTCATCGACCTAGATGATGAAGTGACCTCGGGCTCATCTCTGATGCCACAGAAGAAAAATCCCGATGCTCTAGAGCTTATCAGGGGAAAGACAGGGCGAGTGTACGGTAGTCTGATTGGCATTCTGACGACGATGAAGGCGCTTCCTCTGGCATATAACAAGGATATGCAGGAAGACAAGGAGGGATTATTTGATGTTATGGATAGCTGGGCTATCTGTCTCGAGATGGCGGCACTGGTCTTGAGTGGCCTAAAGGTTAATCGTGAGAATACCTTAAGAGCGGCTCAACAAGGCTATGCAAACTCGACCGAACTAGCCGATTACTTAGTGGCTAAGGGAATGCCATTCAGAGAAGCACATCATGTAGTGGGTGAAGTGGTGGTTAAAGCCATAGCGGCAAAGAAACCCTTGGAGGATTTTGCATTAGAGGAGCTACAAGCTTTTTCTAATATCATCGCCGATGACGTGTATGCCTGCCTGACCATAGAGTCTTGTCTGGCCAAGAGAGAAGCCCTAGGTGGAACTTCGCTGCCTCGGGTGAAAGCGGCACTGGCGAGTAAGCTAGCTTAAAAATTGAACGTATAGGTTGAAAGTTAAAATGATTTCTAGCCATGTCACTAATTTTTAATGTATAAAACATAAAAAAGCACTATTGAATTAATCGTGCTTTTTATTGCGTTTTTATACAGGTTTTGTGGGCTAGAAGCCTTTATTGGAATAGTTCATCGGCCGAATCTTCGATGAATATATCGTTTGACTCATTGGTCTCTGTGGTAAATTCCTTTGGCTCAGTTCCGGAGATAAAATACTCGAACGAACTAGTATAATCCGTTTTTCTGGTTAACTTACCCGTGGCCAGATCGATTCTGACAGAAATGATCCCTTGGGGAGGAGTCGTTGGAATTTCGGGCGTGCCGGTGAGTGCATTCTTCATAAACTCATTCCAACCCGGTCCCGCAGTTTTCGCTCCAGCTTCGGCTGCCGAGATCTGATCTTTAGCCCCATTGGCATCCCAAGTGGTTCTGCCAAGCTCCTTGCTGTGATCATCGAAACCCACCCATACGGTGGTGGCAAGCTTAGGATTGAAGCCACTGAACCAGGTATCCCTTGATTCGTTGGTTGTACCTGTTTTACCTGCAATATCATGGCGCTTAACCACGCGTGAGGCTCGCCAAGCTGTCCCATTCCAGCCGGTTCCCTTGCTCCAGTTGCCGCCGCCCCAAATTACACTCTTTAACGCTTCGGTGACTAAGAATGCGGTTTGCTCCGAGATGATCCTCTCTGCATAGCGAGAATCGGGACCACCGCAACTATCGGCATCTGTAACCTGCTCAGCCTGTTTAAATTCTTCAGCCATAGCGGCAAAGGGATCATCACTGATAGGCAGTGGCTTGGCATGAGGGGGGCAGGCTAATATCGGGCTAGATTTCTCAATCACAGTACCGTAGGAGTCTTCAATGAGTTCGATAAAGTAAGGTTCAACCTTGTAGCCACCGTTAGCGAAAGTGGAGAACGCGGTGACGACCTGCAGTGGTGTGACAGAGTTTGAACCCAGCGCGATAGATTCGTTTCTGGGGATCTCGTCACGGGTGAAACCAAACTTGACCAAGGTATCGATAGCCTTATCCAGGCCGGCATAACGCATGGTCCTCACCGACATGACATTGATGGATTGAGCGAGTCCCACACGTAATCGAGTCGGTCCCGTGTAGCGATCCGGGGAGTTCTTGGGCCGCCATGCGGTACCTTGTCTGGTATCTGCATTATTGATAGGTGCATTGTTGATGAGCGTCGCTAGGGTATAACCTTTCTCAATAGCAGCGGTATAGATGAATGGTTTAATATTAGAGCCTAACTGCCGCTTGGCTTGGGTGACGCGATTATATTGGCTGGTGTGAAAACTGAAACCACCGACTAATGCCTTTATTGCGCCATTGTGTGGGTCGAGTGACACAATGGCACTGGATACGACGGGGATCTGGGATAACTGCCAGAAGTCACCGTTATGACGTAACCAGACTTGTTCGCCAACTGTCAGTATTTGTTCCGCAGTTTTAGGTGCCCTTCCTTGTTGTTTGTTACTGATGAATTTTCGCGCCCATTTCAAACCTTGCCAATCTAGCTGGATAGTCTCCCCCGCAGAGGTGAGTAAGGATGCACTCTGTGCTTCGATACTCATTACGGCGGCGGGGACCAAGCCTTGGAAAGCCTGAGTCTGTTTGAGCCGCGTGAGTAAATGAGAGGTTTCGAGTGGGGTGTCTGTCCATAAAATAGCGGTTGCACCACGATAGCCGTGTCTTTGATCGTAGGCATACACATTATTTCTAAGTGCATGCTGTGCATCTCGCTGTAGCTTGGAGTCTATGCTGGTGTATACATTATAGCCGCCGGTATAGGCCTCCTCTTCACCCAATTTATCGACCAGATAATCTCTGGCCATCTCGGAAATATAGGGGGCATATAAGTTTATTTCTGCGCCATGGTATTTTGCCGATACGGGAGCTTGAATAGCTGCAGAATATTGCGCTTGAGTAATGTTCTTCTTCTTCAACATACGGCTTAACACCCAATTGCGTCGATTGAGTGCCCTGCTCGGGTTGCGGATTGGATTCGCTGCCGATGGTGCTTGAGGCAGGCCGGCGATCATGGCTATCTCAGGTAAGTTGAGCTCTTCGAGCCTTTTACCATAATACACTTGTGCCGCAGCCCCTACGCCATATGCACGGTTGCCTAAGAAAGAACGATTCAGATAAAGCTCTAATATCTGCTCTTTAGTCAGGGCTTTTTCGATTTTGATTGCTAGAAATATCTCTTTAATCTTGCGTATATATGTCTTCTCTCGAGAAAGGAAGAATCCGCGTGCCACCTGCTGGGTGATGGTACTGGCTCCCTGGCTCTTCTTCCCTGTGGTGATCAAAATGATAGCTGCGCGAGTGATACCGATAGGGTCTATGCCATGATGTTGGAAGAAACGGGCATCTTCTGTGTCTAAAACCGCATCGATAAGTAATGGTGGAACATCTGCAAAGGCAACGGGGATGCGCCTTTTCTCACCAAATTGTGAGATCATTTTTCCGTCACTGCTATAAATGCGTAAAGGAGTCTGTAGCTTAACTGTCTTCAGTGTATTTACGTCAGGAAGGTCGGGTAAAACATAGAAATATGCTGCAGCAATAGCGCCTATTCCTAATAGGGTTAAACTAAAAAGAGCGATAACAATACGTTTAAACCACTTCACCAGATAATTCCATTATTTATAGCAGGGACAACAGTATATAAGGGGATAGCCCAATGGTGAAGTTAAAAATAGTTGGCAAAAAAATAGCAATTGTAAAATAAGGAAGCATCCTGTACAAATACCGATAACGAGTTGATTTTGTGCTAATCTAATTGCTGAATAATAACAACAAGTGACATTTGACTATGCTTTCGAAATTATGGAAGCGTCAGGCTCCGCAGATGGTGGGGATCGATGTGGGTTCCCATGAGATAAAGGCGATACTGCTGAGCAAGACGGCCGACGGGTACAAAATTGTGAGTCATGCTGCTGTACCCGTGAAAAAGGGTGCTGTTAATGATCATGAGATCAGAGATTATGATGCAATTACCGAGTCGTTGAGGCAAGTAAAACGTAGCCTGCCTAAAGGGACTAAATTTGCTGCTGTGGCGGTATCTGGATCTGCAGTGATGACAAAAGTCATCTATATGGATGCCACGTTGAGTGAAGAGGAGATGGAAGCCCAAATTGATATCGAGGCAGATAACCTTATTCCCTATTCTCTGGATGAAGTGAGTCTCGATTTTGAAACCTTGAGTGTGAACAGCACGGATCCCACCAAAGTCGATGTCTTGTTAAGCGCGTGTCGCACGGAAAATATCGATGCTCGTGTCGATGTCTTAGATGGCATCAATATAGAAACGAAAGTGGTCGATATCGAAGGTTATGCGCTAGGGCGATCATTTGAGCTGGTTGCTGCTCAACTGCCTGGTGAGGCCAAAAATAAGGTGGTCGCACTTGTCGATATAGGCGCTAACATAACGACCTTCGCGGTAGTTGAAAATGGCGAGACAAGTTTTATTCGAGAGCAAGCATTCGGTGGTGAACAATTTACTCAGTCAATACTGTCATTTTATGGCATGTCTTATGAGCAAGCCGAAAAAGCCAAGATAGAAGGAGATCTTCCCCGCAATTACATGTTTGAAGTTTTATCGCCATTTCAAACGCAATTACTGCAGCAGATAAAGCGGACATTGCAGATTTACTGTACTTCAAGCGGTAAAGATAAAGTGGATCATATAGTGTTATGTGGCGGCACTTCTAAACTCGAGGGGATGGCCAATCTGTTAACCAATGAATTGGGTGTTCATACCATCATAGCGGATCCGTTTCAGGGGTGTTTACATGCCGAAGATGACGTGAAAAATAGATTACAGCCCCATATCAGTAAATATATGGTGGCTTGTGGATTAGCGCTGAGGAGTTATTCTCAATGGCGAACATAAACTTACTCCCTTGGCGTGAAGAAGCGCGAGAGAAACAGAAAAAAGATTATATTGGTATTTTAGCTTTGGTTTTTTTAGTGTCTTCTTTAATGGTTTATCTGGCACTGGGTTTCGTCGATATGATGACAGACAAGCAAAAATCCAGGAATGCTTACTTACAATCTGAGATTAGCTTGCTAGAGATACAGATCGCCGAAATTAAACAGATAAAAACCAGAAAGCAAGATATCGAGCGGCGCACCGAGATTATTTTAAACTTGCAACAATCAAGAAACTCACCTACCCATGTCCTAGATGAATTAGTCAGGATTGTTCCGCCGGGGATCTATCTTTCCAGTATCGAGAAGAAGGGAAGTTTGTTGTGGATTGAGGGGCGCAGTGAGTCGAATAACAATGTCGCTAATATGATGAGAAAAGTAAAAACCTCAATGTGGCTACACAATCCAAATATGCAGTCTATTGTTGCTCAAGATATAGAACTGAGGCAGTTACAACGCTTTAGCCTGAAAGTAACGATTAGGGACAATGAGCAAACTGAAGCGGTACAAGGAGCGAGTAAATGAACCTCGATCTGGAGCAGTTTAATGATATTGACTTTGAGAATATAGGTGGCTGGCCGCCCCTGGTTAAAATTGTATTCGCAGCCTTACTTGCAGTCTGTATTTTTGTTGCGAGCTATTTTCTGTTTATCTCGGATGCGATCGATCGACTCGATACCGAGCAGAGAGCCGAAACGAACTTGAAAAATGACTTCAAATCTAAGTACCAACTGGCTGCAAATTTGAAACTCTATCGAGAACAGCTTGACAAGATGGAAGTGCAGTTTGCAGAATTGCTTAAAATGTTACCTTCTCAGAATGAGATGCCCGGATTGGTCGATGATATTACTTTTTTGGCAACAGACTCTGGTTTGAGGATCGACAGCTTAGATTGGCGTGAAGAGATACAAAGAGACTTCTATATCGAGTTTCCTATCAGCATGTCGGTGAGTGGTAAGTACCATGAGTTAGGTCAGTTTGTTAGTGGTGTGGCTAAATTACCGCGTATTGTGAGTTTACATGACTTCGTTATCAAGAGAACAGTTGACGGTATCTTAGGCATGGAGATACTCGCTAAGACATACCGCTTCAAAGAGGGGGCTGATCTGCCACTAGAAGATAATAAGGTGGTAAGCAGGTGAAAATACTTCTTTTTTTAGGCGTTTCACTCTTTTTTTTAACTGCTTGTGTTGGCGATCGCAGTGATCTTGAACTATTCGTCACTACGACTAAGGCACAGCATGTCGCTCATATACCAAAGCTGAAAGAGGCGCCTAAGTTTGAACATTTTGTGTATCATGCCAATTTGATGCGTAGTCCATTTGTTCCTCCCTCGCGGGAACTAACAGAAGAGCTGATAGATACGACTAAAGATTGTCTTCAACCGGATCTTAAGAGGCGTAAGGGGCGTCTGGAAACCTATGCGCTGGACAATTTAAAGATGCGTGGGACCTTGAGTGAAACAGATATCATCTGGGCCTTAGTAGAGACCAATGATACTAGTGTTTATCGCTTAGGTATTGGTGAGTATTTAGGACTCTATAATGGTCGAATTACTAAAGTTACTCAGCAAATGGTCGAAATAATAGAATTAATACCAGACGGTTCTGGTTGCTGGACTGAAAGGTTAAGCAGAATGGAACTTACTGGCGAAGGATGAGGGAATAATGGAATCTTCTGCCGCGATAAAAAACGTTGTTAATAAATATTCTCTTTTTAGAGTTCTTGGCGCTTTTATATTAATTGTGAGTGCCTCTTACGCTGCGGCTGAAAACCGCCTGGTGGATGTTAAGTTTCACTCAGTTGTCGATCATCAACTAGAACTGCAATTAATCTTCGAACATGAAGTGAGGGCACCTGAAATTGATCTCAAGGCTTCACCGGCTGAAATTATTTTAGGTTTTAGTGGCAGTATCTCTGGGTTAGAGAAACAGACAATGCCAATAAGTACCGTCGGAGTTGAGAGCATCAGTGTGCATCAGGTTGATGGCTTGATGCGGGTGACGGTTGCACTGAATAAGGTCAAAGCCTATAAGGGTAAGCTCAAGGGTAACACCTATAACCTGACGATAAATGATGAGGTCGCCGATCACAATATGACGACACAAAATCCATTTATTAACGGGATTAACAATATCGATTTCAGACGAACTGCAGATGGTGGCGGAGAATTATTGATTAAGCTGAACAATAGTTCGGTTGCCGCAAACGTGAAACAGGTCGGTTCAAAACTTGAGCTGCAGCTTTATAATACCGATATTGGTTCCGATCTCCTGTATGTGATGGATGTACAAGATTTTGCCACTCCAGTGCGTAGTTTTGAAACCTTTAAAGAAGAATTAACCGCTCGAATTCTCATCGATATTTCAGGCCAGTATGAATATAATTACCAGCAGGAAGGTAGTCTGTTTCGTCTCAGTATTAAGAAGGCTGAGAAGCTTGCGGTAGTTAAACAGGAGAAAAAGTATAATGGGCGTTCACTGTCGCTCAACTTCCAAAGTATCTCGGTGAGAACCGTGTTACAGATTATCGCGGATTATAACGATTTTAACTTAGTCACCAGTGATACCGTCGAAGGTGATATTACCCTGCGTCTGGATGATGTCCCTTGGGATCAGGCTCTGGATCTTATTTTGCAGACTAAAGGGCTGGATAAGCGCATCGAAGGTAATATTCTTATGATCGCGCCTCGTGAAGAGCTAGCGATTCGTGAGAGGCAGCAGTTAGAGAATCAGCTGGAAGTAAAAAAGTTAGCGCCTTTATATTCTGAATACTTACAGATAAATTACGCTAAAGCGTCAGATATTGCTGAATTGTTGAAGAGTGAAGGTTCGAGCCTGTTGACTTCTCGGGGGACTGCCGCCGTCGATGATCGTACCAATACTCTGTTAGTCAGAGATACTGAAGAGACGTTAGAGAATGTGCACCGGCTAATCGAAGTGCTGGATATCCCCATTCGCCAGGTTCTTATCGAGGCTAGAATGGTGACGGTGAAAGATAATGTTTCGGAAGCTCTTGGTATTCAATGGGGCATCACAGATCAGCAAGGCGACTATGGTACTTCGGGAAGTCTGAGGGGCGCCCAGAGCATAGCAAATGGCATCATACCCGCTCTAGCTGACCGACTAAACGTTGCCTTACCTGCGCGGGCTGGCTCTGCAAGTATCGCGTTTCATGTGGCCAGGCTGGCAGATGGCACCATACTTGACATGGAATTGAGTGCCTTAGAGCAAGAGAATAGGGGAGAAATCATCGCCAGTCCGCGTATAGTTACCTCGAACCAGAAGGCGGCATACATAGAGCAAGGTGTAGAGATACCTTATATCGAGTCTAGCTCCAGTGGTGCAACCACGGTGAGCTTTAAGAAGGCCGTGTTGTCACTGCGGGTGACACCGCACATTACGCCAGATAATCGAGTGATTTTGGATTTAGAGATCACTCAGGATTCTCAAGGGGCAGTGGTTGCTACGCCAATGGGGGAAGCTGTTTCTATCGATACTCAGAGGATTGGCACTCAGGTGCTGGTGAACCATGGTGAAACCATAGTCTTAGGTGGCATTTATCAACAAAATTTGATCAGCCGTGTGACTAAAGTACCGATATTGGGGGATATCCCCTTCCTAGGTTTTCTTTTCAGGAGCACTTCAGACTCTAATGAGCGACAAGAACTTTTGATTTTTATTACGGCCAAGATTATCTCTGATGACCTATAATATTATATTATAACAAATGGTTAGTCGGTACGTTAGTGCTGGCTCTTTTGTTGATTTAAGACTATTTTTACAATATGTGCGCAGATTACTTGCCTTATGTGGTGTTTAACTGAGATAATCCTCGGTCAAGTCTCATTAGAGCAAGGTAACATTTTAGGTCGATTTTATTTTTCGAATCGACGTCGGCAAACTTCATATAAGATTCAGACGTAATAGCAATGGCTGAGAAACGTAATATTTTTCTAGTAGGCCCTATGGGGGCTGGTAAAAGCACAATAGGCCGTCATCTAGCACAGATGCTGCACTTAGAGTTCCACGATTCAGATCACGAAATTGAGAAGCGTACTGGTGCTGATATCGCGTGGGTTTTTGATGTCGAAGGTGAAGAAGGTTTTCGCGTTCGTGAAACACAGGTCGTCGCTGACTTAACTGAGAAACAGGGTATTGTTTTAGCGACTGGTGGTGGTTCTATTCAGAGTAAAGAGATACGTAATAACCTCTCTGCTCGTGGAATCGTTGTCTATCTAGAGACCACAATTGATAAGCAAGTTGCTCGCACACAGCGAGATAAGCGTCGTCCACTGTTACAGGTTGACGACCCAAGACAAGTCCTTGAAAATCTGGCTGTCACTCGTAATCCTTTGTATGAAGAGATTGCAGATGTCATCGTTAAGACCGATGAACAGAGTGCGAAGGTTGTGGCAAACCAAATCATCGAGCAGTTAGGTTTCTAGGCGGAAAAATGAAGCGGATTCAGGTTGAGCTAGGGGTAAGAAGTTACCCCATCGTTATTGGCCAGAATTTGTTGACTTGTGGCGAGCATCTTGCTCGTCACCTCCAAGATAGAAAAATTCTAATTGTTACGAATGACACTGTAGCGCCTCTATATTTAGAGTCGCTACAGTGTCTTTTATCTGATTTTGACTGTGTTGAGCCTGTCATCTTACCCGATGGTGAGCAATACAAGACGTTAATTCAGATGGATGATATTTTTACCTCTTTATTACGGCAAAACCTAGGCAGAGACACAGTTCTTATTGCTCTAGGTGGTGGTGTGATCGGTGATATGACTGGCTTTGCCGCCGCGAGTTATCAAAGAGGCATCGATTTTATTCAAGTGCCCACCACACTTCTCGCTCAGGTGGATTCATCTATTGGCGGTAAGACGGCGGTCAATCATATTTTAGGTAAGAATATGATAGGTGCTTTCCATCAGCCTAAACTCGTGTTGATCGATACCAACTGTTTAGACACTCTCCCCCCCCGAGAATTTGCTGCTGGTATGGCTGAGGTCATCAAGTATGGAATTATCTGGGATGGTGAGTTTTTTCAATGGTTAGAGAATAATATTTCTCAGTTAAAGTCATTGGATAAAGAGTCGCTCGAGTATGCAATAGGTCGATGCTGTGACATAAAGGCGGATGTGGTTGCCCAGGACGAAACGGAGAGAGGAGTGCGTGCACTGCTTAATTTGGGTCATACCTTTGGTCATGCCATCGAAGCTGAGATGGGTTACGGTGTCTGGTTACACGGAGAGGCGGTCTCTGCTGGCACAGTACTTGCTGCTAATACTGCAAGACGGATGAGATTGATCGATGAGTCAATTGTTTGTCGAATAATTAAATTATTCCAGGCCTTTGATCTGCCGGTTAGTCCTCCTGAGTCGATGGGTTTTGAACAATTCATCAAGCATATGCGGCGTGATAAGAAGGTACTTAAAGGTAAACTTAGGCTGATTCTCCCTGAGGCGATAGGTAAATCAGGAATATACAGCGACGTGACCGATGAGATACTGGAACAGGTTCTTCGCCGCCCTTAGATTTTAGGTGTGTGAGTGACTTTTAACGACCCAATTTTATTACCTAGCCAAGAAACCTTAGTACAGAGGTTGCAACATATTAGCCTCTATGGTCAACAGCTGATCCTTGTGACTGGCGGGCGGGGCTCAGGTAAGTCAAGACTAGTAACTTCACTGGTTAACGAGCTGGAAGAGTTTAGCTCAGTGCTGGTGACTTGCCCCAAACACTGCGATAGCAGTGAAATTCGTCGAAAAATTTTAATTCAATTATTTTTAGATCCTGTATTTGATGATGAAATACCCCTGTCTGAGACGATCATCAGACTCGTATCAGCTATGCCACAGGCATCTTTTATTGTACTGGACGACGCCCATTACCTGCCGATGGAGCTCGTTGCCGAATGCATAGTGCTAAGCAAACTCCGGCTACCGGGAAAAACCATCTCCTTGACGTTAACCTGTGATCAGGATTTTTTTGATGAGTTGGAGAGTCAGTTACCTGAAGCACAGAAAGATGCACTGCTGTCGATAAATATCGATCCACTGCCAATTCAGGAGCGTGAAGCTCTGTACTACACCTTGTTAAGCCGCAGCGATCAAGATCCTTTTACTCCGCGAGAAATCGTCAGAACTCAGCTGGAGAAACAGGCGGGAACGCCTCAAGAGGTAGTGAATTTATTAGAACTCTCTCTCAATGGGTTTACCGATAAAGTGGTGGCAAACAAATGGCCTAAGCCTGTGATAGTTGCAGTATCAATACTCTTAGGCTTGTTATTTGCCAGTTATTATCTGTTTTCCCCTTCCGAGGTAAATAGCATATCCAGCCTAGCTCGAACCGTCATTGAACCTGATAGTAAGTCTTCACCTGTATCTCAGTATGGGGAGCGAGTCTTAGCGGGATATTTTGTGCTGCATCAAAGACTAGCAGAGGGCAGAGAAGATGTTCAGGCTTTTGAGTCTGTGGAGTTGCTAACTGAACTTAGTGCAGAATCACTGGAGGAGGCTAGTCCTGAGACTCAAGATAAAAGCTTAGAAGAGCAGTCGCAATCTGTAGCCGATATTCAAGCAATTGATAGCACAAAAATCTCCTCGTTGGAAAGGTTTAAAGGGTTAGATGAATTTAAGCCTACAGAGATAGAAGCTATTGAGTTTGGTGGAACGGATGATGACTTTCCCGTAGAGCGAGTGAATGAGCAGCGCACTTTTACCGGTTATACCATTCAACTCGCAAGCGTAAGGGAGATTAAATCCCTCAACAAGATTATAGCTGAGATCGAAGGGGAACAGGATATTCAGCTTGCTCATAATGGAGAGCGCTGGATATTACTACTTGGGCACTTTAAAACTCGAACAGCTGCTAATGAAAAATCCCGTGCGTTAATGAAAAAATATCGCTTGAACTCTTCCTGGATTCGAGCATGGAAAAATTTAGTCGAATATGAGCTAGAAGAAGAGCTTGTGACTAATGATATTTCTCACTAAACAGAGTACAATCGTCACCTTCTTTTTTCTTAGCAATCAATTTAGATGAGTAAAAAACAGAGAGCCTTTCTCAAGTGGGCTGGTGGAAAATTTAAACTGATTGAAGCACTGTCAAAGCATCTTCCCGAGGGCGATCGTCTGGTAGAGCCTTTCGTAGGCGCAGGATCGGTATTTCTCAATACTGATTATGCTACTTATCTACTGTGTGATATTAATCAAGATCTTATTAACCTGTATAAGCTGGTTCAGACCGAACCTGATAGATATATAGCCGCGGCTAAGGCCATGTTCGTGCCCGAGATGAATGATAAAGAAGCCTATTACAAGGTGAGGACTGAGTTTAATCTCACCCAAGATCCTTTTATTCGCTCAGTTTACTTCCTCTACATGAACCGTCACGGCTTCAACGGCTTATGTCGCTATAATCGCAAGGGCGGCTTTAATGTTCCTTTCGGTTCCTATAAGAAGCCATACTTCCCCGAGAAAGAGCTATGGGCTTTTTCGGCGAAAGCACAAGCTGCCGAGTTTAAGTGCATAGGTTATGAGGAAGCATTTGAACTCACGATTCAAGGGGACGTGGTGTACTGCGATCCCCCGTATGCTCCATTACCGTCTAAGGTGAGTTTTACTACCTATGTCGGCGCAGGATTTTCCCTGGATGATCAGGCCTTGTTAGCCAGAAAATCGAGACATACGGCGATTGACCGAGGCATTCCCGTGTTGATCAGCAATCATGATACCCCTCTTACCAGAGAGCTGTATCACGGAGCGAGTTTCGATACGATCAAGGTGCAGAGAAACATCAGCCAGAAAGGCAGTGCCAGAAAGAAAGTTGATGAATTGATGGCCTTGTATGACGATCGTTACCACAGTGAGAATGACTAGCTTGAGCTCTCTTGGTGTTTAAGCAGGTTGGTACTAGCTCAGTACTAACTCAGTACTAGCTCAGTACTAACTCAGTACTAGCTCAGTACTAACTCAGTACTAGCTTAACGATGAAGATAAGTGACAGTACTAGCCCAATCGCTAAGATTACTCCCATAATAATGAAAGGCAGAGGGGAGCGGCTTCGAAAGTCTCTCCGTCTGTTCTGCTCACTCTGAACCCCGAGAAAAGCCGCTAAGGTACTCATAAAAAGTCGAAAGAGCTTAGTTAGCACGACCGAATGGTCTAGAAGCTATCTTGTGTATTGTTTGTCGGGGGAACATCATCGAGTGGGCTCTCTGTATGACCGTAGAGGAGTTCCAGCAGATCGACAAAATGTAGCTGGTTAGAGCGACTCTTGCCCGCAAACCAAGTGGTCCAGCTCAGGGCTTCAGTCTGACGAGCACAGCGGTTATTAGGATGGCTGGCTGGTAAAAGGAGTTATAGCTGGAAGTGGAGCTGCTGCAGACGCAAGCGGAGGCCGACTCGGAAGTCGATAGGCTCTGGACACCCATGGCTGTGATTGCAATCGCGGATGCAGTAACGGCAAGAACACAGGCAGATGTTATACTCGCTGTGAGCTTCTTTCCCTTTATTCAACAGCCCTCGCAGGTCGCATAATTATAACAAACTAGATTGCATTTTGAACATATTTTTAAGCTGATTAATAATAACATATAAAGGCATGACTTATTTTATGCGTGACCTTGTTTAATTTGACATCGGCTCTAGAGGCTTATGTCCGTAGAAGGTAGAATAGCGTACTTCTTAGACACAGTATGAGTTTGCTATGCGCCCTTTTCTTATCGCCCCCTCTATTTTATCCGCCAATTTTGCCCGCTTGGGCGAAGATGTCGATGCTGTTCTCAATGCCGGTGCCGACGTGGTTCATTTTGATGTTATGGATAATCATTATGTGCCTAACCTGACAATAGGCCCTATGGTATGTAAGGCATTGCGCGATTACGGTGTCACCGCCGAGATTGACGTACATCTGATGGTTAAGCCCGTGGATCGTATGATTGTCGATTTTGCCAAAGCCGGTGCATCGATCATTACCTTCCATCCGGAAGCGACAGATCATTTAGACAGGAGTCTGCAGTTGATCAAAGAGTCTGGCTGTAAGGCCGGTCTGGTGTTTAATCCTGGTTCGCCATTACATTATCTGGATCATGTGATGGATAAACTCGATGTCATCCTCTTGATGTCGGTTAATCCGGGTTTCGGTGGGCAATCTTTTATCCCTGCAACACTGGATAAGCTGAGACAAGTGAAGCAGCTTATCGATGCGAGTGGCTTCGATATTCGTCTTCAGGTGGATGGTGGCGTCAAGGTCGATAATATTGCCGAAATTGCCACAGCGGGCGCCGACATGTTCGTCGCCGGCTCTGCTATTTTCAATAAGCCGGATTACAAAGCCGTTATCGATGAGATGCGCAGTGAACTCGCTAAACTTGAGTGTTAATTTATGACATGTTGGAAAAATATCAAGGCGATCGCATTCGATCTCGATGGTACACTCATCGACAGTGTTCCGGATCTCGCCGCCGCCACTCAGGCGACGCTGTCTGAGCTCGATTTACCTGGTTGTACCGAAGAGCAAGTGCGCGGCTGGGTGGGGAATGGCGCTCAGATGCTGATGAGCCGGGCGCTAACTCATGCTCTGGAGCGAGAGGTCCAGCAGGATGAGTTAGACAATGCCATGCCCAAGTTTATGCATCATTATCAAGATAACTTGCAACAGCATAGTCGGCTCTATCCTTATGTGAAAGAGATCTTAGCGCAATTGACGGCGCTTGGTTTTCCTCTGGCGATTGTCACCAATAAGCCATATAGGTTTACCCAACCACTGCTGGAAGCGTTCGACATCAGTCAACACTTCTCTCATGTTCTAGGTGGTGACTCACTGGCAAGAATGAAGCCGGATCCCATGCCATTAACTCACCTTTTATCTCATTGGCAGCTCGAGCCCGATGAGCTCTTGATGGTTGGGGATTCAAAAAATGACATTTTAGCCGCAAAAGCCGCTGGTATTACCTCGATAGGCTTGACCTATGGGTACAACTACGGTGAAGATATCGGGCTAAGTGACCCGGATGCGGTCTGTGAGCAATTTAGCGACATCATGGCGCTGGTAAATACCAGCCTCAAAGTAACGGAGCAAAAAAACCTATGACTAACCCAGCAAAACCCATAGTACTCAGCGGTGCACAACCGTCTGGAGAGCTAACAATAGGCAACTACATGGGTGCATTGAAACAGTGGGTTGCTCTGCAAGACAGTCATGACTGCCTCTATTGCGTTGTCGATCTGCACGCCATCACAGTGAGGCAAGATCCTAAAGTGCTCAGGGAAGCCTGTTTGGACACCTTGGCTTTATATCTTGCTTGTGGAGTCGATCCTAAGAAGAGTACGGTATTCATTCAGTCTCAGGTTCCTCAGCATACTCAGTTAGCTTGGGCGCTCAATTGCTATACTCAGATGGGCGAGCTGAATCGCATGACTCAGTTTAAAGACAAGTCGCAGAAGCATGCCAGCAACATCAATGTGGGTCTGTTTGCCTACCCGGTACTGATGGCAGCAGATATTCTTCTGTATCAAGCCAACGAGATCCCAGTTGGTCAAGATCAGAAGCAACACCTAGAATTGACACGTGATATCGCGACTCGTTTCAATAATGCCTATGGTGAGACTTTCACTATTCCTGAGCCATACATTCCTGAGCTCGGTGCTAAGGTGATGTCGCTACAAGATCCGCTTAAGAAGATGTCCAAGTCTGACGATAACCGTAATAACGTTATTGGCCTACTGGAAGATCCTAAGAAGATCATCAAGAAGATTAAGAAGGCGATGACAGATAGCGATGAGCCACCCGTGGTACGTTTCGATACCGAGAACAAGCCAGGTGTATCTAATTTACTTAGCTTAATGTCAGGTGTTACGGGTAAGAGTATTGCCGGTCTCGAAGCCGAATTTGAAGGTAAGATGTACGGCCATCTAAAAACTGCGACGGGCGAAGCCGTGGTCGAGATGTTAGAGCCGCTACAAGCGCGTTATCGTGAATTTAGGAAAGATACTACATTCTTGCATCAAGTGATGCGAGATGGGGCCGAGAAGGCTCAGGCTCGCGCCGAAGTTACCGTTAAGAAGGTCTATGAGAAGATTGGACTACTCGTCTAGGTTAACTCTTGTTTTCTATATAAAGCCGACCTCGAGTCGGCTTTTTTATGCTTATTCTTGCCCCTTGATCCAATCGATAAAGGCTGTGATGGCGGGTTCTTTCACTCGGCTTTTTTTACAGCTGAAGTTAAACTCGAATCCCGTATAGATATCGGGTAGATCTAGGCTCACTAGACGGCCGTCAGCGATATCTTTCGTCACCATAAAGTCAGACGCTAATGCTATACCTTGGCCCGCGATTGCTGCCTCTATGGCGAGTAAGACATGGCTAAATGCATGCATTTGTTGTGCCTCGGGAAATACCAGTTTGTTTTCCTGACTCCAAAGTTGCCAATCGAACCCTTGGGGGCCTTCATCCACTGTGAGTAAGGGATGGTTAAACAAGGAGGCTAGTTCGATTTGTTCACCTCTCTCGAAAAGTTCAGGACTGCACACAGGAATGAGCCGTTCTTGGTGAAGCCGTTGATGCCAAAAACCTGGGTGGTCAGTCTGTCCGCAGATAAACATATCGGCGACGCTATCGGATAACTCAGGATCATCGGTGATCATATTGAGTCTGATGTTGATGTCAGGGTGCTGTCGCCTAAAGTCGCTAAGGCGTGGGATTAACCACTTTACGGCGAATGAGCTATAGACCGCGAGCCTGAGATCTTGGCTGTAACCACCTGATATCTTCTGATTTAACCTGCTTAGGCTGTCGAAAATATGACTCAGCTCCTGATAAAGTAACTTGCCTTTCGATGTTAGTTGCAGCCCTCTTCCCTCCCTGATAAATAGCTTCTCAGAAAAATGCTCTTCGAGGACACGTACCTGATGCGATACGGCGCTCTGAGTGATAAATAATTCATCGGCGGCGCGGGAAAAGTGTTCCTGTCTGGCGGCGGCTTCGAACACCTGAAGTGCACGTAAAGGCGGTATTTTTCGCATAAGTGAGTCCGGGATAATGGTCTTATATATGAATCTAATTCATATAAGATGAGAAAGCATCATTTCAGCTTAAGTTTTTGTGTGGTTAACATGCACCCCATTACACATAGATAATTTGAGAATTAACATGAAACCAACTGTCATGCTGGCACTCGGCTTACTCATAGGGGGCAATGTGTTTAGCGCACTCTATGATGTGTCCATAAAATGGCTTCCCGATGAGGCTAATGCTGCGACATTTTTATTCGTCAGGCAAGTGACATCAATCCTGATGCTATTGCCCTTATGGTTTGTTCTGGGAAAACCTAAATCCAGCCATATAAAGGTACACCTGGTTAGGGCGAATATTGGGGCCTTTGGGGCCTTGTTGCTGATTATGGGGCTTATGTCGCTGCCACTCGCCACGGTAAGCTCGCTATTTTACACGGCTCCGCTGATGATAGTCTTGATGGGTGCCTTGTTTCTAAAGGAGAGACTAGGGCCGATAGCCAGCATCTCTAGTGTACTGGGGTTTATCGGCATACTCATCATACTAAGACCGAGTGAGATGAATTTATTTGGCTTTTTAGTCCTAGTTGCGGCGCTGACTTTTGCGATAAATCAGTTATTGTTGAAGAAGCTATCGGTAAATGAGTCGCCAGTAGTGACGCTCATCTTGTATAACCTGCTCAGCATCCCCTTGGTGTTGATACTCGTGTCTTATCAAGGCATATCGGGACTAAGCTGGACTCTGGTGGGTCTTGCTGTCACCAGTAATCTGTTCTTACTCCTGTATCAGTGGCTGTGTGTTTTAGCCTATCGGCGGGCTAAGGCGAGTGAAGTCGCCATTGCCGAGTACACGGGTCTGGTATTCTGTGTCTTCTTCGGTTGGCTGTGGTTTGGTGAGTGGTTAGATGGGCTGAGCTGGCTTGGAGCGGGATTTATCATCCTGCCATCCCTGTTGCTACCGGGTATCTTTTCTGGCGTCAGCAAGCATCAACTGATGGCGCGTATCGGTCAGTTTTATCCGAGCCAAAGAATGACTAAAAGATAGTGACTTAAGGGTATCTAAGGCTAGCTAACAGTCTGGAGATTAAAATCTGTTGCTGGCTTGTATTGATATTTTCTGGTGTCAGCAAACGTCAACTGATGGCTCGCATCGGTCAGTTTTATCCGAGCCATCGAATGACCAAAAGAGTGAGCCTGAAAAGATAGCGGCTACAGAGAGTGGCTATGAACCCGGTGATTCGAAGACCTTGATGACCTTGCGTACACCAGCGGTATTTCTGGCCACATCGACCGCCAGCTCAACTTGATCTCTGGCAACGACACCGAGCAGGAAGACTTCGCCATTTTCCGTGATCACCTTGATGCGTGTCACATCCAGATTGTCGGTACTTAACATCCGGCTTTTGACCTTAGTCGTGATCCAAGTATCATTACTTCTGGTGGTGAAGGAAATTGGATTGCCTATGCGGATCTGATTGTGGATCTTACCGCCAAGCTTCAATTGCTGTACGGCACGGATCGCCTTGTCCCTTAACATGGAATTTGGCGCCTGGCCAATCATCAATGTGTTACCGTTCATCATCACACCTGTGATGTTGGCCTGATTCTTTACATCTTCAAGCTTGGCCAGTTCACTGGAGATCTGAAAGTCGGCATTGGTATCATCGAGCTGGGTCTGAAAACTCCGCTCATCGTTGACCATCATGGCGCCGCCGACCGCGCCTAGCATTACAGCGCCGGCGCAGCCTTGCAGCATGAGAATAACTGCCATTAACGGGAGTAATCTTCTCATGCTATTATACCATTTCGAGTAAGTATCTGAACTAACCAGATACTTATATGGGATGGTATTAATCCTTGAATTGGTAGATTTTGCATTACTGCTCATCCTGAGGGAAGAGAGTGCGATCGATATTGTCACACAGGCAGTGAATGACCAGCAGATGAACTTCCTGGATACGCGCCGTACTGTTTGAAGGCACGCGGATCTCTACATCGTTGATGCTAAGCAGGCCAGCCATCGGGCCGCCATCTTTACCCGTCAAGGCTACGATAGTCATGTCTCGGCTCAATGCGGCTTCTATCGCTTTGATCACGTTGACTGAGTTACCACTGGTAGAGATCGCCAGCAAAATATCGCCAGATTGTCCCAATGCTAAGATCTGCTTGGAGAAGATTTCGTCATAGCTATAATCGTTAGCTATGGCTGTAATCGTAGACGTATCTGTTGTCAGTGCAATCGCAGGTAGCGGCGGGCGTTCAACTTCGAAGCGATTTAATAGCTCGGCCGAGAAGTGTTGTGCATCTCCAGCGCTACCACCATTACCACAGGCAAGGATCTTGTTGCCGGCCAGCAGGCATTGAACCATCATCTGTGCCCCCTTCTCGATTGATTCAGGTAGCGCCTCGGAAGCATCGATCTTGGTTTGAATCGAATGAGTAAAGCTATCTTTAATACGTTCTAACATGGGGAAATCCTTAACTATATATCTGTTTGCTATCATGCCATAAGTCACTAGCTGCTTCTGACATCAATGATTAAATTTATTTTAAAAAGCGTTCTTGAGCCAATATAGCTGATCTGGCTCTATTCCTATTAGATCGAATCGGCAAATAACATCGAGATGTTTGATCTGCATATAATGCTCAGCAGCCCGTCTCAATCTCTTTATTTGCTTGGCGCTCAACGCATGTAATACACCGCCAAATTGGCTCTTAGCGCGATACTTTACCTCGACAAAGATTAGCGTCTTGCCTTGGCGCATGACTAAATCGATTTCGCCAAACTTGTATCTGACATTCTGTTCGACGAAGGTTAGTCCTTGTTGTTCTAGGTATTTTTTCGCTTGGCTTTCGCCTAGCTGACCATGTTCACGTGGAATATGATGCATGATAAAGAACCCTTATTGCGGGCGTAGGCTGCCTCTCTGGTAACGGCCCCAGCTGAGCTTGCGGTTAACAGTGCCATCTGGAGATACGGATAACATGCCGCTTCGCCCCGAGAATTGGTAACCGGGTAGTACACGCATCTGGGCAAGTTTACCGACTAATTCCAGCGCATCATAACCCATGATGTAGAGGCGTTTCTGAGCAAAGCTCCAGGTTGGCCAAAGCTGCTCTATTAATTGAGTCTCGCTATTGCTGCCGATCAACCAAGGGATATCGCTGATGATCAGGTTGTTGAGTTCTTGAGATACTTCTCTCGAATTATCTTCAACCCGGCTGCGGCTGGTGGTGTAAAGCGGCACCGGCTCGGCAAACACACTGAAGTTGACGTCGATAAAAGGCTTTAATAGAGGAAGATCTTTATTGCCGGAGATCATGTAGATGGCATCGATATCACGGCGTGAGCGAAAGTCGGCTTTGACCTTGCTACCCAATAATGCCTTGATCCGTGCGATACGCTCTTTGCTGTCGATAACGCCCAGAGATTTTTGTACCGTGACTTTCATCTTATCGCCGGGATCGTAGTAATGGATCTCGGCAGGCTTGTGGGTTAACTCTGCCCAGGCCTTGCTGAAGCTGTCAGCCATTCTACGGCCCACCGAATTGTTACTGGCTAACACCAGAGGTGTGATGATGCCATCGGCAAATAACTTCTCGGCTGCATCGCTAGCCTCATGAGCTGGGGATAAGGCGAAATAGAATTGGTCATCGTCAGGGATAAAGTCATCTACATGGTTTAAATATAGCTGGGGTACTCGCTTTAACATGACTGGCGCTTGAGCCTGTGTCGCTAATTTACTTGTCTGCTCGCTATTGCTGGCAGGCGTGACAACTGCGGCGGGTATTGGCTGTTGCAACTCTTCGACCTCAGATTGTAGCAAGGGGCCGATGACAAATTCGGCGCCTGCTGCCATGGCTTGTTGATAGGCAAGTTGAGCGCCATTAGCGGTATCGTAAAAATTAATCGAGACATTATCATCCGGGTTGGCCAGGTAGCGTGACATGATGCCATGCTTGACTGAGCTAGCGACTCGGGCTCTAGGGCCTGTCAATGGCAGCAAGACGGCGATGTTATGCGGATTATAAGGTTTAGTGGTTAAGGCTTTCTCGAGATCCGTAGGTAACTTGATCGAGGCCGGGTGTGTTGGGTTGGTATCTTGCCAATTACCTAAGTGCTGCACCAGTTCATGGGGATTAATCGCATAGTGTTTGGCTATATAAGCCAGCTGTAACCAACCTGAAAAAACCGCATCTGCAGCGTCTTGGCTAAAACTCAGTAAAGTTTGTTCATGCAGGGGCTGTAAGATGTGCCAGATGCTGTCATTGACTTCACCGGCTTGAGCCGTTGGCAACAGCATGCTTAAGAGACTCAAGTGTCTAGCTTGCTCTATGGGCTGTTTAGTCAGCTGATATAAACGGGCTTTGAACTGGTAGTAGGCTACCATTTGCCAATCGGCGAGTTGCCATTTGGCCGGGTAATTCAGTTCACGCAGGGCATTATCATAGGTCGAGGTTAGCTCGAGTGCCCTTGCGGTTAAATATTTATGCTCGGCAACTAGCTCAGTTTTTTGTAATAGATTCGATTTAATCGAGGCTAATGTCTTATTCGCGGCATTTCCATCACCTTGATTGATAAAGGCGTGGGCAGCAAGGAGTGCGTATCGGTTTTGCATTTCTGCGTTATCGGCACTCGAGGCTTTTACCAGGTAATCCGCTGGCTGCAGAGGAGCACTCACCAAGGATACCTGAGTGTCCTTGGGTATTATTTGGCTTGTCGTTGACCCACAACCGATTAAAATAGTGGCTAAAACCGCAATAGAAATAAATTTAGTTGTATTCAGTCTTTTCAACACAGGTCTTCACTCTGGTAAGATGCAGCCAATAGTTTAACCTTCTCTTACGCCTGACGAAAGTCTTGTAATAGTCAAACTGAGGTAGATATGGATCTGGCGGTCGCTCTTTACATAGTTCCAACCCCCATCGGCAACCTTGGCGATATTAGTTCTCGCGCCATAGATGTGCTTAATAGTGTCAAATTAATCGCCTGTGAAGACACGCGTCACAGCGGTAAACTTCTGAGTCATTTCGGCATAGAAACCAGAAAAACGTCGCTGCATGATCATAATGAGCGAGACAGAGCCGATTGGATCATTCAAAAGCTGAGTAATGGTGAGCCTGTTGCGCTGATCTCAGACGCGGGCACTCCCTTGATCTCTGATCCTGGTTATCATCTGGTTTCTGCCGTGAGAGCGGCGGGATACGATGTCATTCCTTTGCCTGGGCCATGTGCCGCCGTTACCGCGTTGAGTGCTTCAGGCTTGCCATCGGATCGCTTCACTTTCGAAGGTTTTCTGCCATCGAAAGAGAAAGGCCGATTCGATAAACTGACGGCCCTCAAAGAAGATCCAAGAACCTTGATCTTCTACGAGTCACCTCATCGTATTGTGCAGAGTCTCGAGTCATTTTTGGCGGCTCTGGGAGAGGACCGACAGATAGTGATGGCCCGTGAAATCACTAAGACCTTCGAAACCTTTCTTTCGGGAACCGTGGCTGAAGTGCTTGAGATGGTTAAGAATGACCCTAACCAGCAGCGTGGTGAAATCGTGCTCATGTGTCACGGTTATCGTAGCGCGAAAGATGATGCGGAGATTCCAACTGAAGTGGTTAATACCCTTAAGTTACTTGTAGAAGAGCTACCGTTAAAGAAAGCGGCGGCAATCGCCGGACAGATCTACGGGCTAAAGAAAAACGCACTGTACAAATATGGTTTAGAGATAGGGCTGTAAAAGCGGTTGCGAGCGTGAAGTTCGAGGACGTCACTAGGTGACTAGGGAGAACATGGCTTTGCGAGTTCGGCCTTAGAGAACGCGACTGCGTCGCTGTGAGTAAAGCGAGAGTAAGCTTTCGCTCATCTTTATCCAGATTGGCATAACAACTTGCCGTAGTCGCCAACACTCGCTATAATCCGCGCCGAGTTGGCCAGACAGTTGCCGCGTTCGTAAGAACGGGGAGGAAAGTCCGGGCTTCATAGAGCAGGGTACCAGGTAACGCCTGGGCGGTGTGAACCGACGACAAGTGCAGCAGAGAGGAGACCGCCAATCTTCGGATTGGTAAGGGTGAAAGGGTGCGGTAAGAGCGCACCGCACGGCTAGTAATAGTCTGTGGCGAGGTAAACTCTACCCGAAGCAAGACCAAATAGGGTTCCAGTACTTTTAATAGTTAATGCGTGGCTCGCGTTGGAACCGGGTAGGTCGCTTGAGCCTGTGAGCGATTGCAGGCCTAGATGAATAACTGTCCACGACAAGACCCGGCTTATCGGCCAACTCAACCATTTAGAAAAGCCCGCCTATCGAAAGATAAGCGGGCTTTTTGCTAAATGCACCGCAGCGCTTAGCAGCCTGAGCTTTAGCTGGCAAATGGCTGCATTCAATGTCTGTCTATCGCTGGTGGTCATACCTTTGTTGATCAACGCTGGCAATATGAGTCTTAACTGATATTGCGCTAACTTTATATTGGGAAGGATAAATTCAGTGGGTCGATAGTGACAAGGATAGACCCAAGTTATGGTTGATTTAGCGTAAAGCCTCACTGAGGTAATCCAGTAGCATGCGAACTTTTGGCGATAAGTGTCGGTTATGCGGATAGAGAGCCCAGATCCCCTCATCGGGTTGTCGATTATGCTCTAATATTGGCACCAGCTGACCGGATTCAATGAAAGGTAAAACATAGTAATCAGGTAGTTGTACTATGCCTATGCTTTTGATTGCCGCATCGACAAGCGCATGACCGCTATTACAGGTTAAATTCCCCCTGACTCTGATATTTCTTGTCTTACCATTTTCTTGGAAGCGCCAGTAATCGAGTGTGCCCTGCAGGCAATTATGTTGTTCTAATTCGGACAATGAGTGAGGTAAGCCATACTTCGAGAGGTAATCAGGTGAAGCGCAGACATATATAGTCCTCGATCCCAGTCTTTTTGCCATCATACTCGAGTCTTCGAGTTGACCTAGCCTAACGGCGAGATCGAAGCCTTCATCGATAAGATCGAGCTTCTGATTCGTTAAGGTTATTTTGATCTCAAGCTCGGGATATTTTGCGATGAAATCATTGATTAGCGGTGCTAACGTCCCCTCACCATAGGTAACCGGAGCGGTAATCTTTAACAGTCCTCTAGGCGTGCTCTGCAAGTTAGTAATGGCACGCTCGGCTTCTTCGAGGCCATCGAGTACTTGTCGACAATGTTGATAATAGATTTTGCCCACTTCGGTGACTGATACTTTTCGTGTGGTTCGATGAAACAGTTTCGTTGCCATTCTGGTTTCCAGTGCACTGACTTGTCTGCTGACTTGTGCTGTGGAGATCCCTAGACGTTGTGATGCCTTGGTAAAGCTTTCGGCTTCGGCTACGGCAACGAACTCACTTACACCTTCCCAATTAAACATTATTACTCTCAAGAAATTATCTTTGCTGAATATCCTCTAATTATTATCAAATTTAGGCTAAATGCAATTTAAAGTTTAACTAGCATTTTAAACCGTCAATGGGTCACATCTAGCATCAAAGTGGGCTTGTTGGTGATATTTATTATTACGGTATATAAAAAGTAATTTTCCAAAAATAGGGATTATCAACTTATCTGTAATGAATATAATCGCTGCCATCGAATGGTCAAGGTGTCATCCAGTCTCCGTTTTCAGTAGTTATTATGATGTAGAGAGGCTGCAAGCTTTTATTTAATCTAAGGAAATACAAATGAGTACAACATTTTATATGCCTCCTATGTCGATGATGGGCCCCGATGCCATTAAGCAACTCGGTAGTGAGCTCAAGGCGAGAAACTTTAATAAAGCGCTAATCGTGACAGATAAAGCGCTGGTCGATATTAAATTAGTCGACAGGCTTACCGACGAGTTATCTGCTCACGACATCGCGTTTAGCATCTTTGATGGTGTAAAGCCTAACCCAACAGAAAAAAACATCGAGCAAGGTCTTAAGTTACTTAAAATTCAAGACTGTGATTTTGTCATTTCATTCGGTGGTGGATCTTCTCACGATTGCGCTAAAGGCATAGCCTTAGTGGCAACAAATGGTGGTCATATTCGTGACTTCTCTAAAGGGGTGCATTTATCTGCTAAGCCACAACTACCTCTGGTCACCGTGAATACGACTGCTGGTACAGCGGCAGAAATGACGATATTTGCCATTGTTACCAATGAAGAAGATGAGACGAAATACCCGATTGTAGATAAAAATCTGACACCGATTATCGCAGTGAATGATTCAGAGCTTATGGTGGCGATGCCTAAGTTTCTGACTGCAACAACCGGTATGGATGCATTGACCCATGCGGTTGAAGCTTATGTTTCTACGGCAGCGACGCCAATAACCGATGCCACAGCCATTAAGGCTATTGAGCTCATCTCAATGAACTTGCTCAGAGCTGTTGATAACGGCGAAGACCGAGAAGCACGTGATGCGATGCAGTACGGTGAATATCTGGCTGGTATGGCTTTCTCTAATGCCTCATTAGGTTATGTACATTCCATGGCTCACCAGTTAGGTGGCGTTTATGACCTAGTGCATGGCTTATGTAATGCCATCTTGCTGCCATATGTTTCTCGTTTCAATGCCGCAGTTAGTAGTGAACGATTTGCCGACATTGGCAAAGCAATGGGCGTCGATACGACAGGCATGGATGCGGCAGATGCGGCAGAAGCTGGCATTGTCGCAATCGAGACACTTTCAGCCGCAGTGGCTACCGATCAGAAGCTTGCCGATCTTGGAGTAAAGCAAGAAAGGCTCGAATTTATGGCGATAAATGCCTTAAACGATGCGTGCTCTTTAACCAACCCAAGAAAGGCTAGCACTCAAGAAATTATCAATATTTTTAATCAAGCTATGTAAGTAGCTGGCTAAGCCTTGTTGAATAGGGCTTAGCCATATTTTTGGAGTAATCATTATGAAAATGTTAATTCATCCTCAGGTCGATAATGGCACCATAGCAACAGCTGAAGGTTTTACTGGCGGATCATTGCAATGCCAGTGTTCACATCATCTTGTTGAAGTGACCATTGCGGCGCAAACGGCACACAACCATGTCTGCGGTTGCAGTAAATGCTGGAAGCCTGAAGGCGCTCTGTTTGCTCAGATAGCTGTGGTTTCAAAGGATAAGGTCACTGTGACTGCCAATGCTGATAAATTACAGGTCATAGATGAGTCGGCGGCAATTCAGCGCCATGCTTGTAAAGAGTGCGGTACCCATATGTATGGTCGCATCGAAAACACCGGGCACCCTTTCTATGGTTTAGACTTTGTGCATACAGAGCTGTCTAAGCAGCAAGGTTGGTCAGCGCCCGAGTTCGCTGCATTTGTTTCTTCAATCATAGAGTCAGGAACAGCACCCGAAGAGATGGCGGATGTTCGCGCCACATTAACTGACTTGGGACTGGTGCCATATGACTGCCTATCTCCAGTATTAATGGATGTCATCGCCGCTCATGTTACCAATAACCAGTAAGATCTGATGACTAATCGATGCTGATTATATCGGCATACTGGCTATCATAAAACAAGCGCTCTAGGGCGCTTTTTTATTTTAGATTACATAACTTTATTACCAGTAGGTAAAAGTGATTTGTTATTTTGCTAGATTATCATCTGAATGATTACGAATATAATAGCCGCAACACAATCAATATCCCAATCTATGCCGCGGGCTAAGCCTGCCAACCTCTTTACTATAAGGCTTATATTATGAGTTGGATTTTTTTATTACTGGGTGTCATGGCCGAAGCTTTATCTCATGTGGCGCTTAAGGCGACCGATGGTTTTAGCAGACCTTTGCCTGCTGCATTGGTGATCCTCGGGCATTTGACGGCGTTTATTTTTCTGGGTCAAGCCATGAAGGGGATGCCTGTGGGCGTGGTACATGCGCTTTGGGCTGGCTTAGCCATAGTGACTGTCACACTATTATCAGCTTTGTTTTATCGCCAACATCTAGACTTAACCGCTTGGATTGGGATGGCGTTGGTTGCCGCTGGTGTAATGATGATAAATATATCCCAGGGGCATAGTCATTAAAGAGTGCGCACTCTATTTTCTACAACCTTAGGCGATACTGCTAGAGCACTCTTTGAACGAGTAAGTCATCAAGTTCATATGTGATTTTTGCCTGGATGGCTAATTGTTTGGTTAACATTCAGGATTTTTTATTCTTGTTGGCCGAGTCTAGCTTTTCTGCGTCTGAGCTGTCGTCAGCATCGGCAACAGGCTGGGGAAAGTCTGATTCCATGGTTGCAGGAATGATACTTTCAAGCAGTGCATCCGGTGATATCGGCTTCAATTCTTCTACCTTGAACTCTTCCATCGGCGCTTCTTTATCTGTCTTGACGGCATCTTCCAGTGCTTCCTGACACACCACGCCCTGGAACCCCTCATTGGTAACGTAATAGGCATAGTTAGCCGGGATACGTTTCATCTGCTTGAGCGCTTCACCTATAGTGTCGGCGGTGAGACGATATGCCGGTGGCTTCATGACGGTCTCAAGCCATTGTTTGGCTTTGGCATTTCTCGTGGCCTTATCTATCCCTTGTACACTGAGACCATAGGCCACATTTTCCAGTACGCTTCTGCGGTAAACTATTTGATAGCACTAAGTTAACATGCTGTGTGCATTGTTAACGGCATTCTGGTTAAGGTCATCGAGTTTAATCATCTTGCTGGCCAAGGGGGCAATTATCTAGTTGAACATCTCAAGGTGATAGAAAGCCGATTTTTAGAAATTAGCTAACGCTCTAAAATCTTGTCGATTATAGGCTTGTTGGCTTCGGGGAAGTCGTAGTCTGGTAAATCGGATTTAGCTACCCACTTAACTTCCTGCCCTTCAAGCCCATGAGCTTCTCCTGTGAAACAAGTCACCCAGTGGATATCCAAGAGTACTTGCTTATCCGGGTAGTCATGACTGATGCTCATCAGGGAGCTTGTGTCTGTGATGGTTAAATCAACTTCCTCTTTCAGCTCTCGGGTCAAGGCTTGGGTAACAGATTCTCCTGGTTCGACTTTGCCTCCGGGAAATTCCCATTTTCCACCTTGGTGTAAGTGATCGAGGCGTTTGGCCAGTAGGATCTGATTTTCTGCATTCATTATCACGCCTACAGCTACATGTACTCTTTTGGTTTTAGCTATCGAGGCTGACAATTGGATTAATCCTCTTTGAAGAAGCTTGATTCATCATATCCCTCTACATCCAGAGTCTCATAACCAAATTCAGGTTCAACTGGGATCACATGTTTTTCGGATGCCCAGTCACCTAGGTCGATTAGTTTACAGCGGTCGCTGCAGAAAGGTCTAAATTTGGACTCTGAATTCCAGATCACCTCTGTTTGGCAGGTGGGACACTTTACTCGGGTTGTCATTGTTCGGTCTCTATAAGTTACGCTTACAAAATGGGCTTAACTGTGAACTAGCCTAGGTTTAGCAATTTAAGCATGATGTTTGATATGAAACCTATGATACTGGCTTTAGATACAGGTTGCTAATTTAAACTCTATCGCTTGCTTCGAGTGTTTTAGTTGCTCGAACTGCACGAAGTGAATTGCGTATCTATTCTTATGACCGCTAATGGTAGGATAACAGCCTTGATGTGAGTCCAGTTGTACCCTAATTAATGACAGTGCCTGATTACTATTACCTTGATAGAAACCATATTTTGCCACGGTTTCAGTATACTCAGTCGTTAACCTGGTTAGTTCTAGAAGCAGACTAATAGGTGTCAGTATGACGCTAAAGGTATCTAGCCACTGTGAGTACTCTTGTTGTCGAACATCCCAGGGCTTAGCTAACCAATAATGAAGTTGTGGCAGGTCAAAATTACAACATGCTCCAGGCATATTGAACCTTTGGCGTAGAGCCATTAAGAAGCGATTCTGTTTTAGTTGGCTACCGGGTCTTTCGCTTATTTGCAGTGTCTCTCTGGCGTCAGATAATAGGGATAAGTATTTATCGATTTGCTGTTTATCTATATGGGGCAGATTCTTCCAATTCGATAGGAATAAAATTTTTTTATTGAGATCTTTGAGTACTTCGCCGCGATAGTCACACCGCTCAGCCAGCTCACATAATGAGAAAAGGGGGTGGAAACAACGATTTTGATGATCTTGAGTCAAGTTCATTTGCAGTTGTTGTTCAAGATACTCGAGCCTAAGGTAACTGCGAGTCTTCTCGTTTAGAGGTTGTTCATAGATCAATTCAGTCATGGCGTTTATTAAGCATTATTGGACAATTTCAAATAATTATTATGCAGTGCAATTACTTTGCTTTTTAGCGCCGATATCTCTCCATGATTGTCTATGACATCATCAGCTTTAAGCAGCTTCTCGGCTCTTGGGGCCTGGCTACTTATAATTTTTTCTACTTGCTCGTGAGTTAGCGCATCCCTGTGAACGGTACGCTTTCGTTGTTGTTCAGGTGAAATATCAATCAAAAGTGTACGATTTACTAACCTATCTAATTCATTCTCAAATAGCAAGGGAGCAACCAGAATTGTGTAGGGTGACGACGTAGCCGCTAATTGATTTAGCATCTCGGTACGTATCATTGGATGCAACAAGTCATTGATCCAGCGTCGCTCTTTCGGCTGACTGAAGATGATTTCTCTTAGAGCGGCTCGATCTAAGCTGTTATCTTGGTTTAATATCTGTTTACCGAAATGGGCCGCTATTTGATTTAAGCCGCTAGTGCCTATTGCGACCACATCTCGTGCGACGATATCTGCATCGACTAATTCTATGCCTAATTCTGCAAATAGATTGGCGACTGTAGTTTTACCGCTACCTATGCCGCCAGTTAAGCCAATTAAATATTTAGCCATAATCCTACTCGTTAACCATTTATGAAGAGCTCTAGCTTATAGGGTGGATAGATACCAGGCATTGATATCACTGCCCCAGATCATGGCTATCCAGCCCGCTAGCGCGATATAAGGGCCAAAGGGAATTGGATTACCGTGATTGAGTTTTTTACTGATGATCAGCATGATGCCAACGACTGCGCCGACTATCGATGATAGCAGTATGATGAGTGGCAGTAACTGCCAACCAAACCAGGCACCAAACACGGCTAACAGCTTAAAATCGCCATAGCCCATGCCATCCTTGCCTGTTAATAGTTTAAACGCCCAGAAGACACTCCAGAGGCTCAGATAACCCGCGGCAGCACCGATTAATGCGTCGCTGCCGCTGGTAAAGGTGCCATTTAGGTTAATCAATAAGCCGAACCATAGCAGGGGAAGGGTGAGTTGGTCGGGAAGCAGCATTTCATCGAGATCTATACCTGTTAGCGCCATCAGCACAAAAGTGAGTAATGTTGCGCAGGCAAATTCCCAGGTAGGGCCGAAATGCAGCGCGAGAAAAGCCACCGCCAAGCCAGTCAATAATTCTATGATTGGGTAGCGCGCCGATATAGCTGTGCTGCATGAGGCACACTTTCCTCTTAGCATCAGCCAGCCAATAACAGGCAGGTTATGCCAGGGCTTAATATCGGTCTTACATTTCGGGCAGGCCGAACCCGGCACGATCAGGTTATATTTCTCAGGATAGTCATCGATGGCTCGTTCGAGCTTTTTTGAGATGGGAGCTACAAGCTCTTTATGATACTCGTTGAGGTATTGGTTACATTCTTGCTGCCACTCACGTTTCATCATCACCGGCAAGCGATGAATGACCACATTGAGAAAGCTACCTATGACGGCGGCAAAGATAAAAGCGATAGCGCTAAACAGCCACAAATTGTGGCTTAATATGGTGATTAATTCTGACATCTATTTTGTTCTTCTATTGGGAGTCTTTTATTGATCTTGCTAGTTACTTACAAAGGATGCTAGATAATCTTACCCATTTCGAAGATGGGAAGATACATGGCGACGATTAAGCCCCCGACTAGCGTACCAATCACCACCATCATGATAGGTTCGATCAGGCTAGAGAGTCCATCTACGGCGTCATCGACCTGCATCTCGTAAATATTGGCCACCTTGTTGAGCATATCATCGAGTCCACCGGACTCTTCTCCTATCATCACCATCTGGATCAGCATATCGGGAAATAGCTTAGTAGTACGCATGGCAACGTTCATCTGCATGCCCGCCATCACTTCGGTGCGGACCTTGAGTACCGCTTTTCGATAAACGGCATTACCCGATGCGCCAGCGGAGGACTCTAAGCCATCGATTAGCGGGACGCCTGCAGCAAATGTGGTCGCCAGTGTACGTGCGAAACGCGCCATGGCGGCCTTATGCAGTATGGGGCCAATAATCGGTATCTTAAGGAGTAAAACATCGACTTTATCTCTAAACAATTGCGAATTTCTATGGGCACGCTTAAATAGAAAAATGCTGACCATGATGATCACCGCAAATATATACCAGGAGGCTTGCAGTGCCTCCGATATTCCGATGACGAACTGAGTAAAGGAGGGCAGTTCGGCACCGAAACCGGCAAAAATCTCCTGGAACTGCGGCACCACAAACAGCAACAGCAAGGTTGTCACGCCTATGGCAACCACCACCACGGCAGCCGGGTAGAACATGGCCTTCTTGATTTTAGATTTAAGTGCCTCGGCTTTCTCCCTGTAGGTTGCGACGCGATCGAATACGGCATCTAAGGATCCCGAGTGTTCCCCCGCGGCGACCAGATCCACATAGAGATCATCGAAATATTGCCTATGAGGCCGCAATGCATCGGAGAGCGGGATACCGGCTTGGACATCGTTTACGATCGTGCCAAGCAGCTCGCGCATCTTGGCTTTCTCATGACTGCGGCCCAGCATCTCTATGGTGGTCACCAGCGGCACCCCGGCCGAGAGCATGGTGGCTATCTGGCGGGTGATCATGGCGATATCCATGGCGGTGATCTTAGGAGCACCCAGCTGGAAGAGACTCGCCGATTGCTTCTTCACCGATTTTGGGCTGACCCCCTGAGTCTTTAGCTGACTTCTCACTTCGGCAGCCGTGGCACCTTTAAGCTCACCTGAGGTTTTTTGACCGGCTTTGTTGACCCCTTTCCATTCGAAGGTATAGATCTTAGCTTGGCTGTTAGCATTGGCTCTCTTAGCTCTTGCCTGTCTTTTTTTAATGATGCTTGTGGTAGCCATGGCCGTTCCTTAAGATAAAATTTGTAGAACCTAGAACCTAGAACCTAGAAACTGGTGACTCGGTTGATTTCGGCGATGCTGGTGACGCCCTGGATGACCTTGAGTAGCCCAGACTCGCGTAGATCGCGCATGCCCTGCTCCTTGGCCATAGTGGCTATTTGTAAGGAGTTACCCCCCTCCATGATGATGCGCGCTATCTCGTCCGATATCTTCATCACCTCATAGATGCCGACCCGGCCCTTGTAGCCGCCGGAGCAGAGATCGCAACCAACAGGTTTATAAGTGGTGATGCCTGCCTCTATGTCAGCTTGCTTAAAGCCTAGCCTCTCTAGTTCGTGTACCGGAACGTCTTCTGTTTGCTTACACTCGGGGCAGAGGCGGCGCGTCAGACGTTGAGCGATAATCAGGTTTACCGAGCTGGCTATGTTATAGCCAGGCACGCCCATGTTGATAAGGCGGGTCAAGGTTTCGGCGGCAGAGTTGGTGTGCAGTGTCGACAATACCAGGTGGCCGGTCTGAGCCGCCTTGATGGCAATTTCGGCGGTCTCTAAGTCGCGAATTTCACCCACCATGATCACATCGGGATCTTGACGCAGAAATGAGCGCAATGCAGACGCAAAGGTCAGGCCCGCCTTGAGGTTGATATGGACCTGGTTGACCCCTTCGAGGTTAATCTCCACCGGATCTTCGACGGTAGAGATGTTGCGGGCCTCGGTGTTGAGTATGTTGAGGCCGGTATACAGGGAGACGGTCTTGCCTGAGCCGGTAGGGCCGGTGACCAAGATCATGCCCTGGGGTTTTTCCAACATCTCCTCGTACAGCTCGCGCTGATCGTCTTCATAGCCCAATTTCTCTATGCCTAGTTGCGCCGAGGAGGAGTCGAGGATACGCATCACTATCTTCTCGCCCCAGATGGTCGGCAAGGTGCTGACCCGAAAATCGATAGATTTGGTGCGTGACAGCTTCATCTTGATGCGGCCATCTTGGGGGACGCGGCGCTCGGCGATATCTAGCTTGGACATCACCTTGAGCCGAGACGATATGCGGGCGGAAAGATTGACCGGCGGCTCGGAGACTTGATGCAGGATGCCATCGATACGAAAACGGATACGGTAACGTTTCTCATAGGGCTCAAAATGCAGATCCGATGCGCCTTTACGGATGGCGTCGGTCAAAATTTTATTGATATAGATGACGATGGGCGCATCGTCGCCACTCTCACCTTTTTGTTCTTCTTGGTGCTTACTGGGATCATCTATCTCGATATCGGCCAGCGCCGATTCGTCGATACCACTGATATCCAGAGCCGAGATATCCTCCTCCAGCACCTTGTCTATGGCCTTGGTGAGCTTATCATCTTCGACCAGTATGGCTTCGGCATGCAGGCCTGCGCTAAATTGAAAGTCTTCTAAGGCTGCTATGTTGGTGGGGTCTGATGTGCCGATATAGAGGCGGTTGCCGCGCTTAAACAGCGGCAGGCACTTATGTTTTTCGATCAGCTTCTTATTGAGGAACGCTTCGGGAATGCTGGCAATGTCGAATTCATCGAGATCCAGTAGCGGCGTGCCATATTCTTCGTAACAGAGCTCGGCTATCTCACGGGCTGAAATCAGCTTTTCTGAGACTATGGTGGAAACGAGGGATTGCTTAAACTGGCGGGATTTGGCGATAGCGGATGCTATCTGCTCTTCGCTGAGCAAATTTTTACGAATAAAGAGGGTAGATAGACCTAAATGCAAGCCGGTAGTGGGCATTTTTTACTCATTTAGTTGATTACAAAAAAGTGTGAGTGAGCTATGTTGAATTCTCACTCACACTTAAATCTCGCTTACGGCTAGTTTTTATTTAAACTAGGCTTAAGGAGTTTCTTTAAGTAAGACCTGCACCTTTCTTACATAAAGTTAAATCTGCAGTACTAGTCATTGTTAACACCACGCCACCAGCATTATCAAATTTTGCTTCTAGTTTACATTTAGCTTCTTCCCAAGTCAGTGTAAACTCACCATCTTGAGTAGGATCCTTTGCTACTTCACCAAACTTACTATTTTTCTTAGCTTCTTTTGCAATACCTGTACAGCCAATCCCTGTTGTGATACAGGCCTGAATTTTTGTAGAAAAAGATGTAACTCCCTTCATCGCCGCGCCACCTTGAGCCGCGGTCACGTAATCTTTATAGGCTGGCAGTGCGATGGCGGCGAGAATACCGATAATGGCCACCACGATCATTAATTCAATTAGGGTGAAACCCTTAGCACTCTTGTTACCTGCCATAGTG
>NZ_ABIC01000034.1 GCF_000172075.1 Shewanella benthica KT99
GAACGAAAATACTCCGCCACAGGCCCCCTTAACTGATACATCAATAGCTCAATGGTGGCTAAAGGCTTAGCTGCAGTCTGTGACTTAGCCGAATGCGCTGCGCCATTGGCGCTAAACAGATAATGATGATGACTGTCCAGATGGCCTATTCTGTATCCCTTACCTGCTATGGTCTGGTTGATATAAGCAAGGTCTTGCTCGAAGCTGCGAATTTGTGGCTGCAGCAGATACTCATTTTTTCTCTGATAAGTCGCGTAAGCAATCGACTCAGCCCCTAGCCTTTCGATAAACAGCACCAGAGCATTGGATAACTGAGTCGCGCCACAAGTCAGCATTCTGAACCGTCCATCCCACACAAACAGGCTAGACTCGCTGAGCAGATAAGCATCGCACGCTTCATTTTTCACACAAGAGATAATTTCGGCGCCCGCACTCGCCGCCAGAGTCTGCCAAAATGCATAGGGTAAACGTCTTAATGAAGGCGAACCCGGCTGCACACCCAGCTCGATGATCTTTTCAGAACCTTCAAATACCATATAGGATTACCTTGGCCTCAAGTATCACTGTCAAAATCAGTGCTCATTGAGGCCTTCAAGTTAAGTAAAGTCTTCCAGATAGGTATAGCCTTCCAAGCCTAACTGCAACTCTTCTAGGATATTAGCACGCTCAGATTCTTCTATATGCATGTTAACCAGCTCTTCATAGGTTCGCATAAAGGCTACCGCATCTAAATTTACATACCTGAGTACATCCGCGACCGTATCGCCCGCTAAAACAGACTCAATATTGGTCAGGCCATTCTCATCGACTCGGACCACGGCAGAGTTAGTATCACCGAAGAGATTATGCATATCGCCTAAGATCTCCTGATAGGCACCCACTAAGAAGAAGCCAATGAGATAGGGGCTCTCGGCACTCCAGGCCGGAACCGGCAAGGTGGTTTCTATGCCCTGCCCATCGACGTACTGATCGATAGACCCATCGGAATCACAGGTAATATCCAACATCACCGCGCGTCGCTCTGGCTTTTTATCCAGGCCCGATAACGGCAATACCGGAAAAACTTGATCTATGCCCCATGCATCGGGTAACGACTGGAACAGAGAAAAGTTCACAAAAAACTTATCGGCTAACTTTTCATTAAGCTCATCTATGATGGGCCGATGAAAACGATACTTAGTGCTCATGACGCCTTGAAGTTCATGACACACCCTTAAGTTCACTTGCTCCGCCCAAGCCCGCTGTACAAGAGACAGCTGACCTAAGGCAAACAATGAGTGAGCTTCGGCCAAATCACTCTGGCAATCATGATAAATCTCTATCAATGCCCGTTGATCCGCACGCCCACTCACCTCAACCCAAGATTGCCACATATTATGTAACAGCTGAGGCGCGGCTTCGTCGGGCGCTTCAATGACTTCAGCCTTGTAGGCTTCGGTACCGATCACATCTGAGATAAGCACCGCATGGTGAGCCGTGAGGTATCGACCAGACTCTGAGATAATTTGTGGCATAGGTTGCTGATATTCTTTGCAGATATCGGTCAACACGCTGACAATGTTGTTGGCGTATTCCGTCAAACCATAATTCATCGAATTGCTGCTTTGACTGCGAGTGCCATCATAATCGACCGCTAAGCCACCACCGACATCGAAACATTTTACATTGGTGCCAAGCTTTTGCAGCTCACAATAGAAACGACTGGCTTCACTCACTCCCTGTCTTATGTCGCGGATGTTCGCAATTTGCGATCCCAGATGAAAATGCAGAAGTTGCAAGCAATCTAACATGTTTTCATCTTTGAGAGATTCAATCACAGTCAGTACTTGAGCCGCCGAGAGACCAAATTTTGATTTTTCTCCGCCACTGGCCTGCCACTTACCCTTGCCCTGAAACGCCAGACGTACACGTAAACCCAGTCTGGGTGTCACACCTAGATTTTTAGCTTCCTGGAGTATGCTTTTAAGCTCCGACAATTTCTCGAGTACGATGTAGACCTTATGGCCTAATTTCTCGCCGATGAGCGCGAGTCGGATATATTCAACATCTTTATACCCATTGCAGATAATCACCGAGCTGGCTTTCTGGGCCATGGCCAGCACAGCCATCAGCTCCGGCTTACTGCCAGCTTCCAGGCCAAGTTGCGGCACCTCTTTCGATTTCTGGCTGGCGAGGATCTCTTCTACTACCGTCTTTTGCTGGTTCACTTTAATCGGATAAACCAGCAAGTAATCTGACTCATACTGGTATTTCTGAATTGCCAGATTAAATGCGTGACAGATACTGTGGACCCTATGATGCAAAATCTGCGGAAAACGAACCAATACGGGAAGGGCAACGCCAGACTTGACCATGCTTTGGGCAAGGTCATTTAAGCCAATAGTAAATTCCGGGTTAGCTTGATCGGGAGAAACGGTGACCTCTCCGGCATCGCTTATCCCATAGAGCCCCTGACTCCAATAATTAACGTTATACCCGTTACGGGCATCATTAATAGACCAATCACTCATAATTGTTAAACCTAAAAAAAAAATCAAAAACAAAGGCGATATCGACGCCTGTGCCAGCACAAACCATGGAACAAGCTAGCCTAGGTTTCAATGTGAAGCCTGCTACTCAGACCATAAAAATGGGGCGTAATTAAACACCCAGGACGATGCTATTGCAAGCATAAGATATAAAAATATAAGGTCAAAAAACCCGTCAAGATTAACATGATTGAGGGTAAATCTGCACTCGACGTCGACTTTTTAAACAAATCGGCCCCAGAGATTAAAATCACTTAAAGATTGTTAATCCTTTTTCCACTATAATCCAGCATCGAAGCAGTCCCTAAGCAACAGAGAGTCACATGATACAAATAGGAAAATCTTGCACCCTCGAAGTCGTAAAACGAGTCGACTTTGGTGTTTATCTCAATGCACACGACCTAGGCCAAGTACTATTGCCTAGCAAGGTGGTCCCAAAAGAGTGTAATGTCGGTGATGAAGTCGCTGTTTTTCTCTATCTGGACTCCGAAGATGCCATCATTGCGACCACCAAGAAGCCTCTGGCTGAAGTGGGTCAGTTTGCCTATTTAGAAGCTGTTGCGACCGGTCAATACGGTGCCTTCCTCGACTGGGGTCTAGATAAAGATCTGCTACTCCCTTTCGCTGAACAACATAGAGAGATTGAAGTGGGTCGCTCCTACTTAGTCTATATCTACACCAGCAACGTCGATGAGCGCATTGTCGCCTCGGCTAAAGTCGATAAGTTCCTCGACAGAACGCCGCCTCCATATGATAAAGATGAAGCAGTTAACCTGATCATAGGTGGCAGCACAGATCTTGGCTATAAGGCTATCATCAACCACAGCCATTGGGGCGTTATCTTCAAAAATGAGGTGTTTCGGACCCTAAGTTTTGGTCAAAGGTTGAAGGGCTTCATCAAGCAAGTACGCAGCGATGACAAGATAGACCTTATCCTGCAACAGGGTGTAAAATCCGAGTTGGATAAACATTCTACTAGCATCATGTTTAAGCTTAACCAAGCCGGCGGCTTCCTGCCTCTCAATGATAAGACAGACGCAGAAACCATCTATGCCAAAATGTCGATGAGTAAGAAAGCCTTCAAGAGAAGTATAGGCGGACTGTATAAGAATAAGCAGATCACCATAGCACCCGATGGCATTAGAATAGTAGAAGACTAGCTACATCTGGCCTTAGCCTCGATAATTGTCTAGTTATCGTGCATAAAACCAGTAACTTATTGCTTGGCTCTTTGATTAAAAGCATGACTCTGTTATAACAAAGTCATGCTTTTTTTATGAGTTAACTGAAATGAATCTCACGCTCCATGAAGCAAGGGTGATCGCTTGTCTACTTGAGAAAGAAGTCACCACCCCAGATCAATACCCCTTATCCCTCAATTCACTCACTATGGCCTGTAACCAAAAGTCGAGTCGAGATCCGGTTCTGGCCATGACGGAAGCCGAGACTCAAGCCTGTATCGATGCGCTGATGAAACGCAGGCTAGTCACAGATCAAACCGGCTTCGGTTCGCGAGTGGTTAAGTATAAACATAGATTCTGTAATACCGAGTTTAGCGATCTACAGTTCAATTCGGCTCAATTCGCTATCATCTGCTTATTACTGCTACGTGGGCCGCAGACACCGGGAGAGTTGAAGAGTCGAAGTGGCCGTTTACACCTTTTCCACGATGTCGGCGAAGTCGATAAGACCTTACACTCGCTAACCCTCACCGAGCCGGCATTAGTCAAGCAGCTTGCCAGAGAGCCTGGGAGACGGGACTCTCGCTTTATCGGGCTTTTTTCAGACGAGGCGGTCCAAGCGAGCGAATCTGATATCGCATGCACGCCAACCAGTGCTCGTTCAATCGCAGCCCCAGAGTCTGAACCAGTCTCTGAAGAGCAGAATTTAGCTCAAGCCGATTTAGTCGCCAGAGTGACCACGCTCGAGCGCGAAGTCGCCCAGCTAAAAGAAGCACTGCAGGATTTTCTCAACTGATAATCTGACGTCTGTATCTGTGTTCGATAACAATAATAAGGGATAATTTTGGAACCTAACCTAAATACCGGCTTAGTGCGCAACACACTCATACTGGCCAAATTTGAATTAAAGAAGCTGCTGTTTAATCCCAAGGGCTTGGTAGCCCTCACCGCCTTCGCACTCGTGTGGATGCTGATCTTACTCTATCCCATTCGTGGCGCCTCGGATATTCTCCTGAGCGCAGATTTCAGGCAGTTGATCGCCGGGATATTTGGCGAGTCTTTGGTCGATAGACTCTTCCAGTGGCAAGTCGCCGAGATGGCAATATTTTGGATAGCGGCCCTGTATCTCTTTCCTCTGTTCAGCATTTTTGTCTCCGCGGATCAATTTGCCTCAGATAAAAGCCGAGGCAGCTTTCGCTTCTTGATCTTAAGGACGGGGCGAGATAGTTTGTTTTTTGGACGCTTCATTGGCCACATGTTGATTCAATCTTTACTATTAATGTTAACTGTAGCGGCCACGATACTGCTGGCACTGTCACGGGAGCCGAGCCTGTTACTGCCTGCATTAGGCTCAGGCCTGATGGTATTTATTAATATATTCATCATATTACTACCATATACGGCCTTGATGGCCCTACTCTCCTTGTACGCCAATTCCGCCAGACAAGCTACTATCTACGCCATCTTGCTCTGGGCAGTGAGTGCGATTGTGATCGCTATCGTCAATACTCAGCTCCCCGCGATTGGCGAGCTATTAAGTTGGATATTACCCGGTGCTCAGCTAAGCATGATGATCAATACTCAAGGGATCTCTAGCCTGATCTATGCCCCAATACCTCTCATTCAAGCAGGCGTGTTACTTTTCCTCGGCAGAAGTTACATGATCAGGAGTTCACTATGAGTCTGATTAAATGTGAAAATCTCAGTAAATCATACGGCAGTAAACTCGCACTGGACTCGGTCACACTCGAACTGAAACCTGGAGCGCCTATCGCCCTCGTGGGCCCGAACGGTGCGGGCAAGACCACCCTGTTTAGCCTACTATGCGGCTACCTGCTGCCCAGTCACGGCAAAGTGACCATAATGGGTGAGAAACCCGGCAGTAGAAAATTACTCGGCAGAGTCTCCTCCTTGCCGCAAGATGCCAGTCTGGATCCAAATCTCAATCTTATCACCCAATTCACCCTGTTTGGCACCCTGCAAGGATTGACCAAGAGCCAGGCTAAGGCCGAGGGTCTGCGGGTCCTGTCACTGGTGGGGCTGAGTGATGTTGTCAAGCAAAAGCCAACGGCATTAAGTCATGGGATGAGCAAGCGTGCGTGCATAGCTCAGGCCTTAATCGGTTCACCCCAGCTGGTGCTATTAGATGAACCCACGGCAGGGCTGGATCCTGTCAATGCCAAGGTGGTCCGAGAGCTGGTCAAGTCCCTTTCATCGAATATCACCTTCGTCATTAGCTCACATAACTTAGATGAGTTAGAGAAACTCTGTGATCAGGTGCTCTACTTAGATAAGGGGAAGTTAGGCCAATCTGTTTCTATGCAAGAGAACTTACTCGATGAGTACCTGACGATTTCGATGCAGGAGTGCGACCATCAGGCGTTAATTTCACGAGTTGAAGCACTAACAGGAATAAACTCGGTGACTCTTAAACAGGAGAATGAATTTTTAATTCATTACGCAGCCAGTGAAATAAAAAATATAGAGGTGCAGCTTTTTACCCTATTCGCCTGTCACGGCTGGAGGTACAAGTCGATACTCAAGGGACGTACTCTGGAAGACAAGCTTTTCTCTTAAGCTAATAGCCTAATCTCACCTCTATCAATAGCAAGAGCGCCCATGAGGCGCCCTTCTTTTATCCGCAACTTTATATTAGTCCCTGTCATTTAGCTGTCATTGTCATTCTATGCAGTGTTATCCAAAATCCAAGACTTATACCCATAGGTATCCCCCGGCCACGTATCGATTTAATCCTATAGAAAACACAAAATTAGTCGCGATAAAAGCCTGCTTGAGGCTAGGTCAGCTTTGGAGAAATGAAGATGGGTATTGGATACCAAGAGTGGCTCTCAACTAACACTATGCTGAATGAGGCACCAATAAAACCTAACACTTTGATTTGAATGATTATTATATAATTACAGGAAAAAAAAGAGCCGCGAAAAATCGCAGCTCTTACAAATTCTTTTGGATTAGCTAAAAGCTAATCGAAAGTCCAAACCTAAACGATAGTAACGTTTTCAGCTTGTGGACCTTTCTGACCTTGAGTCACAGTGAATTGAACTTTCTGACCTTCGTCAAGAGTTTTGAAACCGTCTGATTGAATCGCACGGAAGTGAACGAAGACGTCTGGACCAGACTCTTGCTCGATAAATCCAAAACCTTTGTCAGAGTTGAACCACTTAACAACGCCAGTAACTTGAGACATGATATAAATCCTGTAACTAAATAAAAAATAAAGCCAAAACGGCAGTAAAGCTGGAAAATGCCGGTATTACTTATGTTAACAGGACGAACGGATCGCATTGACACATAAAAATAAGCCCAACTTTCAAGCTGCGTTCACTATAAATCATTCTCGGCCTATGTCAACAATCAAACACAATAAGTCAGTCTAATTTCGCTTTATTTTCTGGCGCTTGTTCAAATTGTCGCGAGCAATAAAATAAATGGTGTAAAAACAAATCCTTGGTTAATTTTTAACCAAGGATTACGATTTCAAAATTAAATAGCGTTAAAAACTTCGATTTTAAAATCCAGTTCACACTTGAGGCCTTCGCTTATCATAAGAGATTTCTGCTGCTGAGTTAACTTCCAGCTATAGGGAGTCATATTAAGGAAATGAGTGATCTCCACCTCATTGTTCAACACGAGCTCGGCCTCTAAGTTTTCTCTATGAACTAATTCAAAGCCCTCTATATAGCTACTCTCACTAATATGGTGTTTAGGCGCCTCGTAATGAGTTCTTTCAGGGCAAAGTGATGATGCTTGCCAGCAGATACCGTAATGAACGTACCGCCCTGTTTAATGACGCGTCTCAGCTCCGCGTCTAATGAGGGAGCGTATATTCGTAACATGAAATCGAACTGCTCATTTTCAAATGGCATTTCAAAAGCACTGGCAACACAGAAGCCCATGTCTTTATACCGCTTAGACGCATATTTTAATGCTGACTTAGAGATATCCAGCCCTTGCAGGTCCAACTCAGGCAAACTATCAAACAAGCGGTGGCTATAATAGCCTTCCCCACAGCCTACATCTAAACCCAGCTTGGCGCCCGGACAATGGCGCTTGGCGAGTGCATTCACTCTGTCACTGAGCAGTTGATAATGACCTTGATTAAGAAACTCTCTCCTGGCAAACATCATCTCTTTATTGTCACCAGGATCTTTAGAGTGTTTGTTCTGTACCGGCAACAGATTGACGTAGCCCTCTTTAGCACAATCAAATCTATGGTTATTGGAGCAGGACCAGGTCTTCAACTGAAGCATCAAAGAGGTTTTACAGATGGGGCAAACGTATTTCATTTTTAATCCAATGGTCCTAGGTTACTCTTCATTCAAAATGAGATCTTGTATCATCTCATTGACGGCAGGAGTCGAAAGCAGGCGATAATACTCTAATTTACGAGCCTGAACATCATTAGTTAATTGTTGATTCGCCGCATCTTGCCAATTGGGTCGCTCCATAGATTGATTGAAACTCCGTGATAGCCACTGCTTCTTGCGGGACAGTTGCGCATCTAGCTTCAATACTTCCACACTGACATCCGGGTGCCTTAGCACGAGTTCGCTACAGCCAAAGCTCTCGCCTCGACTAACTCTCTGGGCCCATGAAACAGGCGCAAATCCTCTTCGAGCGCCACCAATTGCCACATAGTAGACTTGGCTATACTGAAATCGGCATTTTCATTGGCTTTGAAGTCTACATTAATCGCCAGTCCCAACCTAAGCTGCTGTCCACATAAGGTGGGAGAAACGCCTAATCCAGAAAATAAGCGCCAACCTTGCCCTACCCCTCTTGATAGGCTATTTGTGTCAGGCTTGGTTTGCGTCATCTGTGCTTCGCACTTAAGCGATAAAAATGGATGCAATCTGAATAACACAGATAATGATGTCGGACCAACTTCGACTAGAATAAACTCACCAACATGACCACTCATGGCCTGTAGCAAGCCAAAATCACTGATAGCTTCATTGAGATGTATTTTAAGCGTCGACCCATGATCAAAAGTAAGGATTTCAGGCTGCGTTAGCAGGGGTTCAAACATGACTATTCTACCTCCGTTAAGGAAGAATTGTACCTTGCTTCCATTTACAGCACCAGAGGGGTAAATAATTCAAAACGTTGGCAATATTAATATCATAGACAAATCACTGTTTCTTCTGGCACGACGATGAGGTCAACACAGTAAGACTTTATTAACAACAGCTTACGTGACTGGATTGAATCGAAATTGCTGACATTAGCCAGTGCGTTTTCCATAGATGTTGCAGCCTATGCGGTGATGTCCAATCATTTACACCTAGTGTTGTGTGTAGATATTTATCACTCTAATCGTTGGACTGATAGAGAGGTCGTTGGGCATTGGCATCAAGTCTTCAAGGGCACTGAAACCACTCGAAAGTTTGATAAAGGTGAAAGGCCTTGCTCGATGAAACGGCAATGCTAGCCTGTATGGCCTATGTCAAACTCAACCCTATTAGAGCAAAATGGCTAAGATATTAACCAGATTAAATATCCCCAGTGACAACTGGATAAAAATAACTTCTGAATTTGGCAAATCACTTCATGGTCCAGTGGGTACACTGCAAGAACTCACCAGCTATTGTGAACACTTGGGTAAGCGACGACGGTACTTTGTTAAGTGTTGTCAACATCTAGAAACTATCGGATAACCCGACTCAATCAACATACTTTATCTCCTTATCCCTCCTCAATCATTGAGGTAACAAGCCCTGCCTAAAAAACACTATTTTGTTTCAAACGCATTGATTTTTCGTTCAGATTAAATCCCTTCTACTCTGGCCAGTTTTAATTCCTTGGGCTCTAAAGTTAATGCCCTATAATCAAGTTCAATTTGCTTTGATGGTTTAATTAACCATACAAATTGAACTTGATAGAGCAAAGAATTAAATGCGGCTTCTGAGCGATCCATAGCAAGGAGTGGTCTGGTACAGAACAACTAAAACAGCGAACACTATTGCACTCGAACACCTTGTAAACATAAATTCACCTACATGATCGACAGATGCAATCTCCGAACTTTTCACCAGAGGTAAACATATCTGGTTAATGATGTAAGTATGGCAAAATTTAACGCGTGCTGAGTAGAATACGCCAGGAGGATTTACAGATTACTCTGTTAGCAAAGCTTAACTTGAAGAGCAAAACTTAATTCTACTCTTCGAGTTAGCTTTGTTTAGCACGGACTATCTCGGTTTTACCATTCCCCGGCCAATATTTTAGTTCCCAATGTTCAACTTTAGAGCGGTTATCGGAGATGTAGTCATAAAAACAGTAGCCGAAATTATTTACGCTACCGTCATCCTTGTATAATTCTACACCTGCGTAATAATAAACAATATCGGTGTCCTTGCCAAAATCATCAGCTTGCCCTAAATATCTCAGTACGTATTCATCCCCTTCCAATAACCCCTGCCAAACTTCCCGGCATTTATCAAGGTTTAATGTTGTACCATCGCCGCCATTAGTCGTACTCAAGGGATAACCTGTAAAGCTAGAGTCTAAGGTGCCATCACCATAGCAGGCCAGCTCTTCAACACGAGCACTGGCTCCCGATGCAGCCCAGCAGCTGTGATACATAGTCACTCCAGAACGAAATGCACCAAAAACGCCTTTAGCAGCAGAATCATGCGCATCCTGACCTAAATTGATAAACTTAGGCAGAGCAATAACCGCTAGAATAGCTAAAATTATAATAACCACCACAAGCTCGATAAGGGTAAAACCTTTTGAAACAACACCTTTCATAACTAACAACCTTCTACTACTGATACGAAACAAAGCGTATACATTATATCGCTCTCAGACTTTCAGAGTCACGGACTTGATAGCAAATAATCTAAATTCTTAACCTATGTCACAAAATAAAACGATTTAAATGCATCATCATGAAATTAATGAAGTTATCAAATTCTGGTCTACACTCAGGCAATCAAGCGTTCGAAACGCTTCAATACCTCGGTAGTATTGCTCCTCTTAGATTTAGACAGGTTCAAACTAATCAATGACACCCTAGGCCATGATATCGGCGATGCCCTACTCCAGAAAATTTCAATACGGCTTAAATATATGCTTAGAGAGACAGATATCGCAGCAAGATTAGGGGGAGATGAATTTGCAATCTTACTCGAATATTGCAAGTCGAGTATCTATGCTGAGGAAATAGCAAAAAAATTGCTACCCTTATTGCCGTGCATTGACGGTCAATCGAAATATTAACTAAAGATACAAAAAAGCCCCAACTTCCGTTGAGGCTCATTGCCAATTCTCAAAGAGAAATGATGGTACCCGAGGCCGGACTTGAACCGGCACGATTATTCATCGAGGGATTTTAAATCCCTTGTGTCTACCGATTCCACCACTCGGGCAAACTCGTTGACTTTGATGATACGTATTATCGGTAGTTAATACTGTTTTGCTCTTAATAAAAAGCCAAACTCATCACAATCTAAATATGGAGGCGCGACCCGGAGTCGAACCGAGATCGACGGATTTGCAATCCGTAGCATAGCCATTCTGCCATCGCGCCTAATTTTTATCTTGTAAGATTAGAGTGTTCTTCTCTTATTATAAAGAGAGGTTCGAACCTATGACCCTGTATGATTGGAGCGACATATCGGGTTCGAAACAAATTACCGATACCCATAACTAGGTATCGCGCAGTTGATTTTAATAAAGAGTCAACTGAGCTAATGTCGCTTACATCCATACAAAATCTTATTTTGCAGTAAGTCGTTTCCTAAGAAGCTTTCCCCTGACTGCGAAATGGAATTTTACCGATTTAGTATCAGGAGTCAATCTCATATTTACCGATAAATGACTGTTTGAATACTAAATAACCTTATTGCATTTTAATTATCCGATTCCGCTGTCAAATCCCCCCAAGCAGCCAAGATATAATTCATCATTGACCAAAAAGTGAGGACTGTGGCAACGTAAAGCAGTGCATATGCTGCATAGGTAAGGAAATTGTTGGGATGCCAGATAAGACCGGTTATAGCCACCATCTGTGTCGCCGTCTTATATTTACCGATCCAGGAGACAGCAACGGCCCCTCTCTTACCAATCTCAGCCATCCATTCACGCAGCGCCGAGATAACTATCTCGCGGCCAATCATAAATAAAGCCGGCAATGTGAGCCAGATATTATTGTTATCGGCGACCAGCAGAACGAGTGCAGTGATAACCATGATCTTATCAGCCACGGGATCCAGAAAAGCACCGAATCGAGTAGACTGCTTTAATTTTCGAGCGGCATAGCCATCCAGTGCATCGGTAACAGCTGCTAACCAAAAAATAAAGGCTGCTGCAAAAGCAGCCCAAGAATAAGGAAGGTAGAAAACCACTATAAACACAGGTAACAGAAATAATCTGAACAAAGTTAAAGCTATAGGTATATTAAACGGCATGAGAAAACCAATAGTTTAAAAGCAGCGCCAATTTTGCCTTAATTTAGCTAGCCTCGCAATGAATCATGTATTTTTTTCGCCATATCTACGCTGATCCCCGGCACTTTCGCCATTTCTGCCACACTTGCGTTTTTCACTTCCTGTAATCCACCTAAAAATTGTAACAAGGCCTTGCGACGTTTCGGTCCGACCCCGGCAATGGATTCTAGTGTAGAAGTATTGCGTGTCTTCTGTCGTTTATTTCTATGACCTGTGATGGCAAAGCGATGAGACTCATCACGAATATGCTGTATCAAGTGCAAAGCACCAGAGTCTGCTGCGATGGAGAAAGAAAGTTCATTTTCACCGTAGATCAAGGTTTCCAGGCCCGGCTTTCTCCCCTCTCCTTTAGCGATACCGATTAACATAGGAGCCGTATCAAGATGAGCGAATTTTTCATCTATGATTTTTTGTGCAATTCTAAGCTGACCCAAACCTCCATCGATAAATAAGATATCCGGGATCTTGCCAGTTTTATCAATTTTATCAAACCGCCTAGTGATCGCCTGCTTCATGGCCGCATAATCATCACCTGGCGTGATACCATTAATGTTGTAATGACGGTAGTCTGCCTTATTCGGACCTTCTCGATTAAAAACAACACAGGAAGCCACAGTGCTCTCTCCCATAGTGTGGCTAATATCGAAACATTCCATTCTTTGGACTCGCGTCGTCATGTCCAGGGCCTCTTCTAATAATAAGAAGCGCTGTTCGACGGTATTCTTATGAGACAGCCGGGTATTCACCGCATTAGTCGCGTTTGTAACGGCTAAACGTAAAAAATTCGCTCTCTCACTGCGTACATTCGTTTTAATCTCTACCTTTTTATCCAGCGCCGTTTGTATCGCCTTCTCTAACTGAGGTAAATCATCGAAGCTCTGACTCAATAAAATCTCTTTCGGCACCGTTCTTTGACTATCGCCATTGAGGTAAAACTGGATCATGAACGCACTCAAGACTTCATCCATATCGGTTTGATCCGGTACACTTGGATAGTAGCTTCGGCTACCAAAAATTTTACCATTGCGTATGAAGAGCAGATGAAAACAAGCCACACCCGATGCGTAATGCGCACCAATCACATCCATATCACCAGAGGTACCTGACACCTCCTGCTGCTCAGCCACTCTTCTCAGTGCAGAGATTTGATCTCTATAGCTAGCCGCTTTTTCATATTCAAGGGATTGCGCGCAAGCCTCCATTTTCGACACTAGCTCAACCATCACCTGTTGATTCTTGCCCTTAAGAAATAAGCTGGCTAGTTTGACTTGCGCTTCATACTCTTCACTACTGATTTTATCTACACAAGGGGCACTACATCGACCTATCTGATATTGTAAACAGGGCCGAGAGCGAGATTTATAATAAAGATCATCACATTGTCTGATAGGAAATATTTTTTGCATCAAATGCAAACTTTCTCTAACAGCACCACCATTTGGATAAGGGCCAAAATAGGTCCCTTTATCCCTCTTAGATCCACGATGATAGGCAAGTCTAGGGTGTTTATGATGGCTCAGTAAAATATATGGATAGGATTTATCATCTCGAAGTAACACGTTATATCTGGGCATATACTGCTTGATATAATCATTTTCGAGGATCAGCGCATCGGTCTCACTGTGAGTCACGGTCACATCGATATTGGCGATATGAGAGACCAAGGCTTGAGTTTTTACATGGACAAGGTTTTTACGAAAATAGGAGCTAAGACGCTTCTTAAGATCTTTGGCCTTTCCCACATAGATGACGACATCCTCTGCGTCATACATGCGATAAACACCCGGCGATGAAGAGACACTTTTTAGAAACAGCACTGAATCAAACTGAACTGGCATAGGTAAAATGGCTAAAGTTGTTTACGCTAATGAATCGCGACAGTTTCTACCCATGACTAACGAATTTCTGACGCTATGTCTAACATTAGTCATGTTAAATGGCTAGAACTGCCCTGCATCAATCATTTTATAACGGATCGCGAGGCGTGTCAGCTCAACATCACCATTGATACCCAATTTAGCAAATAAACGATAGCGATAGCTATTGACTGTCTTAGGGCTCAAATTAAGTTGCGCTGCAATCTCACTCACCTTTTCGCCATTGGTGATCATCATCATGATCTGTAACTCACGCTCAGAGAGTGATTGAAATGGGCTCTCATCACTCGAACTAAATTGACTCAGAGCCATCTGCTGGGCGATTTCCGGAGAAAGATACCTTTGCCCATGTGCCACTTGCCTAATCGCCTGCAACACCTCAGGTGGTGTTGCACCTTTGGTTAGGTAGCCTGATGCACCGGCCTGCATCACCTTAGTCGGGAATGGATCTTCAGTCTGAATTGTTAGCACGATAATTTTTGCATGAGACTGATAACGTAAAATTTTACGTGTCGCTTCCAAGCCGCCTATCCCAGGCATGTTCATGTCCATCAGGATGACATCGGCTTCGTTACTTCGACTCCATTGAACCGCGGTTTCTCCGTCGCCAGCTTCGCCCACGACTTTAATGCCACGCTCATCTTCAATAATACGGCGAATTCCGGTGCGAACTAGCTCATGATCGTCGACTAAATATACTGAAATCAATTCAAATTACCTTAGGGCTGACGTGAAGAATCTTGCCTGATTCAAATTCTTATTTAATGCTAATTTAGCCCATAAACCCTCAATAAGAAAGCTCGTTTTTTAATATGCGAGATGATTCATCGCAGGCAAGCCATTACATTGAGCGAATAACAACCAAAGCATTGTATTTATTTGTTTTACCTATGCTAATTTAGATTAAACCAGCCATGGTCAACTCGATAGTCGAACATTAATCTGCGCGATAAAAAGCCAAATAACTATTGGTATACGATTCTGCACATCACTTGAGCAGCGCAATATATTTTCATGCCTCTGCATATGAGTCAGTTTCAGTCTATTCTTATTGTATAAATCACGACTAGAAGTGAGATTGACGATGAAACGCTGAAGCTAGTTTTTTGAATGGCAACGCCAGTTGGGTTCTGAAATTGATTGTTTAAACCACCTAAAGCACATCAGATGGCGTACTGGTTTTATTTGTCCTAGGTGCAGTTGTGAGCATAGTTATCAGCTCACTACTCGTGATGTCTATGAATGTAGTCAGTGTCATAAACAAACATCTGTCACCGCAGATACTGTATTCCATGGTAGCCGTATTCCCTTAGCGAAGTGGTTTTGGGCCATCTACTTTCTCGGCTCAGATAAAGGCAGCATTTCAGCATTGAGACTCAGTAAACTCATTGAGGTTAATTGGCGAACGGCACGCTTAATATTGAGCAAGTTGAGAACGGCAATGGGTCATAGAGACAGTCTATATAGGCTTTCAGGTCTCATTGAAATTGATGATGCCTTCGTTGGGGGAAAGAGAAAAGGTAAACGCGGACGTGGAGCCGCAGGGTAAACGCGTGTGTTAATTGCTGTTGAAAGCAAAGTGAAACGCGCGGGATTTATCGCTATGCAGGCCGTCGACAGTGTTTGTCATGAAGCCGTTAACGATTTTATTGCTAGGCACTTAAATGCACAGCAAGAAGTTCATATTGACGGACTAGCCGCTTTGAATATCATAGATAACACTCAACAGCATGAAGCTAGGGTTACACCGAGTGAGTTGGTCGATGAATGGTTGCCTTGGGTTCATATTGCAATAGGTAACTTAAAAGCCTTTTTACTCGGCACATTTCATGGAGTTTCGGGAAAATACCTTCAAGAATACCTTAGTGAGTTCTGTTATCGGTTTAACCGAAGAAAAATGGAAAAAGAAATCCCTAATAGGCGGTTAAATCTGGCAATAATTCATTCGCCGGTACATTCGTACTGAGTGAGGTACAGCTGGAATCAAGCAATAAGTGCAACACGCTTACCAGTAAAGACCTCGAGGGGTGTTAGCCCGCCTAATATCTTTCTTGGCGTTAAATTTAGTTGCAATATCCTGTTCTCGATTTCCTCCTCCGTCAGCCTAGCCATGTCGAATTTCTTAGGCCAAAACCGCCGAATCCGACCGTTAGTATTTTCATTCGTTCCTCGCTGCCAACTCGCATAAGGTTTGGCAAAATAAACCTTCGCTCCCGTCGCTTCATGAACCTTCATATGGCCTGCAAACTCACCGCCATTATCCAAGGTTATTGTCAATGCAGTATGGACTTGCCCATGAACGGTATCGCCTTCCCAGTCACCTATTCGTTCTCTTGCTGCTACAATTTTCGGGCGTTCACTGATATCTACTCGGTCTGGGATCAAGCTGACACCCGCATTACGCTTCCTTTTTCCACCTTTCCAACGTGTTTTACCATAGCGAGGTAGCTGCTTATATAAAGTGCCACCTTGCTGCTTATTCTCTTCAACACGCCGATAAATGGTTGTATGACTCAAGCATTCACTTGGGGCGAATTCTATTGGCATGCGGTCACAGATCGCCCCAGGAGACCAGTTAAGCACCATGCATTTTCGAATGATCTCGTCAGTACTTGGCTGGCGTTTACAGGCTTTTTCGACATCCTTTTACGCTTACAGCTTAACGTATGTGCCATTTTCGGGTCATAGTTTAGGCTGGTGATATTTCGCTTTAACTCACGGCATACGGTACTAAAATGTACCCCGACTTCCTCGGCGATCTGACGAAGTGTCATACCTGTTTTACGGGAGGCAGATATTTGGTATCGTAGTTCCTGAGTGAGCTGATGGTACTGTTTGTTCATGACCGACTCTGAATTTGTGTGTGTGAACTAAAATTCTGCCTTCAGCTCTCTCACTTTTCAACCTTAATCTGTTGCACTTATTGTATTACCTCAGCGCTATACCTGATTTACCCACAACACGAAAAGTTTAATGCGCCACTAGAGCCATTTTATTTTAAGCCAGGATTAAAGCTTAACGTAGTGCCATATGATTTGGTGAATGATGAGTGTGAAATTGAGTTAATTTCTGGTGTTAAAAGTTAAGTAAGCCATGAAAATGAACTTTATATGTTAGGAAATATTTTAGCTGGGTTGCAACTATATGATCGTTTTAAAAATAAGTTTAGTAATAAAGCCGCTTCTGCTGGTTGCACATTCCACGGCATTAATGCGTTTGATTATTTCACCACATTGCGGCGAGAGCCCTGTAACGAGCACCTGTTTGTGTTCTGTAATCGTCAGTTTGAAGTGATGAAATTATCTAGCGCCATGTTTAGCTTAATACCACGTTCATCTATTGTTTCATCGCTCACGTGAGTTATCTGCACTCTGAACTCTAATAGGCACGATAAGAGCATCAACAGAACCAAATTGGACTCACAACGGATCAATTGCTCGATCGATAAGCGGTTTGAAGTCTTCAAAATCAGTTTCAATAGTCACGCTATCGAGCAGTATTTTGTTCGCTTGAGCAATGGAAAAATTTCGCGTGACTGTAACAGAGCGGACTTTGGTTAGAAGTGACACTTTGAAATCAAATGGATAACCCAGATCTCTCAGAGATTTAGATAGGCAGATGCGGGTGTAATAGGTGCAATTTGTCGCGCGGAATAGATACATTGTCTCAGCCAATCCTGTTGGACTATTCTGAAATGCTGCAGATACAAAAAAGCCCGTTATCTTTCGATAACGGGCTTCGTCTTAAATGTGGCGGAGAGATAGGGATTTGAACCCTAGATGGGCTATAAACCCATGCCGGTTTTCAAGACCGGTGCATTCGACCACTCTGCCATCTCTCCGAACGCTGCGAATACTATAAGTATCTAAGATCGAAGTAAACTCTTTTTTTAAAGGTTGGGGTTAAGTGGCTAGGTAACACACAATATTTTGTTCAAGATACATGATACCTAGCTTGGACTTTTACTCAAATATTCTGACCTACACCTATCGAGCTCTAATTACTGCAATTTATCTCATAACCCAGAGTCCAAGCTTCAATTAGAATATGGGCTATACGCTTGATGTGCTAACATATCAGTAATCTAAATTCTAATTTCTATTTTTAAAGTAGCTAATGTTTCTATGAATCCAAACGTCATTCCAGTGTCATCATTAACGCCTCAGCATAACCTTCCTGTACTCTCAACACTAAAAAACGCAAAGAAAAATTTGCTTTTAGGTCAAGAGAGAGTCGTTGACGCTTTCACACTTTTGACTAAAACGGCACACCAGCATATGTATCTTGCAGATTTTGCGGGGATAGATAGGAAAGCATTCATTGATGCGTTAGCTAACCAGCAAGAAAATAAGGCTCCTCAGCTGCTCATTGGTTCAAATGATAGCAATACACTCAGTTTTCAGTGGATAGAGCAACAAGAATTAGTACTGGATGAAGAGAAAGAACCGCTAGTTTTCACCCATAAAAGACAAAATTACTCTTACCTATCAGGCAATATTAAACGTACTGATTTAGTCGGTAGACTTTTAAATACCCGCCAACATCCCGTCAATGCAGATAATCTTGATAAACTCCAATATCAAGCTGGCGCACTCGCTCAATGCCATACCCTGTTTATCTGTGCTGATTCCCTGTGGAAGCGAGAAGGTTTATGGGATCTGCTACTCAATATTTTGTCATCTAAGAGCTATAAAATCCATTCTCTGCTTCCGCCTGTGCCCCTCAATTGCAAGATTGTACTCGTCGGCACGAGTAACCAATACAGTGCCTGTTGGATAGAAGAGAGCCAGTTTTCAACTCATTTCCCTCTTCTGGGAGAGATGAGTTACGAACTGGATTTAACCCATCATACCGAAGAAGAATATGGCAACTGGTTAATTTCTGTGGCGGCGCTCAATCAAGTGTCTCTATCGCAATCCGCCTTGGCACCATTATTTCAGTACAGTGCACGATTAGCCGATCATCAGCGACGCCTGACCTTGCTATCATCTCAAGTGGGGCAACTCATATCTCAGGCTCACGCATATTGTGGTAAATCTGAAATTTCGGCTGACGATATCACCTACGCCTTAACGCGTTATCAGCTGCGCCATAACGCCTCTGAGACACTATCGGCACAAAATTTCGATGATAAGTTTATAAACTTACCCACAGATGGCGAGAGGATCGGCCAAATTAACGGTCTGACGGTACTCGAAACGGTTGAATACTGCTATGGAGAGCCAGCACGTATTACCGCTTCGGTTCATTATGGCGATGGAGAGGTCGCCGACATAGAAAGAAAATCTGAACTGGGGGGAAATATCCATGCTAAGGGGATGATGATTTTATCTTCTTGTTTATATCGCATCTTCGGTAAAAATGCCCCACTACACTTAAATGCCAACATCGTCTTCGAGCAATCCTATCAAGAGATCGATGGAGACAGTGCCTCACTTGCTGAATACTGCAGTTTAATCTCTGCCATTACTGAAAAACCGATTAATCAAAGTATTGCGGCAACCGGTGCCATAGATCAATTCGGTCAAGTACAAGCTATAGGAGGCGTCAATGAAAAAATTGAAGGCTTCTTTAACTTATGTGAACGTCGTGGACTAACGGGCATTCAAGGAGTCATAATCCCCAGAGCCAACACCCAACAACTCAACCTGTCAGCGAAACTCGTCGCCGCGATTAAAGCCGAAAAATTTAGCATTTTCCAAATAAAACATATCGATGAAGCCATCGAGCTACTAATGAATACCACAGCCGGCGTTGCCGATGAAGATAATCATTTCCCTGAAGATTCACTCTATGGTCTGGTCCAGGCTCGATTGGCAAGTTTAGCGGGCTATTCCGATGAAGAAAGTACATTTTTTGAGAAGTTGCTCCGAAAATTGAAGTTTTCTAGCTGATCGGAGTTGTTTAGCGTACACGTGTTCGCTAACCTTGGCTGTTCATATTGTTGGAGTAAGTAAATCAATGAGTAATGCAAACAGTTTCAATAAAGAAGATCTTATCGCCTGTGGTCATGCTAAGTTATTAGGTAAAGACTCTCCGCGTCTGCCGATAAACAATATGTTGATGATCGACCGCATTGTTAAGATAAATGCCGATGGCGGTGAATTCGGCAAAGGTGAAATTATTGCTGAATTGGATATCGATCCAAAGTTGTGGTTTTTCGGCTGTCATTTCGAAAACGATCCCGTGATGCCGGGCTGCCTGGGGCTTGATGCTATGTGGCAGTTAGTCGGTTTCTTCCTCGGTTGGGAAGGCGCCGAAGGTAAAGGTCGAGCACTCGGAGTGGGAGAGGTTAAATTTACCGGACAAGTACTTCCCGATGCCAAGAAGGTCACCTATAAACTGACGATTAAGCGTAAAGTTTACCGCAAACTCACCATGGGTATCGCTGATGCAACCATGGAAGTCGATGGACGCGAGATCTACAGCGCTAAAGATTTGAAAGTCGGCATCTTCACCGATACGAGCAATTTCTAGACTTTATTGTGGTAATTGTGGTTTTAAGCTTAATAAACCAGACATGAAAATGCCCTCTTCGGCTACAGTTTTCTGTTATCAGGAGGGCAAAATGCTGCGTTACTTATTAAATAAGCCAGTTATTCGGCCATCTACGCCTTCGCGCCCCCCCCTAACCACTGTGACTTAGAATCAAGTATCGAGTACGGACAATTCTCCTTTGAGCGGCCGCCAACTCCGGCTTGAAATCCTTTCGAAAAAGCTCGGTCTAAACGATCTCTTTTTTGTCTCTTCATGCAAGCATCCTCTGTTTTACATACAAAGAAGCGATAGCTTCACTTGATAGAAATAGATCTTTTTCGACTCGAAATCAATCAAAATTTAACCAATTTTCTTGGTTATTTTTTAAGCTGTTGAGTTTTTTGGACAAAAAAATCGAGGCCTTTGCCTCGACTTTCCTATGTTCTTGTTCTACAAGAGCCTGTACCCGCTATAACAAGCATTGACCTTGATTATTTCAAATGAATATTTGTGCTATGTCTTCGAGTAGCGACGACGGAACCAAACTAAGGGTAAAGCAAACAACCAGGCAAAACTGGCCGCGCCTTTACGCTCATAATCATCAGGTTCTTCATTGTTATCGACACAATTATTGGCCTTTAACCAATCATCGCTCGCTTCCTCTCCATTGACTTGCAGCACCACCATACGTGGCAGGTAAGAGGTCAGTGGATCACCATTACCGTTCACTGCGAAGATAGGCAGGCCGTTATCACCTATAACCAAATTACCGGCTGAATCGAATTTGTACTGAGGCTTACGCACCGACACAGTGCCGACAATGTAAGCTGGTTTATTGTCAATTGTGTCATTGATGCTGTTAGCCTCGACAACCACAAGATCTTCATTATAGGTGAGTGTCTTGCCGGTGCCATCTTGTACTGAAACCTGTTTGCGTTGCCACTTACACTTAGCATCACACGTAGCGTCGACCTTCTCGAAACCTTTAGACTCACAGGTTAGCAGCTGGTTTAAGTTATTAAACTCACCAGTATTAATATCGAACAGGAAGCCCGCCTTAGGACGCGGTTTTTCCTTATCGTGGGTAGTTTCAATATAACCGACTACCTGACCCTGGTTGTTGATATCTTTTGGCTTACTGCTCAGATCTGAGATTCCAGTGCTGCTGCTAAAATCATAGGGAGTCACTATGTCTTCGTCTTCAGTCCCATTAGTATCGAAATAGAAGAATTTATCTCTTACATATCCTTGCAGATATTGCTTATAACTGCCCACTAAGATGCCATTATCATTGATATCGTAAGCAATAGATTGATATCTATTGTCTATCATAGGCACCCAATTATAACTATCCTCGTCATACTCGCCGCTAGCCTCGTTCTTCGTCCAATACGCGGCATCATAAGCCAGCTTATCTTTATTGCCTCGACGATAAACATGAGAGCGTCCCACGACAGTCCCTTCGTTATTGATTCCCAGGCCTTGAGCCGTATAAGTAGAACTTGAGCTTGGGGTTAGCCCTAATGGTAACTGAGTCTGAGTCTCTACAGCCGTCCCATCCGCAGTTAACTGCCACACATAACCGCGCACTTGGTAATTAATATAACTGTTACCGTACTGGTTATAGGGGAACTGCAATTTCTGCACACAGACATCTAGTGGATAGGTGTCACTCTCAATACAGCCATCGATACGATCTTTAGCATTCTTAGACAACTCGGTGCCGACATAGCCCACCACTAGCCCGCTAGCGTTCACTTTAGCCGCGACAGAATAGCCTCCCACGTTAACTGCAGGGGTTTCATCATCTTTGACATATTCGGTCAGAGGCGGTACCAGAGCTATCTCTGTGCCATCGGCATTTTTAACGAAACCACGTTCTTCAAACGCTCTATAGTACCAAAACTCTTGATCTGCCGTACTGCCGGTATAGGGCTCGGTTTGTTCCGGCGCCGTCATCGAACCCACTTTAACACCTGAGTCATTGATACCATAATAATACGCATCGACGGAATTGATCGTCTCGGGAACATCTGGATCCGTTAAGCCTGGATCTGTGGTGCCATTGACGCTGTCAAATACAGGAAGCCAATTTTTAGAAGATGGATCATTGTCCTGAGCGGTAAAGGTGAAGTTGTTAGCCTTGATAGGCGTATTAATAGAAAGTACTATTCTCTCTTCTGGCGCGATACCATCTTCGATATCGATGACACCATCATCATCCTCAGACACGCTGAGATACTTCTTCCCCTTAGCGACACCCAATGATTCGCCTTGGGCATTAATTGCCATACCATAGCCACTACGAGTGCCTTGTAATGTGCCGATTAATTCAGCGCCGTCTGTCTGACTATAAATGTCGTCTAGGTTTTTAATTTCATACACAGGTGCAGCATTGGCACCTTGCAAAACACCAATTACACTCAGTGCAACTAATGATAGTGCTTTATCCAGTTTCAACTTCATTAACGCTATTCCCATACTATTTCTAGTTTTAATTTTGTATTACTTGAGCGACTCTAACTCTTCCCATCGCTCGAAGCATACTTCCAACTCCTGCTCTTTGTCGGCAAACTGGCCGAGTTGGAGATTAATTTTATCTTGAGTTTGAGCATAAAAATCTGGCGCACTCACTTTCTGTTGCAACACTTCAACTTGCGCTTCTAACTGCTCCATCTTAGCCGGTAGCGCTTCGAGTTCACGTTGAAGTTTATAAGATAACTTCTTTTCGACTTTGGTTTTTTCTGCGGGTTTAATCTCAACCTTCTGGGGTTGGACACTCTTTGTTGACTGAGGTTCCTCAGAATAAAATTTAGCACCTTGAGACACGGCATCCTCATAGCCACCGACATATTCACTCCAGCCACCATTGCCGGTGAACCACCAACTACTGGTCACGATATTATCGATAAATTCTCTGTCATGACTCACTAAGAGTAAGGTTCCCTTATAATCGGTCAACAAAGACTCTAACAATTCGAGGGTTTCAATATCAAGATCGTTGGTGGGTTCATCGAGAATAATCAAGTTAGCCGGTTTTAACAGCAGACGTGCTAGCAATAAACGGTTTTTCTCTCCACCTGAAAGTGCTTTAACTGGTGTCCTCGCTCTCAGCGGTGAGAAGAGGAAGTCTTGCAGATAACTCAAAATATGACGATCTTGGCCATTAATTGTGACCGTTTTCTTACCTTCACCTACATTCTCTTCCACTGTCTTTTCAGGATCGAGCGCTTCTCTGTACTGATCGAAGTAGGCAATCTCGAGCTTAGTCCCTACCTTGATACTACCCGACTGAGCCTCTAGCTGACCAATCAAGAGTTTGACTAAGGTCGACTTGCCACAACCGTTAGGACCAATCAGGGCTATTCTGTCTCCGCGCATCACAGTCGAGGTAAAATCCTTCACCAAGTTCTTATCTGGCAGGTTGTAGTTCAGGTTTTCGATATCGAAAACAAGCTTGCCGGATCGCTCGGTATCGGCCACGGCCATCTTAGCACCGCCTTGTCGATTGAGACGCGCCATTCGTTCGACTCGCAAAGCCTTTAATGCACGAACACGACCTTCGTTACGTGTACGCCGGGCCTTAACGCCTTGACGGATCCAAGTTTCTTCTTCTGCTAGTCGCTTATCAAATAGCGCGTTTTGCTCGGCTTCGACACGTAACCACTCGGCTTTACCATCCAGATATGTCTGATAATTGCCCGGCCAGGAGGTAATGACACCGCGATCGAGATCGACAATACGCGTCGCCATACGCTGAATAAATCCCCTGTCATGGCTGATAAATACGATGGCACCCTTGTAATTTAACAGAAACTGCTCCAACCATTCAATGGTATCGATATCCAGATGGTTGGTAGGCTCATCGAGTAGTAGCAGGTCCGGCTCACTGACCAAGGCTCTGGCCAAGGCCACCTTACGTTGCCAGCCACCCGACAACTCTGTCAAGGCACTGTCAGGGTCTAATCCCAGTAGTTCACAATTCTGATTGATGCGACTGTCTAACTGCCAGCCATTGAGGTGATCTATATCTTCCTGAAGCAGCTCCATCTGCTTAAGCATGCGATTCATCTGCACCGGCTCTGCGGTGCCAACATCATGGGCCAACTGATGATAACGTTCGAGCTTCTCGCCAATGTCCTGAAGGCCGGCAGAAATGTAGGAATAGACAGAGCCTTGCTCAGCTTTGGGTGGATCTTGCTGTAAACGACTCACCTTAACGTTGCTGGCGATATTAAATTCACCGTCATCGAGCAAAACATCACCGCTCAATACTTTCATCAGGCTGGACTTACCGGCACCATTTCGGCCAACGATACAGACGCGCTCACCAGGTTCAATGGTAAAATCAGCTTTTTGTAATAGTGGGGTGTGACCATAGGCTAGAGAGCCACTATTAATACGAACAAGACTCAATTTATGCTCCTAAAAATTTATTTAATACATCTTCATCAAATGGCCAATTGAGCTCATTTTGAGAATCTACCTGTTTTAGCACAGGGATACGAATGCCATATTGCTCAGCTAGCTTTTCATCATCACAGATGTCTGTTTTTATGTATGAGATACCAGACATAATAATCAACGGCTCGGCTAACTCACACAGATGACACGCATCGGTGTGGAACAAGATATAGGACTTACTCGGCATGGGTTAGCAGCCAAGTGTTATGGATCTGTGGGTTACGCTTAAAATCCATGGGTAAGGTTTGATTGTCGATATTTTCAACTTTAATGCCAACAGCTTCCAGGGCTGCTATCTCCATCTTAAACTTACGCTTATTGTTGGAAAAGATGATCTCACCACCTGGCCTGAGGATCTTAATCAAGTCAGTCAGCAAAGCCACATGATCACGTAACACATCGAAGGAGTCTTCCATGCGTTTCGAATTTGAGAACGTCGGCGGATCGATAAAAATGAAGTCATAAGTATCACGGGTACGTTTGATCCAAGTCAAACAGTCGGCCTGTACAAACGAATACTTATTGTCATTTAGCCCATTTAAGGCAAAGTTCTCTTTCGCCCAACTGATATAGGTATTAGACATATCGACGGTGGTAACCGTTTTAGCCCCACCGAGTGCTGCATGTACAGAAGCCGTTCCCGTATAGGCAAACAGGTTGAGGACATCGCGATTGTTAGACTTTTCGCCCACGAGTTTACGGGTAAGACGATGATCGAGGAACAGACCTGTATCGAGATACTCTTTAAGATTTAACTTAAATTTGGCATCATATTCAGTAGTGATAACCTCAAGCTTAGTCGTTGAGAGCTTCTGATATTGATTGGTGCCCTTTTGACGCTCACGCTTCTTCAAGATGATATTCTTAGGATCGATACCAATCGCACTAGGTAAGGCAATAAGCACATCGGTCAAACGACGCTTGGTCACCGACTCGGGAATATCCATTGGCGCGGTATATTCTTGGATAACGACATAATCCAGATATTTATCAATGGCAACCTTGTAATCGGGTAGATCGGCATCATAGATACGGTAACTGTCGATCCCTTCTTTCTTCGCCCACTTCTTAAGTTGCTTGTAATTCTTCTTAATACGATTCGCGAAAGGCACAGCGATATCGCTAACGTCCCCTTCTATCTTGATATTCTCAGGGTCGACGCGGCGAGTATTCTCGGCATGCACAGTATAGAGATTGAATGCACAATCCAGTGGACCGTTACTCATCTTCATCTGTTTATCGGCTTTAAGCTTTAAGGCAGACAACAGCTCTTTATCACTGTTTAACATGGCTATTTTCCAGCCACCAAATTCAGCCTTAAATTTATCACCCAACTGATAATAGAGTTGAAGCAACTCAGTTACAGTACCCAGACGTTCACCGTAGGGAGGGTTACTGATCAGATAACCGCTAGCTTCCGGCACTTTAAGCTCTAAGACATCGCTAACATTAAATTCGATTAAGTCACTCACACCGGCATTTTCTGCATTTTGTTTAGCGATAGAGATGAGATGAGGCTCTATGTCTGAGCCATAAAATTTAGTGCTGCAGCGGGTTATGCCAATAGAGGCTCGAGCACGGGCCTCATTGAGCAATTCTTGCCAATGTTTGTCATTATGTCTTAGCCAATGCTCAAAACCAAAGCGCTCACGATGCAGACCTGGCGCAATATCACAAGCCATCATGGCAGCTTCAATCAAGATAGTACCACTGCCACAAAAAGGGTCCAGCAGTGAAACTTGCTCTTTCTTCCAGCCACTACGAACCAGCATGTTGGCGGCAAGATTCTCTTTTAAAGGAGCCTCACCTGTGGTCGAGCGATAACCACGCTTGTGCAGTGCGGGGCCGGAGAAATTCAAGCCTATGGTGATCTCTCCACGACGATAGTGTGCATCGATGCGAAAATCTGCATCGTGGCGAGAGACATCCGGCCTTGAAAAATCGTCGTCGCGAAAACGATCGACAATGGCATCTTTGATCTTAAGTGCACCATACATGGTGTTATTGATGAAACCACCCTGACCATGGAAATCGACGCTAAATGTACTGCGATTAGAAAACTGCATCTGCCAATCTATACCATAAGCAGCATTATAGAGCTGTTCGGGTGACTCGCATGGTCCTTTATGTATAACGAAAATGATTCGACTCGCCAAACGTGACCAAAGCGTAATTCGATAACCCAGCTCGAGAGATGCGCTAAAGTAGACACCCGCCACGCTCTCTTTAATTTCAGAGGCACCGAGTTCAGCTAACTCGAGTGATAACGCATATTCATAGCCCCTAGGAGCCGCAGCAAAAAAATTTAACATCGTATAGATAGACACACAGTAAAAATCAATCAGACATTATACCTTGATGAGCACTGAAATGATAAAAAGTTATTGGCTCTCATGGAGATTATTCCAGTTGTTTTCCGCGTGTTTGTACAAAGACCGCCCTCTTAGCTTTATTTATGAACGGTTAAGTTCTTTATTTAAAATCAGGCTTGCAATAGCCAAACCATATCGCTATAGTTCGCCCCGCTTCGAGAAGGAAGATAAACAAACGCTTTATGGCCATTGTTTATCTTCATCAAATGAAGTTAAAATCGGACGCGGGATGGAGCAGTATGGTAGCTCGTCGGGCTCATAACCCGAAGGTCGTTGGTTCAAATCCAGCTCCCGCAACCAATTCTTTATAAGCAGAATTAAAACAACTTATGGCGTTTATCGGACGCGGGATGGAGCAGTATGGTAGCTCGTCGGGCTCATAACCCGAAGGTCGTTGGTTCAAATCCAGCTCCCGCAACCAATTTCAAATATTTAAATTAATTTAATCCCCCCCTAGTATACTCTCACCTAAATATTCATTCTTATTATCAATAAAAATATTGCCTATAATCATACATACAAGTTTATTGGAGATGAATTAGCACTATTTGGATAATAACCCACTTCCTAGATAAAGCACTTACCTAAGGTAGTAAGTGGACGAGCAATGAAACTGAAATATGGCTGAATAGCCCGCTATGCCGCCACAATCTGCCGATTAAGCATAATTGGATGCAGCCTATCGTGCATCACTTTAATACATTCGAATTGACCTAGTGATTTGCTATCACTCAGCTGTAACTCTTTCTCCAGTAACATCACTAATGAGGCTTGAACACTCGTGTCTACGACCAAGACCTGTGCTTTCCCTCCCTGGCAAGACAACTGAAAAACTTTACCGAGTTCACTAAAGACACACATACTACTGGTAGAGAAAAACCATGATTTAGGCATTTGTGGCTTTAATAAAAAATGTGCAGCAGTGGCATTGAGCGCTAGCTGAACTTGCAAAGCCCCCGTTATGTGTAATGATTTTGAGATAAGGTCGAGAAACTCAATATAAAATTTGGCATGTTCCATATCAAACTCTAACTCCATCAAAGCATCAGGAATTAACGTTTTCATCTTATAAGGGGTCAGAAATTCCATCTCTGAACCTAATGATACGCTTAACACACCATACGCATCATTATATTTCCATTGCCAATCCATTTTTGGCATTAATAACATAACCTTATACCTGTCATATTGAATACAAGCCGATAATAGATGATATTTCACTCAATATCAAAAATAATTAAAATAAATTAAACCAGATAAAAGTATATTACATCGATTATACGCGATCAAATTGTGATCACGCGATCTTAAATAGATCTGGAAAACGATCTTTTAATTAGCGAACCCGATATGCATTGACTATGTCTTTAATCAATTCAGGTCCCTGATAAATAAATCCTGAAAATATTTGCACCATACAGGCTCCCGCATCGAATTTATCCAGCGCGTCAGCTGCTGAATTAATGCCACCAACACCTATGATCGGAATCTCACCCTGAAGACAATCAGAAAGTTGTTTTATTACAGATGTAGACAATAAATTCAGTGGCTTACCACTTAGCCCTCCGGCTTCATTTGCATTGACAAGTCCGCTAACACCATCACGGCTCAGGGTCGTATTTGTCGCAATAGCCCCATCAAATTTGTTGTGAATGAGCGAAATAGCAATGTTTTCAATTTCATCAGGCGTTAAGTCAGGCGCAATTTTTAATGCCAGAGGCACATATTTACCATGCTTCTGTGCAAGATCTTTCTGCTTCTCTTTAAGTGAACTCAATAGATCGTCGAGCAGATCCCCATACTGCATACTTCTCAAACTTGGTGTATTTGGAGAGGAGATATTGACAGTAATATATGCCGCGTATGGGTACACCTTCTCCATACAGATAAGATAATCATCCTTACCTTGATCTACTGGCGTATCTTTATTTTTACCGATATTGACACCAACCAGAGCAGCGGATTTTACCTTTTTGAGGTTAGTAATAAGATTATCGACTCCCTTATTATTGAAACCCATTCTGTTGATGATGGCTTTTGCAGGCTTTAATCTAAATAGACGTGGTTGCTCATTACCTGACTGGGGCTTGGGTGTCACAGTGCCCACTTCGATATGGCCAAAACCCATAGCATGAAAACCGTCTATACATTCACCATCCTTGTCCATACCGGCAGCTAAACCGACAGGATTAGGGAAAGTTATCCCCATAAACTCAACAGGTGCTTGTTCAAACGTCTGAGCGTAGAAACAATCTAACGGGGTATTCGCCGTGGATTTAAGACTGCTGAGTGCGATATGGTGCGCTCTCTCAGGATCCATTTGGAACATGACTTTTTGAGCGATTTTGTAAAACATGCTTTCTCCTAGACCGAAAAAAGCCCCGGCAAATGCCAGGGCTGATTAATATTATTATTTACTTTTAACCTTCACAATGAAGAATCAAAAGATTTAACTCACGTAAGGCGACAGAGAACTTGGCAAACTCATGGCTTTGCGAAGTTTTAAAGTCTGCGAGCATATGGAACCATCTCTCCAACAAGCCCCGATTAGAGTCTATCCACTGATCGATGATGATATCAGCATCACAAGTCGAGGTGCATGATCTTAACACCACTGAACTCAGTGAACGCTGTTGCCAATCTAACTCTTCTCTAAATGCCGCTCTGGCAAGTGCTTGCCAGTGGTTAGCAACCGGTTGCTCGTTGATCTGTTCGAGGAACCAATGCAAGTCAATGCGTGCGCCTAACTTGAAATAAGTCTGTGCAACCAGTGCAATTGGCTTACTTTCTAACTCTGCAATTTGAGCAATATCCAGTGCAGAAAATAGCGTACTCATATTAACCACATTCGTCGCTATAGGTTCATTGACCCCCTCTTTCACCAGTGCTGCAATTTCAGCTTGTATGCCTTCAGCTTCAGCTTGAACCATGTAACCATGAACATTCGCTTTTAAATCCGCAAATACAGGACTGAAAAACGCGACAGACTGCTCAATACTGTGACTGCGATTACGATGGCGCAGGAACCAGCGACAGGCTCGACGAATATTACGACGTAATTGATGCAACATCTCGCCCTGTACTACCGCAGGGATAATACCATTGAGAGAGGTGATATCTTTAGTTATATCAGCTAAACCAAATACTTCACGAGCCATAGTATAACAAATCGCGGCTTCGGCGACTGAGGCACCAGTCTCATCTTGCATACGTTGAACAAAATTAAGACCCAAATCATTAACCAACTCATTGGCCAATGAGGTGGCGATGATCTCCCCACGCAGAGGATGAGCAGCCATACGATCGCTGTACTTCTCTTGTAATTGCTGTGGGAAATAAGCAATCAGTAATTGACTTAAGAAAGGGTCGTCGGTAATTTCCGGTGTCAATAACTGCTCTTTAAGCACCATTTTTGCGTATGCAACCAGCACAGATAATTCAGGACGAGTCAATGCCTTACCGTTCGCTAAGCGTTCTGCCAGCTCATCTTCGGAAGGCAGGAACTCAAGCCCTCTGTCTAGCTTGCCATTTTTCTCCAGATAATGAATGAAGCGGATCTGCTCTTTTAACTGCTCTGCACCACGAACCTGAGTCACTGAAATGGTCCGGGTTTGATCGTTACAATCTTGCAGGACTATACGTCCTACTTCATCAGTCATCTCAACCAAGAGACGATTACGTTGCTTAAGCGTCATCTCACCGTCGGCAACTAAGGCATTGAGTAAGATCTTAATATTCACTTCATTATCGGAACAATCCACACCACCCACGTTATCAACGAAATCGGTATTGATGCGGCCACCTTGAGAGGCATATTCGATTCGACCTAGCTGAGTACAGCCTAAGTTACCGCCTTCACCTATAATTCTTGCTCTAAGTTCATCACCATTGACACGCAGCGCGTCATTGGCTCTATCACCCACTTCCGCGTGAGTTTCAGTCGATGCCTTCACATATGTACCGATTCCACCATTCCAGATAAGATCGACATTCATCTTCAGCAGCTCTTTCAGTAGCTCTGCCGGTGTCATCGTCGTCTTCTTGGTATCTAGCATCTCCTTCATCTCTGCTGACAGAGAGATCTTCTTAGCCGAGCGAAGGAATACCCCCCCCCCTTTAGAGATCAATTCCTTGTTGTAATCCTCCCAACTAGAACGAGGCAGTTCGAATATGCGAGCACGTTCCTTATGACTGGATGCTGCATCAGGATTTGGGTCGATAAAAATATGCAGATGGTTGAAAGCCGCGACGAGACGGATATGTTCCGAGAGCAGCATGCCGTTACCAAATACATCCCCCGCCATATCACCAATGGCTAAACAGGTAAAATCAGTAGTCTGGCAATCGATACCCATTTCGCGGAAATGACGTTTAACCGACTCCCAAGCACCACGAGCTGTGATGCCCATTTTCTTATGATCGTAGCCATTACTACCACCGGAGGCGAATGCGTCACCTAACCAAAAATTGTACTCCTCAGAAATACTGTTAGCGATATCAGAGAAAGTCGCCGTACCTTTATCAGCCGCAACAACCAGATAGGGATCGTCATCATCATGACGTACAACATTCTTTGGCGGGATAACTTCACCTTCAATGATGTTATCTGAGATGTCGAGTAGACCACGAATGAAAATCCGATAACATGCTTGGCCTTCCGCGAAGTAGGCTTCGCGGCCGCCATCGGTTGGTAGCTGTTTACAGACGAATCCACCTTTCGCTCCAACGGGGACGATCACGGTATTTTTAACTTGCTGCGCTTTAACTAAACCCAGCACTTCAGTTCTAAAATCTTCACGCCTATCAGACCAACGCAGGCCACCACGGGCCACTTTGCCGCCCCTAAGATGCACGCCTTCGACTCTCGGTGAGTAGACAAATATCTCAAATTTTGGCAGTGGACGCGGCATCTCAGGAATCTCTTCCGGCGCAAACTTAAATGACAAATAAGGCTTAACGGCACCGTCATCGGTAGTTTGATAGAAGTTAGTCCTTAATGTGGCATTGATAAGGTCTAAATAACGACGAATAATTCTGTCATCATCTAAGCTAGACACCTCGTCTAATCGTAAGTTTATCTGTTCAATAAACTTGCCCAAGGTGCGGGTCTTAAGTTTGGGGTTAAACTTACGAATGAACATTTTAACCAAGAGATCGGCGAGCTGAGGATAGCGGGTAAATGTCTCTTCGATATACGCTTGGCTGAATGTTGCATCAATTTGACGCATATATTTCGCATAAGCACGCAGTATAGACACTTCGCGACCACTAAGACCTGTTGCCAAGACTAAACGGTTAAAACCATCATCTTCAAGCTGTTTTTTCCATACCTGAGAAAGCGCATCCTGAAATCGGTCTTGACTCTCTGCAACATTTTCAGTGGTAGAGCCCTGAACTGTCATGAGAAAATCTAAGATCCAATAAGTATCTCCATCGGAGGTTTTTATCTCATAAGGACGCTCATTGATCACTCTAAGACCGAAATTCTCCAGCATAGGCAAGACATCTGAAAGATGGATCGGCTCATCTTTATGGAACAGCTTCAAGCGCACTTTACTATTATTTAATATTGTTTCTTGGGGGAGATAAAACAGCATACCCAGTTTATGAGCATCATCCAATGCTTCCAATTGCAAAATATCCACCAGCGCCGAACTGGGTAATACATCTTCTTGATAGCTACGTGGGAATGCGGTGATATAACGCTTCATTAGCCTAGTGCCAGACTCTTCGCCACGGGCACTGTTGAGAGAATCATTAAGTTTATCTTCCCAAGAACGAGCAGCTTCGGTTAAATTATTTTCAATGGCAACCACGTCTACATCCATACTGTTATTGTCGACTTTCACTATATAGTGAGTACGCGCAAGTCTTGATTCAGAAAAATAAGTGGTAAACTCAACCTCGGCATCGCTGTTAAAATGCTGAGCCAAAATACGTTGAGTATCTTCACGTAACTTAGTGTTGTATCTGTCTTTAGACACATACACCAGACAAGAGAAGAAACGTCCGAAGCCATCTTTACGCACAAACAACTTTAACTTATCTCGGTCTTGCATCTCGAGTACGCCGTGAGCGACATAAGCCAGCTCTTCAACATTGCTCTGAATGAGTTCATCTCTGGGCAAGGTCTCAAGTATGTGCATCAAGGCTTTATAATCGTGTGAGCGAGGTGTTAAACCTGAGCGGTCCAGTACGCGCTGCACTTTTTCGGCCAATAATGGGATTTCGCGAGGGCTGCGGTTATACAGGTTAGAGGCGTAGAGACCGAGAAATCTGTCTTCCCCAATGACATTACCTTGCTTATCGAAACGCTTAACGCCGACATAATCCACATAAGCGGGACGATGGACCCGGCTTTTTTCGCTGCTCTTAGTCAGCAGCAGCAAGCTATGATCTAAAGCTTCTTTGCGGGCACTTGCCGAAAATCTAGACAATAACAATCCAGCCTCGGGCTGAGGTTTACCAGGTATGTTCATCAAGCCTAGGCTTGATCTCGTATCGGCAATCAGCTCTAGATCGCCTTCAACTTTACGTAAGTCATATCGACGATACCCTAACAGGGTAAAGTGATGATTATTCAGATAGTTAAGGAAGTCAATAGCCTCTTTAAGCTCTTGTTTTTCACCTGGATATGGGCGAATAGCGAGATCTTTAATCGTTTCATCAAGCTTAACGGACATAGCTCCCCAGTCATTGACCGAGGCTGCAACATCACCAAGTACAGATGATATTTCTTTTTCTATATGTTTAATATCATCTTTACTACTGAGTCTATCTATCTCGATGAGGAATACGGCAACCTTTTCCAGTTTACCTTTGCCGTCGTCACCATAGATAACTTGGGTAATAGCATCTTTGGTGCGCTTAATCGATACGGGCGTATGCAGCATCATATGGGTAGTGATGCCAATGCGATTGAGCGCCATACCCACAGAATCAACCAAAAAAGGCATATCAGGTTGAATGATTTCTATGATTGAATGCGTTGATTGCCAACCATGCTTCGACTGACTGGGATTAAAAACCCGAATATGTGATTCGCCTTTCACGGTCATATTCGCGGCATTCCACAGACTTAATACGGCACCATAAAGATCACTATCGTTACGGGATTTAAGATCGTCTTTCGACATGTGGGCATACAGACAGGTGGCAAACTGCTCGACCTGTTTCGCTTGTGTTGTAGGAACTTTTGCATGAATAAGATTGACTACGTTTTCGAGCAGTACTGAAGGCATTGCATCTTTCAAGGCCATGTTGCTGTTTCCTTTAAGGGTCTATGGCAGCGCTTTTATAATTTTTGGGATGCTTGTTACAAATGACCAGTCAAAATAATGTGACCTAGGTCATGGGCGAAGTTTATTACTAAAGCTGTCACATTTCGAGCGTTATTTTAGTGATAGATCCACCTTAAAACCAGTAACAGGGGTATTTAGTCCCCCTAGATGAAAAATCAATCGGCATTACAGCGTAACTATGCATTTTCAATGCAATAAAAAAGGAGCCTAAGCTCCCTGTTAACTTATGCTTCTCTGGGTTTTCGCCACATAACCGCGCCTATCGCCGGTAAAATAATTATGGCCCCCAACATATTTACTAGAAACATAAATGTCAGCAGTATCCCCATATCCATTTGAAACTTAAGTGCCGAAAAGAACCAAGTACTGACGCCGATAGCCAATGTGAGTCCGGTAAAAATAACCGCACTGCCTCGCTCAACCAGAGCTTCATAATACGCCTGTTGCACCGGTATCCCCATTCTGAGTCTGCCTGCCATAGTGGAAAGGATATAGATACCATAGTCGACACCAATCCCGACACCTAGGGCTATTACCGGTAAGGTACTCACTGCCAAGCCGATATCGAGTTGTGTCATCAAGGCCTGGGCCAATGTCGAAACCACATACAAAGGCAAGATGACAGATATCGTCGCTTTAAGAGATCTAAAACTAATCAGACAAAGGAAGAATACCGCCCCATACACATATAACATCATAGGTAATTGAGCCGCGGCCACAGCTTCATTCGTCGCGGCCATCACGCCAACGGGCCCAGATGCGAGTCGATACTGCAACTTGTCATTATTCATCGTCGCAGATAATGCTTTCACTTTATCGATGACAACTTCAATCGTCTCAGCCTTGTGATCTTTCAAGAAAAGATAAATAGGCATGACTGAACAGTCGCTGTTGAGTAGCCCAGAGCTCGTCGGTACACGCCCAACCGCCTGTACCAGGCTAGCTGTGGTTCTAGGCAAAACCTGCCATTTGGGATTGCCTTCATTGAAGCCAGCATTAACTCGCTTGGCAACCGACGCCAAACTTGCAGTGGTCTCCACCCCAGGCGTGTTACTCATTAACCATTCAAATTCATCTATCTGTGTCAGCACAGAGTGGTAAGTACAAGCTTCCGGGAAGGCTTCGACAATAATCGTCAACACATCGGTGGTGATTGAGAACTTATCTGTGATGTAAAAAGTATCCTGATTGTAGCGAGAGTCGAAATGCAGTGCAGGTGCCCCGCCCTGTAAGTCACCCACTTTCATCAGGTTCGCTTGCTGCAAACCTAAGGCATATAACGCTGTTGTCGCCACTAACACCCAGATAGCATATTTTGTCGTCGCAAATCGAGACAAAAACTCCCAGATTCGATTGGTACGCTCAATTGAGGCATCACTCGATTTCTCCGCCAAAACTTGGGTATAGGAGATGATGAGTGGCAATAGGATCAGATTCGTTAATATGATAACGGCAACACCCAGAGAGGCTGAGATAGCCAGCTCTCTGATAATGCCGATGTCTATGGATAACAGGGTTAAGAAACCCACGGTATCGGACAGAAGCGCGATGCCTCCCGGGATCAATAAACTTCTAAAAGCAAGTGCTGCAGCCGCCTTCGTCGTTTCCCCTTCAAGCACTCGACGGCGTACGGCATTAATCATCTGCACACTGTGACTCACCCCGATGGCAAACACTAAGAATGGGATCAGTATCGACATAGGGTCTAGCCCAAAGCCCACTACAGTTAATAAACCCAACTGCCAGATCACTGCAATTAAACTACAGGTTAAGGGCAACAAGGTAAGAATAAATGACTTAGAGAAGAGGTAAACCATGATAGCCGTGACGACAATCGCGATAAGGAAGAAGAGCATGACACCCTTAGCCCCATCGGCCACATCTCCAGCCATCTTGGCAAAGCCTATAATATGAATTTTTATATGGTCATTTTCATACTTTTTGCGCAATTCTTGCTCCAATTGCGCCGCGAATGCTAAGGTATCGAGAGGCTTACCCGTTTGCGGATCGAAGTCCATCAACTGGGCTTTGACCATGGCGGCAGAATAATCTTCAGCAATGAGTCGACCGACGATTCCCGCTTTTTCTATATTGTCTCTAACAGCAGCCAGACCCGCTGGAGTAGTAGAAAAATCAGCTGGAATGACCGGACCGCCGGCAAAACCATCTTCTACCACTTCGGTAAAACGTGTGGAAGGGGAAAACAGGGATTTGACTTGTGCCCTGTCGACACCCGGAATAAAGAAAAGCTGATCATGGACATTCTTCAACGCATCGAAGAAGTTTTCATTGAAAATATCACCACTGGTGTCTTCAACGGCAACCATGATGCTGTTAGCACCGCCGAAATCATTTTGGTGTTTCAAGTAGGTTTTCATGTAACTGTGATTGAGCGGGATATTCTTGATGAATGCCGCATCCATTTTCAAATTACTGGCCTGAAATGCCAAGAAAATGGTAGTTAACATAAACAGCAAGATGATGAAGGCCCGTCGCCTGAATAAAAAGGATTCTAATCCATTAACTAATTTTTCTAACATCTTAAGATCCTATTATTGTTGTTTGAAGAGGCCTTTGGTACCTGCAATCCAGATATGACCTTGAGGATCTTGAACTATCGACACTAAATTCTCACCTTGGCGCTGCTCGACCAGCTGAGTTTTACCCGCTAACGTGACATCGATAACCACACCAGCATTACCGACGAGACGAAGGTTGCCGTCCTTTTTTACCATAACGCCATTGATGGTAGAGGTCACGGGTAATAAGATTTCGCTCCAGTTTGTCAGGCTTGCATCGGTTTTAAATACATGCCCCCGCAACCCCATAACAAATAATGAATCTTTAACATAGACAGCATTGAACATGGAGCCTTCATAGATAAAGTCTAACTTCTGCCATTGCCGCCCTTGATCATTGGAGACAGCCACTAAACCTAGTTCTCCCACCATCACTAACTGGTCGTTTGTTGTTGAAATAACCCGGTTAAAGTGTGGCAGCAAGGAGCTTCGCTCGCTCAAATAGAAGGCTTCGTCCTCGAGCTTTAATTCGGCCAAATAATCGACATCTTCTTCGAATAATAACTCTTGATGATACTCACTTTGCCAGTGTTCCCCGGCGTCATTGGTGCGATAAAACAGTCCATAAGCACCAACTGCGATGCCATTTTCCTCATCGAAGAAATGAATATCCAATAGGGGTTTTTCAATTTCCCTGGACTCCATCTGTAACTGCCAGGTTTTCCCTCCATCTTGGGTGCGTATTATGGTCGCATCGTGGCCAACGGCCCAGCCACGTTGAGGAGTGATTAAAAATACCTTAGTGAGATGAGCGCTGGTCGGGCTTGGCACTTGTAGCCACTGAGGGCTTGCCTGTTCATCGAAGACAAATACATGTCCCCGTTCGCCCACGGCCAGAACAGTGTCTCCATTCGTCGCAATATCAAGAATAATAGAATCAATGGCTAAAGCTTGTATTTGACCTTTAACATCATAGGCCTCATTAGCCAGCGCGCGAGCCTGTGAAAAAACAATTAACAACAGACAGATAGAGACTGATCGAAGCATGCTAAACAACATACAGACTTCCTTAAAGAATAGCGGGGCGGTGTCCCGCCCCTTAAAACTGAGGGTTAACGAATACCTGCACGTCTCAATGCCGCCGGTGTGAAGTTAGCTTCACTGAGCTTGGCGTCGAAATCATACATGCGGCCTTCATTATCTAAACCCATGGCGATATAACGACGGGACTGAAGATCGTGGAAGACCTCTAACGTAGTCCAATGTGTTGGTACTTCGTAGTAGTTGATTGCATGCGCAACCGCAACCCGATATAGCTCATCACGATTATCGTACATATCGGCAAGCGATACCTGCCATGAATCTTCATCTATATAGAAAACGCGCGTCTTATAGATATGTCGCATGCCCTCTTTAAGTTGAGCCTTAACCACCCAAACACGATGCTTTTCCCAACGGACAAACTCAGGGTTGATATGACCCGGTTGAATAATCTGATCGTACTCCAATTGATCTGAATGAAGTTTGTAATCGTTATAAGGAATATAAATTTCCTTCTTGCCCATAAGCTCCCAGTTATATCTGACTGGCGAGCCGTTGAACATGTCAAAATCATCCGTTGTTCTCAGGCCATCAGAGACCGAGCCCGGCGTATCGAATGCCACGTTAGGTGCCTTACGCACTCGACGCTGTCCCGTGTTATAGGTCCAAGCTTGTCTTGGTAAAGCTTCTTGATCCATGGTCTCTTTAACGAGCAGAGCCGTACCCGCAAGACGAGCAGGCTGAGTCACGACTTGCTTGAAATAAAACAGGGTATTTGAAGCTGCAAGCTTATCCAGCGTCATTTCAGGACGTGAATACTGAAAACGTATCTCTTCGGTCGTTTCAACCAACGTATAGCTGCCGCCAGCCGTAGGCGCGGCTTGACTACGTGAGGTTTTGACGTCAACACCACGAAAACGCAGTACATGATTCCAGATAACCTCTAATCCATTTTTAGGGATCGGGAAAGGTACGCCGATAGAGGCACCCTTCACGCCATTACCTTGGGAAACCAGCTCGGCACGCGTCGCGTTCGCCTTAGTCGCATCATAGACGAACTGAGGCACAGAAGCTGTACGTCTGGTTTGATAGACATTCATCTTGTAAGTGTCAGGATACAGTCCAAAGAGTTTGTTCTGACCATCGGTAAGGTGCGCTTTATACTTATCCTTGTTGGCATTAGTGATAGTAAATTCTATCTTATCACTGGCAAATGGATCGGGATGATGCATCCCCTTCTTATAGCCAGCTGGAGGCGTGGTGATCCCACCATCCCAGGCAGGAATAGAGCCATCGGCATTCGCCGACTTAACTCCGCCCAGAGGCGTCAGTTCAGAGCCTAATTTCGCCGCTTCAGCCTCGGTAACTTTTGCCCATGCACTCGGTACACTCAAAGCAACTATCACAGCCGCCGACAATATCGCAAGTTTCTTCATTATTATTGTCCTTGTGATCTAGATTGAATATTTGATGTTAAATGACACGTAATCACGATCTGACATCTGGTTTGTCGTGCCTACACCACCGAAAAAGCTGTTATAGGAGAAATCGGCTCCCCAACGGCTCTGGTAATCGAAGTTAACCCCAATAGACACAGATTTTTTGCCTTCAGTGAACAGGAACATAGGATCGGGAGTTATACCCTCAACATCATGTGAGAAAATCATCCGCGGCGACATGTTTACCCCGGCAAACAAGTTGTTGTAATCCGCTTTGACAATCAGACGATAACCCCAGGCAAAGTCTGTCGGGAAGGGGTTAGTCTCGGGGCCATTGTGAACGGCTTCGATAATTCCCGGCATATCAGGATTACCACCAGAGCGGGCCGTACCCGGACCATTGAGTCTTAGCTCGTCAAATCCTGGCATGTCGTGGATCCAGACGCCGCCAATCTCGGCCAACATGACCAAATTACTGGTCCCCAATGTCGGACCAAATAGATGAGTAAAGGTCGCCTGCGCCTGTGTGGTGTTTAAACGAATGAAACCTTCGGCATACTGGCCTGGTGCAACCGTGTCCATTTGAGATATACCATCAAAATCGGGACGAATACCTGCGTTAGCCAGCTGTTGCGGCATGGCGGCGAACAGGAGTTCCACATCATCAATTTGCAATGGCTCATCTTGACGATGGGCAATTTCCCCCGCCACCGACGTATCACCGATAAGCGTATTGAAACTAAAACCATAGAGTTGAATGTCTTCAGGGTACTCAATTTGCGCCTTAGAGAATGTCTCTAGACCCAGTAAAGTATCACGATCGACAGAACCGCCAGCGGCAGCTATTGCGCCGAGCCTTGCTAGATCACGTCCAATCGCTTCCTGAGTAAAGTTAGCCGTAGTACCACTGATCAACGGACGACGACTGTGATAATTCATGTAATACAGGCCAAACTCGGTCTCTCCCAGCTGGGGAGCATAGTAGCCAAGCTTAATACCGTATTGCCCAGAATCACTGGCGCTGGCCTGATCTTGGACTAAGGTCGCTTTGGTTGGATACGCCAGGGCTAATGCACCCAATTGCTCTGGGCTATATAGGCCAGACCCGATCATGGCAACAAGATCATTGTACTCAGAAATAAGAAAATCAAGGTTCATGTCAGGATTCGACTGAAAACCTAGCTGAGCATTCTGGCCATAACCAGCGTAACCGACGAAATCGTTAGTCGAAAAATATGAACCTGGTGTTGGCACCCAAATTGGCTCCCAATCGTACTGATAGAAAGCTTCCACCGAAAGTTCATTTGTGACTCCAAAAGATGCCCAAACCATACCTTGAGGTCTGTACGCTTCCTTGAGCTCGGCGCCTGGCGCATTGAGAATATTCAGATCCACCGCATTGATCACACCTATACCATGAGGAATGAGTGTGCTTTCTCCCCAGGAAATAACCTGTTGACCGACTCGGACTGTTAGCGGGTTGGCGCCATCGTTAAAATCGAAATCACCATAAACGAAGGCATCGAGTAGGCGAATATCTTTACATTGCACCTCTGATGACTTGGAATCGGCACAAGGATCGTACTCATTTCCCGTCAACGGGTCGCTAAAACCATAGCTGCCGTCATTGGCTTTCTGATCGTAGAAATACATACCACGAACAAACACACCGAAATTTTCATACTTAAGCGATAGCTCATGCAAGCCCTTAAACACGACCGCAGTAGTATCACCCTGAGAATAGAGTAGATTACTCAAGTCACCGTTACTGGAATAAGAGCCGGGCTGTGCCCAGATCTGATCCGAGCTGTACTTGGTATTACCAAATGCCGAATAGTTAGACCAATCAAATTGCGGGTGATTGACCTTACCTATGTGGCTGTCCCAATCACGCCCCTCTACACGCCAGCTCGCACCCGCTGACCATGTCGAATCGAACGTGCCTTCAACCTCTCCCCAATCGAAAGATACAGCATTGACACTGGATGTGGTCCCCATGCTCAGTGCCGCTACGATCCCTAAAGCAAGTGTCGACTTCATAAAGCTGTTGTTAACCTTTTTCATTTTAGCGCTTCTCCGTAACCTGCTGAATTCTTGTTATTAGGAATGGCAACCAACATCTTGTTAGCGTGCAGGTAACACTATTGTTACAGCATTTACATCTTATGAGCAAGGCGGGATTTAAGAAAATCTTCCAAAGAATTAAGGACGTTAGCTGATTTTAAAGCTTTATTTCAAACACTTGATTTAAAATCAAACATAGGTGAAGGTATTATTGCGGACAAGGTAAGTTAATTAACTGTAAATACAGTAAATTAACTTAGTTTCGAGCAAGAAAGCTTAGGGGGGCAAATTAATCACCCGTTTGAAGTAATTACTCTAGAGTGATTTAGACTTTACAAAGAGAGACCAGTTCTCCTTGAGCGTTTAGTTCCATCTTAAACTGACCCACAATACCCGAGCGTGTTAAGAAACGGCGAAAATGTCTGCCATGGATCCACAAGGTTCTGCCATTACGGTCATGGACTTCGACCTTATTCACCTCTCCTCGGTAGAATAGCTGAAAATCGTGATAAGTGATATTGAGTGAAAAATAAAAGATCATAAAGGCAACTACAAAAAATGAGACATAAGCCCCTAGAAACCAAGCTACTAGGGGCTGGTATGTTTAATGATTAACAGTAGATTTAGAGGCCAAGTGCCTTGGACACTTTCTCAAACAAGTCTGTAGATAAGTCTGGTAGGCCTAAGATACGCTCGAGGCATGCTTTCATCATAGCTTGTCTGCTTAAATCAAACTTTTTAAATTGAATCAAAGGCGTAATAATACGCGCAGCGACCTGAGGGTTCACCTTATTAAGCTTGATGATCGCATCGGTTAAAAAATCGTAGCCCTTGCCTTCTATGTGATGAAATTGAACCAGATTACCGGCGGAAAAAGCACCGACTAATGATCTGACCCTATTAGGGTTTGAGTAGCTAAAAGACTCATGTTCAGTCAAGGCCACTAAGGTGTCCAGACAATTATCATCACCACAAGTCGCATGTAAGGTCAGCCACTTATCCATCACTAATGGCGTCGCTTTCCACTTAGATTCATAATCTGACATCAGCTCAGTTCTGATAGGCGATGCTTCACCATTCACGGCTTGAAGCGCCCCTAAACTGTCAGTCATATTCTCCGCGTGACGATACTGCTTCTCGGCGTACTCTTGATATTCATCGGAGACTTTTTGAAGTAAGAATAGACAGATATTTTTAAGCGCACGAGCAGCGGCATTATCCTGCCCCATCAGTTCTCGGTAGCGAGTGAGTAACTCATCTTCACAGGCATTGGCTATCTCTTCGCTCACGAAGTCTCGCGCCGTCGCTAAGGCATCGAGCTCTACCGATTCAACTTGCTCTATGAGCGCGGCAACACTCGGCAGGGTAAAGATCTCTGCGACTAAGGCAAGATCTAAGCGTTCACAAAGCAGCACACCTCGATAGGCATCAACGACTCTGGGATCGACATGCATGGCTTGATTGAGCTGCAACTTAGCGACATTATCCCAAATCGACTGGCTTACCAGAGTCACTGATGCTTCCCAACGAGCAACTTCACTGTTGGCAAATCTCATTAGATGGACCAATTGCTCAATGGAATAATCGAACACCAATTTAACTGGAGCAGAGAAATTCTGCAGTAAAGATGGCACAGGTTTCTGAGTGATATCATTAAAGACAAACTCTTGGCTTGCCTGTTTAACATCGAGCACTTCACTCAACATCGACTCACCTTGACTGGATAACAACTCTAAGTCGAAAGGAATATGCAGCGCTTGCTTGTCTTTTTGCTCCGCTGACTCCGGAGTGCTCTGCATAATCCTTAAACGGTAACACGCGTTTGCCTCATCATACTCTTCTTCAACCGTCACCACTGGGGTGCCGGACTGACTGTACCACAGCTTAAATTGAACCAGATCGACGCCGCTCGCATCTTGCATTGCGGCAACGAAATCATCACAAGTGACCGCTTGACCATCATGACGCTCGAAGTACAACTGCATTCCGGCCTGAAATTTCTGCTCCCCGAGTAAGGTATGCATCATGCGGATCACTTCGGCGCCTTTGTTATACACAGTTACCGTATAAAAGTTATTCATCTCGATGACAGATTCGGGGCGTATTGGATGAGCCATTGGGCCTGAGTCTTCGGCAAACTGCTGATTCTTTATCACCTTAATGGCATGAATACGGTTAACCGCTCTCGAGCCCAGATCTGAACTAAATTCTTGATCTCTGAAAACCGTTAACCCCTCTTTGAGGCTCAACTGGAACCAGTCTCTGCAAGTCACCCGATTTCCTGTCCAGTTATGGAAATACTCATGTCCCACCACAGCTTCGATGCCGTGGTAATCATCATCGGTAGCTGAGTTGGTATCGGCTAAAACATATTTAGTGTTGAAAACATTGAGTCCCTTGTTTTCCATGGCCCCCATGTTGAAAAAGTCCACCGCTACGATCATGTAAATATCGAGATCATACTCGAGATTGAAGCGTGACTCATCCCATGCCATGGATTTTTTCAGTGACGCAATGGCATGATGCGCTTTATTTAAATTGCCTTTATCGACAAAAATCTGCAATTTGATGGCTTTATTGCTACGGGTAACAAACTCATCTTCTAATAAGTCAAAATCACCGGCAACCAGGGCAAACAAGTAAGCAGGCTTAGGAAATGGATCATGCCACTTGGCAAAGTGACGATCGCCATCGAGATCGCCCTTTTCGACCGGATTACCATTGCTTAACAGATAAGGGAAAGCGGCCTTATCGGCTTCTATACGCACCGTATAGATGGCCAGCACATCAGGCCTATCGAGGAAATAGGTGATTCGTCTGAAGCCTTCAGCCTCACACTGAGTACAATATGCCCCGTCTGACATGTAGAGACCTTCCAGGCTCAAATTTGCCTCTGGGTCTAGCTGAGTCACTATTTCGAGTTCAAACTCATCGAATTGTATATCTATACTCAGGCTCGTTAAGCCTTGCTTGTAGTTAACATCTCCACCATTGATTTTCACCGATAAAATTTTCATTTCATCTCCATCGAGTAACAAGCTTGTCGCTTGTCTGTCTCGTCTAACCACCTGGCTCTTAGCCATCACTTGAGTGTTTTTCCCATCTAAGTTAAAGCTCAAGTCCAGATGAGTGATGCTGAATGTCGGAGCTGTGTAGTCTTTTAGGTATTTTGCTTGTGCTTGTTTCATAAACAGACCTTAAATCCTTTGCAACGCTTATGTCGCCACAAGCTGAATAATAAATATAAAAAAACGCGCTCGAAGCGCGTTTTTAAAAATCATATCAATCTAGTGTGATTGGTTCTTGGCAAGCCTTTCACTGTCGACGAGATCTAAGGTGATATAGACAGTTTCATCGAGGAAGGCATCGGGGATGTTAACTTCTTCCTCATTCGACTTAGCCTCTTTATCATCGCTACTGGTCTCATCTTTATCATCCAAAGTTTTGACGATTTCTAAGCCTTGCTTAACACGACGTTCATTGAGTCTCTCGAGCTGTTTCTTTTCATTGCTTTCTCGATCGGCAACACGCTCGCTCTCGACTAATGACACTGTAGTTTCATTGTGATGCAGCTTAAAATCGACGATATCTTGGTTAACATATCCAAATTCCACATCGTTTTTTATGCGCTCTTGGTGTTTAGAATCTAAACGAGTCACCAGATTAGGATTGATGTCACCTAAGGTGCCATATTGAGCCACAGGCACCTTGTCCCAAGGCAGTGCATTATCTTCTTCGGCCTCACCATACTCACCCGGCTCTAATGCGCTCGGGAAAAAGATGTCGGGTGTCACACCTTTGAGTTGGGTGCTACCACCATTGATGCGATAAAACTTAGCTATCGTGTATTGCACATGACCAATAGGTTTATCATACATGTCATAGATGCGACCTAGACTCTTGTGTTGCTGCACAGTACCTTTACCAAATGTAGATTCTCCCACAATTAGCGCACGATCGTAATCTTGCAATGCCGCAGCAAAAATTTCAGATGCCGATGCGCTGTATCTGTCCACCATCACAGTCAATGGACCGCTATAGCTGGTACGGCCATCATTGTCACGATTCTGTGAAACCTTGCCGTTAGCATCTCTTATCTGAACCACTGGACCTTGCTCGATAAACAACCCGGTCAGCAAAGTGGCCTCGGTTAATGCACCGCCGCCATTGCCTCTAAGGTCGATGATGATACCTTCAACTTGGGCTTCTTTGAGTTTAACCAGCTCTTTAGCCACATCTTTTGATAGGTTCATATAGAAACCAGGGATCTGAATGACACCCACTTTACGATTTGCGTAGAGGCCATTATCAGGCTCTATCACTTCGGATGTTGCCGCTCTATCTTCGAGACGTATCTTATCTCTGATGATGACGACTTCAAAAGACTTCGCCGAAGAGCCCCCCTTCTTAGGTAAAATTTGCAGCACAACTTTGCTGCCTTTAGGACCCTTAATCAGTTCGACTACATCGTCTAATCGCCAACCGATGACATCGACGATCTCCTTACCTTCTTGACCTACACCAATGATTTTATCTTCGGGAAATAACTTTTCACTGGCCGCCGCTGGACCACCCGCCACAAGACTCTTGATAACTGTGTAATCATCATCCATTTGCAATACCGCACCAATCCCCTCAAGGCTCAGGTTCATCTCCATCTGGAAACGTTCGGCATTACGCGGTGAAAGATAACTCGTGTGTGGCTCGATGGTTCGAGAGAATGCATTCATCACACCTTGGAATACATCTTCACTCTTAGTCTGACTCAAACGTTTTATCGCATTGTTATAACGTTTTTCAAGCACTGGGACTATCTCGTCCCATGTCTTACCGGTCAATTTCAAGTTTAATGCATCGTATTTTACACGTTGACGCCAAAGCTCATCCACTTTCGCTTCATCTTTTGGCCAGGTCGCATTATCACGATCATACTGATATTTGTCATTAGGGACAGTGAAGTCCATCTCTTTGTCTAATAAGGTAAGTGCGTAAGCAAAACGGTCGTAACGTCTTTGTTGAACCCGTTCAAACATCTTATAAGCAGGTGTCAAATCACCGCTTTTAAGCATGTCGTCGAACTGTTTCGAATACATGTTGAAACTATCAATATCGCTCTGAAGCAGCACATTACGTCGATAATCCAGCTGCTTCAAATAACGTTTAAACACTTGCTCGGAAAAAGCATCATCTAAATCGAATCTGTGATAGTGAGAACGAGTGAAAAGGCCTGTCACGCGCTTGCTCGCAACTTTATGTTGTGGCTCCTGCGTTAAAGCGGGTAACTCGCTGAATGGAATTGTAGGTGTTAACGCCCACGCCGAAAATCCGACAAAAATACTGGCGATTGAGACAGCCAAGGTAATTTTTCGCATCAAGCAAGTTACTCCTTTACTAAAATTAAAGCATGATGAGCTCAACATTAACTTTTATGGTTAAGCCTGAGTCTAATTGGACTTGAACATCATTTCTCTTAATGTCAACGATAACACCAGAAACTGGCGACTTACCAAGTTTGATACTAACACGCTGATTTTGTTTCAGCTCATTTAACACTGCTGGCGTCAAATTAACAACTGGTGCAGGTTCTTTCGCTGGTTTGGCTCGTTTAGGCACGGATTTCTTGGCTTGCTTAGCAGCTTGCACTTCCTTCCTTGCCGCCGCAGCTTTTTCTACACGTTTCGCCTTCGCTTTTTCCTGACTCTCTTTAAGCGTCGATTGTGCGTGTTCGACATGTTCTTGCTCCAACTCTCCACACTCTTTTCCTTCGAGGTCGATGCGCTGAACACCTGCTTTTACACCCTTCAGATAACGCCAACTACTCGTATAGCGTCTCAAAGCAATTCTCAATTGAGTTTTACTGACTTTAGAATCATCAGCTAACCTTTCAGCCAACTCCTGAAACAATCCAAT
>NZ_ABIC01000033.1 GCF_000172075.1 Shewanella benthica KT99
CATTATTGAGCTGGCGAGAGTTTCTCGACGAGACTCGTTAGAGGCTTTCCCCTCAAATTGAACACCCATAGAAAAGGCAGCTATAGGCTGCCTTTTTCGATTTGAAATGGTTATTGACTGAGGTATCTAACTGCCATCTCGGTTCTCGATTTGGCATTGGCCTTTCTCAATAGATTCTTCACGTGAACTTTGACCGTGCCTTCGCTGATATGCAATTGCTCCGAGATCGTACGATTACTCATTCCCTGGGCCACGAGTTGCAAGATCTGTAACTCTCTGGGGGTCAGGTTATCGATCCAGTCCTTTTCATCGATTGCATCTTTGAGCTCATAGAGGTAGTCCTCGACCGACTCGCTGATCACTCTATGCCCCTGCATGGCTTGCTTGAGTTTCTCTAATAGGAGGTCGGGCTCAGTATCTTTCAATAGATAACCATCTGCACCGGCTCTAACCAGACGAATGACGTCCTGTTTGGCATCGGAAACCGTGAGAATTACGATGCGGGAGGTGACCCCTTCCTGACGCAGACTGTTTAAGGTATCTAATCCAGTCATGCCTTTCATGTTGAGATCGAGTAGCACGATATCCGGCTCATTTTCTTCGATAGCCGACAGGGCATCTAATCCACTTCCCGCCTCACCAAAGAGGGTGAAATCTGAGTCAGAAGTGATTAATTGGCAAATGCCGCGGCGTAATAGCGGGTGATCATCGACAACGAGCACTGAGTAAGGTTTACCCATTTTTTAAAGCGCCTCCTGCAAGGGTGTTTTCTTATGCCTTGTATTGAATACAAAGAAAAATATCAAGTTAATCATTTATCTAGCTTGGTTCCTGCTCAGGAGGGAAAGTCAGTGTTACTGTGGTTCCTCCTTCGGGATTGCCGCTGAGCTCCACTATACCCGATAAGCGACTCGCACGCTCATGCATAATGCCTATGCCGAAATGCTGATCACGTATTTTAACCCTATCTATGCCGACACCATTATCACTGATGGTGATGGTGACATGGGTATCTGAGTCTTTAAAACATCGAATGTTAATGTGATCTGCTTGGGCATGCTTGATGGCGTTAACCGTCGCTTCTCGGGTTAATTGCAACACATGGATATGTTGATGGGCGCCGAGCAGTTGCATGGGCAATTTATAATCTAAGCTTATGTTAGCGTTGGATTGGCTTTTAAGCTGCTCTAACATGGCTTCGATGGCGTGGTGCAGGTTTGGATCCTTGACGGTCAGCCTAAAGGTCGATAACAGTTCTCTTAATTGCACATAGGCGGTATTTACCCCTTCGTTGATTTCAGCTATCTGCTGTTCGACCTGGGGGCTGCGGCAAGCACTGTCCAGCCCTTTAGACAGCAGGCTGACTTGGATCTTTAAGAAAGAGAGGATTTGACCCAAGGAGTCATGCAACTCCCTGGCTATGACGCCTCGTTCCTCCATGAGTGCGAGTTGTTGTCTCTGCTCTCCGGCATTATAGATGACTATCGAGCGAGCCAACATGATGGCAAAATTTTCGAACAGTTGATAATTGGGCTCCTCGCTGGAGTTAGCCTCTAAGTAACCCAGCTTATTGGATTCAAACTTAAGCGGGAAATGGGTCTTGAGATTCGGTTTCAGAGGCCAACCGCCGTCGGCCTCTATGACTAATTCTTCTTCATTGTCTTGCACTATCACCAGACGAAGAAATGTCTCAGGTTCATGGGCTCTTAGTTGGTTAAGTGCAGTTTTCAAGCTGCTAATTTCGAGCTTACCCGAATGGAGCATAACCAAGTTATCGTATAAGAGGGTTAACTCGTTATTACTGCGCGTCAGGGCTAATGTTTTATCCTTTACCTGACTCTCTAAGTCTCGGTAGAGGGTCGACAGCTCTTTGGCCGTAGATTGGAATGCATTACTTAAGGCGCTGAGTTCAATATACTCAGATTTAGGCATCTCTACATCGAAGTTTCCTTTGGAGATGGTATTGGCTGATTCCATTAACTGATTGAGGGGCGCGACCACTTTTCGTTTGGTGAAACGTACCGCGATGAAAGCGATAAACAACATTAAGGCCAGCCCGATAATTTGGCTCACGGTTAACAATTTCAATTTGAATGCGGCGTAGTGCTCAGTTTCCAGCACCAGTAGATCGATAGTATCGACAAAGTCTTTCAGTGCGGCGGCGTAGAGGCGTGAATTTTTCTCCTCGATATATGATCTCATCACCTTCCATTTGTGAATAACCAGAAGATATTGCTCTCCGATTTCGTCGGGGGTTTTCCAGTCGAGCGAACGTTTAAGTGCATCTGAATAGAGAGTGTTTTCAAACTCCTCTATCTTTTGCAAGGAGTTTTTGCTGCCTGAGTTTACATAAAACATTAAGCGGTAGCTCTGCATTCGCAAAGAACCGGATGCGTTGATGGTTCTGGCGTCTCCAAGACTGTAGGATAAATTGATGATGGAGAAGGTTGACAGCCCACTCGATAATAATATTAAAGTTAACATTAGACCCAAAATGGTCGACGTTAAACTGCTTTTTTTCATTAGTTAAAAACTCACTAAATTACTTTGAATAGTCTATCCGTTAGACTCGGGATTTAAGTTGTTCTAATTTAGTTATCACTTAAAGCTGTTAACAAATAGCTAGAAGTGTGAACAACAACACGTTTACATTTTGATCTACCGCAAGCTTTACATCGGATACTCACTTAGGGGTATATTTAAAAAAATGTTAAGAGGCTAACTTTGACCTTGGAGATGATGTGGTTATTAAGACTATTATAAAAGTAACACGGAGATGAGATGGTGAGAACATTAACTAAAAAATCCTTTGTCCTAAGTGCAATGGTTGCAGGGAGCCTGATGGCTTCCGGCGTGATGGCAGATACTAAAACTGAGCCTAGAAACGAAGTGTATAAAGATAAGTTTTCTAAGCAGTATAACAGCTGGCATGAAACTTCTGAGAGCACAGAGATTATCGATGTACTGGAAGCCGATCCAAACCTAGTGGTTTTGTGGGCGGGTTATGGCTTCGCTAAAGATTATAACAAGGCCCGTGGCCATATGTATGCGATAACCGATGTTCGTAATACATTGCGTACCGGCGCACCTAAGTCTGATGCAGATGGTCCAATGCCTATGGCATGTTGGTCTTGTAAGAGCCCGGATGTACCTCGCATGATCGAAGAGCAAGGGGAAGACGGTTATTTTACGGGTAAGTGGTACAAAGGCGGCGCCGAAATCGTCAACACTATCGGTTGTAGTGATTGTCATGTGAGCGGTAAGTCTAAGTTACGTATCTCTCGTCCTTTCGCCGAGCGCGCCATGGAAACGATTGGTACGCCATTCGATGAAGCTTCTCGTAAAGATAAGCAGTCTATGGTCTGTGGCCAATGTCATGTCGAATACTACTTCGAGAAGACTAAAGATAAGAAAGGTTTTGTTAAGTTCCCTTGGGATCAAGGCATGACCGTAGATGCAGCCGAAGCCTATTATGATGGGATTCAGTTTTCTGATTGGACTCACAAGATCTCTAAGGCACCTATGTTGAAAGCACAGCATCCTGGTTATGAAACTTGGAAGCTTGGCGTACATGGGCAGAACAATGTAAGTTGTACCGATTGTCACATGCCTAAAGTCAAAAATGCCGAAGGCCGTAAGTATACCGATCACAAGGTGGGGAACCCATTCGATCGCTTCGAAGAAACTTGTGGTACTTGTCATGAACAGAGCAAAGAGTTCATGGTCGATCTGACTAATCAGCGCAAGGCGAAAGTTCAAGAACTTAAGATGGCAGCGGAAGGTCAATTGGTTAAGGCACACTTCGAGGCTGGTGCGGCTTGGGAAGCCGGTGCTACTGCAGCCGAGATGAAGCCAATTCTTACCGATATTCGTCATGCACAGTGGCGCTGGGATTATGCGACAGCCTCTCACGGTGTTGCGGCTCACGCTCCGACTGAAGCCCTGCGTATCTTAGGTACAGCGGTAGATAAGGCGGCTAATGCTCGTGTTAAGCTAGCGCAACTGCTTGCTAAGAAAGGTGTTAAACAGCCGATCTCATACCCTGACACTTCTACCAAGGCTAAGGCACAAGCTGCCATGGGCATGGATATGAAGAAGATGAATGCCGATAAAGCAGAGTTCAAGAAGACTGAACTGCCTAAGTGGGATGCAGAAGCTAAGAAGCGTGAAGCGACTTACTAAGCATGAGTTATTCTACTCAGTTTAAAAGATACTAGGCTGTAGTGATTAAGCCCGCTTATAAAGAGAGATAGCGTTCAGATTAGCAAGGCTTGACCCATCTTTTAAATATAAAAAATCCGCAGCTAATTTAGCTGCGGATTTTTTTATGCCTTTAGATAAGCAAACCAGGAACTTCCCTCTTGAGTTCTCCTGTATGACCATTGATATCTGTGGTTTTATCCCTCTAAATAATTGTCGGCTTACACATACTAACGGTAACTAATTATGGTCCTAGCGTTTGAATCTGGGGCGATAAGAGGGCCTATAAAGGCTTCTGGGCTATGGTTTCGAGCACTGGTTTCTGAACTATGCCTGAGAGCAGCTTGGCTGCTAGTACATGAAGGGATGCCGTTGCAAAACAGACGATCGAAATTGAAGCTTATCGGTGGATTATCTTGTAGGTAATATGAGGGAAAATGGCACCGGCATAAGGGAAGCAGGTTTCTAGCAGTTGCAGCCGGCTAGAGTAAAGGAATGCAAAAGAAAGCTGAGTGTAGACTGGTAAGTTTTTAGCTGTAAGTGGCATAAGATAAAATCTTCGAGCTAGGATTTCTTACCACTTACCACTTACCACTTACCACTTACAGCTAATATCTTTTTATAGCGTTAAACGCCGCGCCAGTTACGCATCTGGTTGGCTTCTTTCGACAGCACTACGACTTCGGAGCGAGTCATCATATCTTGCAAAGAAAGGTTATCGCCGTTGATCAAGATCCACAGGTTGCCAATTCCTAACAGAGACCATACCAGGCGAGCCGAGGCTGTGATCATACTCAGGCATTGGCCGTTCGGGTGTTGGATCTTCAGTCGCCAGGCGCGCATGCCTAAGGTTTGACCGCCATAGCTCCAGAAGGAGATGTAAAACAAACCCACACAAAGAGCTATCCAGAGCTGGTATATCCCCTGGTAAAGCGAGACGCTATTGAGCAAATCTGATACATGCTCATAGGTCCCCATGTCTATTAGGCCTGAAGAGGTGAGGGCGGTAAACACGCCAAAACCTATGGCGCCGGCTATCATATAGACGGCTACCGCGAGTAGAAGATCATAGGCGGCAGCGCCGCAGCGGCGAAAGAATCCCGCTCGAGGAAAGTTAGCGTGTTCTCGGTTTGGCATTGAGCTCTTGGTCATTTTCGTGTCCACTCTCACATTCAGTTTGTCGTTGTTAGCTCTAAGTTCTAAGCTAAAGCTATTTGGCTTTTGGGTCATCTTTAATGTAATAGATATCGCTAAAGCCCATACGAGCGAACTCTTTATCTCTGAAGTCTCGGGCTGCTGCAGAGCCTTTCGATGTCGTGGCGACTTGCTGCTCCATCATATGGTAGCGGGTAAGGTCGACGCCTTCTGCGGCTGCAATGGCCTCATGGATATCATGATGCTTGTCGTAAGTAAAGTTGATCTCTTTCGCTTGTTTGTTATATTTGTACGTTACTCTTACTGCCATAATTTTCTCTATTGATTCTCTTGTACTAAGTGTTTATTCAAGCTGATAAAACTTCTAATAACACTGTCATATGCCTATAGCTTCAAGACCATATAACAGGCATCCGCAGTATAAGTTTCCAAACTTTTATCGATGGACTGCAGCACGAAGCCTTGTTTTTCCCAGTAACTACTCGCGCCTTGGACGGCCACTAAGGAGATACTGTTAAATGAGAGCTGCTGAGCCAATGTTACCAGCTTTTCGAAAATGGCGCGTCCGGCGCCTTTTCCCTGAGCGTCTGCCGATAGGGCTATGTCATGCAGATACAAGGTATCGGCCTGCTTAACCTGGCTGACCACTTGTTCCAGTGAGGGGGGCGAGCCGAGCGTCCAGGGATGTGCCAGGCAGTATCCAACCACGTGTTTGTCCGCCTCTATGACGAAGCAGCTTCGTGGGGATAATTGCCATTTACTCTGTAACACACTCAGAGACTCTGGCGCTATTTCAGGGTAACACTCCTCCTGAATCAAGAGGATACTCGCCCAGTCTCCAGAGTCGATATTTCGCAGGCGCATCATTTTACCCTGGCCGGCTAATTTATCCCCGTATGATACGTTATTTTAGGTATCTTTGCTCTAGATGACGCCTAAAGAATTTAGGGTTTAGGGTTTCTCCTGTGGCGTGTTTAACTAGCTCTTCGGTGGTCAATAAGCAACCCTGAGACCAGATGTTCTTGTCGAGCCAATCGAAAACCTGAGCTATGTCACCTTGGGCCAGCAGTTCGTCGACTGGCCCCCAAACTTGTCTCCATTACGGTAATCATCTCGGGTATCTATGCCTAACAGTGATTTAATTCACCTATGGTGAGTTGGCTGTTTAGGTGCTTGCGTATCTTGGGCTGGATCTGAGAGAGGCTTGAACCCTTGCCAGTCATTATTGGCTCGCTGAACACGCCAAGCATGTTCGCAGCGGTAGGCTAGCTGTGTTTTAGCTTGAACAAGATCGGCGGGAACGACATTGGCCTGCATGAAATGATAACGGATCTCCCTGAGGTTAGACATTTGCTGACTATCGAGTAGCTCCTCTTCAGCCTGTTCGATACGGGTTTCGATAAAATAATCTGTTTTTAGCTCATGAATATGCCGAGCCAGTTCGGCCATAGCGGCACCTCGGCCTTCGCTGCCGCCAATAGGCATCATGGTGGCCTGGTCCCAATCACCTAAGACGCTAAGACACTAAGACACTAAGATGTTCGAAGTGGGCGATTTTCTGAAAGTGTTCCGTTAAACGCAGGTAATGGGGCGTACTCGGTGAGTGTGTCATGCTGGCTCTTCATCAAATTTTCACTTGCGTTATGTTATCACTCAATCTTCAGCAGTGCCGAAAACCTTTAATCCTAGTAACATTTCTATATTGTTTACATGTTGTTTCTATATTGTTTTTGTTTTGCTATTATTTTAAACAATACGGATTGTTGAACAAGCTTAGTTCATTAATCACGTTAAGTTTCAATAAAATGGATGCGGTAATACACATGGAGGCGACTATGGTGGACTTTATGCTCACCCAAGCTAATTTACCTTTTACACTCTCTCTTGCGCTTGTACTCATACTCGGTGTGCTCGAAGCACTGTCGCTGTGCATTGGCTACAGCCTAGTGGGGGCTCTGGATGATTGGGCGCCCAGCGATGTCGATGTTGGCTCCCATGGAGTGGGTCCCAACGAAGTGAGTGGCTTAACCGAGATTGCCGCTTGGCTTTGCCTGGATAGGTTGCCATTACTTATCTGGTTTGTGCTGGTGTTGATCAGTTTTTCAATCACGGGTTATATTAGCCATTATCTCTCAATGGCAATCAGCAATGAGCTGTTGCCTCAGAGTGTCACTCTGCCCATCGCACTCTTCTTTACTGCCTTATCTTGTCGCTATGTCGGTGCACTCGTCGCCAGAATATTACCCAAGAATGGCTCCGTTGCCGTGTCTATCGATGGTTTGCTCGGCAGTGTTGGCACCGTAACCATAGGCTGTGCGATTAAGGGGAATCCCAGTGAGGCCTTAGTCAAAGACCAGTATCAGCAGCAACATTGTGTGTTGGTGGAGCCAGAATTAGCTGGCATCGAATTTAGTCGTGGTACTCAGGTCGTGTTACTCAGAAGGGAGGGGACGGTATGGTCTGCCGCAAGGTTTGATTCTTAACCGTTCGAGATATTGGGGAGCGTTAGTGCGGCTATAAGAGAGACATTAAAAAAGCACCCTAAGGTGCTTGTTAATATCTTGAGTAAATCGATTAGCTAGCTAATTCTACCCATTTTTTTCTACAAGAAGTGCCATGGCTGGCCCCTTGTTATCGGGGAAGACTCGATAGGCCTTATGATGCTTAATGAGGCTAGCTTTCTTATTGCCTTGGCTTAGCAGTAAACCGTGTTTGGCTGCAATTCTTGCCAACTCTTGCTCATTAGCACGGACATAGAGGGTGATGGCCTTAGTCAACTTGTCGCCGTCTATGTGTCCATCATACTGCTCAACTGAGATCACTAAGCTGTTTTGGCCACTGCTATCTAGCTTTAGCTTAGTGGTGACTGCAGAATCTAAGATAATGACCCAGTCATTTTCTTTAAGCTCACTTAACATGGCGTTTAGGGATGTACCTACGGCCTGATTTTGTGCTGCTGCGAGATATTGCTCTTCTATGCGTTGCAATACTGAGGTAAGTTGCGCGGCGGCGCCCATGCTGCGGGCATCACGGATCCACTGGGTTAGTTCTTTGGCGATCAACTTAGAGAAGCGTCGCTCCTTGAGAGCTTGAACCATCCAATTACACAGGAAGTGACTCTCGGCCGCGGCCGTTTTAACCACATTCTTGCTCTTGCTGCGCTCTTCGAGCGCTGCAAGGCCTGCTTGAGTGATTTCGATGAGGGCCTGATTATAACTAGTCATCAACTTATATCCCTTAAGTCTTAGCGGATTTTCTTGATCTTGGTAGCCGGTCTGTTAGAAGAGTTTTTCACTTTTACTCGACGGCCTTGCATGTTTCTCTCACCGACGACCTGAGCACCGGCGTTATCTTCACGCTGCTGCTTCTTGCCGAAGCTACGACGCTTCTGAAGTTGCTTGATTAGCATGTCTCGGCTACCGACTTCATATCCCGGGATGGTGATACGGCGCAGTTTCTTGCCGATCAAGGTTTCGATATCGTATAGGGTGCGCTCTTCTTCACGGCTCACCAGAGAGATGGCCACGCCAGATTTACCCGCACGGCCGGTACGACCAATACGGTGAACGTAATCTTCGGCAAGGAAAGGCAAGTCATAGTTAACTACGTATTCGAGATCTTGAATATCAAGGCCGCGAGCCGCCACTTCGGTGGCGACTAAGGCGCGAACCTTACCCTCTTTAAATTCTCTTAAGGCGCGGCGACGGTTGCCCTGAGCCTTCTCACCATGGACCACAGATGAAGTAATACCATCCAAGTTGAGCTCTTTAACTAGCTTATCGGCGGCATCACGTGTGGCGGTAAAGATGAGTACCTGTTGCCAGTTTTTCTTACCGATAAGCTCGGAGAGTAGCTCGCGCTTGCGGCGCTGCTCGACAGGATAGACGACCTGACTCACTGTGTCAGCTGTGCTGTTCTGGCTGTTGAGACTGATAAGCTTAGGCTTGACTAACATGTCGTTAGCCAGTTTCTTCACGGCACTGGAGAATGTCGCCGAGAAGAGTAAATTCTGACGTTGCTTGTTGACGGCCTGCATTATTTTCTGGATATCGCTAATAAAGCCCATATCTAACATGCGGTCTGCTTCGTCCAACACCAAAAATTCGACATTAGACAGGTTTAAGTTACAGGCTTGAAGGTGCTCGAGCAGGCGGCCCGGCGTTGCCACTATGATGTCAGTGCCACGCTTAAGTTTCTGTGCCTGACTATCTACCTTAACCCCACCATAGATGGTCAATACTGAGACATCGATATACTTGCTGTAATCACTGATGTTGTCGGCGATCTGAGCGGCAAGTTCACGTGTCGGTGTGAGGATCAGTGCCCGAGTATTCGATCTCTGTGTCGGCATCGGGTTATCGAACATTTTCTGCAGGATAGGCAGTGCGAAGGCGGCCGTTTTTCCTGTGCCGGTTTGAGCACTGGCTAAGACATCCTGACCACGGCGGATCGCCGGTATGGCTTCTTGCTGAACAGGCGTCATTTCTTGATAACCGCATTCAGAGATAGCGCGCAAAATCTCGGGAGCAAAACTAAAAGATTCAAATCTCATCTTGGGGCCTCTATTCAACTTGTTCATTCACCTGACCATACGCAGGTAATCTTCTCTATCCATCAGGCAGTGAACGCCTAAACCACGAATAATTCGCGGCGGCGGAGTATAGCAATTTTTAGTCAGTTTTAACAGCATATCATTTTCTGCTCTATATCAGCCCCACACTGGCTTTCTTTGGTTTTTTTTTGAGCCGATATATAGACAGAAAAGACCAAGGATTTGACAGCTTGAGGCTTTGGACTAGGCTTTAATTGGATTCATATTTATCCTATTTATCCTATTTATCCTATTAGACTATTAGACTATTAGACTATTAGACTATTAGACTATTAGACTATTAGACTATTAGACTATTAGACTATTAGATTAGACTAGACTCGTACTCTGGTCAGTGGTCAGTAGGCTTGATATAACGCATGGAGGCTATATGGCACTTTCTCATTGTGCATTGAAAGGGATGATTTGTCATATTCCAACTGATTTATTTTCACGTTTTTCTGCTTGTCTCATTTGGATTTCAGTTTCTTCCCGCAGTATTTCTCTGCTCATCGCTATCTCACTAGAGAACTAATATGTCTATCAATGTACTCGTTATCGATGATTCCATAACGTGTTGCCGAGTTCTGCGCGAATACCTGATGCAACTCGATGTTAATCGGGTGGAATATTGCACAGATGCTGGCTCGGCGATTAAAATTTTGACCAAGTATGCCAAAGACTATCAGATTGTTGTCGTCGATCTACACATGCCAAATATGGATGGTATCGAACTCTTGATGAAGCTAAGTGACATAGGTTATAGGGGCGGTGTCATCATAGCGTCTGCGATGGAAAGCCGTATCATAGAAGCGGCTGCTAAAATCGTAATTAATTCAAGGCTTCGCCTCTTAGGAGCATTAACTAAGCCTGTTTCGACTAAGCAGCTTCAGCTGTGTATCGAGCGACTATTTATGATGGAATCAGATCTGGCACCTAAGCCTGTCTCCATCTCTCTCGATGAGTTACATCGGGTCTTGAATGACAATAAGGTGGTCCCATATTTTCAAGCTCAGATAGAAGCCAAAACGAGAAACATTGTCGGGTTTGAAGTCTTATGTCGTATTCAGTTGGGCAATAAGCTGCAACTGCTTTCGCCCGCAAGCTTTCTTGAACTAGCCGAATCTCATAATCTGCTCAACGATTTGACTGAAAAGTTACTGGAGAAGGCCTTGCCACAATGGAAGCTGATAAGCCAAGATGACTCCTGCGTTAATTGCAGCCTCTCCATAAATCTGAGCCCCAGCCAACTGAATCAGGCCAGCTGGCCCAATCGATTGCTAAAGTATTGCCATGATAATCAAATGGAAACATCGCAACTCACCATAGAGATCACCGAGAACCAAGCATTGAGTGAGCAGAGTCAATATACGAGCATCAGTCGATTACGCTTACATAATTTCGGGGTGGCCATCGACGACTTCGGCACCGGATATACTAATCTCACTCAGTTATGTCGTTTACCCATCAGCGAATTGAAATTAGACATGAGTCTTGTGAGGGGGATCCATCATGACCCTCTAGCACAAACGATTCTAAAATCCTTACAAGAGATCAGTAACAAACTTGGGATTAAACTGGTAGCCGAAGGAGTCGAAGACCTGAGGGATCTTAACTATCTCGAACAATTTGATAACTTACGCTTACAAGGGTTTTTAATTTGCCGACCTAAACCATTCACCGACCTGATGCGTTGGCTTAAAGCCCATAAAAAAGTCAGTAAATCCAATGCTGATGTTAGCGAGGTTGGCACCGGCACCGGCAGAGATAAAGCCAGTAATCAGGTCTCCGCCGAATTATCTAAGGATAGTGTGTCTGGCTATAGTATTTAGTTAGTTTTGAAGACCCATAAAAAAGCAGGCATAGCTAGCCTGCTTTTTTATGGTTTTATAAACTAAATGGCCTTAGTGGCATTTTCTAGCCAGTTCAGCTCACAGCCTTGCATCAAGGGAGCAAGTGTCTTGTATACCAGCTGATGGTAATCGTTGAACCAGTTGAGTTCGGCATCAGTTAACAGGCTCTTATCTATGAGGCGTGAGTCCATGGGTATCAGTGTCAAGACATCGAATTCAAACATCTCTCTTTCGGCGTTTGCTAAGGCTGCACATGGACGGACGGTAATAAGGTTCTCGAGGCGAATGCCAAACTCGCCGGCACGATAATAGCCCGGCTCATTAGAGACCACCATTCCTGGTAGCAGGGCGACATCATTGCTGTTTTTAGCTATGCGCTGCGGACCTTCGTGGACATTGAGGAAGTGGCCTACGCCATGGCCTGTGCCGTGATCATAATCGAATCCATGTTGCCATAGGTATTGGCGCGCGAAACCGTCTAATTGCTGGCCCGTGGTGCCGCGAGGAAACTTAGCCTGATCCAGTGCGATATGACCCTTAAGCACTAAGGTGACCATCTTCTTGTGTTCGCTAGTGACTTGGCCAATGGCTATGGTTCGGGTGACATCTGTGGTGCCATCTAGGTACTGAGCGCCTGAATCAACCAAATATATGCTGTTGTTGGTCATGGTTGCCGGAATGCCATTATTGTGATTGTAATGACACATGGCGGCGTTTGCACCCACGGCAGAGATGGTGTCGAAGCTAGGCTCTTTATAAAGCTCATCTTCTAAGCGAAAGCTCTCCAGCTTGTCGGCCAGTACGCCTTCGTCATGAAAGTTTTCGGACTCTACTTCCATGTCTAACCAGGCTAAGAAGCGACTGACTGCGACGCCGTCACGAATATGACAGGCACGCATGCCTGCCAGCTCGGTAGTATTTTTCTGTGCCTTGACCAGGGACACAGGATCGAAACCTGGGATGAGTATCGCACCAGCCTGTTCTGCGATTAGCTGAGACCAGGCGTTGCTCGAATTTTGATCGGCAAGTAGCTTAACGCCTGCAAGTTCCTTAAGCGCATCCTTAAGCTCACTTTCGGCTTTGAAACTAACGCCTGAGCCAACATGCTCAGATGTCCCTGCCGGGAGTTTTTCTACATCGGTGAACAGGGTCATGTCGCCATTAGCCGTTAATAGGGCTGTGCCCAAAATAACGGGCAGGCGAGGCACGTCATTACCACGGATATTCAGTAACCAGCAGAATGAATCCAGTGAAGTGATAAGGGCCATGTCTGCGCCGGATTCAGCCACAATCGCTGCAATCTGTTGACGTTTTTGTTGACTGCTTTTACCCGCACGTTTCTCATCGAAGAGGATCGCCGCAGCGTTAGAGGCTAAGGGGCGGTCTTGCCAATGAAGATCGATAGGATTGTCATCGACGGCAACTAAGGTCATTTGTGCCTTGTTTAGTTGGCTTTCAGCCGATTTTTGCCAGCTTAATGGATGCAGGCGAGGATCGTAACCTATGCGGGCATCGCTACCTAAGCTTGCTGCCAGCCACTGGATTTGAGGTGTATCGGTCAGACTCATGTATTGAAAAAGCTCACCATCGACCTGCAGCTTGACCTGAACTGTGTATCGACCATCGACAAAAATAGCCGCACTTTCTTTGAGGATGATGATCATGCCGGCGGAGCCGGTGAAGTGACTGATCCACTGCATGCGCTCGTTACGCTCGGGAACATATTCGCCTAAGTATTCATCGGCGCGGGGGACAATAAAGGCATCGAGGTTGGCTTTGGCCATCTCACTGCGAACCGCATCGAGTCGTGCGGCAATTGATTGAGACATAAATACTCCGGTGTTTACTCACTCATGCTTAGGTATCATTAGACACTATGAGTCAGCATTACTCTTATTAAAATGAAAATTTGCGATATTATGACCGATTATCTCAGTTGAAGTGGTCCGTGGGAAGTGTGAGTGTATGAATTACCTGCTTCAAAGAGGAAAGAGATGTAAACTTTGAAACATAATACTTGTTACATGTGTCGAAAAATCAATTAGATTAGAGCAGATGAATTTAGGTTTATCACAGATTTTTAATGGAAATGAAAATGCCCTTTAATGTGTGGGTGCTTACCTTGGCGCAGGCCTTTGCCATGAGCGCCGCACCTATGATGATGCTGCTGGGTGGGATCATAGGTGCCGAGATTGCTCCTAGTCCCATATTAGCGACTCTGCCTATCGCATCTATGGTGGTCGGTGTTGCCATCTTTATCTTGCCTGTGACTCAACTGATGCGCAGATTTGGACGAAAGAAAGTGTTTATCGGCGGTTCGGTAGTGGCGGGAGTGGCTGGATTGGTTGCAGCCTATGCGGTTCAAGAGCAGAGTTTTGAGCTCTTTTGTTTCAGCGGCATTCTACTCGGGTCTGCCGGCGCAGTTATCCAGCAATACCGCTTCGCGGCGATGGAGTCGGTGGCGCCTGAATTGGGCGCTAAGGCCACATCGAGAGTCTTATTGGGCGGTTTGGTCGCCGCATTTTTGGGCCCTGAGCTTGCTGTGTTGGGTGGGGATTTAATCGAGATCCCTTATGTCGGGGCTTTCCTTTTTTTGACCATGGTGAGCCTGCTCGCTGGATTGACACTGTGTTTCTATCGAGAGGATAGCTCTGCGTTATCTCGAGTGAACATTGAGGCTTTGGGAGATATTAGGCCATTAAAGAGCATATTGAATCAGGAGCAAATTTGGGTCGCGATTGCCGGGGCCATGATAGGCTTTGCCATGATGAGTTTCGTGATGACGGCGACGCCTCTGCATATGCATCATATAGAGCATCACTCCTTAGCCGACATTAAATGGGTGATTCAGAGCCATATCATCGCCATGTATCTGCCGTCTCTGTTTACCGGTTATTTGGTGGCAAAATTTGGGGTGTCTAAGATGATGCTCGCAGGTATGTTGGCTTATTTTGTCACCGTAGTGACGGCCTTGATGGGTCATGATGTGTTCAACTATTGGGCCGCCCTGGTATTGCTAGGCTTAGGCTGGAACCTGTTATTCGTGGGCGGAACTGTGTTACTGCCCCGTTGTTATCGTCCCAATGAGCGTTTTAAGGTTCAGGCGTTCAATGACACCTTAGTATTTGGCTCCCAGGCTATAGCCTCTCTCAGTGCCGGTTGGGTCATACATCAACTCGGTTGGCAAGTGTTACTCATTATCTGTATTCCGTTTATTGGGATTCAGCTGATCTTGATATCTTGGTGGAAATTAAACCAAAGCAAACTCTTATACCATTCCGAGTAAGTATCTGATCATTCAGCGGGAGTTCAAAGCGCTGTAGGCAAGGTCTATATATTGCTCCTCGGTAACTGCTCCTGCGTTACTCTCGATAATTGCTCCGGCATTATTCTACCTTCACCCGTCCATGGGCTCGTACCTCCTGCATCTGACCTCCAGGGTCTTAAGCGTTCCATACGCTTTAAAGACATTTCCCATATCCCTATGGGTCAGGGAAATGTCTTATTTTGTATGAAACAAAATAGACCATGCAGTCGTATATCGAGAACATTCAACCTAGCATAAAGGACTTTGCCCTTTGCTTTAAACATCAGCCGCACTGCGTGAGGCTCTCAGTGTTTCCACTTCTGCGTTTCATTGACTTAAAAGGGAATAACCTAGTCTCTTATTCTGAAAATATTTCTACTGACCCTTTGTATATTTTATGCTAAAAGTAGCTTTACTTTCAGTATCGGCTTACTGTCTCACTTCGAGGCAAGTATTGGAGCCGAACAAGACATAATATCTGGCAAGGCATTCGGCTTTGAATCTTAGATAAATATATAAAAGGGTAACCCTATGACCTTAGGCGTGGGCGGTTCGACCGCAATGCAAGAGTTGGCAAAACTGAGCGATATGACCAAGGGCACTAGGCCTATCTCCAAGAGTGAATTTAGTGCACGTATCGAGAAGGCCCAGGAGCTGATGAAAGCTCAGGGAATCGAAGCCATCTACATCAACGCGGGTACTAATCTTTATTACTATACGGGTACTCGTTGGTATGCCAGTGAGCGTATGGTTGGCGCCATCATTCCTGCCGTTGGCGAACTGGAATATATCGCTCCGGCATTCGAGGTCGATACGCTTTTAGGCTATATGATTATCGAAGGTAAGGTGAATACCTGGCATGAAGACGAGAGCCCATACGCCTTGTTCGGTGAAGTGCTCAAGCAGATGGACATCAATAGCGGCAACGTTGGTATCGATGAGTCTGCAGCCTTCTTCATCTTCGATGGTGTCCGCCTGGCTCATAGTCAGTTCGATTATGTCAATGCTAAGCCTGTGACTGCGGCTTGTCGCATGATCAAATCGGATACCGAGCTTAGCTTGTTGCAACGCGCTAAGGACATGACTCTTGAGGTACATAAAGCGGTGGCACGTATCTTGAGAGAAGGTATCACAGTCGGTGAAGTTGAAGCCTTTATCTATGATGCTCACAAGGCTGTGGGTGCTCCTGCCGGTTCTTACTTCTGTATCGTGTTATTCGGTGAAGACAGTGCTTACCCTCATGGGGTCAAGTCGCCTAAAGCGCTTGAGCAAAACGACACTGTGCTTATCGACACAGGTTGTCAGCTGCAAGGTTATAACTCAGATATCACCCGTACCTTCGTGTTCGGTAAACCGAGCGATCGCCAACGTGAGATTTGGCAACATGAGCAAGATGCTCAGCTTGCGGCATTTGAGGCGGCTAAGATTGGCGCCCCCTGTGCCAGTGTCGATAGGGCGGCCCGTGATGTGCTTGAGGCCGCAGGTTTTGGCCCAGGTTACAATGTACCTGGCTTGCCTCATAGAACCGGTCACGGTATCGGCTTAGACATTCATGAATGGCCTTATCTGGTGCTTAATGACCAGACGCCTTTGGCTGCGGGCATGTGTTTCAGTAACGAGCCCATGTTATGTGTCCCCGGCGAGTTTGGTGTGCGTCATGAAGATCACTTCTACATGACAAAGGAAGGCGCAGTGTGGTTCACCAGGCCAATGCATTCCATCGATGATCCTTTCGGATATGAAGCTTGATTTTAGGCTGTTAACTTTAGAGTTCTAACTTTGGGTTTCGAGCGGCTAAGATCTAGCCGCTACAGCCAACTAATCAGCAGTATTCGCCATCATGAGGGGGAGCAATCGCCCTACTTTTCCTATTCAATCTATGCTGATAAGCTCTACATCGAAAATGAGCACCGAGCCTGCAGAAATCTTACCCGTCGAACGATTGCCATAGGCCAAGGTACTTGGAACAAAGAAGCGGACCTTCTCTCCGGTAACCATCAGTTGCACACCTTCGGTCCAACCTTTGATCACACGATTAAGGGCAAAGGCAATAGGTTCACCGCGTTCCACTGAGCTATCGAATACTGTGCCATCGATCAAGGTGCCGTGATAATGGACGGTAACGGTATCGCTGGCTTTCGGATGGATCTCGCCGTCTCCCTTATTCAATACTTTATATTGAAGACCCGACAGAGTCTCGACCACACCTGCTGCATTTTTATTTTCCGCTAAGAAAGCCTTGCCTAGTTCAATATTTTCCTTAGATACTTTTTGGTTGTTCATCGAGGTAAAGAAATAAAAGATGACGCCGGCAATGACGACTATGGCTAAAAGCATTTTCATGAAATGGATCTCTTGATTGAATTTTCCCAATGGTACTGATTGCCGGGTATTGGGTAAAGAAACTTTGTATCCGGGCATCCTTAGATTTATAACTGACAGTGCACCTAAATTACGGGCATGGCACGCAAATACCTAAGCTGTTAATAATTAAGGTGATAAGTCGGCAGGTGTTACCTGGTATGGTTTTGATATGTTGCACTCTAACTTTTATATTAATTAGGCTGGTGGCTGTTTGATGTAAATCAGTTGCAACATCTCGGCCATTTTAATAGCTTTGTGATATCGCTAAGTGCGATGTTATTTTTTAAGAGTGAGAGTCCCTAACTTGGGACTCTCACTGACCATCGAGCCAGGGCAAGCTGAGACCTTAGTGGGCTTAACCCAAGCCTTTAAAGCCGTTGCCGTTATTGTCGAGTCAGGTGATATGGCGGGCCATGCTACTGCTCTTACACCGGGCGATGTGATAGTTACTGCAGCATTTGGAGGTATGTCTGGGGTCGCTAATGCAGGAGTGACAGGTACAGTCATTGAAAGTTTAGAAATGGCGCCGCTAGACTTTGTGACTCCCGCGGGAACGCAAGTAAAGTATACCGCTAGGGCAAGGTTTTCAGATTCTAGCGTTCACGATATAACTTTGCTTGGTTACTGGCAGAGTAGTAAAGAGTCGATAGTTATTATTGGTACTAGTATAAATATACAAAAGGGGAATAAACGTGCTGGTGAGTCGGGTTCAGCCAATGTCACGGTGAACTAATACTCAGTTTAGGGTGATGACTAAGGGCGCCTTGTGCGCCTTTTATTTTTCTAAAATGCACTGTTCTAAAACTTTTTTAGCTAAAATATTGGGGTAAATGCTTGTCCTTGTGGGGAAATAAGCCAAATGAAGCCTGCACTGTTTAGCGCTATCATGCACCACAGTCCTATTCTAAAGCTTAATTTCTGCGACTTATGCCTCAAGCTTTGCTGAGCTATGATGGCCCCAGGCCAACCGCCGCAGAGGGCCAGTAGTTGCAAGGTGCTCTCCTTGGTTCGCCAACGTCCATCTCGGGCGGCAGACTTATCCCGAGCATAAGCAATAAAAGTTATGATACTGACGCTAAGGTAAGTGACTATGGTAAATAGTGGCAGTCTTTCTGAGATCACACCCGCAGCGACTAGCACTAAAAAGACTAGCATACCGCCAATTTTAATTCTTGAATTCATGGGGCGTTACTTAAATCAAAACATCGAGTTTATCAGAAAAATTCTATTTCTAATTCATAGATCTCTGTATCTTCCTCATCCATATATAAAAGTATAACCATGTGATCCTGCCGTTGCGCCTGCAACGGCAATGAGACTTAAACTCAGCAAAAAAATGTGCATGATGTGAACTATTCTGAAGGTCTTTTCACTATCTTGGGCTGCTTTTTTATGGAACCACTGATGTAAGAAAAGGGGTTCTAATACAAAGAGGACTAAGGTAAAAATCCCCCAAACTAATGTCATTAGGTGCATCCACCAAAACTGTGGGTAGAGGTAGCGATCCCAACCATTGATAATATCTAACATCACATAGCCAGAGATCCCTGTCGCTAAGGTGATAAACTTGGCTTGAAAAGAGAACTTACTCTCTAACTGCTCAAAAAGTGCGAGTCGTTTCTCTGGTGAGGTGAGCTGCTTAATTGCAGGCAGTAAAATGGTGGTAACAAACGCCACTCCTCCAATCCAAAGCACAACCCCTAAAACATGAATGGCTCTAGCAATTACAAAATAGTGATGTTGTTCCATAATCTATGTTTATCCAAAGTTAGCTAACGCTAATAATATGTATTTACAATACAGGTTATCAGCGGTTGCTTCTATGGCATAAGTCAAACTTTAAGCAATTTTACTAATTTGAACAGGATTAGGTTTTATAGCCGATAGTTTTCGACCAGCAAGAGCGTTCTGTCCAAGTAAAACAGGTTGCAGCCGCCAGCAATTAATTCAAGAGCTTGTAGTAGATAGAAGTAAGTATCAAATTGTCCTGCTGGGGCCCAGCTGCTCAAAACTATGTTGCTGCCTGATTGGAGCGCAGCTGCGATGGAGGGAATATCTGAAGAGGAGTTAGCGATCACTTTGAAGGTGATCGCTAGGCTTGTTACTTACTTCGATAATCGATGAGTTGGATGCAGCTCATGGGTTTTAGCTCATTAGGACTTGGGTGGCTTAGCCGAGATCCAAAGTTTAATGTGTCCCTGGACGACTATGATGTCGTTTTCATCATAGGCGGTAACCGCAACCAGTAGATCTCCCTCGACCCATTGCTCGGGCTTTACTTCGGCGACACAACGTATGTCACTACCAGCCTTAGCCGTGTAGTCTAAGCTCATGCCTTTGGGTATCCATCTTAAGTGTTGGGGAATAGAGGCTTCAGCCATTACGCCCATCGCCATCTCTAGCCCATTACAGATGGCGATGACATGGACGGTCTTAATATGATTATGCACGGCATGACGTTTCTTGATGAAGCATTCACAGTAATGCGGTCTTAGGTTAGTGATCAGCGGCTTGATGGTGCCAAAGTAGGGAGCCATTCTAGACACCATTGCTGAGAATATCTTGTTGCCGAAGGGGAAGCGGGTGACCTTGTTGTAGAGCGCCATCACCTTGGTGGGTCTTTGCTGTGTCATCTTTATCTGGCCTTATTGTTATAGGATACTGGAGCTTAGGCCCCTGGTCGGATGAGTTTAGACTATATGGATAACAAAAAACTAACAAGTTGATTTTTAGTCAATAGCGGTTTGGCCCAAGGATAGTGGTCTTTTCGGAGACTAATTTAGCCTCAGCGAGCCAATTTAGCCTAAATGAAACAAAGTTCATTTCCCTTTAGCGGATCATCAATCGTATAATCCCTCTACAGAAAAACGTTATACCATTTAACTAAATAAGGCTGAAAATTGAAATACCTGCTTACCTACCTAAAAGGCATGGCGATGGGCGCCGCCGATGTGGTCCCTGGCGTTTCCGGTGGAACCATTGCTTTTATCACAGGTATTCTTGATACCTTGTTAGACAGCATTCGCCGTATCAATCCAAGTTTGATCAAGGTGGTGAGGGAGCAAGGCATTAAAGGTGCATTCAATCATATCAACGGGCCTTTCTTGGTGTGTGTCTTCGGTGGAATATTAACCAGTATTTTCAGTCTCTCTAAGTTGATCTCTTATCTTTTGCTCAATCATCCGATACCTGTGTGGTCCTTTTTCTTTGGCCTGATCTTGATCTCGGTAGTGCATATGCTCAAGCAGGTAAAAGGCTTCTCTGTGATCCGCATGGTGTTATTCACCTTGGGCGTGCTGTTTGCCTGGGGGATCACTATGCTCAACCCCATCTCATTGGAGATGACTTACCTTAATATATTCATAGGTGGCAGTATCGCCATCTGCGCCATGTTACTTCCGGGGATTTCGGGCAGCTTCATCTTGTTGTTGTTAGGCCTGTATCCACCCGTGCTCGCCGCGGTAAAGAATTTCGATATCGCCGTGCTTGCCGTCTTTGCCAGTGGATGTATTTTCGGGCTGTTGACATTCAGCCATCTTCTGTCGGCACTGCTGGTTAAGTTTCACGACGCCACCCTCATCTTCTTAACGGGCTTGATGCTGGGAACTCTGGGGAAGATCTGGCCCTGGAAAGAGGTGATCTCCTGGCGTGAAAACTCTGCCGGTGAACAGGTACCTCTGCTGGAGCAGAACCTCTCACCCATGCATTTTGAACAAGTAACCGGACAGGCTGCGCACATTTCCTGGGCCGTAGTGGCCTTGCTTGCTGGCATACTACTGGTATGGGGCATGGAGAAGGTTGCCGAACGAAATTCAGGGTCAGACACAGATAAGCACAAGCTTAATAAAGAGACTTAATCTAATGAAACGTGTACTTATTATCACTGCCTTGTTGGGGATTTCAGCCTGCGCGACCAATATTGATTTCGATCTCGACAGCGAAGACTGTGCCAATCAAGATGTTGTGGAAGTGATACAAGATCCTATGATCGAAAATAATGAGCGCATGATTGAGGATGCCAGAAGAGACGGCAGGCTGCAGCGAAATTAGCCGAGCAGCTTGAAGCTGGTAGACAGATCTTAGATCTGTCTTAAGATTTAGTTATCCAGCCTGGCGGCTATTGTCGACCATTTTTTTATCATAGTATTCGAAGGGAAATAGGTTTCTAATTCTCTGGGTGATGGTGTCATTCACATGGGCGGAAATATGCAGTCTTATCGCACCAGATAGCTTTTCACATCTGACTGTGCAGGTGAGCTTCTCAGATTTGGCTAAGGCTCGGCAGTCCTTCTGAAATTTCTCCGGGATCTTGCCCTTGTGAGATTTAAGTCTTCCATCTTTAAAGTGCATCTCGAAGATTTTCAGTCCCTTCTTGCCGCTAAAGATGAGCTTATAAGCGAGAAAAATCCCTATTGCAATAAATAGCACTTTCAATACTGTTGCTGTCATGTCGTCATCCTGTCTTTATTTATCTCGTTACTTTATATTAGATAACAATACTCTTGTGGCTGAGATTTTTAAAGTGTTGCAGTGCACACTTTGAATAGAGACTCTGTATCTGTGTAATACCATTTGGTGTTACTTGTTATATGGTTTTCATGGGCTATGATTAATCCTTAGGACTGCAGTCAATCAAGGATGGTGATATGTTTTATCTAATTCAGTTAAATAAAAAAACCGCCCTGATGGCGGTTTTTCCTTACTAATAAATCAATAAATCAATAAATAGTTAGAAGCCATAGCTGGCGGTGAATAGAACGGTGCCATCATTTTGCCATGCGCCATCCTTAATGATGTTGTCATCACTTAGGTTGGTTTCCAGCCAGGCGAGGGATAATCCGAAACCGGCCAACTCTGTCGAGAGACCGATAGAGTAATCAAGGTAGTCTTCACCCCAGTCGAGATCGGCGCCATCACCATAGCTGTAACCGACATGGGCATCTAGGCTCCAGTTTTCGGCAATTTCATAAGAATAGTTAAGCTCTGAGTCATATGTTAGTCCTTAAGGAGCTGTAGCCCTTTAAATATGAGGGGTTATACATTCTCAGCCATGAGTTTCTGTTAGTTGTACAAAAAGCGTCTGATTATCTCTTTTAGGATGAGCGCGGCAAGCATACTCACTGAAGTAACGGCACCATTTCCTTAGTGTCTTTTTGATCCTGTATTCACGTCCAGATAACAGTGCTTTTAAAATGTCAGGCAGCCAATCGTTTGCACACCGTGCGACTTTTTGTCGTAGATATAGTCACTTGGTGTATTAGGCCGCTCGCCCTCGCGATAAAGCGCTTTAATAGTAAGGTAAGCATGCTCGCCCACACGAGACTTTCGGCAATGCTTTTATCTCGAGTATTGAAGGTTTTTAAACCGCTGTAGGACTTTAACTCCTTGAAGAATAATTCTATTTGCCAGCGCAACCCATATAATTCACTTACTTTATCAGCGCTGAATTGTGCTCGCTTTAGGTTGGTGATGAGGTAACCAATCGCCGATTTATTTCTATCCCAGAAGGCGATTAATCGATGAGTTCCTGGCTTGCTTTTCCACTGAACATCGAGGTCGATTATTTGCTCTCGATGCCATTTAAGTTGCTTTATTTTTTTACCGATTAACCCTTCTATCGCAAGTCCTTGGCTATCAAAAGCCGCTTTTATATCGGGATTAATTTTACCATTGGTTCGCATAATTACATGACCACCGTGTTTGTCTGCTTGATAGCAGTAATCAATATTAAAGTAACCCGCGTCCATGAGCAGCAAGGTGTCCTGTATTTCATAAGCAAAGGGATTATAGTGCCGCTCACTTTCTGAATCGGGAGAAATACCCAGATAATTGTAATGACCAGACATCAAATCCGTGGTCACGTGTCACTCCATGGCTGCCGGGTGAGTCTTGGTGAATCGGCCGGGAAACTCTTTAGTTAAACCAATGTGCAATTTGAGGGAGCTAGCATCATGAGCCTCTATCGACTTAAAGGGGTATTCACTCGGTAATACTCTATGCACTAACTCGAGTAGCCACTCGTTAGCGGCTTGTTCGACAAGAGTCCTAAGCAGTTGAGTTAACTCTGGTTTTTTAGTTTATTATGCAAGGGCTTATAGTTGATCCCGATGTCATGTTGGCTGCATAAATTCTTATGAATATCAGCAAGGTTAATATTGGTTCTGGTTCCCAAAGTATTGAGGATTGCCAGCACCAACTGCATGGGTGAAATGTTGCGCATCCGCTGCATGAAATGACACTGTTTGGCTAATTGAGTGATGTTGCATGAGTTAAGAACACTTGTCAGTTGCTTAGGAATCGCGTTAAAATTCATCTTGTGCTCTCTCATTTTTGATTAGTGGTTCGCACTTACTATTTGATCATGAGATGAGTACAACTTCCAACATTTATTAAATAACATTGGTTAATCATGTAGATATTGAGTTTTTGCTTAAGATCCTACGTATGAGTCATAAGTCATAAGCTAGATATGACCCCGCGACTAGTTCCAAATAAAAAGCCCCTTTACGTTTCGGTAAAGGGGCTTTTTTGTCAGTTATATTTATGACTAATATTTGTGATTCAGACTACTTATTTTCTGGACAAAATCTATCCATTACTACAGCGCAGACTGCGTCGCCTGTAATGTTCAGAGAGGTACGGATCATGTCAAATATACGGTCCAATGCGAACAATAGTGGTAGGCCGTCAATCGGGATACCGGCTGCAAGTAGCACGGCGACAACGAGGAAGGAGGGCCCTGGCACACCGGCTTGACCTATGGCGCCCAGTGTCGAAGTGAAGATAATGGCAGCATAGGCTGTCATGGTCAGATCGACGTGATACATCTGAGCGAAGAACATGGCGACTAAGCCATAGTAGATAGCGTTCCCCGTCATATTGATGGTCGCGCCCAGTGGTAATACGAAGGCTGTAGTTGCCTTGGAGACATTGAGCTCCTCTTCACAGGTTTCCATGGTGACTGGCAATGTCGCCATAGATGACGCGGTAGATAAAGCCATCGCTTGAGGTTTCTTCATCGCCGAGACAAACTTCATCACAGGGACGTTTGAGAAAAACTTCACCACCAAGGGGAAAAAGATGAAGGCATAGATAAGAATTGCCACAACGAATACAAGGAATAGCTTCAATACGACTTCTAGAGCCTGAAATCCGAATGAGCCCACAGATTCAGCCATCAGACCAAATACACCCAGAGGCGCGATGATCATCACGCAATTGATCATCCATACGAAGGCTTCTACTAGGGTATTGAGGCCTTTGATAATCGGCTTGGCACCATCGCCTTTCACTTTACTTAATGCGACACCGAAGAAGATACAGAAGACCAATATCTGCAGAATATTCCCCGAGCTCATAGATTCAAACACATTAGTCGGGATCATCCCAATCAAGGTATCTATGGCGCCTGGAAGTGCGCCTTGCTCTGCGGTGACTTGGGTTAGTGATTGACCCTGTGCGCTAAAGTCTATGCCAGCTCCTGGCTTAAAAATATTTCCCATGACCAGTGCCAGCGTGACGGCAACGCCTGAGGTGATAATGAAGAAGGCAAAAGTGCCGATACCTATCTTACCCGCAGAAGGGCTATCACCTAAGCTGGCGGCGCCGGCGATAATGGATACTACGACCAAGGGAATGACCAGCATCTTAATCAGGTGGATAAAGAGGGTACCAAGAGGCCCAAATATGGCGGCATCCTCTCCCATGTAAAGGCCCACTAAGGCACCAATTATCATGGCGATGACCACCTGAAGACCTATGTTATTGATTAATTTTTTATCTCGAATTGCCACGCTAACCCCGTTGTTCAACTGATCTGTAAAGCTTTTTTGAAGGAGCGTAAAGTTATCACATCAGTGTATCTGACACTGTGAAACAGCACTTAACTAGGGGGTTAACTCATCCTTATATAAAAAAACTCGTCTTTCATTAAACTATCTTTAAAAAAGTATAGGTAAATTCCATTTATCGTTAACATGAGTTGAGTTTCAGCAAGGCTTTTTTTGATATCTGCATTTGCCGCTGCTTATTTGGCCAAGTATGTAGTTTTTTTTCCTCATACAGTGAGTTTGCTTCGAATGAAGCTTGAGGGCATTTTCTGGTTTAGCTTCTCGCTGAATGGGTGTTGGCTAGTGAGTTTTACTTTCAAGGTTATCTATCGCTTCCCAGCGGTGGATGTGCACTTTTACTTTGAGAGGGTTCTGCGAGCCGCGGGCTCTTGATTTCATAAGCGCCGTCCTTGGAGGATCTAGCAAAAAACCTGACCTTATTCTCTGCATATTTTTAATTTTCAATCCTTGAAAGTAACTGTTAATAGCTATAAATTCAGCTAGATACTATGCGCGCATGGGAAATGTTAGCTTTATTAATTGTGCACGCGCACTGTACAGCTATTATTAGTCTAATCAGCTTGATCATGGAGAAGATTGTATGGGAACGGTAACAAATATAACCAATGCAAAATTTTCCGTTGGCGACTTAATTCACCACCGGCTTTTTGGCTATCGTGGCGTTATTGTCGATGTTGATTTGAACTTTCAACTAACTGATAATTGGTATGAACAAGTCGCTAAGTCTCGACCTCCAAAAAATAAGCCTTGGTATAGTGTGTTAGTTCATGGGAGTTCACATTCAACTTATGTGGCCGAACAAAACTTAGCGCCTGATGATATTTTGGAACCTATTAGCCATCCAATGCTTAAACAGTATTTTTCAGAGCTAGAAAATGGTCGATATATTAGGAATAGGCCCATTAATTAACATGGCAGCAGCCAATAAAACTAAAATCGAAGAAGTAAATACTCAGGTGTGAACGCGGCTGTGACCTTCGACATCAGGGTGAGGTTTCACTGCGTGAAACTCTTCGAGCGAGTGATTAGGGTGAATATGGCATAGCCATGAGGCTATGAACGAGAAGCATGGAAGCTGAACTGGCTGTTGTATATGGACATATTTGTCGAACTGGCTCTTAAACATGGAGGTTGTTTGATGTCGCAGAGGCTATAGGGACCCGCCTTCTCAAAAGAGGGCGCCGTGTCGCAGAAGTGTCTGCACATCCCTCACCGGGCAGGTGTTAGAAGACAACTATCTTGAATAACACCGCCTATGCAACTCTGTACACTAACTAAACACCAAATCAGCCCAATGAACCCAACCTAAAAAGAGACTTGAACCTTGTTATCCGACAAGCCCCTATAGTTAAACCAAAATTTAACATGCCTCTGCATATGAGTCAGTTTCAGTCTATTCTTATTGTATAAATCACGACTGGAAGTGAGATTGACGATGAAAACGCCTGAAGCTAGTTTTTTTGAATGGCAACGCCAGTTGGGTTCTGAAATTGATTGTTTAAACCACCTTCCCTTAGCGAAGTGGTTTTGGGCCATCTACTTTCTCGGCTCAGATAAAGGCAGCATTTCAGCATTGAGGCTCAGTAAACTCATTGAGGTTAATTGGCGAACGGCACGCTTAATATTGAGCAAGTTGAGAACGGCAATGGGTCATAGAGACAGTCTATATAGGCTTTCAGGTCTCATTGAAATTGATGATGCCTTCGTTGGGGGAAAGAGAAAAGGTAAACGCGGACGTGGAGCCGCAGGGAAAACACCTGTGTTAATTGCTGTTGAAAGCAAAGGGAAACGCGCGGGATTTATCGCTATGCAGGCCGTCGACAGTGTTTGTCATGAAGCCGTTAACGATTTTGTTGCTAGGCACTTAAATGCACAGCAAGAAGTTCATACTGACGGACTAGCCGCTTTGAATATCATAGATAACACTCAACAGCATGAAGCTAGGGTTACACCGAGTGAGTTGGTCGATGAATGGTTGCCTTGGGTTCATATTGCAATAGGTAACTTAAAAGCCTTTTTACTCGGCACATTTCATGGAGTTTCGGGAAAATACCCTCAAGAATACCTTAGTGAGTTCTGTTATCGGTTTAACCGAAGAAAAATGGAAAAAGAAATCCCTAATAGGCGGTTAAATCTGGCAATAATTCATGCGCCTGTACATTCGTACTGAGTGAGGTACATAAGCATGTTGAGAATTAACCTGACTTAGCCCAGTATGTTTTTGCAATTAAGCGAGAGTCATATATAATTCACGGGCGTTGTTTATATTCAACATGCTTTTTTGTTTGATACAAATTAGTATAAAGAATAATCTGCACATTTTTTATCCTAGATTAATAGTAATAAAGAATAATTAAGCATTCTTACAGGAGATATGCATTTGGATATTGGAGCTAGCCTGAAAGTTATCCGTAAACAGAAAGGTCTGTCGCAACGAGAACTTGCTAAGAGAGCTGGAGTGACCAATAGCACCATCTCTATGATTGAGAAAAATAGCGTCAGTCCTTCGGTGAACTCATTGAAGAAGGTGCTATCGGGTTTATCTCTGTCTCTGGTCGATTTCTTCTCCATGGAGGGGAACACTCAAAGTGAGGCCAAGGTGGTGTACCGAAGTGATGACCTATTGGACATAGGTGACGGCAACTTAGACTATAAGTTAATCGGACGAGATTACCCTAATCGCGCCATGTCGGTAATGAGTGAGACTTATCCTCCCGGCTCAGACACAGGTGCAGAGATGCTCAAGCATGAGGGTGAAGAAGCGGCCATGGTGATCGAAGGCAGACTCGAGCTCACGGTAGGGGATGAGGTTTTTATTCTCGAAGCCGGTGATAGTTATTACTTTAACAGTGAGTCTCCCCATAGATTCAGAAACCCATTCGATGAAGAGTGTCGGCTGGTGAGTGCCACGACTCCTGCCAATTTCTAATACTCATTTGTTCGATTGAGTGATTTACTTTTAGATACAATTTACTCGATGGTATATGAGTGCGGTTTTACCGCACTTTTCGCCAATTTTACCTTATTTCTTGCTTCCTGCTTATCTCCTCTCTGTTTTATCCCTTTCGCCTTGGCGTGATCCATGCTGTCTTATGGCTATTTTCTAGCAGATTCAAAGTTTACCGCCATTAGTATCTAGACTTTTATGCTGTTATTTGTAAAACCTTCAGTATAAATAGTGATTTACAGCTTAGTAAATAATCAATTTATTGAATATTTGATGTAAATAATATTGGTCAATGTCAAGCCGTAGCCGTGATCTATATCGCTAAGGTTAAGTCATATATTTTCATTTTAAACTGATAAATGGCTTGTTTCTAGCACTGGTTGAATGCGATGTTTGTCTAAGTTGATGTTATTAAGTGATTTATTTTGTTTGGTGTTATCATTTTTAATTGTATTCAATTAGCCTCTTGCCTGTTTGCTATTTTCAGTGTGGCGTTTGAAAAACTGAACAGCTGCTCAATGTGTGTTCACATACTTGAGCAAGTGTGAAAGACAAAATTAAAAATATAACAATAAAGGTGATTTATGTCGGATGCAGGGCTTGCTGTCATTGGAGTGACGGCGTGCAATCAGGATTTAGGCTTACATCCATTCAATATAGTCGGTGAAAAGTACCTGCTTAGTATCGCGGATGCGACTAAGGCTTGGCCGTTAGTCATTCCTGCATTAGGCCATTGTCCGGCGGAGTTAATCTTACCTCGTCTGGACGGCATTCTCTTTACCGGTTCTCCTTCAAACATCGAGCCCCATCACTTTCAGGGCCAGCCAAGCGAGGCCGGCACTCACCACGATCCTAAACGCGACGCGACAACACTGCCTCTACTCAAGGCGGCAATAGATGCCGGTATTCCTGTGTTGGCGATTTGCCGTGGTTTTCAGGAGATGAATGTGGTCTTCGGTGGCAGTTTGCACCAGAAATTACATCAAGTGGGTGGATTCATCGAGCATAGAGAAGATAAGCAAGAGCCGGTCGAAGTGCAGTATGGCATCTCTCACGAGGTACACATTGAACCTGGAGGATTGCTCCATGAGGCGTGGGGCCGTAGCTCCGCAGAGGTGAACTCTGTGTATACCCAAGGCGTCGATCGTCTAGGTATTGGGTTTCGACCAGAAGCATATGCCCCAGATGGTTTAGTAGAGGCATTCTCTATTAAAGATGCAAAGAATTTTGCACTGGGCGTGCAGTGGCATCCTGAATGGAAGGTGTTAGACAATCCGTTTTACACCTCAATTTTTAACGCTTTCAGTGTTGCCTGTGAGCGCCGTGCAAACAGCCGAACGAGATAAAAAATGAAAAAATTAACCGCTTATTTAAAAGAACAAAAAATAACAGAAGTTGAATGTGTCATCTGTGATATGACCGGAATCGCCCGGGGCAAGATTGCGCCGGTGGATAAGTTTATCGACGAGAAGGGCATGCGTATGCCCGAGAGCGTATTGCTGCAGACGGTGACCGGGGATTATGTCGAAGATGAGCCCTATGATGCTCTGTTAGATAAGGCCGATATCGATTTTATCTGTGTGCCCGACGAGAATGCCGTGTTCAAGTTACCTTGGACCATAGAGGCAACGGCCCAGATTATTCATGATACCTATGACAAGATGGGCAATCCTATAGAGTTGTCTCCGCGAAATGTGTTGAAGAAGGTGCTCAAGCTCTATGAAGAAAAAGGCTGGAAGCCTGTGGTTGCGCCTGAGATGGAGTTTTATCTGACTCGTCGTAATGAAGATCCCGATCAGCCGTTGATCCCTCCCGTGGGACGCAGTGGTCGTCAGGAGTCAGGTAGACAATCCTTCTCTATCGATGCGGCTAATGAGTACGATCTTTTGTTTGAAGATATGTATGATTGGTGTGACATCCAAGGTTTAGATATCGATACCCTGATCCATGAAGAGGGCACGGCCCAGATGGAGATTAACTTCAGTCATGGTGATGCCCTGTCTCTTGCCGATCAGGTGTTTGTATTTAAACGTACGCTGCGTGAGGCGGCACTTAAACACAATGTCTGCGCCACTTTCATGGCCAAGCCAGTACCCGATGAGCCTGACAGTGCCATGCACCTCCATCAGAGCATAGTGGACACTAAAACCGGTAAGAACATCTTCTCATTGAATGACGGTACTAAGGGCCCGCTGTTTTACAGCTATATCGGTGGCCTGCAGAAATATATTCCCGAGTTATTCCCGAGTTATTGCCGTTACTCGCCCCGAATGTGAACTCATTCAGACGCTTCCTTCCCGGTACCTCTGCGCCTATCAACCTCGAATGGGGAGAGGAGAACAGAACCTGCGGTCTGCGTATTCCCGAGTCTTCTCCGCAAAACCTGAGAGTTGAGAATCGCATCGCTGGAGCCGATGCCAACAGTTATCTGTCTATCGCCGCCAGTTTGTTAGCCGGCTATATCGGCATGATTGAGGATGTTAAGCCATCTACGCCAGTTCAAGGGAGTGCCAATGAGAGCCCAAAGTATCAGCTTGCCGCTGACACTAGAGGAAGCCCTAGGGGTTATGGCTGAAAGTGCCGCGTGTCGTGAATACCTAGGAGAGGCGTTTACCACAGGTTATATCGCGGTGAAACAGGCGGATCTTGCCAGTTATAAACGAGTGATCAGCTCCTGGGAACGTGAGTTCCTACTGTTAACTGTTTAATCGAATCGGGAGCCGTTAGGGGCTCCCTTAGCTTTGGGTTTTAAAGTGGGTTAACCCATTAGAGAGAATGAAATAAGCGTCAAGCAGTCAACTGAGCTTGATGTGCAGTAATGCCCTGTTAGCAGGTTTACATGGCAGGCGGTCGGTGCGGTTTTTAGGTGTAGCATTGGAAAAAAATAAAATCGATTTATATCGGTAACACAATGACTAACAGCTAGTTTAAGGCTATCTGTAACACGCTAGAATGGAGAGATAAATGGATCTTTTTAAAACGCTGAAAACATCATTTTTGGTCCTCAGCTGTACTTTAGTCGGTGCTGGAGTTCATGCCGAAGAGGTGCTAAAGGTTTACAACTGGAACGATTATATTGCTAAGGATACCTTAGCAAACTTCCAGAAAGAGACTGGGATTCGGGTCATATATGATGTGTTCGATAGCATGGAGGTAGTGGAGGCTAAACTGCTTTCAGGCCATTCTGGCTATGACATAGTGGTGCCGTCCAATGACTTCTTAGCTAAGCAGATTAAGATGGGCGCTTTTCTGCCCTTAGATAAGAGTAAGTTGACTAACTTAGGCAATTTAAACTCAGATCTTATGCAGCAGCTTGAGAAGGCCGATCCGCAAAATAAGTTTGCTGTGCCTTATTTGTGGGGAACCACAGGGATAGGTTACAACCTGGAAAAGGTCAAAGCTGTGTTAGGGGAAGAGCCACCATTTGATTCTCTGGAGCTTCTCTTTAACCCCAAGTATGCCGAGAAGATATCCAGCTGTGGTTTCTCCATGATGGATTCTGCCGATGAGATGATGTCTCAAGCGCTCACTTACCTCAAACTCGACCCTAACAGCACGAATCCTGATGATTATAAGCTTGCCGGTGAAGCGATAGCTAAGGTTCGTCCCTATGTGACTTACTTCCATTCATCTCGTTATATTATCGATCTGGCTAATGGCGATATCTGTGTTGCATTCGGTTATTCGGGAGATATTTTCCAGGCGGCGGCTCGTGCCGAAGAGGCCGATAATGGTCAAGTGATTAGTTATGCCATTCCGAAAGAGGGGGCTAATCTTTGGTTCGATATGCTGGCGATCCCTGCCGATGCTAAAAATGTTAAGAATGCACATACCTTCATCAACTACCTGCTTCGTCCTGAAGTGATAGCCCCTATTACTAACTATGTAGCTTATGCCAATCCTAACTTAGCCGCTCAAGAGTTTGTAGATAAGGAGATCTTAAACGATACCTCCATCTATCCCAATGAAGAGATCCTCAAGCGCCTTTATGTGGGTGAGGTTCGTCCGTTGAAGGCCCAGCGTGTGATGACTCGCGTCTGGACCAAGGTTAAATCTGGTTATTAGAAGGTAAGGGTAGCCTGTGGGTTTGCCCTTTTTTGTCTAAATCTCTTTTGTTATTCAATTTTATATTACCGTAGGCACTGAAATCAGTGCCTGTTGTGGAGAAGTAATATGGTTAGCAACGCAGGCGTCGTCAATAAACCAACAACAAAGACGCAAGGTGAGCTATTGCTTAAGGTTGAGCGGGTTAGCAAATTATTCGATGAGGTCCGAGCCGTCGATGATGTGTCACTGAACATATATAAGGGAGAGATCTTCGCCCTGTTAGGTGGCTCTGGCTCAGGCAAGTCCACCTTACTACGCATCTTGGCAGGTTTCGAGAAGCCCTCCGAGGGACGCATTATCCTCGACGGAGTCGACATCACTGACATGCCGCCCATGAGCGCCCCATCAATATGATGTTCCAATCCTATGCCCTGTTTCCTCATATGACGGTGGGAAAAAATATCGCCTTCGGTCTGCAGCTGGAAGTGGTCGATATTCTCGAAGAGGTTGGGGTGACCTGTGTGATGGTGACCCACGATCAGGAAGAATCCATGACCATGGCGGAGCGTATCGCCATCATGCATGAGGGCAAGATAGTGCAGACTGGCTCGCCCATGGATATTTATGAGAGCCCCTCCTGCCGTATGGTGGCGGAATTTATCGGCTCGGTGAATCTATTCGAGGGTGAAATTGTCGTCGATGAGCCGGATCATGCCATCATACAATCTCCCAACTTCACCCAACAATTCTATATCGGCCACGGCGTCTCGACCAATGTCGATGATAAACGTGTCTGGTTAGCGGTCAGGCCGGAGAAGGCGCGTATCAGCCGCGAACAACCGGACAGTGAATATAACTGGTGCCGAGGGGAGGTTGAGGATATCGCCTACCTGGGGGGATATCTGTTTACTATATTCGACTGAATAATAATCAACTGATCCAGTCGATGATGACTAACAGAGAGCGTCGCTCGGATCCGCCGACATGGCAAGACAAGGTATTCATCAGCTGGGAGGCCACCAGTGGAGTGGTTCTCAGATCTTAAGGTGGCATCATGAAAAGATCATTAACGTTTAGATTACCCAAGGGAAAATACTGGACCATAGGCTTGCCTTACTTCTGGTTACTCTTGTTCTTTGCCCTCCCGTTCGCCATCGTACTGAAAATTAGCCTGTCGACGGCAGCCATCTCGATCCCTCCCTATGAGTCTCTGGCCAGTTATGCCGATGAGTCATTGCAGATCATGCTCAATCTGGGGAACTACCTGCTGATCTTCGAAGACTCCCTGTATTTTCATGCTTATATGGGCTCACTCAAGATGGCCTTTATTACCACTTTAGGCTGCTTGTTGATCGGTTATCCCATGGCTTACCCCATTGCCAGAGCCCTGAAGAAGAATCAAGGACTATTGATTTTATTGGTGATGTTGCCTTCGTGGACCTCATTCCTCATTCGGGTTTATGCCTGGATGGGACTGCTAAGCAATAACGGGGTGATCAATAATTTCTTAATCTGGCTTGGGGTGATCTCCGAGCCCATTCAGACAGATGCTCAACACTAACTTTGCCGTTTATATCGGCATCATCTACACCTATCTGCCGTTTATGATACTCCCCCTATATGCGACTCTGTCTCAGCTCGATGGCAGCTTGTTAGAGGCGGCGTCGGATCTGGGCTCCCGTAGTCTGAATACTTTCTGGAAGGTCACCTTACCTCTGTCTAAGGGCGGGGTTATTGCGGGCTCCATGCTGGTGTTTATTCCCGTCGTCGGTGAGTTCGTTATCCCTGAACTCTTGGGTGGCCCGGATTCCTTGATGATAGGTAAGGTGTTGTGGCAGGAGTTCTTCAATAACCGGGACTGGCCCGTGGCATCGGCGCTGGCGATCATCATGTTAGGTCTGTTAATCATACCTATCACCTTGTTCCACCGCTATCAGGCCAAGAGTATGGAGAGTGACCTATGAGCAGATTAAGCAAGCTGAGTTTCTCTACCATCATGCTGTGGGCGGGGATGTTTTTCCTCTACGCTCCCATGCTTGTCTTAGTCATCTACTCCTTCAACGAGTCTAAGCTGGTGACTGTGTGGGGCGGATTCTCACCTAAGTGGTACGGTGAATTGTTTCGCGATCAGCAGATCTTAGATGCGGTATGGACCAGCTTGAAAGTGGCCTTTTTCGCCTCCACCATGGCTGTGGTATTAGGCACAATGGCGGCGTTCGTGATGACACGTTTCAAACGTTCATGGGGCAAGATAACACTATCGAACATGATCACCGCTCCTTTAGTGATGCCGGAAGTGATCACGGGTCTGTCGCTGTTGTTGCTGTTTATTCATATGGCAGATCTATTCGGTTGGCCTAAGGAGCGCGGCTTGATGACGGTGTGGATTGCTCCCTCGACCTTCTGTGCATCCTATGTGGCCGTGGTGGTTTCGGCTCGGCCGTTATTAAGGTTGAGCAGGGGGGTAATCCGACTATTCATACGGCGCAAGGTTCGGTCAAAGCCAAGTTTGTCATCGTTGCGGGTAATGCCTATCTCAGCGGACTCATCCCAGAATTACAGGCCAAGTCTATGCCCTGTGGCTCTCAGGTCATCACCACTGAGCCATTGAGTGACGAGCTCGCCGCCAGCTTGTTACCACAAGACTACTGCGTCGAAGACTGTAACTATCTGCTGGATTACTTCAGGCTATCCGGCGATAAACGACTCATCTATGGCGGCGGCGTTGTCTACGGCGCAAGAGATCCCGCCGATATCGCGGCCATCATACGGCCCAAGATGCTGGAGACCTTCCCGCAACTCAAAGATGTAAAAATTGAATATACCTGGACGGGAAACTTTCTGCTGACTCTGTCCCGTCTTCCTCAAGTCGGTCGTATCGGCGACAACATCTATTACTCACAAGGCTGTAGCGGTCATGGGGTGACCTACACTCATCTGGCGGGCAAGATACTCGCCGATGTGATCCACGGACAGGCGACCCGCTTCGATGCGTTCGCCAGCTTGCCGCATTACCCTTTCCCTGGGGGCCATATACTGCAAGTGCCGTTTAGTGCTATTGGGGCCTGGTACTACACCATGAGAGACAAGTTAGGCATCTAGTCCTGCCATAGAAAAGTCTGCCATAGAGAAATAGAAAAGAGAGTTAACTTTGAGAAAGAGCCTGCAGTGATGCAGGCTCTTTTGTTTGAATATTATATGGTTCCCTTCTCATTCGCGTATTTGCTTTCCCACCAGATAACCTGATACAGATAAATTGGTTACCAGTTTAGAAAAGCGAGCAATCCGATTTTAGTGATAGATGCCACTATTCAAAAGATAAATCTAATGTAATATATGTATCCATAAGAAAAATCTTATTTAATGGAGAGTAAAATACAGAGGCTACATATGTTCATGATTGAGTTAAATGATACTGGTTGGAGATATTGGCTGGTAACCGCTGCACTGCTTACTTACGGAGTCATCGTTGACCCCTTGGGTTATATGCTTGCAATAGGTCTTACCGTCGTTCATCTACTCCACTTTATCATGATGAAACGAAGTGTTACTGCATTTCCCATACAGGTTCGATTTTGGTATTTATCACTGCTACTACTGGCACAGATAGAAGGGCTCCAGTGGATATATTGGATCCCGACAATAGGCACTTGGGCTCAGGTACTATTGGGCTACTGCGCCATGGCACGCTTCGTTTCACTGTTGCCCTGGAACAGCAGTGAGCGTTTTTCATTTGCTAGGGTCACCCGAACTTTTCTCGCCCGCCCCGTAAAAGGAAGCATCAAGCAAAACGTTTCTGCTGAAAATAAAGCGAGGAAGCTTTAATTCAGACACAAAAAAGCCCATCTTATCAATGGGCTTTTTTGTTTTGAATTGGTGGCCCCTCACAGACTTGAACTGTGGACCTGACGATTATGAGTCGTATGCTCTAACCAACTGAGCTAAGGGGCCTACTAAAGGAAGTCGTCACTACCTAAAGCGACGAGAAGTATACGAGGTTTAAATGCGCTTGTCACCCGTGTTTTGAAGAGAAATGCTAACTTTGAATTCAACTGCTTATCTGTTAATCAATCCGCGGGGAATTTATCTGTTTCTGCTATTTTTATGGGCAGTTAATTTGTGGGGAAGTCGTGGGGATTCTGAATTACTTACTTTTTTACCCGTTAATCCTGGCGAAACGGTCGATTTAATTCTTCGTTTAATCTTTAATTAAACCTCCAGTTTCAAATTTTTTAACTTAACTTCAGATTTAAGGGCTTATTTGGGTTTTATTCGGAAAGTGAGAGGAAAACAAAAAGCCCCACCAAAAATGGCAGGGCTTTCGAGTCTCAACGAGCTAATGCTTAGCGACTAGACTTACTCGTCAAGGAAAGACTTGAGTATCTCAGAGCGAGAAGGGTGACGTAGCTTACGCAGCGCCTTAGCTTCAATCTGACGAATACGCTCACGGGTCACATCGAACTGCTTACCAACCTCTTCGAGGGTATGGTCAGTGTTCATGTCGATACCGAAACGCATACGCAACACCTTAGCTTCACGGGCCGTTAGGCCTGCTAATACTTCGTGAGTCGCGTTTCTCAGGCTCTCGCCCGTGGCCGAGTCCAAAGGTAGCTCGAGAGTGGTATCCTCGATGAAATCACCTAAGTGCGAATCTTCGTCATCACCGATAGGTGTTTCCATTGAGATAGGCTCTTTGGCAATCTTAAGTACCTTACGGATCTTATCTTCAGGCATCATCATACGCTCAGCCAGCTCTTCAGGAGTCGGCTCGCGGCCCATTTCCTGTAGCATCTGACGAGAAATACGGTTCAGCTTGTTGATTGTCTCAATCATATGCACCGGGATACGGATCGTTCTTGCCTGATCGGCAATAGAGCGAGTGATCGCCTGACGGATCCACCAAGTTGCGTAGGTTGAGAACTTGTAACCACGACGATATTCGAACTTATCAACCGCCTTCATCAGGCCTATGTTACCTTCCTGAATAAGATCCAGGAACTGCAGACCACGGTTGGTGTATTTTTTCGCAATAGAGATAACCAGACGTAAGTTAGCTTCTACCATCTCTTTCTTAGCGCGGCGAGCCTTAGCTTCACCAATCGACATACGACGGTTGATATCCTTGATAGACGCAATCGCGAGTCCGGTTTCTTTCTCGATAATATCGAGCTTGAAGCGACAACGACGAACGTCAGTCTCGACCATCTGTAAACCTGCAACATAAGGTTTCTTAGAGGCGAGTTCGGCGTCAAACCAGGCTATGCTGCTTTCGTCGGCGGTATAACACTTAACGAAGTTTTTCTTAGGCATTTTAGCTTGCTCAACACAGAGCTTCATGATCAAACGTTCTTGAACACGGACCTTATCCATGGTGGCACGCATGCCCTTGACTAAGCGATCGAACTGCTTAGGCATAAGACGGAATTCTTTAAATAATTCACCGATTTCAAATAGGGCTACGGTTGCTTCAGGATGGCCACGACCCTTGTCTGCGATGATCCTCAGCGTATTCTCATGTACTTCTCTTAGCTGAGTGAAGCGCTCTTTAGATTCTTCAGGATCCGGTCCTTTTGGACCTTCCTCTTCTTCATCTTCATCATCCTTCGAGTTATCTTTGTCGAGCTCACTTTGGGATAAGTCTGAACCAACGTGAGTGGCCGTTGGGGCAATATCATCGGCATTCGGGTCGATAAAACCTGAGATGATATCGGATAGACGAACTTCTTCGGCTTCATAGCGATCGAACTGATCGAGGATCGCGGCAATCGCTTGAGGATACTCGGCGACCGATGCTTGAACCGTGTTGATTCCTTCTTCGATACGTTTAGCGATAACAATCTCGCCTTCACGGGTAAGAAGTTCAACAGTGCCCATTTCACGCATATACATGCGGACAGGATCTGTTGTACGACCAAGCTCGGCCTCTACCGTTGCAAGTGCAGCGGCAGCTTCTTCTGCAGCATCATCATCTGTGCTGTCTTCTGACATCATGATTTCATCAGCATCCGGCGCCTGTTCGTAGACGCGAATACCCATGTCATTAATCATCTGGACAATATCTTCGATCTGGTCTGCATCGACCATATCAGCAGGCAAGTGATCATTCACTTCTGCATAGGTTAAGTAGCCTTGCTCTTTACCTTTAGCTAGCAACAGTTTAAGTTGCGACTGAGGAGTGTGCTCCATAGATATCATCCAAGTTGGGTATCGGTTAAAACGACGGGCAATAATTTATCGCCACGCAAATCGTCCATTATAGCCTTGTGCGCTTCCGTGTGCTAGTCCAAGTGCTTAGTTTTAAGGCGAAAAGTGTCTTAGTTTTGCCCTTGTATGACTGCAATCAGCTTGCTTAGTTGAATCCTTTCTTCTTTAGTATGGTTCTGTTTTAGACTCAATTCCTGATATCGCTGTTCAATATATTGATTATTGAGCCAGATCAGGGTTTTTCTAAACTCTTGTTGCAAGTTTTCATCCGCCACTTGATGGTCCCATCGGGTCAGTTTTTTTAGGGTGCCTAATTGCGGAGCATCCCTGTACTGTTCAAGTAGTTGTGCGCTGTTTTTAACTTGTACACGAGTAATGTCTAGCAAGTGGATCAGCAAATCTATGCCGGCCATCTTGATGTGTTTCAGTGCAGGCTGCATGGGCAGTCCCTCACCTAACATAGGATGTTGTACTAGCAGTGCGATGGCTAGTCGCAATGGAGTTCCTCGTCCTTTTAACGCTTTATTCTGCAGAGTTTGGCCCTGATATTTAGAGCTGAACCCCAACTTTCTTCTTAGCTCATCGGCACCGTTCATTCCGAGCTTATAGGCTAGATTTTCCAGCAATAAACTTTGTAAAACTATGTCTTGTACTTTCTCAATCAAACTAATGGCTTGCTTGGCTAATGTCCCTTTATCGGCGCCATGGCGTTGGGCTAAAGTTTCAAAAAGAAACTCGGGAAGTGCCTTAGCATCATCAATCTGACTTTCGAATGCTTCTTTTCCTACCTGGCGAACCATGGTATCTGGATCTTCACCTTGAGGCAGAAACATAAATTTAACTTGATTACCGGGTTTGAGCAGCGGCAGTGCGGTTTCTAATGCACGCCATGCGGCTTCTACTCCGGCTCTGTCACCGTCATAACAACAGATGACCTCTTTGGCGGTACGTAACAGGAGTTGAAACTGCTCTGCCGTGGTTGCAGTACCGAGAGAGGCGACGGCATAGTCGACATCAAACTGTGCCAGTGCGACCACATCCATGTAGCCTTCGACTATGAGTACTCGCTGTGGATCTCTGTGACGCTGTTTAAGCTCATAGAGTCCGTACAGCTCATTACCCTTATGAAATATGGGCGTTTCCGGAGAATTCAAGTATTTGGGAGTACCATCACCTAAAACCCTTCCGCCGAAGCCAATAACCCTGCCTCGTCTGTCACGAATCGGGAACATTAACCGATCGCGAAATCGGTCGTAACGTCTGCCATTATCGTTCTCAATCACCATTCCCGCGGTGAGTAGTTTATCTTGGGAATCCTGACTCTGGCGGTAACGACTGAGTAAACCATCCCAGCCCTCTGGTGCAAATCCGATATGAAAGTCTTCTATCACTTTCTCGGATAGGCCACGATGGTCCAGATAATCGACAACCTTTTGTTTGTCTTTATGTTGTCTAAGCTGGCTCTGAAAGTGTCGGCTAGCTTCTTCCATTAATTGATACAGATCGCGGCTCAATCCTTCATCGCGTCTCTTACCCGTACCTTGCTCCCTGGGCACTTCTAGACCCAGTTGCCCAGCGAGCTCTTCTATAGTATCGATAAAGTCGAGACGGTCGTATTCCATGACGAAGTCGATGACATTGCCGTGGGCACCACAGCCGAAACAATGGTAGAACTGTTTATCTCTACTGACAGTAAAAGAAGGTGATTTTTCACTATGAAACGGACAACAGGCAGAGTGATTTTTACCCGCCTTTTTAAGGGGCACCTTAACGTCGATCAAGTCGACAATATCGATGCGAGCTACTAGCTCATTGATAAAATCACGAGGTATCGCCATTAGTTTGGTAAATGCCGCCTTTCGCCATTAGCACGAAATAAAAAACTGAAACTGTACAAACAAACAAGCCGTGCAAGAGCACGGCTTATTTACGCATTATTCTTAAGTTACTTAAGTTTAGCTCTGATCATAGCGCCAATTGACGCCATATCAGCTCTGCCTAAGACTTTAGGTTTTAATGCGCCCATTACTTTGCCCATATCCGCCATGGAGGATGCGCCCATCTCTTCGATGCTGGCATCAACTAGCACGACAATCTCCTCTTCAGTAAGAGGCTTAGGCAGGAAGACTTCAAGAACCTTGATCTCTTCCGCTTCAATTGCTGCTAGTTCGTCACGTCCGGCTGCACTATATTGTGTAATCGAATCGCGACGCTGTTTAACCATTTTGGTTAAGACAGCTATAGCTTGGTCGTCGTTGAGAGTTTCGCGGGTGTCCACTTCAATCTGTTTGACGGCGGCTAGTGCCATACGGATAGTCCCCAAGCGTACCTTAGCTTTGGCACGCATGGCGTCCTTCATTTGGCTTCTTAGCTGATCAACTAGGCTCATAATAGATTAGTATAAACGTACGCGACGAGCGGTTTCGCGAGAAAGCTTCTTAGCAAGACGCTTAACTGCAGCGGCTTTAGCGCGCTTACGTGCAGTAGTTGGCTTCTCGTAGAACTCACGAGCGCGAACATCAGCTAAGATACCGGCTTTTTCACAAGAGCGCTTAAAACGACGTAGAGCTACGTCAAATGGTTCATTTTCGCGTACTTTAATTATTGGCATACGCCATCACCCCTTAGGTGTAGTTTGTAGAGAGTCAATTTCTCGACTCAAGTTAATTTAAAAATGGTGCGGAATTCTACACCGAATTAAGCGTGTTTGTAAAGCATATTTCGCGATCATATTTTAGAACTTCTCACCATCGAGATCCTATTTTAGATCCCGGCTAAGTCATGTTGAGGATATTTTGTGTATACCCGCTAATAATCACTGTAATTGATACAATTATCAGCAGGATCCAAATCAGCAGCAAGTCTATTGGTATAATTAAAGCACAGCAGGTAGAATTAGCAGCCTTTTATGACACTTTGACGGGATACGATGCGGGTTTTAGGTATTGAAACATCTTGCGATGAAACAGGAATAGCCGTTTATGATGACGAGCTGGGCTTGTTATCTCACACACTTTACAGTCAGGTAAAGCTACATGCCGATTACGGCGGGGTTGTCCCCGAACTGGCATCTCGCGATCATGTGAGAAAGATAGTGCCCTTGATTAAGAAGGCACTTGCCGATGCTAACAGTACAATGGATGACATAGATGGCGTGGCTTATACCACGGGCCCAGGTCTGGTCGGCGCCTTATTAGTGGGAGCCTGTGTGGGACGGTCATTAGCCTATTCATGGGGTAAGCCTGCCGTTGGCGTGCACCATATGGAAGGTCATCTCTTAGCTCCTATGCTAGAGGATAATGTGCCCGAGTTTCCTTTTCTTGCGCTGCTAGTATCCGGGGGACACTCTATGATGGTGGCCGTTGAAGGCATTGGACAATATGAAGTGCTCGGCGAGTCTGTTGACGATGCCGCAGGCGAGGCATTCGATAAAACCGCGAAACTCATGGGGCTAGATTACCCGGGTGGGCCAAGGTTAGCTAAGCTGGCTGAGAAAGGTGAGACTGGCCATTACCGTTTTCCTCGTCCTATGACGGATAAGCCAGGATTAAATTTCAGTTTTTCTGGCTTGAAGACCTTTGCCGCCAATACGATTGCCAGAGAGCCCGATGATGAGCAAACCCGTGCCAATATCGCCCTAGCGTTCGAAGAAGCTGTGGTCGATACACTCTCTATTAAGTGTCGTCGTGCACTGAAACAAACCGGTTATACTCGCTTAGTCATTGCCGGAGGAGTGAGTGCAAATTCACGCCTGCGCAGCTCGCTAGCCGAGATGATGCAAAATTTAGGCGGAGAAGTCTTCTATCCCAGAGGCGAGTTCTGTACCGATAATGGTGCCATGATCGCCTATGCCGGTTTGCAGAGACTGAAGGCGGGTCAGACCGAGGGTTTAGGCGTTAAAGGTATGCCACGCTGGCCGCTAGACTCGCTGCCACCGCTATAGGCTCTTAAGCTACGAGCCATAAGCTGTAAGTTGCAAGCAATAAAAACACCTGGTTTGCAGATGCAAACAGGTGTTTTTTTTATGCTTGAAGGTTTAGCTTAGGCTTGCTAAAACTTATCTTTCTTCTTGCGGGACATCTTAGATTCTTCACCCTTTAACAGCCTGCTAATATTGTCTTTGTGTCTGATGACTATCAGTGCCGAGAGCATGGAAACCGGGATGATAAATCTGTCATCCAGATACCAGGTATAGGCGGGGGCAAGCATGGCGGTGATAATCGCGGCGAGTGAGGAGTAACGGCTGATTAATACCATGACGATCCAGGTGCCTATCAAAGCAAGGGCTAAATCATGACCAATTGGGGCCATGGCGCCGAATGCGGTCGCGACTCCTTTGCCGCCTTTAAATTTAAAGAAGATAGGGAAAATATGGCCAACGCAGGCGGCGATAGCAATCAGGCCTAGGGAGACGGGGTCGACCCCTATGCGGAAGGCGAGGTAGGCGGGAAGGGCGCCTTTTAACATGTCAAACAATAGTACCATGACAGCTGAGCTGGCTCCGCCTATGCGCAGGACATTGGTCGCCCCGGGATTGCCTGATCCCTCTGTTCTTGGATCGGGAAGCCCACGCATTCGACAAACGAGCACGGCGCTGGAAATTGAGCCAGCCAGATAGGCGGTCAATATCATCACCAGAGTGAGTACTGTTAGGGTCAAATTGGTTTCCTTATCCGTCTTAAGGTATCATCGCGCCACAATATTTTTCAGTGCTAAGCCATAATCACAACTTTCTATTTTATCTGCTTTGCCTGAGAGGTAAAATCCTTCTACAGGGCCTTATCCTACTTGGGATTTGTACCGTTAGAAAGAGGCATTTAGCAAATTAATAGATAAGATTGACATTATATCTTTTTTATCCGTTAACGCTTATCAGACCTCTTGAGCCGAAGGGCGCAAATGAGCCCTCATCGATGAGGAACGAGTCTGGTTTTGGAGAGATCATGGACAGAGTATTAATAAGACAGTTAAAAATAGACACTGTTATCGGCATCTATGAGTGGGAGAAGAAGATCCATCAGACCTTGTTGATCGATCTGGATATGGCTTGGGATAACAAGCCTGCCGCGGATAGCGATGATTATCAGTATGCCTTGTGTTATGAGACGGTATCGAATCGATTAACGGCCTTGATAACCGAAAAGCCAATTGAACTGATCGAAACCATAGCCGAGATGATCGCGACCTGTTTAATGGATGAATTTGATGTGCCTTGGCTCAAGGTGACTGTGATGAAACCGGGAGCCGTGCCGAATGTTGCAGCCGTCGGTGTCGAGATTGAGCGGGGTTATTGTTAGATGTTATCTCGTGTTTATATCAGCCTAGGCAGTAATATTGAGCCTGATCGCTACCTTAAGTCTGGATTAAGTGAGCTAAGCTATCACTTTGGCAAACTCTTGCTCTCCTCTGTGTATGAAAGTGAAGCGGTCGGCTTTAAAGGCAGTAACTTTTTAAACATGGTCGTTGGCGTCGATACCGAACTGAGCATAGGTGAACTAGTGTCACTGTTTAAGCAGATCGAGCAAGACAATGGCCGTCTGGTGGGGGCTAAAAAGTTTGCTCCCAGAACATTGGATCTGGATCTGCTGCTCTATGGCGATAAGGTCACGTTCGATCCTGTTGAGTTGCCAAGGGCTGAAATCTTAACCAATGCCTTCGTTCTCTGGCCTATGGCTGAGCTTGCCGCCGATTTGATCCATCCTGCGGTGAATATTAGTTATCAAACTTTGTGGAATGAATACGATAAAACTCAGCAAAGACTTTGGCCCGTTCCATTTGCCTGGACTCCGGCTCTGGCGGATGAAGCCGCAACTCTTTACTCACTCTAAGTACAAATCTTGGCTCTCACCTAAGTACACATTTAACGACTAGGTGTAGATTCATTAATCAGGAAATATGCATGGACACATTTCAGGTCATAGTATTAGCCTTAATTCAGGGCTTGACCGAATTTTTACCCATCTCAAGCTCGGCGCATCTTATCTTACCGGCGCAACTCCTTGGCTGGGAAGATCAGGGCTTGTCCTTCGATGTCGCCGTCAATACTGGGTCATTGTGCGCCGTTATCATCTATTTCAGGCGTGAGCTGTGGTCGATGTTTATTGCCTGGGGTGGCAGCATGTTCAAGGGCGAGCACAATGATGAGAGTAAGCTGGCCTGGTGGATCATACTGGCGACTATACCGGCAGTCATAGTCGGCTTCGCCGCTAAAGATTTTATTGCTACTCATCTGCGAAATATCGAGGTGGTGGCGACGACCACTATCGTGTTTGGCCTCTTACTGTGGTGGGCCGATAGACTGACCAACAAGGGGCTGACTGAGTTTCAAGTGGGTTGGAAGAAGGCGTTGGTCATAGGCGTGGCTCAAGCCATGGCGCTGATCCCAGGCACATCCCGCTCCGGCGCGACCATCACGGCAGCCTTGATGTTGGGCCTTGGCCGTGAGGCCGCGGCGCGCTTCTCATTTTTGATGTCGGTACCCATCAGTTTAGGGGCTGCTATCTTGGTGACTAAAGATCTTATATCCAGTGGTGAGGCGATAGATTTTCAGGCGTTAACTCTGGGTATCATCGTCTCTTTCCTCGCCGCTTACGCCTGTATTCACGTATTTTTAAAATTGGTCAGCCGAATTGGCATGACCCCCTTTGTCGTCTATCGACTGGCACTGGGCGCACTCTTGTGTGTGTTTATATTCGCTTAATTGTTAAAGAGACATTATGAAAAGTATTTATCTATGCCCTGTGTGTAACCAGCCGCTGCTGATCCATCAGGAATCTCAAGGGTTACACTGTAGTAATAAGCATCATTTCGATAAGAGTGATAAGGGTTACTGGGTATTTAGCCTGCCTAAAAAGCCTAAATTAGACTCTAGGCAGGTGATGCGCGGTAAGCGTTTCTTACTCGAGTCCGGTGTATTCTCTCCGCTGGTCGACACCTTAGCCGAGATGCTCAAACCTGAGCTAGCGAATATTGCGTCAGAGGGGGGAATTGCGCATCTGGAATATGATTGTGGCGAAGGCTACTATCTTAGGGCGATAAAGTCGGCACTCAGTGAACCTCTGCAGCAAGCCGGATTAACTCTAGTGCAGCATGGCATCAATGAAGCCGAGAATGCACTCTTCTCGGCGGCGAAGATCGACGCGGAAGCGGAAGCGGACTCTGACTCAGATAATGCTACCGGCGCAGATTCTGCCAGTGACTCTGGTAATGATTCAAGTAATGATTCAAGTAATGATTCAAGTAATGACTCAGGTAATGAAAGTGAGCCAGCAGAAAAAAGTACCTTGATTGTCAGTAGCCTAAGAGCACTTCCTTTCGCAGACGCTAGCTTCGATTTAGTGACGCTAATCGATAAGCAACTCAAAGGAAAAGAGCCGTTACGGGTCCTCAAGCAAGCTGGTTATCTATTGCAGGTCTCTCCCGCCCCTCGGCACCTATGGCAGTTGAAAGGGTATATCTACCCCAATATGAAAGAGAAATCGCTGCAATCGGGTCAAGTCAGTGGACTCGAATTATTAGCGACTCAGAGAGTGACATTTAAGCTAGATGCTGATGGTGAGCAAGCCTTGACGCTGCTGGAAATGACGCCGTATGCGTGGCGGGCCAATGATAAAATGCGTAACAAGATCGCCTCAGCTAACTTCGAAGGGTTAGAGATCGACTTTATTGTTACCCTGTCGAAGAAAATATAACCTTATCGCGGCAAATTAACCTCGGCTGAACGCTTTAGTTTTACACCCTGATTTTGTACTCGATAGGGCTAGGATTTAGTGGCAGCAGGGGTTAACATTTAAGCTGAATATGAGTGTTTGAGTTATCTGCTGGTCCTTATATTGATGGGTGTTAGCGGTCGTCACATTCGCTTTGATAGTAGAGAATAAAAAGGAAATAGAGATAGCTATGATGAGAATATTGCTGTTGTTCATCTTAAGTGTAATTCCAGGCATGAGTATGGCCAACGTGTATGATCTGCCGGAAAATGGCAGTCGTCTTATCGGTGAGCTTCAGGAGCATCTGGTACAGAAGGGGGATTATTTCCAGACAATTTCCAAGCAGTACAATGTCGGTATTCTGGAGCTGATGGAGTCAAATCCAGGCGTGGACCCATTTTTACCCACCCCAGGTTCTACACTCATCATACCGACGCAGATGTTGCTACCCGATGTGCCAAGAAAAGGGATAGTGCTCAACCTACCGGAATTGCGACTCTACTACTTTCCTAAAAATGGTAAGCAAGTCCATGTCTTTCCCGTCGGGATAGGTCGCATAGGCCGTGAAACCCCTGAGATGGTTACCAAAATTAAGGCCAGAATTCCTAATCCTAGTTGGACGCCTCCGGCCAGTATCCGTAAGGAACATCTGGAGCGTGGCGAGGTTCTACCAGCCATAGTACCAGCCGGACCGGATAACCCCTTGGGTAATTATGCCATGCAGCTGTCTTATGGTGATGGCAGTTACCTGATCCACGGGACTAACAAAGATTTTGGTGTCGGCATGCGCGTCAGCTCAGGTTGCGTGCGTCTCAACCCTGATGATATCGAGTGGCTATTTAATCAGACCCAGTACGGCGATCCTGTGCGGGTGATCAACCAGACAGTCAAGATCTCTACCGAGCCCGATGGTCGTCATATCATAGAAGTGCATTCTGCCCTGTCTAAATCTGAGCTAGAGATGCAGCAAGAGAAAGTCGTGACCATGAGCGCTAACATCGTCAAGTTCATCAGCCAGGACGATATAGACAGTTTCAAGGCTAACGATGCGCTACTGACTCAGAATGGTTTACCTGTGAATATAGCGCTTTAGAGAAGGTGTTTAGAGCAGGTACTAGGCGCTGCTAGTGACTAGGAAGGCCAATTAGTTAGAACATAATAAGCAGAACAGTGTGCAGAGAGCGTCCCCAGTGGGCGCTTTTTTGTGGGCGGAAATTGTAGAAGCTTGAAGAATGAAATGTCTAAGTGGTAAGTGGTAAGTGGTAAGTTAAGAGTGACTGGAATGTACTTCGTCTTACTGATTTTCAGTTTTACTGGTGCTTACAGCTTACAGCTTACAGCTTAGATCTACTTGAACTTGTTTTGGGGGGAGATTTAGCTTAGAAGGGGGAGAACATATCGGCAACACATATGTGTTGCCGATACAGACAAATTACTTCTTGTAAGAAGAAGCAACGTTGTCTACGCGATCGTTAGCACGCTTAGCTTCAGCTTGTGCATCCATAGCAGCCGCTTTTGCATCTTTAACGTCTGCAGAAAGAGCACCTTGCTCAGACTTCAGAGAGCTAACTTCAGAAGACAGTTGATCAACCTTGTTACCTAGGTTAGAAATGCTTTCTTCTAGAGCAGTAGTGTTTGCACAGCCACCTAGTAGGGCAGTCATTGCTACACCAGCAATCATCAGTACTTTTTTGTTCATTGGGAAATCCCTTTAAATAGGTGGATAGATATGCAC
>NZ_ABIC01000032.1 GCF_000172075.1 Shewanella benthica KT99
CCGCCACCATTGCACTTGTTGGCACTGCGGCAGCCCTAGGAGATGCCGGTTCACCCGCCTCGGACTCGACCTTAGGTCCGACGGCAGGCTTAAACGCCGATGGACAGCACGACCACATCAAAGATAGTGTGATCCCGACATTTATTCACTACAACATCCCATTGCTGGTGTTTGGCTGGATAGCGGCCATGGTGCTATAAGAACAGGTTCGAGGTTCGAGCACTTATTCGACATGAAAATTGGAAAATAAAAAAAGGAGCCATTCGGCTCCTTTTTCTCTTTATAAACTCGCGATATAAACTAGCAATTAGCTTAATTTAAGTTTATGCAACAGTGCTAAGCGACTACTTAGTTCCGAAGATCTTATCCCCCGCATCACCAAGACCAGGAAGAATGTATCCCTGCTCGTTCAGACAATCATCGATAGCAGCGGTGTAAAGCTCCACATCAGGATGCGCCTTCGCTAATGCAGCAACCCCTTCAGGTGCAGCAACCAAAACCAGAGCTTTAATCGCAGTACAGCCACGGTCTTTTAACAAATCGATAGTTGAGATCATTGAGCCACCCGTCGCAAGCATAGGGTCGACGACCAAGGCAATACGTGAAGGCATATCACTGGCGAGCTTTTCAAAGTAAGTGACGGGTTTTAGTGTCTTTTCATCGCGGTATATACCGACAACTGAGATACGCGCACTGGGGATATTCTCCAGAACACCATCCATCATACCAAGGCCGGCACGAAGAATTGGTACAACCGTCACCTTCTTGCCTTTGATCTGTTCCACTTCAACCGGACCATTCCAACCTTCGATAGTGACCGTTTCGGTATCAAAATCAGCAGTCGCTTCGTAGGTCAGTAGGCTACCCACTTCCGCTGCTAACTCACGGAAACGTTTAGTACTAATATCAGCTTCACGCATTAAGCCTATTTTATGACGAACTAGTGGGTGTTTAACCTCGACAACTTTCATTTTTTCTCCTAATTTTTAGCATTGATACAAGCAAATTAACGAGATTTTAGTTTATTTGTCCGCAATGGAAAACATAAAGTTTTAAAAACTCGATAAATCGTGAGCTATGTCCGCTATAAATAGCCAAATCTTCACTTTCGAGGCCTGTCACAAACTGGTAGAATAGCGCCGCATAAAATCCAATAATCATTCTGTACCCGAGAGGATCTTCGTGAGCACTCCTACACAGCTTAGCTATAAAGATGCAGGTGTCGATATCGACGCCGGAAATGCACTAGTTGATAATATTAAATCTGCCGTGAAACGTACCCACCGTCCAGAAGTTATGGGCAATTTGGGTGGGTTCGGCGCTCTTTGTGAGCTGCCGACTAAGTACAAACACCCAGTGCTTGTTTCTGGTACCGATGGTGTTGGCACCAAGTTAAGATTAGCCATCGATTATAAGAAGCACGACACAGTCGGTATAGACCTGGTCGCCATGTGCTCTAACGATTTAATCGTTTCCGGCGCCGAGCCACTCTTCTTCCTCGATTACTATGCAACAGGCAAACTTGATGTTGATGCCGCAACTGCAGTCATTAAAGGTATTGCCGAAGGCTGTGTACAGTCGGGCTGTGCACTTATCGGTGGTGAAACCGCCGAGATGCCAGGCATGTATGAAGGCGATGATTATGATCTAGCCGGCTTCTGTGTCGGTGTGGTAGAGAAAGCTGACATCATCGACGGCACTAAAGTCGTTGCCGGTGATTCGCTTATCGCACTAGCGTCAAGCGGTCCTCACTCAAACGGATTCTCATTGATCCGTAAGGTACTCGAAATCAGCAAGGTTAACCCTGAAGATGATTTCGAAGGCAAGCCACTGATTGACCACCTGCTTGAGCCGACAAAAATCTATGTGAAGTCGCTGCTTAAGTTACTCGAACAAACTGAAGTTCACGCTATGGCGCATATTACTGGAGGCGGATTCTGGGAAAACATCCCCCGCGCCCTTCCTGATGACTGTAAAGCGGTTGTTAAAGGTGATTCATGGCAGTGGCCAAGCATCTTCAACTGGTTGATGAAAAACGGTAACATTGCCGAATTTGAGATGTACCGTACATTCAACTGTGGCGTAGGAATGGTTGTCGCGCTACCGTCTGAGAAAGTAGAGGCTGCACTGGAGCTGCTTAACGCCGAAGGCGAGCAAGCTTGGCTTATCGGTGATATTGCTAAGCGCAATGGCGACGAAGAGCAAGTGGAGATCCTGTAATGTCCTCAAACTGTCGCGTTTTAGTATTAATCTCAGGCAATGGCAGCAACTTGCAGGCGATCATCGATGATTGTGATGATCACCTCGAAGCTGAAATCGTCGGAGTGATCAGTAACAAGCCCGATGCTTACGGTCTTATCCGTGCTCACCAAAGCGAGATTGACACTAGTTGTGTGATGGTTCGAAAGGATGAAGCAAGATCTGCATATGATGCTCGTTTAAAGCTTGCCATAGACAGATATCAGCCAGATCTGATTGTCTTAGCCGGCTTTATGCGCATATTAAGTGATGAATTGGTACAAGGATTCGAAGGCCGCATGATCAACATTCACCCTTCTCTCCTCCCTAAGTACACAGGACTTAATACCCATCAGCGAGCTATCGATGCCAAAGACACCGAACATGGCACCAGCGTTCACTTCGTGACGCCTGAGCTAGACTCGGGTCCTGTCATACTGCAGGCTAAAGTGCCTGTCTATGATGAAGATACTGCCGATACCTTGGCCGAGAAAGTTCATCAGCAAGAGCATGCCATCTATCCTATGGTCGTTAAATGGTTTAGCCAGAATCGACTCGAGATGAAACAGGGTAAGGCGTTTCTCGATGGTCAAGCACTCGAAGACATGGGCTACGCTGCGGACTAATAAGCGTCCACAGGCAAGTCGATAATATAAGGGCGTTGAATTTCATTCAATGCCCTTTTTATTGGAATTGCCAAGGAGGTGTAAACCTTGGACGTCAGGACTTCATTATTGAATCGGCTGCTCGGGTCTGAAGTCAGACTCAACGCTCCTCGAACCTCACCAAGTCGATAGCCCAGTGCCGAATCATAGGGGTCGTGCTGGTTAATTTTTCCCTGTACTGCTGCAAGGCATCAGACACCGCCGTCTGGGACTATGGACAAATCCAAAAATGTATAGAAGATTAACGCCTAGTAGGAGCTGCGATTTCAAACAGCTGCATGTTTAATGCCTCTAATTCTGGTTCGAAACGTATCACTGCATAATATCTCATCCTAAAATCTAGCTCGCTGCCGACACAATTACATGCTGATTTTTTGCACAACCCCTGCCTAGCAACCAAATTGATACATCTATTGTTAGTTGTTAACTAAGTGTTGTACTTTAGCTGCTACTTAACTTATGAGTAGTATAAGTATTGTATATATCGAGGTGCTAGTTATGAAAAGATTCAACGTATCATTAATCGTAAGTGCAGTTTCTTTGGTGCTTGCCCAATCAGCTTTTGCAACTTCTTTTACTGAGGACGCTGCCCCATCTGTTGTGCAGATGTATTTGAATAGCACCTCAAATGGCAAGATTAACCGCGCGTATTCGACTCCTAGGAGCCTTAATGCTACTGCCGACTCAAGCGAGCCACTGATTACTTGTCTTGATTTCCCTTGGGGAGCATTTGAAAATGCAATAAATGATGGATGCTCTCCTGTCGATATCAATAACAAGACAATTGATGTTTTGTATTTCTATCACCCAACTTGGGCCGATGTTATGCCTTCACTTGGCGAAGCATACAAGTTTGCTCGTGACTCGGTGGAATTAGCGAACATGACCTTTGGTGCTACCTCTGAAACTAAGGTTCGATTAGTGGGTTTTGAACAGCCAACATTTGATGGTTATCGTGCTAAATACCATACTATTTTTGGTGACTTGATAACCGATGGCTGGATAGATGATATTCCTGTCGATCTCGACTTTACATATTTTAGCCCTTCCCATCTAGATGCTAATGGCGATATTGTGAGGGGATTAGATGATTTTCTTCAGGGCAGCATCTACTTAGCAGGGCACCAAGATGCTATTGATGCTGACGCTGTTCCGGCTAATGGAGCCTTACTACAACGATTAGGGGCTGATTATTATGCTTGGGGCCGTCTTCGTGAGGTTGAGTTTAATGATGGGGCTGAGTCGTCTTTGTGTGGCGCTGGTGGTGGTGAATTATCTATTTTAATGCTGGATGAAAATTCAGTGATTGATGGTTCTTGTCCAAATACATTCACTCATGAATTAGGCCATACCCTTCAAGCTGACCATGAAGAAGGCAAGACTCAGTCTTCTTATACTCGTGCCAGAGCTATGAAGTGCGATGGTAACTTCGGTGTAATGGGCTCTATTGCTTCTAGTAGCAACAATAAGCATTTCTCCAGTCCTGATATTTCTGTGAATGGAGAAGTTTGTGGGACAGAAGACAGTGCCAATAATGCTTGGTATGTTGATAAATCAACCCCGTATGTCGCAAGCGCTTCTCCTGAAATGAACATTGTCGGGATGGTTGGTTTTGCTAATCTAGATGTAACCGCTAGCGAATCTGATAATTCGGTTTCATTCTATGTCATGCGTGATGGTGATTTAACTGTCGAAACATCAGTTAAGGTCTTTATTGATGGGGCGGTAACGGGTGGTCTTCTTGAGCAAGATTTTATTCATGTTGATTTTGCATCGGGTGAAAGTGAAAAGTTAGTTTCAGTTACCATTATTGATAATACAACGACGACAGATAACGCTCAGCTTACAGCGGAACTCGTTTTGCCCGTTGAACTTAGCTTAAGTGGCAACAAGAGTAAGATGGATATTATCATTACCAATGATGATCAAGAGGTCGTTACTCCTCCTGCACCTAAGCCTGAAACGGGTGATTCTGGTGGCGGTGCATTTGGCTGGTTATCTATCTTTGGATTGGGCCTTATAGCTATCAGGCGTAAAATTAAATAAAAACACCAAGATATCTCCTCTCAACCACACCATGGAGCCTTCAGTTTTATGCAACAAGAAAATACCACTAGCTAATGCGACGCTGCTAAGCTAATTGAGTAAAAATCATTGTAATCACAGTGAATTTGGCTTTATATAGTTTGTATCACGTGAGCTAAAATTCCTTTGTATACCGAGATTGATAAATGAAAAATATTATTTGCGACATCGACGGTGTTCTACTGCACAACAATGAGCTGATCCCCGGCAGTGATACCTTTATTCATCGGGTGCTGGAACAAGGTAACCCCTTGGTTATCCTAACCAACTATCCAGTTCAGACCGGCAAAGATTTGCAAAATAGACTCGGCGCGGCGGGAATAAATGTCCCTGAAGAGTGCTTTTATACATCAGCCATGGCGACAGCAGATTTCCTCAAGCATCAAAAAGGCAACAAAGCCTACGTCATAGGCGAAGGGGCCCTCACCCACGAGCTCTACAAGGCGGGTTTTACCATCACAGATATCAACCCGGATTTTGTTATTGTCGGTGAAACCCGCTCTTATAACTGGGAGATGATCCATAAAGCGGCCCGTTTCATCGTCGAAGGCGCCCGCTTTATCGCCACCAATCCTGATACCCATGGCCCAGCTTATAGTCCGGCTTGTGGAGCCTTGTGTGCCCCAATAGAGCGGATCAGTGGCCGTATGCCTTTCTATGTCGGCAAACCTAGTTCATGGATCATACGCTCGGCACTTAACCATATTGATGGCCACTCGGATAACACCGTCATTATCGGCGATAACATGAAGACCGATATCCTGGCAGGTTTTCAGGCAGGACTGGAAACCATTCTGGTCACCAGTGGTGTGAGTAAGCTCAGCGATGTGGAGAGGGAGCCCTTCCGTCCTAATCACGTCTTCGCCTGTGCAGGTGATATCGATATCGTCTGAAGCCGATAATTTAAGGCTTTTGATTGAGGGCCTTTAGTATATTGCCTTCAATACATCTGTTAGGCTCAAGCTGGTTTTGTTAATATTATGATAAATATTAACAAACAACTTTCTCAGCATTAAAACAAAAGCCCACTTGTCAAAGTGGGCTTTTTTCATTCATGATGTGTCACACAAATTTCGTCTATAACAATAACTATAAAATAGGACAATCTATGCGATTACTGCCTCCGGTATGTGCCCTTGCGCTGCTTAGCGCTTGTAGCCAACAGCCACTCAAACCACTGTAGCAGCAGAAGTTAACACTGCCGCCAGTGGCTTAATCAATACCCCCGTCAAGTTCGATGAAGCTAGATTCAGACAAGACATCAAAACTCTTTCTTCCGATGAGTTTGAAGGCCGGGCCCCAACCACCTAAGGTGAAACACTCACCTTAAACTTCCTGACTCAGGCCTTTAAGGAGAGATGGGACTGGTTGGTGCTAATCATGGCGATTACCTGCAAGCCGTGCCGATGGTGACCTATACGGCCTCAGAGCAACAAACTATCAGCTTCGGTAGCTTGGCACTGGAACACAGAAAAGATATCGTTTTGGGTAGCCGTCATGACAATGGCGGCGTCGATATTACTAACGCGCCTCTGGTCTTCGTCGGCTATGGCATCAATGCGCCTGAATACGACTGGAATGACTACCAAGACATAGACATAGACATGCATGGCAAGGTTGCGATTATTTTAGTCAATGACCCCGGATTTGCTTTACCCGACTCAGGTAAGTTTAACGGTAAGGCGATGACCTACTACGGCCGCTGGGACTATAAGTTCAGTGAGGCAAGTAAGCAGGGGGCTTTAGCTGCCATCATTATTCACGATACCGCCCCGGCATCTTACCCCTGGTCCGTGGTAGAGAACAGCTGGACAAGTCCTCAGCAAGATCTGCTGGTCGACAAGGCTGAGCAAGATAAGCATGTAGAAGTTGAAGGCTGGATCACCCTAAATGTGGCAACCAAGGTCTTTGATGCTGGATTCAAGTAATAAGTGCAACACCCTGTCCCATATAGACCTCAAATGGAGTGAGGCCACCTAATACTTTTCTTGGCGTGAAATTAAGTAGCAAGATCCTTCTTTCAATTTCATCATCTGTCAGTTTGCCCATATCGAATTTTTTTGGCCAAAAACGCCTGATCCGACCATTGGTATTCTCATTGGTTCCTCGTTGCCAACTGGCATAAGGCTTGGCAAAGTACATATCTGCACCTGTTGCCTTTGACACTCGAACGTGACCTGCAAATTCACCGCCATTATCTAACGTCACTGTCTTTACCGTGTGAGCGGTTTTCAGCAGAGCAATCATTGCATCGCCAACTTCTTCTTTCGTTTTGCTAAATACACGTTTGGCTAGCGTAAAGCGGCTTGTGCGATCGACGAGTGTCACAAGGTGGGCACTCTGCCCGTGTACTGTGTCTCCTTCCCAATCACCTAATCGCGTCCGCGCATCCACAATATCAGGCCGCTCTGTAATATCGACTCGATCATGAATTAGCCTAACTCCCGCTTTTTTATTACGTTTCCCACCCTTCCACCGTGTTTTACCAAACCTGGGCAGCTGACGGTACAGGTGACCACCTTGCAACCTATTCTCTTCAATACGTCGGTAGATCGTCGTATGGCTAAGCGTCTCTGTGACTTTACTTTCAACCGTCATTCGCAGACTAACAGTCTCTGGAGACCAGCCTAAAATGACGGAGCCACGGATGATGTCATCTGTGTGGCTATGACGTTTGTTCGCTTTAAAGGATGTTCGTTTCCGTATATCACTCAGCGGGTGAGCCTCAGCACCTGAGTATCCATTAGGGGGTGAATTTCTATTCAGCTCCCGACTAACAGTGCTGTAATGTACCCCGATCTCTTTGGCAATGCCTCTCAGTCCCATCCCTGTTTTACGAAGGGCTGAAATCTGGTATCGTGGCTCTTGAGTTAGCTGTCGGTACTGTTCGTTGAGTTTATTCATAACGGACTTAATTTTTGTGTGAGAGCTTAGATTGTGCCTTCAGCTGGCTCACTATTCAAATTTCAGCCTGTTGCACTTATTGTATTACTCCAGCATAAGTCAGGCTTGAGCTTAGCAGATATTATGCAAAGGGTGGCCAACGGCCCAATGAATATCCCTTTGAAACAGAAGGCTAAGATTCAATTTTCCAACACGGCCAGCTATGCCAACAGTTATAATGTGGTCGCCACCCTTGTGGGAAAAGATCGACCCGATGAGCAAATATTATTTACCGCACATTGGGATCATATTGGCAAAGATGAGAGTAAAGATGGCGATCAAATTCACAACGGTGCCCTCGATAACGCCTCCGGCACCGCAGGTATACTCGAAATAGCACGCCAGTTTGCCAATCAAGCCCAGTTGGGTCAGCCACTTTCTCACTCCGTTACCTTCATCGCCACCACAGGCGAGGAGCAAGGTCTGCTGGGATCGCGTTTCTATGCAGCCAATCCCATTTACCCCATCGATAAATCCGTGGCCGTATTCAACTTAGACAGTACCAACATATACGGCCGCACCTCGGATTACACTATCGTCGGCAAAGGAAAGTCTGAATTAGAAAATTACCTTGTAGACGCATTGAAATCACAAAACCGTGTGGCTAAAGGCGAGAGTCGACCAAAATCTGGCGGTTTCTTCCGCTCAGACCATTTCAGTTTCGCTAAGCTCGGCATTCCGGCGGTATTCGCCGGCGGTGGCAATGAGCCCATCGATGAGGCAACGGCCCAGTACAAGGTAATGATGAAGGAAAAAATGAAGGGCTGTTACCACAATACCTGTGATGAATACCGGGAAGATTAGGATCTTAGCGGTGCCTTACAAGACTTGGCCATCTATTTCAGTGCAGCAGAAACCTTGGCCAACAGCCAAGATTGGCCTGGATACTTTGCCGGAACTGAGTTTCACTCTCTTCGAGGAGCAAGCACTAAGGCCATAAGTGAATAAGCCAGGTTAACCTGAAATTAGCCTTCACATTGATGCTTCACTTAGTCTCTCTATGTCATGATTTTTTATTCATGATGCTTTAAGAATGGCTCCCTCTTTCAGGGGGCCATTTTATTACGTGTCTCTATGCCTGTTTTAACGAGGAAAAAAACAACAGTTAACTCAGATACAGAGTAAAATGACATTAAGCAATTTCCACTGATAAAAAATCAATTTCAGCCACCCAGCACATAGCAAAAATCAATTATCTTCAATAAAAATCGACATGCATTGAATAAACATCATTTTATTGGCGAAATATATGAGTTAACAAGCCAAATAACCGCGCTTTACCTAATGTTTAATCAATTTTTAATTTGGCAAAAGCGTTAATTACTGGCACAGTAATACCCATTGAGATTTAAAGCGATTTGTAGGAGCTAGAATATGTGTTCAATTTTTGCCATTTTAGATATTAAGTCAGACGCAACACAGCTGCGACAGGTCGCGCTAGAAATGTCGAAGTTGATGCGTCACCGTGGACCGGATTGGTCAGGGATCTACAGCTGCGACAAAGCCGTACTCGCTCATGAACGTCTTGCCATCGTCGATATTGATAACGGTGCCCAGCCTCTGCTTAGTCGCGATGGCAAGATTATTCTTACGGTCAACGGTGAGATCTATAACCACAAAGAGCTCAAGGCCGAGCTCGGCGATAAATACGCTTATCAGACTAACTCGGACTGTGAAGTGATCCTATCTCTATATCAAGAGTATGGTGTCGACTTCCTCGATAAGCTAAACGGCATATTTGCCTTCGTGCTCTACGATAAGACTAAAGACCTGTATCTGATTGGCCGAGATCACATGGGTATCATTCCTCTATACACAGGCCTAGACGCTGAAGGTAACTTCTACATCGCCTCAGAAATGAAAGCCTTGATGCCTGTGTGTAAGACCGTCGATGTATTTAAGCCGGGCCACTATTTATGTAACCAGGCGAGCGCCACTGACGACGGTTATGTGCAATATTATCAACGTGAATGGCGTGATTTTGCGGCCGTGCAAGATAACCCAGCCAGTATCGATGAAATAAGAGAAGCACTCGAAGCCGCGGTTAAACGTCAGCTTATGTCTGATGTACCTTATGGTGTACTGCTCTCGGGCGGACTCGATTCATCGATTATCTCGGCAATCACGCAAACTTTTGCTAAACGCCGTATCGAAGATGATGGCGAGAGCGATGCATGGTGGCCACAGCTTCACTCTTTTGCCGTGGGTCTTGAAGGTGCCCCTGATTTGATTGCGGCAAAAAAAGTTGCCGAGGCCATAGGCACAATCCACCATGAGATCATCTTTACCTTCCAGGATGGTATCGATGCGATTAAAGATGTGATTTATCATCTGGAAAGCTATGATATCACTACCATTCGTGCCGCTACGCCTATGTATCTTATGGCGAGAAAAATTAAAGCCATGGGCATTAAGATGGTGCTATCGGGCGAAGGTGCAGATGAACTATTCGGTGGCTACTTATACTTCCATAAGGCCCCTAATGCACAGGCCTTCCATGAAGAATTAGTGCGTAAACTGGACAAACTGTTCATGTTCGATTGTCTGCGTGCCAACAAGTCGATGGCAGCCTGGGGACTCGAGGCACGCGTGCCCTTCCTGGATAAAGAATTTATGGATGTGGCGATGCGCATAAATCCGCAAGCCAAGATGTCTAAAGATGGTCGTATCGAGAAGCATATTCTGCGTCAGGCTTTCGAGCACAAATTACCCAAAGAAGTGACATGGCGTCAGAAGGAACAGTTCAGTGATGGTGTCGGTTACTCATGGATCGATGGTTTAAAGGAGCTGGCAGCCGAGAAAGTGGATGACCTTCAACTGGCTAATGCCAAGTTTAGATTCCCCTATAACACACCAGACACCAAAGAAGGTTACTACTACCGCTGTTTCTTTGAAGCGCTATTTCCACTAGAGACTGCCGCGAAAACCGTTCCAGGTGGCAAGTCTGTGGCTTGCTCTACTCCGGAAGCGCTTGCTTGGGATAAGAGCCTTCGGGATGTCATTGACCCATCGGGCCGAGCAGTACAATCGGTTCACGCTAGCGCCTATTAATACCAATTCCATTAAATGTATGAACTATTCAGAACTTTCTCAGGGCTTTAAATTCAAGGCGCATTGTTGACGAAATGGTTATTCCCTTTTGAGACAATGCAACGCAGAAGTTGAAGTCCTGAGAAGCTCACGTAGTGCGGGTTTAAAAACACTTTATGCTGCGCAAGTGGCTCTCGATATAGAATAACTATTAGCTTCAATCCCCTTACTTGCCTACAGCGTTTTTAACTCCCGCTGAATGATCACTTATTTAATGGAACTGGTATAAACCACTGGTAGAAGGAAAAAAGCAGCCCGAGAGCTGCTTTTTTATGGTGCTAAATGTTTTGCCACACACATCTGCAAACCATTTTTCTGCTGGTCGCTTCGTCCCGGCATTATCGAAATGGTGATAATTACGCTTGCACAAGAGCGGCAATCAAACCAATAACACCACCAAAAACGCCGCCCCACACCACGAGCCAACCTAAGTGTTTTCTGATCATCTCTTGAATGATGTCCTTCACCAACTCAGGGGTCAACTCGTTTAATCTCTGGCTGACAATCTCATTGATCTTGGTCTTCATGTCGGCCAAGACATCGGGCTGCTCGAGCTCATTCTTAAGCAAGGTATAAAACTCTTCACTCTGAGTTATCTCGACCAATGAAGCCTTCATCTTCTCGATAAATGGCTCTTTTAATGGAGTCATGGCGTCTGTACCACCAACCATGGCCAACATACCACCAAAAGATGACTGCTCAACTGTAGTCACCAGGGCATCGAATGCCGGCGTCATATCGACCTTCTCGATAACCGGTTGCAAATTAATAGGAGATGCGCTGCCACCCTGATCTGACAAGAAGCGATCGATATTTTCATCGGTGAAAAACTGCTTCATCATCAGATGGGATATGCCGACTTTGAACTCTTCGAAACGAGACGGAATGACGCCAGAACCATACAAGCCAGGGACTTTTTCAAATAGCATATGGATGGCAAGCCAGTTTGTCAGTGCGCCGGACAGCGCAAATAATCCTATGCTCAAGACGATAGCCGATGAAAAATAATAGCCTAATGCCAGCAAGAGGGCAGCAATTAGATTTGTGATCACACTTTTATTCAATCTGTTACTCCAAAAATTAAAACAGCTACAAAACGCCTCATAATATCATAGCCAGCTGAGTTTTCAGTAATTATGACGGTACATTGTTTCCGGCAGGGCAACAGATAACAGGACTAATAGCGGACGTACTGAGTAGAAAGGAGTAAGAACTCTATAGATGAGTCTCACAAATAGCGGACGTACAGAGTAGAAAGAAGTAAGAACTCTATAGATGAGTCTCTATAGGCACAAAATCATCGCCTGCTATCTTTTCCCGGCGCACCGCCAGCACTTGAGTCTCATCGGCGAGCTCTTTCGCTTTTTTAACCAGTTCTGTGCCTATGCCACGTTTTCTATAAGGTTCAGCCACAAACAGATCGTCAAAATACCAGAGTGGTTTAAGTAATAATGATGAAAATGAGGGGTAGAGCTGAATAAAACCGACAGGATTATCCATCAGAAAGGCAATAAATATCACAGAATCATTTTCGAGTAATCTGCTTTCGATAAATTCTTTACAGTCAGCTAATCGAGAGTCCTGACCTAAGCTTTTCCGGTACTCATCAAATAGCGGAGTTAATGACTGTAAATCTTCATTTATGGCGATTCTAATGTGCATTTTCATTCCTTGAAACAATGTCTATTTACGTGACTTACCGAGTAACGACATATTTTTGTCATTAACTTCCTTTTCAGTTACATAACATTATCACATAAGTGTAAATACGATCGACGATTTTTGTATAACATGGAATATTTATAAATGACAAGCTGAACTAACTTGGAACTTAGTCTTTAATACCGCTTGGTATTAACCCGTTAAGTCGTATTTACCCCCCACCCCTTCAGTCAACAAAGGACATTCCAATGGGCTCACCATTTAGAAATACCTATGCCTGGTCTCTCATTACAACGTCAGGTTATCCACAGAGTCAGATAAATATTGCTTCGGCTTGTCAGGATCAATAAAAAAGCAATAATTTAAAACATTTATATAACAAAGCCATCAAGTTAGCTAAAATACCTATTAACTGGAATATTCTTCGTACAACTTAGTAAATAGGCCTCAAATGTCAAAAGCATTCACTCGATTGGCAGTCAAATTTCACCATCTACCTAAGTATCAAGGATACCTGGCGATTTTGTTGACTATTTACCTTATTTTCACCGTTTTACTCGGACTCTTGCTCCCCTATGTTGCTCATAAACAATTGCCCCAAGAATTATCAGCAATGCTCAAGCGCCCGGTTATGCTTGAGGATGTCTCCATCAACCCATTCACTCTCAAGGTATCCCTGACTGGTTTTCGTGTACAAGAGAAAGATAACACTAACTTCATCGGCTTCACTAAACTGAGCTTCGAGCTGGATTTCTGGCGTTCTATTATCAACCAGGCCCTCAGTGTGGATCATGTGACTCTGGACAAACCTTATGCCTTATTGGAGCGCCTCAACGAGCCAGATTCATTCACTTTTAATTTTTCAGACATCATCCATGAACTGGTGAATCGCGAAATCAATGAGACGCTTGATAATCAGCCTGAAACACCCAACGGCCTGCCTCATATCAAGGTAAAAGATCTGTCCATCGTCAATGCTGAGCTAGTCTACACCGATAAGGTCACCAATAGCCGCCTCCACTATCCCGCCATGAGTCTTCATTTGAAAGCGTTCGACACCCTGAAAAAAATCGATAGTAATGGCAACCGCAGTAACCAATTTTCAATACGCTTTGTGGGCGAAAATGGCGGAGAAATTGCCACCCAGGGTAAGCTGCAGCTCTCGCCATTAAACATCATAGGTGAACTGCAACTCACCGCAATTCAATTACCACAATTTTGGTCATTCATTGCCGATGAGGTCCAAGCTAGACTAGAGAGCGGTCAGTTTAGTTTTAACACCCATTTCGAGATCTTAGCCCAAGCAGATCAGGCCCTTCAGTTGCTCACCCAAGATGGCCAATTCTCTTTGGAGAATATCTCCTTCGTCGATGACCAAAACCCATTGCTATCACTTCCCCTGTTGAGTTTGCATGGCATCAGTCTCAACTTGGCCGATAAACAGGTCAAGGTTGCCAGTGTGGAGACAGAGAAATTATCCCTTAACGCTAGCCTGACAACAGAGGGGCTGGATATCGTCTCCTTATTTATGCCTGTTGTCACCTCAGCCGAAGCGCAATCCCTTAAGTCGGCACAGCAAGAGACAGCTTCTTCCATACGCGAGAAAACAGGCCAAGAGTCTGAGGACAAACAAGCCGACTCAGCCTGGTCTGCGATCATTACTAGTGTGACAGTTAAAGACTACGATCTAAACTTGGTAGAGAATCGACTCACAGACAATACCCCTTGGCGAATATTTCCGTTCAACCTGAGCACTGGCGAGATACGCTCAGATCTTGAATTCCCCATAGAATACCGCTTAGATCTGGCCATCAACAACAAAGGCACATTCCAATCTTCGGGCTCGGTGGATGCCAAACAAGAGACCCTGAAAGCCGATTTCACCCTGTCTAAGTTTGATCTCCAGCAGATCCAAGCCTATCTGGCGCCCTACGTAAATATCGACCTGAAACAGGGTGAGCTCAATACCAAGGGCAGCCTCACAGTAGGCTCCAATGAAGCGCTACATTTCTCCGGCGATATTCGCGTCAACAACTTACTGGTGAAGGACAAGCTCCATAAGAAGACCTTAGTTAAGTGGCAATCCATGTCGGTTAATCGTCTGGTTTTAGATCAAGATAAGCATAAGCTATCCATAGAGAGCATCGACTTTACCAAGCCATACGGGCGCATCATCATAGCCAAAGACAAGAGCACCAATATCCAAGCTCTGCTAGTCAAAGAATCCCCCGACTCATCGAGCCATATACCTAAAAAGACAAAGGCCAAGCCTCAAACTCCCCTAGAAATTGACATAGGCCAGATACGTTTCAATCAAGGCTCGACCTTCTTCGCCGATAACTCATTGACTCCTAACTTCGCCGCCAGTATTGAACAATTAGAGGGCAGCATAGACAAGTTATCATCCACCGCTAAGCGTCCCGCCTCGGTGGACCTCAAGGGCAAGATAGATAAGTATGCCCCAGTCACACTCAAGGGGGAGCTCAACCCTCTACTGGAGATGCCCTATCTGGATCTTGCACTCAATTTCAACAGTGTTGAGCTGACATCGGTTAACCCCTATTCCGGCACCTATGCCGGTTACTATATTGATAAGGGGCAAATGTCCCTATCACTGAACTATCAACTGGAGAACAACAAGCTCAAAGGCAGTAATCACCTGGTGGTGAACCAACTGCAACTGGGCAAGCCCAGCGACAGCAGTCTGGCAACCAGCCTGCCCGTCACCTTAGCCATCGCCCTGCTGCAGGACAGACACGGAGTCATAGATCTGAGCCTAGATGTCTCTGGCGATCTGAACTCGCCGAGTTTTAGCTTTGGCAGCATAATCATGACGGCATTTACCAATGTGATCACCAAAGCCGTCACCGCTCCTTTCAGCTTACTGGTGGGCCTATTCGGCGACGACGAGCAGCTGGATAAGATAGCGTTTGGACCGGGTCTGGCGCAGATCTCAGCCGATGAGCAAGAAAAGCTGGCCACACTGGCCAAGGCGCTACTCAACCGACCAAAATTAACCCTGAGCATAGAGGGTGCAATCGATACAATGAGTGACACCCGGATCCTCAAAGAGCAGCTGTTGTACCAAAAACTGGCGGACTTAAGTCAGACTGAAGTCGAGTCTCTGCCAAGTGAGCTCTCAGCCAGTCACTTCCCTACAGAGGGCTCACTCTCTGATGCACTGATTAACCTATATGAAACTGAGATGGCCTCCAGCGCCAGTGAACTAAAACTCAGCATTGAAAGGCAACATACAGAAGGGGCAGAACTTGACCAAGAGAGACTGCAGACGCTATGGCACATAGCCTTATATAACTTCTGCCTCAACAAACAAGCTGTCGATGATGACATGTTAGGAACACTAGCGAGCGCGCGAGCGAGCGCGATAAAAATACATCTGGTCGAGGTCAATAAGATCCCGCCGTCACGTATTTTCCTGCTGAACAGCCGAATCGACATTAACCACGGGGCACAGGAAGCCTTACTGACATTAGGTGCCGATTAAACAAAGATTTAATATTGAGCAGACATGAGTTACACTCTCGCCGTTTTCAGACTTTATCAGAGGTAGCTCATGTTTGTTGTTCGTTGGCTTTTAGGCCGTATCATTCTTACTCTTAATTTTATCTTCACTCCCAAGAAACGTAAGCGTCCTGCGGATGAGCAGGCAAAAATTGATAGCGAAACTGAGTTGCTCACCCTGTATCAATACAAGGCTTGTCCATTTTGCGTGAAAGTTCGCCGCGCCATGCATCGCCAAGGCCTGAATATTGCCACCCTTGATGCTAAGCAAGATGACCACCAGCAAATTCTAGTAGCGCAAGGTGGCAAGGCTAAGGTGCCTTGTTTACGAATTGAAGAAAATGGTGAGACACGTTGGATGTATGAATCTTCGGATATCATCAGTTATCTGGACACCCGATTCGCCTAAACAATCGGTTGCATAATCTCTTAGGCAGTCATGACATCTAAGCAAGTATTCTCTGTGACTGCCTTATGTTTTCCTCCCCCCACATTCCTATCAAAATTTCTCAGCATTGGGATTATTAGCCCAAACATTGCCCTCCCTGTCGTTCACTCATATAGCGAAAGTAAAAAAGTGTATATCATGCTGCACCCTCGGCATAATTGCGCTATCCTGCCTTAACGCTTGCTCTGCGGCTTGAGTTTCCACCTTGTTTATGGGTTAATAAGTCAGCTATTCCCGCCGAGAAATCATACTAATAAGAACACATGAATCTGATGCAAAAATGCCTAATTAAAACCTTGTCTAGCTTGTTTATCTTGAGTGTTATCGCCGGATGCGCAGGTAAAAAAACCGACCCCAGTGACTTTGAAGGCAAGGTCAAAGATAGATTGAAAACAGATATACGCAGTAACGGTATCAAGTTATTCACATATAAAGCTAAGCTCGCCTCCTCAAGTGACTCTATCGACCAAATGCCCCATCAGCAAAGAGTAGAGCAAGCCAAATGGGGTAAGCGTTCTCGCTCTGGACACTACGAAGTCGATCTGACTGATTGGACCCAGCAGATAGAACTCGGCTTATCTAAGACATTAGACATGACAGGCTATTGTCGTGAGGGCTATATGGAATTAAGTCGGCTTATCGAAGTCGATCGCGGCGAAATTCGCGGCGAGTGTAACGAAGGTGCGACCCAAGCAGATAGAGACAAGTTTTCCTCTTAGCTTCGAGTCGCCTCGTTTAAGCTGTCAGGCTGCAAGCTTTAGCATCATAAAGTGAAATGAGGTCAAGCACTATTAATTGGCAAGAAATCCGTCTTTTCTAAACAAATAACATAAGTATTGATGCTGTGACTGGATTGGTGATGTAGATTAAGTTAAAATCCGCGTCCGGTTAATATCTGCCACTATATGAGTGACAGATCAGTCAAACAGTTCGGTAGAGAGCCATGAATAAAAAACAAAAGATGATCAAGCTAACGGCAAAACGTACCAAGGCTCGTAAAAATAAGCACACAGCTCCTACGATTAAGAAATATATCTCTAAGTCTGACCGAGCCAAGATGCTAGCCCAAGAGGAAGCTGAGGCCGCATTGAAAGCCACCACAGATCAGCATGACGGTGCTGCAACCCAAACTCAATAAACGGTATTCACTAACCAGATTTAATGCATTCAAGCAAAAGGGAGCCATGGCTCCCTTTTGCTTGTCTATCGATTAGCGGGCTATTTTAGCAGCCTAAGTCTAATACCATTCCATATAAGTATCTGGTCAGTTCAAATACTTACTCGGAATGGTATAACCAGCCTAAGTAGCGGCCCCTAAAATCAGACCGACTTACGCTTTAGTCACGCAGGCTAACGAGCTTTATGATCTGAGACTTTTAGTGCCTCAGTCACTTGATTACTCGCCTCACAATCTTGCTCTTCATTAATCTGTGCCATCTGAGCACATGATGATGACAGAGGATTGGGACTACTCGGGAGGAGTTCTTCTTCTAACGGGTCTATGCCCTTCACCGATGTTTCGCTACCGAGTCCGGCATCATTGAGGTAAGCCAGTTTAACTTTATCAACCAGGGCATAGGCGGTGATCACACCCAAAATACCGAAAATGACACTACCAATAACTTGTCCTATCAATACCCCTTCGACCCCTCCCCACTTAGCACCAAAATAGACGAAAGGTATGGTACCTATCGTGGCTTTCCCCACGTTTAAGAAAGTTGAGTATTTAGCCTTACCCAGATTATTAAACGAAGCATTAGCGACAAAAAGAGCCCCAGAGAACACAAAGAATATCGCAATATAAGTACAGAAGAAACGAATAAGCTCGGCACTTTCTCCCTGCATGCCGAAGACGAAGATAATCTGGTCTTGAAGTAACATGAGTATCACGGAAACACTGACCACATAAAGTATGCAAAATTGCAGCGCCTTGGTAAGACTCTCCCGCACTCGTTCAAATTCATGAGCACCAAAATTCTGACCGATAATAGGACCAACCGCACCAGACAGCGCGAATATCATCCCGAATGACACAGGGATTATACGACCTAATACGGCCCAACCCGCCACATAACCATCACCGAAATCGGCGATGGCTCGAGTCACGACGGCATTACCAATTGGCGTCGCGACATTGGTCATCATGGCTGGCCCGGCAATAGCAAAAATAGGCTTTAAATCGGCGATAAAGTTATCCAATTTAAACTGACCAAAGAGTTTGTGCTTAACGATAACGCCACGCGCAGCCACCAACATGACCGCCAACCTAGCCAGCACAGATGCCACAGCCGCGCCCTCAATCCCCATGCTCATGGCGAAGATAAAAATAGGGTCTAACACCAAATTGACACCCCCGCCAACTAAGGTCGATATCATAGACAACTTGGCGTCTCCGACGGCCCTTAGCGCCGCTCCCAGTGCCATGGCCAAACTGATAAAAGACATTGAAGGCACCAAGATATACAAATAATCGGCGGCAAGCTCGGCAGTATGGCCCTTGGCACCAACCAGAGCCAAAAGTTCAGGAATAAAGAAGGTCACCACGGCAGATACGATCACCGATATTATCAGGGTGACAATGGCGCTATTAAGCAATAACCGCTTGGCGACATCCAATTGTTTCGCGCCGAGGGAGCGTGATACTAATGCCCCAAGTGCGATGGAGAGTCCTATGCCGATTGATGTGGTAAAGAATGAAATGGTGCCGGCGTACCCCACCGCGGCGGCGAGTTCCAACTCACCTAGCAGACTTAAGAAGAAGATATCAATCAAGTCGACCACAAAGAGTGCTGAGAGCCCCACCGCCGCGGTGGAACTCATCAGCAGAATATGGCGCATGATTGGGCCTTGAACAAATTTAGCTGTGGTCATTTCTATCCTTGACTCTGCCTTACTGGTATTAAATTAACCGGATTTAACATCTTTCAATACGTCCAGACTGTAGCATAGCTCGGAGTAGAACATTGCCTTCGCTAAGATATCGTAACAAATTAAATACACGGAATATTCTAAACAATCTTAATATTCTGATAACCAGAGTAAAACTGCCACCAGGGAAGAATGATGCAGACCATTAAGGCGATATCAAACAGATACCTCAAGTCCTGTGCTTATTGGCAGATTAAGGTATTATAAGCCCACTATATTCGAATAATTGATGAGCTATTATTTTCCGATGCGGCTATTTTTTTCTGTAACGATACTGACACTTTTTGCCGGCATCTCTTTGCCGGTCTTGGCAATATCTTCGATGCAAAACTCATTATCGAGTTCAACGGTTGTGAACATAGGCAAGATAGATCTGGTCGTAGTGACAAAGTCGACTTCGACCATGGCCTTGATGCGTGACGGAAAAGTATTAAGGCGCTACCACATCGCTCTGGGAGACCGGCCACTAGGCCATAAGCTCCAAGAGGGAGATCAGAGAACTCCTGAAGGGCGTTACACCTTAGACTATAAGAAATCCGACAGTGCCTACTACCGAGCCATACACATCTCTTACCCTAACGAAGAAGATCAATTACGTGCCAGAGCCTTAGGCATTCAACCCGGCGGCCAGATAATGATCCACGGTCAGAATCCAAGGTCTTCTCTTAGCGCCGCAGAAGCGCAACAGTATAATTGGACCGATGGTTGTATCGCCATCACTAATCCGCAAATGGATGAGTTGTGGCGCGCCATAGACGAAGGGACGCCCATCGAGATCTTGCCTTAACCTACATTGCTATTGGGATCAACACTAAGCATGACAAACGCCATATCTGAGCAGGTATTAATCGATACCTGGCCAATTTTCTGTGAAAAAATAACTGTTTTCCTACAGGAACTAGGATTAGAGCAACTCAAGTTAACCTGCGACCACACAGCTTTAAGAGTCAATTCAATTGAGGCAGCCGAGACGCTGAGTGTGTATTTTCAACGCCAGGGACAAATCATTTCCAACAACATGATCAATGGCCGGCCTATCTTAATTTTCGAGCTTAATGCACCACTTATCATGGGGCAGATAAAGATTGATTGTGTGGAGCTTCCTTATCCGGGCAACACGCAATACCCAATCGAAGGCTGGGAACATATCGAACTGATATTAGATTGCACCGCCACAACTTGTGATGAACTGCAACAGCATCTATTAGACATGGCGCCGCAACTTGCACCTGTGTTATCCGGACAATCACAGATAAAGGTCAAGATGAGTTCACCTCAGGGAGAGCATGAACGTCTGGCAAATCCTACCATCGCCTTCAAGAAAGATGATATCTGTATCAAGATACATCCCCACGGGATCAAGGCAGTTATCGAGTCTGAACTCGATAAGTCCAGCCGGAAAAGTCTTTAGGCCATGTTATTCCATTAAATGTATGACCTATTCAAAGCTTTCTCAGGGCTTTAAATTCAAGGCGCATTATTGAAGAAATGGCTATTCCCTTTTGAAGCAATGCAACACAGAAGTGGAAGTCCTAAGAAGCTCACCTAGTGCGGCTGATGTTTAAATCAAAGGGGAAAACACTTTATTCTGCGCAAGTGGCTCTCGATATACGACTGCATAGTCTATTTTGTTCCATACAAAATAAGACATATCCCTGACCCATAGGGATATGGGAAATGTCTTTAAAGTGTATGGAACGCTTAAGACTATGGAGATCAGATGCAGGAGGTTGGGCGAAGCAGGATGCCAGAGCCGAGAATAACTATTCGCTTCAATCCCCCTTATAGCCACCCGGATGTGGCGAATGTCTATATTGCACGACTATATGGATATAGGAGGTAGAATAATGCAGGAGCTATTATCGAGAGTAACGCAGGAGCAGTTACCGAGGAGCAAATATAGCCCTTGCCTACAGCGTTTTTAATTCCCGCTGACTGATGACTTACTTAATAGAACGGGTATAAGAACCGTACGTGCAACTTTCATTACATACGGTTCAAGCCTCCACTAAGGCATATAACGTTACCCAGTAATATCACAAAGCGGCTGAGACAGAATTAAACCAAGTTCGAACATTAAGCATAGCTTGGTCTATTCAGATGAGAAACAGAATATTGAACCTTAGCCGCTTACTTTTTTTGTTGATTTTTTTCAGGATCGAGTAAGTGGAAGTCGTTTTTCACTAAATCGTCGTCCTCTAAAAACATTCGTCGCCAGAAGGCATGGAAAGAAAAGTCAGCTTGCAACATTCTTTCTCGTTTATCCTAACGTTTTAGTCACGCGGTGAAGAAAGATGCGTTCTGCGGTGGCAAAATCTTCTACGGTATCGATTTCGGTCCATTTCAATCCTGTGATATCCAGTACGTTGAAAATAACATTCTTAGCTATCAGACGCTCATAGCCACTTTCGTAATAATCCTGATGATTGGCTTTATCTTTCATCATCTCTTTTAACTCTGCGAATAACAGCTGCGCGGTGTCACTGCTAATTTTTTCGATACCAATGGACTCGCCCACTGCGTCGTTAGGGTTGACCTCTTTACTTGCTTGGATGACATGACCCTTGTCATCAATAATAACTTTAATCTCTTCGGCTTCAAGATTGATGTTCTTATCGACACATAAGCAAGTGTCGTGTTCAGATGCAATCAGGTTTTTAAGAATCTCAATATCGAAGACCACATCGGCATCGAATTTAATAAAGCTTGAATCTTTAACCGCTTCTTCTGTAAGCATTAAAGAATAGCCGGTATTGGTGTCAGCGTAATGTTCATTAGTAATAAAGTGCACATTTAGATCGGGGAAGTTTTGGCCCACGAAATCTTTAATGTGATGTTCTAAATAACCGAGAACAAAAACTATCTCATTAATCCCACATGCTTGAATGTGAGAGACCATCATCTCTAAGATGGTTTTATCGCCAATTTTCAACAGACTCTTCGGGCAGTTATCTGTTAAAGGACGGATCCTTGAACCAACGCCCGCGGCTAAGATAATAGCTTTAATATTGTTTGTCTTTTTCATCTGTTACTGTAAACCTTGTCTCTGTGACATGCGCTGGTTTCAGCGCATGTGTTGGTATATACGCAAACTATTATTTAAAATGCAATTCAACAATAGTTAAGCAGGATAAATTATTTCCCAATATTAACTGTTAGTTTTTGATCTAAATTTACACCTCGTTGCCAGGCGCGAAGCAGTCCGAAAAATACTTGGCTAAGCGCGAAAATCCACAACATAGGGGTTAACATATTGAGGATCAAGGCTAATGACAGCATAAAAATAAACACGCCTTCATCGAAAGAGAAGATTTTTTTCTGCTCTTTTAAAAACCATCTTAGGTTTGCCATCAAACCGAATTCGATACCCGCAGTTTCAGTTATTACTTCCTCTGGCGTATCGTCTTGAGTTGAATCGTTTACTTGCGATGCTTCTAAGTAAATAGTGACATACTTTGAGTAGCCACGTAGCGAGTAAAACGCAATACCGACAAGGGCCAAGAAGACAGGGGCCACACTGCCTGATTGCATGAATGCCGCGTAGGCGATAGCACTAAACCAGATGAAGACTTGAATTTGATCCGTGAGCTTGTCGTAATAACAACCTGAGATGGATGATGTTTTACGATAACGCGCTATCTGGCCATCCATGCAATCAAACACATGGCTTAAATGGATGAGAATTGCCGCGATGATGAAATTCTGAACACCGCCAATCACAATAAATACCGCAGCGATAACGGCGGTGATAAAAGAGATTAAGGTGATTTTATTGGGGGTGAACCATTTGATATCCACCACAAAATAGTTGAGCACTATGGCCAGTGGCGAGGTCACAAAAGATGACCACCATTCATCGTCTTTGGTCTTGGTTGCCCACAAGTTTGATAATTTCAGGTTCATAATGCAATCTCAGCTATGTAAGGTTCATTAGATGCTGTGCTATCGACCTGCATCATCTGTCTAGCTTGCTGTTCCCTAGCTTCGGTAGCAGAAAAGTTAATCAAAATCTCTTTCAAGCAATTCAAGAAATATTGAATATCGAGAATGGATATTTCACCTATGTTTCCTACCTGAAACACCTTGCCCTTGAAGCAGCCTTTACCTTCATAAATAATGATGGATTTTTCACGCAATTGTTGACGCAATACACTGACATTGACGTTTAGAGGCACATTAACGGTGGTAAGAATCGAGCACATATCTTGCTGTTTAATTAAAAACTCTAGGCCTAGATTAAGCAGGCCCTGACGCAGCATATTGGCTTTGTCTTTCATGCTTGAGTAGTGCTGATCGACACCCAGATCAATAATGTTTGTTAACGCCTGCTCCAACGCATAAAAGAGATGAACCGCAGGCGTATTAGGTGTTTGGTAGCATGTGCTAATAAATTCATAGAACTTATACAGATTGAGATACATGGTTTTAGCAGGAATATCTTTGAGCTTTTCGAACTCAGTCGTTTTGCCCACCACGAAAGAGAGTCCGGCATAAGAACCTATTGCCTTCGAGCTTGAGCTAGACATGAAAGCAATGTTACATTTTTCCATCTCGATGATCTCGGCCCCAGCACTGCTGACACAGTCAACCACAAATGTGACCCCGTGTTTTTTGGTCAATGCCCCTACGTCTTCTAAAGAGTTGAGTAAACCCGCACAGGTCTCGTGATGAACCATAGCCACCACATCGATAGAATGCTGTGTCAGGTAAGCATCTATGCGGTCAAGGTCGAAATTCTCACCCCAGGGGAATTCTAGCAAGTGAGTGTTTTGGTTGTGAATTTTAGACATTTGATGCAGTCTGCCACCAAACTCACCGTTAGATAAAATAAGAATATGTTTATTGCCCACCACCGAAGATAGTATTGATTCATTCGCAGCGGTGCCAGAGCCCGTAATGACGACAGCACGATAATTACCCGGGTTTTCAATTTTTAAAACCTGCAGTAATTTTTGTTCAATGCTATTCAGTAAATGCTCGAATTCAACTTCACGGTGACAGATATCTTCTTTACTGATAGCGACTCTTAAATTTGGAGCTACATTGACGGGGCCGGGCGTGAATAACAAATGTTTTTTCATCTAGCGAGTGTCATCCTATTGTTGCTTAGGTTATCTATTCTTTGGAATGTACGAAAGCTCCCGAGCCGCTTCCGGTCGATGGTGGTTCAGCGACGAGAAAAAGCGAGCTTGGAGCGGCGGTAAAATATGTTATATCGTCAATCTTGGTTTTTATTTTGAAGACAGTTTAGTAATGAAAACAATAACATTCCTGTTTCCACTGCTGAACTGGCTCACTAAATAAGCCATTTTCTCGGCAGTACTGGCTAACTTAAGTTTAAGACACAGAAGCGGTTTCGATGATGACTGCAAGCTTAGCTTCGGCTGCGCAATCATCTCTTGTTAACGTTTTACCTGGCACTGGGTGACCTTCTTTTCTGACTTTATCTCGCCAATGATACAGGCTTGATACGAGAGTCCCTCACTACGTGCAACTTCAGTGACAGTCATATTATGAGGAGGTAACAATTTGTTTAAGACCGCTTCTTTATGCTCTTGTGAATACCGTGCCATCTCATGCTCATTTACCGCCCCCTATATTGATTTAGTGGAAATTTTAAGGGGTATCAACAATCCTGACACAGAAGAAGGTTGTGGAGGTCGATCTTCATGGGAATGGTATAAATTGACAATTTAAGCTATTTCCGCATCAGAAAAACGAGCAGAGGGTCTTATTTTTTTTGCGATAGTACTCTCGGAGAGCAGGCCACGCAAGTAATATTCCTACTTTTTTGATCCGTTAAAAAAAGGGACGGTACTCGGTGACCCCCCTTAAAATGTTCAGTCGAGCCCAGCGGGGTTGTTAAGCCAATGGCTTTCGACAAAACCAGCCTGGATACAACAACGAGAAATGAAACAACTAACACTCACGCATTAACATCACTTAAGCAATGTACAAAATCAAAGGTAATATGTTCTGTGCTTAGCTCTACCTGCAATTAAACATATATTATTGGGGTCATACAAAACTCCTGTCATCAGTTTTGACTGGATTTCCTTATCAAAAATCTTTGTGTTGGTTAGGGGGGCAATTAACAGTCCTAAAATTAATAGAGCACTACATTTTCTCTATTCGTTCATCTATACATTCATTTGATCCCATGCCAAACTCGCGACAAACCCAAGGTCGATTTTCATAGATAGAACACAGTAATGTATCTCGATCTAAAGCTGAGCACCAGCCATCATCTAGACGCAACATAGATTCATTCCCATGCACATCAACATAAATATGCCGATCAGGAACACCTGTATCGGAAATAATAATAACTTCGGAACTGCAACAGCATGCTTGACAGTTGGAACATTTCACTTCAGAGACGGGTAAATTTTTTACGCTAATGGTCATAAACAACAACAATAAATTTAATGACCCATAGGATACTCTATACTGAATTTTTTTTCGAATTTATAGGGCCCTAACGCCATTTTAAGCAGCGAATAATTATTGGTTATAATCTGGAACGAAGTAAAACAAGCCAACAGCCCTGAGCAAGATTTAAAAATACTTTTTAAATTTCATGACTTTCCCCAAGATGGTACAACAGGCTCCAACCATGTTCAGTCTCAATTCTTCTATGAGCTTCGACAGCTTGCTCAATCGGATAGATTTTATCGACGATTGATTCTATTTTACCCTCCTCAACCATTTCCTTGAGTGAGCATGTTTATGGTAAAACATCCTACAAAATATTCTAACTGTAATATCACTATAATCAACTGCCAAACTGTATAGTCCACTCCATTTACCTCTAACGCGCCCTGCACCCCAAATTCAAGATTTAAGTGCATCATATCGAATCATCAAAATACTTCTACTTTGAACAAGGGACACGCTCAACTCCGAAAAATATGATGGATGGCGCCAGGTGCAGACTAGTTGCAGCGGTCAGCCAGCCCTGTTTGCCCCCTATCGAGTCAAATATCTATGCGGATAGCAGCAGCTTCGCCCAGCCGCTCAGGTTAATAATTATTCAGTTTAAAAAATCCACAAAAATTACAAAAGCCAGCAAAATTAACAACAAACAACAAATAATGATGACAACCAAAACAAAAATATGAATTTACTCTCACTTTTTACACATAATTATTTACCAAAACCTTAAGTTCACATATAGTGCCTCAACTAAACACTGTGATTATTGAGACGAATAAAATGAAGAAAACCCTATTAATGACCGGTTTGTTGACCCTGCTCCTGAGTGGATGCGGTAAGAGTGATGATGTACTGGTCTTGGGCACCAACGCCTCCTTTCCTCCCTTCGAGTATGTCGGCGGTGCCAGCGGCAATGAGTTTAAAGGCTTCGATATCGACATCGCCAGACAGATCGCCAGCGACAGTGGCAAGACACTGAAGATCCAAAACATGAAATTCGACTCGCTGATAATGGCCCTCAATGCCGGCAGGATTGATTTCATCGCTGCCGGCATGACGATTACGCCGGAACGGCAGGCCAGCGTTAATTTCTCGACGCCATACTATGAAGCGACTCAGGTGGTGATCACCAAGAAGAGTGACACCAGCATTCATAGCATTACAGATCTACGGGGGAAGCATTTTGCGGTACAACTTGGCTCGACGGCCGATATCATGGCAAAAAAATACACAGATAAAGTCACCGCCTTCAACAGCGGCTTCGAAGCCATCATGGAACTGAACAACGGCAAGGTCGATCTGGTGCTGTTCGATAGCCAACCCGCGGCTAACTTCATGCGGAAGAATCCTGATCTCAAGATTCAGTCCCTGCCGTTTGCAGCCGAATTCTATGGCCTGGCGGTTGCCAAGAAAAACCCGCAGTTGCTGCAACAGATCAACACCACCCTGGCGAATATTAAGACCAATGGTCAATACGATACCCTCATTGCTAAATACATGAAGTAGGTGAGCATGGATACCATATACACTTCTCTGTTCGCGCCCATTGGCGACGACGGTCTCATAGGCGGACTGCTGATCCTCGAAGGCTTAAAATCGACCCTCACGGTGACTTTTTTCGCCATGATCTTAGGTGCCGTCCTAGGTGTGGCTACCACCTTTATGAAGATGTCAGACCACTGGTTCTGGCGCTGGCCAGCCAATCTTTACGTCGGCGTGATACGTGGCACCCCAGTCGTCATCCAGCTGGTGATCCTATATTTCATTGTGCTATCGGCCTTGGATGTCGGTGTGATCGGCGCCGCGATTATCGCCTTCGGCCTCAACAGTGGCGCCTACATCTCGGAGATCATTCGCGCTGGCATCCAGGCCGTCGATAAGGGCCAAACCGAGGCGGCACGTTCATTAGGCCTATCTCAACGGCAGACGATGCAAGAGGTTATCTTGCCCCAGGCGATTAAAAACATTCTGCCAGCCTTAGGCAACGAGTTCATCGTGCTCCTCAAGGAAACGGCCGTCATCGGCTTCATCGGTGGGGTAGATCTTATGCGCGCCGGCGAGATCATCCGTAGCCGCACCTTCGAAGCCGAGGTGCCACTGTTTACCTGTGCCCTCATCTATCTAGTGTTGACCTACGGCTTTACTTTTATGCTGTCCAAGCTCGAATTGAGGTTAAAACAAAGTGATTAAGATAAACCAATTATATAAGAGCTATGGTGATGTTGAAGTATTGAAAGGCATCAGCGAACACATAAAAAGTGGTGAAGTGGTCAGTGTCATAGGTCCCAGCGGCAGTGGCAAGAGCACCTTCCTGCGTTGCATGAACCTGTTAGAAATGCCCACATCCGGTGACATCATCATCGAAGGCGAATCGATTAGCGCCAAGGGGGCCAGTGTCGATGACTTACGTCAGAAAGTGGGCATGGTATTTCAAAACTTTAACCTGTTCCCCCATAAGACGGTCAAGCAGAATATCACCCTGGCACCGATCAAACTTGGGCTGATGACAGCCAAAGAAGCCGATGACAAGGCGCTCGAACTACTGGCCATGGTAGGCCTGACAGACAAGCGAGATGCCTATCCCTCGAGCCTATCAGGTGGGCAAAAACAGCGCGTCGCTATTGCCCGCGCTCTGGCAATGCAGCCGGATATCATGCTCTTCGATGAACCAACCTCGGCGCTGGATCCCGAGATGGTCGGTGATGTCCTCGACGTGATGAAATCCCTCGCCAAACGGGGCATGACCATGGTCATAGTCACCCACGAAATGGGGTTCGCGCGCGAGGTATCCGACCGAGTCATCTTCATCGATGGCGGTAATATCGTCGAGAGCGGCACACCGGAAGACCTGTTCAGCGCACCTAAGCACAGCAGAACCCGAGCCTTCCTGAGCAAGGTGTTACGTTAGTCAAGATGTTACCGCCGCCAGGTGGTAACATCCAGGAGCAGAGCCATCCCACAACTTACCAGTTGGGATGGTCACAAAAATCAAAGCCAGCCATTAACAATCAATAACATACCTAGCTAGGATTAATGCTCAAGACGTAAAAGCCAGGAATATCTGCATATTGATTGGTTAAAAAGAAGAAAAACGATTAATTTGAGGCAAATCATGAATTTCAGATAGACCAAATCCAGTCCTTTTATTTAGGCCTGTTAGCAGCTTGAGTGGTACTAAATGATTAGCTTGCTTGTAGGTGACTGCAGCAGTGTGAAAAATGTCGTCGGCGTTTTTCTAGGTGTTCACAATAACTATTAAAGGTACAACTTCTAGCGAGTTCGGGCTTGTTCAACACTTGGGATAGGTCGCGGCTACGCGCGGCCTATCCTTATTGTATTTCACTAAACATTGATATATCAAGTTCAACGCTATCTCCTAGCCAATAGGCATATATAGTATGATCTTCTAGGTCATTACCAGATAGAGCATGAATCAACACTGTAAGCTCTTTTCTGTTTTGTTCAAGCCAGGAAACCAGCTTATCAAAATCTTTAGAGCTAAAAGTAATTTGGCAACTCCATTTTTGATGAGGGCCTACCAATGCCTCATGTGTACGGCCAACCCTAAGGTTAAATTTATCGCCAGCTTCTTTACATAACTTTGAAGCAAACTCCAAAGTTTCTTGCTCATAATACACATGTGCATGATAGGCCTTGTGAGAATTAACAGGACGTTTAATCTCTTTCATAATTCCTCCTATATCGCCTAGACATAATGACTCCCACGAGGTGCTAGCCTCCAAGTTCATGGGTTAGTCCAAAATAGTTAAATTGTGCACCAGAGCCATACTGTATTTATGACCATACAATATTGCAAATGGAGACTAGCATGATAAAACATAGCATGATTTTTATAGGTTTAGACACTCATAAAGAATTTATTGAAGTCGCTTATGCTGAATTCGAGTCTAAACATCCTCAAACAACGCTACATTTTATTTATGAAGCGGGGCCCTGTGGCTACTGGTTATATCGTTTTCTAACCAGTTTTATGGCACTGCTGTTATGTCGTAGCACCATCACTTATCCCCAAGAAGCTTGGCGAACGAATGAAACGACTACAGTGGCTAGCTAGGCGTGCTTAAAGACTTTGCACACAACTCAAAGCAACTCGGTGGTGACATTGGTTTTACTGGCGTATTACACACTCACAACAGGCGGCGGTACTGTTTCATCACATAAGTCATCCCCACATCCACTTCATTATCCCTGCTGGCAGCTTTTAACAAAGACAAAAACAGTGGCGCAAGAGCAAAGGCAAGTACCTGTTCAACGCCTTTAACCTTGCCACAGTGTGGCGAGCACGGTTACTAGAACACCTGACACATAAACTGGATATCCAACTACCAGCATCAGTCCCCAACAAATGGGTTATCGACTGTCGACATGGGGGTAAAGGTTTGCCAGCACTGACTCTTTATAATAAGAGGCTGTCACGTTATCTTTATCGCGGCGTTCTTCCCGATAACAACATCATCAGCGACATCGATGGCCAAGTCGGTTTTTCCTATCTAGACAGTCAAACTCAGGTCAGTAAAATCCGCACGCTACCAGCGGCTAAATTTATCTATCTGATCTTGCAACATGTACTGCCTAAAGGATTACGACGAGTAAGGGACTATGGGCTACTTCGAGGGGATTGCAGTAAATTGCGGCAACAGATACAGCTTATGCTGGCTGTCGCTGGTGCCACATTTCCATCGTTAGCAAAAGTAGTCAGGAGGCTAGCAGTGCGGCCTTGCCCTTGCTGTCAGCAACCTATGTGTTTTATGGGAATACACCGAAGTCATTTGGAAAATGGCCGACCGACAAGTTCTATGATCACAGCTTAGCGCTGGGACTTATTACTAGAATATAGGGATAAATGAAGGAGAGACTAAGCAGGTAACCAACTGACATATCAGTGATTATTTTAGTGTTTTTGATGCTAATATATCGTGCTGACTAAAGAAAAATCACACTCCAATCCTCACCTCAAATAGATCGAACTCTCGATCTGCTATTTACTATTAAAGGTAGAACTTTTAGCAAGCTCGGGCTTGTTCAACACTTGGGATAAGGACGCGGCTGCGCGCGGCCTATCCTTATTCGTTAGGTTTCTCTTGGTAAAACACCTGCCATAAGCTCTAAAATCCGCTCTATTTCATCTGACATAAGATTTAGAGTCTCTATGACAGGTTGAAAATATCCCTCGTTAGGAAAAGAGAAATTTAAGCCTACAGGTACATCTAACGCTTTATGATATAAATGATTCGTTGGGGGAACTATTTCACCTAAGGTTTTCACATCAAAAAATTTACCTTTCCATACTACATCTCTACCATTTTGCCCGAAACCACAGTTATTTATACCTTTAGGAAAGTCAGGTATTTGAGAACAAAGTTGATGACTGGATATTCTAGTAAATTCTCCAGTCGGTATTGGCAATTTGTGTTTATCGATAATGTTGACTTCATGGATAAGGTTGAGAAGAAGGTTTCCCTCTTTGCCGCTGAATGGCTTAACACTTTCTATGACTTCAGCAAAGTCAGAATTAACTTTGTGTGCCAATCGACTTTTAATAGTTGATTCCAGCTTTTCTTTTGACTTAGAAAAAGGAAACTGAAGTGCTCCGTGTGATTTTTCAGGAACGTGTGCTGATACTGATTCAAAGTACGCTTGATCCAGTGCAGACCTAAGGTTATGAAAAACATCACCACAACGTATAACTACCTTATCAAGTGCGTTTATATTTTTTTTAGCAAAAGTAGCTCTTTGTCCTGAGTTGGTATCAGTTTCTAAACAATAAGTATATGGAGGTGTAGTATTAATAAGAGCATCGATTTCTGAAGTCAATTCCCTTGCTCTTTCAATTTTTGATTTTGCAACTCGAAACATTAACTGAACTCCCTTGAAACCTAACGCTTTAGATAATGAGCCGATGTTTTATCCTAAAAAAAGCCCCCATAAAGGCCAAAACATCGTCTCATTGATCGTCTTGTTGGACTGCCGCGATATCTGTGGTGATTGCTCACTTGTCAGCATCATTTCAGTCGATTTATTAACCAGTAGACTACCCGAAATAAAACCAATTATCATCCTATTTTATATCGATATTTTTCTGTTCCCCACCGCAATGCCACCTGCCAGTTACAGGCAATAATCCTATCCCTGCTTAATGCCTATTTTGCCTAATCACATCCAGCTTTAATCGCCTTTTCTCTTCAGCAACTAATTCCTCGCAAATCATGCAGTGTAGCGTCAGTCCATATTTCGCCATCACAGCTTGCCAATCCGGCAGGCTCGGCGTTTGATACTCTGCTTGTCCTTGACTCAATCTCGCTTGATTTAAGCGGGCTAGCTGACTGGGGTAATAACGCATACTCTGCTGCTTTGGCAACGGCAAATGACGTAATATTTGCCGTTCAAAGTCTGCGATGGCGTATCGACTGCGCGCCATCTTTTTAGTCCGGTGATCTCGATAGCTGAAATGCACCTGCCCGTCTTTAATCTTCATTATCTGATGATTTTTAATGCGCCACCACTCATGTAGCGCGCTAAATATTTTGCCACCCCAAAGCCATGACTGTAGGGCTTACACGCATATAATTGCCATTTAACCCGACCGAGTTTATTGAGTAAATTATTAACAGCTATGCTTGTCTGTCCATTAGGCAATATGAGCTCACCCTTGCTGAGACCGGCGCTTATTTGGGCAATTAACTTCCCCCTAAATAATCGCTTAACCACTTCAACAGGCAATAGACTTTTACGTCTCGGCTGCTGCCATTGACCAGTATCATCGAGACCACCATGGGTCATTAGGCAATGTATATGCGGATGATCACTTAAATTTCGTCCCCAAGTATGCAGCGCAAGCAAAAAACCGGCTTGAACGCCTAAATGCTGTTTGTCAGCAAAGAGTTTTTTAACGTCTCTGCCACACTGTTAAATAGCAATCCTTGAAACCAGGCACGATTAAAACGCCAAAGTGGCAGCAGTTCATGGGGACAAGTAAAGATCCAATGGTGGTGCTGAGTATCAAGTAATCGAGCTGACCAATCCGTCAGCCACTGCTCTCACTTCACTGTCTGACATAGGGGGCAACCTCGGTGCCGACAAGAATTGTAATACACCCCACAAAGGTGCCCTTGCTCACAATATTGACTGTGACTGCCCATCCTTTGGGTTCGACAAGCTGTGATCGCATCGAGAGCTTTGTGTTGGTATAGAGGCAGATTTACCCCAAATGTTTTCGGTGGGAATTGAGTAAAAAGTTGCTGTAAGGAATATTGCGTCATAGCAATAAATATAGACTACAACTGTATAAAAACACAGCGCTAATGAGGTAAGGAATATATTTTCGATTTACATCTCCGGACCCTGTCCGGCATGTTCAACGCCGCAATAAGCGGACTAAAATAGTTGGTTAAATAAGCGACGCAGGAGCAAAAACCAACTGTTTTTTTGTCCTTTTGAATGACTTCTTAGCCGTATTTAGCTCCGTAAAAGAAACCTTCTCAGATCACGTTCTTGCCGCATCACATGTAGTATATAAATTTTATCATTATCTATTTTATAAAAAATACGACATGGATTAACAATCACTTCTCTGTAGTTTAAATTCTTTAGCTCAAGTGGAACCTTTCCCGATTCAGGGTGGCTTTCTAGCCTTGTGATTTTATCAAACACTTTTTGTGTTAATTTTTTAGCCGCTGGTAAATTGCTTAAAGCAATATATTCAGCTATTTCGTTTAAATCACTAAGAGCAGGAGCTGTCCATATTATTTTAGCCATTTACTCATTTTCTCTTTTGCATCTTCATTAGAGAATGTATCGCCATTTCTAATAGCTTGCTCGCCTCGAGCTACACCTTCGAGTATCTGCATTCGTTGTTGCATGAATTCATAATCCTCTACATCAACTAAATAAGCCGACGGCTTTCCATGTTCTGTAATCAGTACTGGCTCTTTTGACGAATGGAGGTCAGCTAAAATTTTTGTTGCATGCCGTTTAAGCGTTGTAACTAGCTCTACTCTCATGATAAATCCAATTTACAATAAAATAATGTATCACTATAGTATCACACAGGCTCCCCATTTTAACTGCAGAAAGCGAGAATTATAACTAACACGAAGAATACGAGAATTATAACTGGGTCGCTATGTAGACACTTAAAACAACAAATTACTTATTTATCAAAAGTATAGGATGAAATCCAAAATTGAAACCGAGAATTATTCCTTTTACATAACGAGAAGCAACATTTGCATTTATGCAAATCCGCAAATAAGTGAAAGCCCAATGGACAGGTAAAACCCAAGTGACAATTTTATCATCTTGTATTCATTGTATTCATTGTATTCATTGTATTCATTGTATTCATTGTATTTTACAGATAAACACAGTACAGGCTTAATTTATTTCTTAAGCACTTCAGCCATATTCGGCACTATCGTCACCGGATCGAGGCGCATCTGATACCAGTTAACCCGCCAGTCTAAGTGTGGGCCTGTAACTCGGCCTGTGGCGCCGACTTCGGCGATAGCTTGGCCCTGCTTGATAACCTCGCCTGTTTTGACATACAGCTTGCTTAAATGTAGCAAACTCGAACTGACACCATAGCCATGGTCGAGAATAATCGTGCCGCCGGAATAAAACATATCCGCTACAGCTAGACTGATGACGCCATCGGCAGGTGCAACGACTACAGTGCCGGTTTTCGCGGCAACATCGACGCCATAATGAGGATTTCCTGGCTTGCCGTTATAAACACGCTGACTGCCATAAACACCTGAAATACGCCCCGTCAGCGGCCAGATAAAATCTTGAGTGAAAGATTCAAGCGCAGAAAACTGACTTCTGGCGGCTCTGACTTGCTTATTGTCTTTTCTCGAGCGCTCCAGTGCTTTAGGATCTGGCTTCATGATCTTTTTACTGATCCCGTTCACCCTGTCTATCTTGTATTCTTTGGTCTTGATGTTCAGTGGCTTAATCTGAGTCAAGCCATCAGGATAGATAAGTTTCAACTCTTGCTTTAGCTCGGCCTCACGGGAAAAACCAAATGCAAAGGCACCTCCTGGGGTCACCTTGACAGCCTTACCGTTGAGATATACTTGAGTACCGGGCTCAACCATAGCTCGTATCAAAGCGCCCTGCTCCATCTTACCTGTCAACTGAATTTGCGCCGATACGTTAACGGTTAATAAGAGTGTTAATACAGCCAATGGGGTGACTATCTTAGATAATAGAGACATTAATTTTCCAGTTATATGTGTTTGACTGAGATAGCCCCTTTACCAACACCTTCATAGGCGATCACTTTAAATTCACTCTGAGGCGTTTTCTCAACCAGAGTATTAGCAATAAACTCTGCCAACAGCTCTACCGTAGTATCATGTGGAATGATCTCACATCGAGACTTTGGCATGGCGAGTTGAAACTCGCCCTGAGGAGCCTGATAGCAGAAGCCATAGTGAGTCTCTTCGCTCACCTTTGCTTGGGGAGAAAGGGTTAACTCACTCAAATTAACCACATCTTCTTCGGTACCCAGATAGATGTCTTTCCAACGCTTAGCCCAATATTCATCCCACTTAGGTGCCGCAATACCGTTTTCAAAGATATTGATTGTGCTACGATGACCATGAGCAATGCGCTGGCAGTTACCATCGTGCTTTTTAAGGCCATGAGAGTAGTGATAAAATGGGGCTTCATGTATCTCATTACGCAGCGTCAGCGCTATCCCTTCGACATTATCCGGCAACACGGCTCTCAAGGCTTTCTGCAAGAAGGCATTAACACTATCAAAGTCGATAATTTCACAGGGGATCAAGGCAAAAGCCTGAGATGGGCATGCGAGGTGAATATCGCCCTGCAGGCTGCTAAAGTCCATCCAGACTTTATCGCCTTGCTGTTGCCAGCGCACTTCACTGCAAGCCGTTGGAATGAGTAAACGGTGATCGGCGACTTCATCAATGGTATTTTTGATGGTGCGCTTAACTTTCGCAAAGTCTAACACCATATTTTGCTCATCTAAGTCGCCATCGAGCAGAACATCAACTATCCAACTCTCCCCCACCATGCCTCGAATAGGACACAAGTAGGAAAAATCGATTACGGTTAAATCTCTAACAAAAAGTTGCATTTATGCTCCTAGATGGAAAAACAGTCCACCTTTTGTACGCCCATTCGGCAATGGCCAAAGGACTGAAATAGTGTCTCAAGACAAATTGACATTATCTTTGAGGTTTAAGCAAGTTTACATGTGATAACACTAATTTTCGACCCGTTTATTGCGCCTAATTGTAAACTTGGTGAGTATGCTTGATTTGTCATCAGTATAAGCCTGATAATTTAAGTCGCAGCCGTTAAGTAGGAGCAGTCATTTTATTCGGCCAACAAAAAAGGCGCTTAATAGCGCCTTTTTGATTAAAGCTAAACTCTGAAAATTACTGGCCGCCTTTGAGGCGGCGATCGAGTTGATCTTTAAGGTTAGCCGGTACACCTTTTATCAATATGGTATCTGAGAATATTGAATCGTACATTCACCATTGTTCAGCTAAAAATTACTGGCCACCTTTCAAACGACGATCGAGTTGATCTTTAAGGTTAGCCGGAACACCTTTTATCAATATGGTGTCTGAGATGGGATCGTACATGACTCGCTCACCAAGGTGTGCTCCATCGAAGCTAAGCGTCACGCCACCGCCAGTACCAGAGAACTTCTTCAATTGACGTAGGGTCGGCTTATCACCAGGAAATTCATCTTCGAGTTCATAGTCGCCACCCTTGGCGAAATCATAGAAAGATTCCATGCCACTATCGGCAAGCTCATCGGCAAGATCCTTAATTTCAATATCCGCACCAAGATCACAGCGCTCGGTACAATAATCGAAAATCTTCTCACGGCACTGCTGACGCTCATCTTTGGTCAGTTCGCTGCTGGAAACAAAATCTTCGACCGCATTCATCAACTGCTTGTTTTGCGCCTTAGTGTTAACGCCTTCTACACAACCCATAAAATCGAGGAAAAAATCAGCAACCTTTCTGCCCGCACGTCCGCGAATAAATGAGATATATTTACGTGAACCTTCATCCGCCTGCCATTCAGTCAGATCGATACGCGCCGCCAGCTGTACATCTTTAAGATCTAAGTGAGTATTTTGCGACAGTTCCATATCATCGAGCACGGTCATCGATGACTTAGCATTAAGCAAAGAAACATACAGGTAGTCACTGGTCATATGAGTATAACAAGCCAGAAGTAAGTAACCACCTTGACTGAAATTGTATTTGGACAACTCTTCTTGTAATAACTTACCCGCTAAACCGGAAAATTCGACGAAGCCAAGTTCACCATTACGGTAGTCGGTTAACGCCTGCATAAAATTAGGGTTAGCCTCGCCATCTTCACCTGAAATACCGAAATATCCAAAACCTTTGCCCGCCTTTGTGGTGTATGTTTGATGTAATTCATCCAACATGACTTCAACGGCTTCGCCGTTCAATAAAGGTTGGGAACGCAATCGACAGCTTAGCTGTCCGTCACTGTCTTGAATAATGGCATGGATGATGGCTTGTTCGACGTTTATGCTCATAGGTCTCGATAAAAATAATGGTTAAAGATGTGATGTCTCCAATAGTAAGGTCACTGGTCATGCGACTAGTTCCGCTTAAACAGAACCTCATTTTCGGGTCAATTTTAATGAGTCTATATTGCCCCAATTGAAATCCAGCTTCAAGAATAAGATGAGTAGAACTCACCTGCTACTCCTCGGCAAAAGAGTCATTAGCCATTTTTACACAAGTAGAAGTGAATATTGATATCAAAATCAGACTAAGCAGTGCAATGATATCGTGCTTAGGCTGAATTTCGGTTATCATGAGCGCCAAATATCTCGGTAACCGAAACACTTTTTTACTATGGCTATACAATCAAAATATTCAAACACTCAAGTTGAATCTCTTATTGCTGAAATCAGTGCTGTGATGGATAAGCATCAAGCTCCGACTGACTTAAGACTCATGGTATTGGGTAACTGTGTGACAGATCTGCTGGCGCGTAAAGTACCTCAGGAATCCAGAGACCAGGTAGCCGAGCAGTTTTCAAAAGCCCTAGCTAAGTCTATTAAAAGCTAATTTATGCCGTCGTGCATTAAAAACTAGCTAAAGTCGTAAAAAAACACTTAAGATACTTTAGTATCAAATAAAATAAGCATTTAAACAGTAAGCGGAGCCACATGGTCGAGCGTAAAAAGGAAATGGGGCGTGATCGCGTATCACGCTTGGTAACTTGGGGACATTGGTTTGCCTTCTTCAATGGCTTTCTTGCCATGATTGTGGGCTTCCGCTATCTCGATACGGTAGGTCATCCTGAGACTTGGGTTGGCTGGGGTTATCTGGCCATCAGTACCATAGGTCACTTTAGTTTTTTGGCCTTTATCGTTTATTTAGTGCTGGTTTTCCCCGTCACCTTACTGCTGCCCTATTCCAAAATTTTACGTGGCTATGCAGCAAGCATTGCCACCTTAAGTCTCTGCATTTTACTCTATGACACCATCATTTATGATGATTACGGTCTGCACCTGAGTCCATTTGTGTTCGATCTCGCATGGGCCGATCTCAATACCCTGCTTCGTAGTACCTCCTATATCATTACCCCTTTAGGAATTTTAGCCATTGAGCTCATTGCGGCAAATTTCCTCTGGAAAAGGATCGAACAAATCCACAAGGTACGTCGTGGTAATAAAGTCGTCGCTTTCGTGGGTGTGTGCTTTATCAGCAGTCATCTGATCCATATCTGGGCCGATGCTGCAGATATCACAGAGATCACTCGTCTCGATGATGCTTACCCGCTCTCCTATCCTGCCACGGCCCGTTCATTTATGGAAAGCCACGGCATAGATAGTTCCACGCAGCCTAAAGTAAGCTCGTCCCTGAGAAGCAGTTTGAATTATCCCAAACGTCCACTGCAATGCACTAAAACTGATGAAGTGCAGCCTAATATTTTGTTATTAACCATAGATAGTTTTAGAGCTGACATGGTCACTAGTAAGACCATGCCCTTCTTCAGTCAGTATGGTCATAACCATCAGCAGTTCCTTCACCACATCAGTGGCGGGAATCAATTCAACAGCGGCATGTTCGCCATTCTTTATGGACTTCAAGGCAGCTATATCAACTCCAGTGGATTGTCACAGACACCGCCACTACTGACTCAAATATTGAAGCAACATGGCTACCAGTTGGGCTTATTCTCAGGCTTGCATACCAGTCAAATACCTCAAGCCATCTATGATGATTTTGAGCAAATAATTTCGCCACCCAACAGTAGCGATGCGGCTCAAGATATTGAGAATGTTGCTGGATTCCAAAGTTGGCAACAGGCACAGAAAAGTCCTTGGTTTGGTCTAATCAACCTCAGTGCCCCTGACAGCTACGATACCCCCATTGGATTTTTGGGTATTGAAATGATCCAGTCTGAGCAAAAATTAACACCCGCCCAACGAGTCTTGTTCAATCAATATCGTCAGTCATTGAATTTTATCGATCAACAAATTGAAAGCATCGTCACTGATTTGCCCACAGATACCTTGGTCATCATCACTGGGGTCAGCGGTAAATTGTTCACCAGTAGTTTGCATGAGGCTAGAGGTAACCTCTCTCCTGCCAATGTTCAGGTTCCCTTAGTGATCCACTGGCCACTATCACCGGCCAAAGACGTAAATTATCGTACCAGCCACTATGGCATCGCCCCCACCTTAATGACTCAAGTACTTGGCTGCACGAATCCGGCGACCGATTACAGTGCGGGTCGAAGCCTGTTGCAGCCCGATGCAGAGTCTTGGGTATATGTCGGCGATAATCGTATATTTGGTATCTATCAAAAATCTGAAATTACGGTGATCGACAGACACGGTAAGTACCGCATCTATGATGTAAATTACCAGCATCGCCTGCGCAAAAAATTGAGTACTCCTGAGCTCATTGAAGTGATGCGTGAAGGCCGTAGGATGTATAACAATTAAAATATAAATATAAATAGCCCGTACTGTTTATCGGTATATCTTTGAACCCGTAATTGGTGTTAATTGGGTGATTACTGGCTAAAAAGCTTACAAACTAAGCAATTAGATCGAGTGTGGTGACTAATTGCTTGCAGAATCTTAAGTGACTTGCTAAAGTTCTGCCTCACCTAAAGACCCCCTTGAAAAAGATGTTTAGGTGTTCTTAGGCATAGTTTAGATTCTAAGAAAATCTCGGGATATGGCCTAGTTCGGTAAGGCGCTTGTCTGGGGGACAAGAGATCGCAGGTTCAAATCCTGCTATCCCGACCACATTGAAAAATCCAGACTCAGCAATGAATCTGGATTTTTGCTATCTGACGTTTGATAATATGCCGATACGATAAATATTGTGACAGGTGTCAGCAGAGGGAGGCATAAGTCCTATAAAAGCGTAATTTTATGCATAACGAATTGGTATAAGCCTTAGACCATGATATTTTACTGACAAAATTACTTATCGAGATGTTACTCATGCCGAAGGCAAGCGACGTTAAAAAGAATACTGCTGTCGAATTCAACAATAATGTTTATCTCATCAGAGATATTGAACGTTCAGTGCCGCAGGGACGTTCGGGAGGCAGCTTATATCGCATGCGCATGTACGATGTTTCCTCTGGGTCTAAACTAGATCATACCTTCAAGGCTGATGATATGATAAGCCTTGCGGATCTCAGCCACCACGATGTGACTTTCTCTTATATCGATGGTGACGAGTATGTCTTCATGGACGTAGAAGATTACACCCCTTACCATTTCAACAAAGACACCATCGCCGAAGAGTTACTCTATATCACTGAAGACACTCAAGGCTTACATGTACTTACTGTCGATGGTTCACCCGTTGCCATTGAACTGCCTTCCCATGTCGATCTAGTCATAGTCGAAACAGACCCTTCAATCAAGGGAGCTTCGGCCAGTGCCCGCACTAAGCCAGCGACTCTATCTACCGGGCTGACGGTACAGGTCCCTGAATATATTGCCAATGGTGAGAAGATTAAGATCAACACGGTCGAACAGAAATTCATGAGCCGCTCTGACTCTAAAGCTTAATGGGCTAAATAAGTAATACCGATTGCTATAAATAGAACACCTGTTATTGGGAGCCAAATAACAGGTCTTCTTGCTTCACAACAAGGTTCAATATCTAAGGACATTATTGAGCTAGAGTCAAAAATCAATACCCCCGCAAACCAGCAATACTGATCCATTACTTCCGTAATTCTTCAGCTTCAGTCTTATTCTTTCTCTCAATTTTTAACTGCTTTTGTAAGCGTAAGTCTTTAGTGATCCCATAGACAATAAAAGATAATAAGATGGCCAAACCTATGCCGACTTTAAAGATATGTTAATTGATTAACTCGGAACTTACCATTCCGCACAAATACTCAACAAACAGTGATTCTTTTGTTACATATGTGTTGAGAATCGACCTATAAGGCGCTAGCATCTATACATAGCCACGAGATAAAAAAATATAAGGCTTTAATGTTCCAGATTAATCGTCAGCATTTCAAGTTCTCCCTCTTTTTAGGCTTATTTGGCCTCATAGCGAACCTGTACCCCATTCCCCTGTTTGGCAATGTTCAGCTTATCTTAGGCAACGGTGTTTTTGTCATCGTTGCCATCTTGTTAGGCCCTTGGTACGCACTGTTCACCGCCCTGCTCTGCTCAATCGGATTATTTATCTCCTGGTCTAGTCCCCATGTCTTTATCATCTTCTGTCTGGAGGCCATCTGGTTGGGCTTCGCCCGCAGAAAAGACATCTATTCTTTATATGCAGATATTGGATATTGGCTGTTATTAGGTATGCCATTATTTGTACTCTATGCCAGTATTTTCTCAACACTGCCTGAAAGCCACCTCTCATTTATCACATTAAAACAAGGGATTAATGGTTTAATCTGCGCCGCAGTTGGGTCTCTGGCTGTCATAATCATCTCGGAGTTATGGCACCTCGAAGGTAAGATGAAAGACAAGAGAAGACGCAGCTTCAATGCTCAACTCACTTACGGTTTTTCCTTAGTACTGACCATCTCACTGCTGGGCTCGGCACTGATATTCAATCATCAAGTGATTACCAAGCAGCAGAAGAGTTTGCAGCGTAACTTACATGACTCAGTAACCCATTTAGGACTGGCGACTGAGATGTTCCTCGAGACACATGAGCGAGCGATAGATAACGCATCTAGATGGCTGAGTTTGTCAGGCACAGAGAATATCTCTGGCTGGCAAAGCAAACTGGTCAAGTTGCATCAGAGTTACCCTGGATTTGCCACCATGCTGGTAACCAACGCCGATGCGCGTATCATAGCGGCGAGCCCCATAGCGGCATTAGGCATAGAGAAGGTACTCAACAAAGAGCTCAGTGTCGAAGACCGTCACTACTTTCAGGAAGCATTTTTCAATCAAAGTACCTACATTTCACCGGTATTTTTAGAACGAGGGTTCGGCACCGACCCCATCGTCGCCATTAGCGCGCCCTTCTACCACAGCAATAAACCTAACCAGCCCACTGGGATCATCGAAGGTTCATTAGATTTAACCACCTTTGCTCAAATTGAGCAGACCAATGAGGTCTACCAAGATCAATTAATGATCCTCATCGATGAAGCTGGCAGGGTCATATACGCATCCAAAGCGTTAAGTCTTGTGCCATTGTCCGAGTTTAAATGGGCTGAGAGTGGCAAAAACTATAAGACGAGTCTGTCTATGATCAACTTGCGCGATATCGATAATCCAAATCCCGAATTTATCTATGATAGCTACACGCTAGATAACCAGTGGAAACTCTATGTGGTTAAACCCTTTTCTCCGCTGTTAAAATTACTAGAGTCTCAGTATCTTACTACATTCGCTGTACTTATCTTATCCATCATAATTACCGTCTTAATGACTCGAGTCCTGAGTATCCGCTTGACTCAGCCACTTGGCGTCATTGCCAATAAATTTGCCGAATATGGACACAGTAAAGCTGCCGATTATCATATCAGCGAAGATTCACCTATTGAGTTTCTCAATTTGTACCAAAGCATTAAAAAGAGTAAACAAGAGCTAATTTCTTACCAGTTAGAACTTGAAGAGAAGGTCGCGATCCGCACTTTTGAACTGCAAAAAGCCAATGCTAAACTGCAGATATTAGTCGAAAAAGATGAATTGACTTCCTTGTATAATCGTCGCTATGCCGAAGTAAAATTCAGAACAACACAAGATTTTTGTCAACGTTGTGATGAAGTGATGGCTCTTGGGATCTTAGATATCGATAATTTCAAATTAATCAATGATACTTATGGTCATCAGGGCGGTGATGAATGCCTGCGGGTTTTATCAAAAGAGATGAAAAAATACTTTAAGCGCGATACCGATGTCATCGCACGTTATGGTGGTGAAGAGTTTTTGCTCATCTTACCCTTTTGTAATGTGCTAATGATTGAAGATCACCTCAACGAGTTTAGAAAAAAAGTTAAAGGGTTAGCCATCGAAAACCCTAATGATAAACGTCTGATAACCATGACAGTAAGCATAGGTGCCCTAGTGAATAATGCTAAATACAGTACCGAGTTAGATGCCTGGTTTAAACTAGCCGATCTTAACTTGTATCAGGCTAAAAACCAGGGTAGAGATAAAGTCATCATCTCTATGCCGAGATCATCCGATAAGCTGGTGACAGTGTAATCCCCTAAGTGAATACGCCTAATCCTAAGCTAATACAGCTAAATCCGGCCAAATATCATTACAGCTTAAATCTTTTAATCCTTAGATAAACTGATCTATTCTGGAAATAAGATATGGGCAATGGCAAGGCAACATGCCTCGACACAAGCAAGCCGCATCAATAGCACTAAAAGTTACTGTTTAAATTGAAATTTCATTTAACTAGGTTAACTTACACGCATTAACTAGGTAAAATCCACCAATACTCACACCCGAAAACATGGCTAACCAGATAATGTCCAAACCCGTATCGACTCTGCTTATCGGCAATGCCAAAGCTAAGACCTGCTATTACCTTCCAAACGCCCCTACCTTGCCCCAAGGGTGGAGATATCGCCAAGAAGACGCCTTGAGCACACTCATCGTGCTTAATGGCAATCATTGGCGCAAAATATTAACCATCATGGCCAAATTGTCTGCCCCGGATACCGATTGGAAAAACTATCGGGATACTCAGTTACTCAAACACAATGAGCAAATATTGATAGGGGCATCAAACCTGTCATCAACCGCAGTGCGACATATCATCGTCGGCGCCGTATCGGCTGCTAAATTAAACATCAATAGCGCTAACACGTTATTTAACAGCCTGGATGAGCAAGACAGACTCCATGCAAATGGCTTGGGGGTGTTCATCTCACCTTATCTGGACTATCGCCAATTTCCCAATAGCCTGATTGAACAGTTAAAACCTTATCTGAGTGAATAAAATAGCTTATGAATAAATATAAAAAATGCCCATAAAAAAGGCGCGTTCGCGCCTTTAATTGAGCCCTGCAGACAATTTCATTTAGTCATAGATAGTCGGAATAGGCTTGCGCTTATGCTGCGTCGCCTTATAGATCCCAACCAGTCTATCGTCCACGATCCTATCAACTGACTTGCCTTCCAGGAAATCATCTATCTGATCGTAGCTCAAGCCCAGTGCAACTTCGTCCTCGAGTTGAGGTTTATCATCTTCAAGATCTGCCGTTGGTGCTTTGTTCACTAATATTTCAGGCGCCCCTAAGAAAGCGGCGAGCTTACGTACCTGACGCTTATTCAGGCCAAATAGTGGCGCTAAATCGCAAGCTCCATCGCCCCACTTAGTGTAAAACCCGGTGATATTCTCGGCGCTATGATCGGTACCGACCACCAGTCCACCCGTTAAGCCGGCAATTTCATACTGTGCGACCATACGCATTCTCGCCTTTACATTGCCCTTAACAAAATCGACCTTGCTCTCATCACTAAGCTCTATCCCTGCTGCTTCAAGGCCGGCTAACGTATTAGTGTGAATGCCGACGACGCCTTCATCTATGTTGACGGTAACTTGTTTGGAAGGAGAGATGAACTGACAGGCCAATTGAGCCTCATCTTCATCTTGCTGAATATTGTAAGGAAGACGCACGGCAATAAACTGATAAACACTGTTTTCTGCTTCATGGTTTAACTCATCGACTGCAAGCTGACATAAACGCCCCGCGAGTGATGAGTCGACCCCACCACTGATCCCAAGCACTAAGCTCTGACAGTGAGACTCTTTGAGTTTCAATTTGATGAAAGCAACGCGTCTTTGTACTTCATATTCTGGCTCTATTGCGACTTGAACCTTCATTTCACGTAAAATCTGTCCCTTCACAATCTGAGCTCCAATCGAATAAATGTATAGCAGATGAGTTTGATATTATGAGTCAAAACACTGATTAATACAGTATTATACTAAAACATATTTGGTTCATGCAATTTTTTACTAGCCTAGATGAATGACCAGCAGCTAATATAATATAAAAGCAGCGACAAGCAGCCGTTTATTGATGAACAATGGCTAAAAAAGAGTGGCGAAGAGAAGTGACTGAAGAGAAAATTGAATATTGGCGTAATCCCATAGTGCCTGAGATGGAGCTGAGTACCGCCAGCTTCCGCCAGTTTGAGTTTGCTCAACATGTTCATCTCGATTACCACATAGGGGTCGTGACTCAGGGCGGTCAAAAATATCAGCACAAGGGCAAAAGTTACCATTTAGGCAAGGGATGCATCTCGACCCTAAACCCCGATGAGGCTCATAATGGCCAAAGCGTTGAGGCCCGAGGTTACCAAGCCAATGTTATGTCCATTCCCATCTCTTATGTCAATCAAATCACCACTGAGCTTAATATCAAAGAACAGTTTTTTGCCTCTCCTCTCTCCTGGGCTCCGGATCTCCATCAGGCCTTTTTACATCTGCATAAAAATCTAACCAGCCCCCATGCTACACAAGCCCGGTTACAGATAGAAACCAGCTTGATGGCTTTCACCACGGAGCTTTTCGAGCGTTACGGCGCAGTAAAACCAACGAGTCATCAGCAGCATTCACTTTCATTTCAACAAGTCACAGATATTAAAACTCAATTTCATGACGAGATGCACTATGCATTTCAGCTCGAAGATTTAGCCGCTTCCGTGGGCTTGAGTAAATTTCAGTTTTTGCGTCAATTTAAAGCTGCCACAGGCATGACACCACACGCCTATTTGAAACGCGTACGATTGGAATACGCCAAGAAAGCCCTGGCAAAAGGTGAAGCTGTGATAGATATCGCCCTGCGGGTCGGTTTTTTCGATCAAAGCCATCTCAACAAAGCCTTTAAGCAAGCCTTTCTGGTTACGCCCTCTCATTTCCAGAGGCGCGTTATCTGAGTCACGCCCTATTCTCTACACGCCTGCAATAATTTACAATACCTCTCGTTCTTAATCCCCCATTATTGGGACAAGTTATAAAATCGGATCTCAATATGGAACTGCAACTTCTTATCTCTCTTGCCATTATTCACTCTGTCGCCTTGGTAAGCCCGGGGCCGGACTTCGCCTTAGTGGTAAAGATGGCTAGCCAAGAGAGTCGGGCTACGGCTATCGCCTCGGCGGTGGGAATATCCGTGGCCATCTTGCTGCACAGTTTATTCGGTGTCACCGGGGTGAGTTTACTCATCAAGAGCTCAGACCTGGTCTTTGTCGCCGTACAATTAATAGGGGCGAGTTATCTTGGCTGGATGGGCATAGGCGCTATTCGAGGCACTCTCTCCCAGTGGCGCAACAAAGTAAGTTCACAAGATCTGGATAATGTGAGTCATCTTGGATTGTCTATCAAGCAAGGTTTTTTCCAGGGACTGTACACTAACCTATTAAATCCAAAAGCTATGGTGTTCTTTATCACCTTGTTTTCCGCCATGATCACGCCTGATATCAACTTTATCACTAAGCTGGCCGCCGTGTTCATCATACTGACCTTATCGTTAATCTGGTTTATATTTATTGCCTTAGTCTTATCTAAACCTCTTATTCAATTGAAAGTAAAGAGAGCTCGCCCGGTCATTAATCTAGTCACTGGCATATTGTTTATTTCTGTCGCTGCCATCATAGTCTCTGGCGTCATTTAAGCTTTCTGTTTCGAATACAGCATAGGATATCCCTAACTGCCACTCTCTGTAGTTTTGCCGGCTAGCTTGAGTAGAAAATGGCTTACACCAGTTGGTACTTTTCTAATCGATACAAAAAAGCCTTATGGCTTAATCCTAAAAATTTAGCCGCCTTAGTGCGGTTGCCTTGATGTTTGTTCATGGCCTGTTCTAAATAGTTTTTCTCGAACTCATCGAGAAAAATAGTGCCACCATTAGCCACCTCTAACTTACCAATGCAAACAAACGTCAATAAATCATTACCCTATGGGTAGAACAAGGACTGAATATGCAACTTAACAATATCGTGTTCGCATTAGCCTGTAGTGGCCTGCTAGCATTGAATACCGTCATTTACTGAACAGAATTGCACGCAGGCAGCACTTAGGTTTTGACCTCAGAGTTGAAAATAAACTCGACCCTAAAACAATCTTAAAAATTGAAAAAATGAGCCGTGTAATGGAAGCTAAAACCATGGAGCCCGAAGCCTATTTCGAGCAACACGGAGAAGATTTTGACATCGTCATGGATGAGCTAGCCGATGACGTCTCTGAAATCGTCTCACATTTCACTGAAATCGAGATAGAGTTTCATGAGAGTAATGATAACCAACACACGGCTAGCGCATTTTAATCCCTGACTCTAACAGGGTTGAGCGATACTCGTCGTCCAACCCTGCCATCTTCTTTTTAGCCACTATACTCGCGCGTTTTGTCTGGTCTTGCTTGAACACAGTCATTGCTATTTTTCTCATCACATTAAAAGCAAGCGGACCTCGGCCTTTACGGATCCGTGATTCATCTTCTCTGAATGTCATATCTAACACCCAATGCATACTTTCTACTTGCCAGTGATTTCGCACAGAAGATAACGCCTGCTCTGCATTTAAATCTAATGAGCTAATGTACCAACGTGTTTCAGTGGTCTCTTTACCTGTCGTTTTTTCATGTACGTCTGATGTCACTTTGATAATGCTTTTTAAGCCAACCCACTGATATTTATTATTTAACCAACTTTTATTAACCAGCACTTGCTGACAACGTCTTGTTTCAATTCGTCCGTGACCGCTGTCTATTGTCGTATGTTCATCAAAATTATCGGCTGTAAAACCTTCACGCTGGCACTTGTGCCACCAAGCTTCTAATTCACCCTGTAGACAGAATGATGACCTTTAAGTGCT